>CALRXI020000033.1:0-20444 GCA_943372125.1 Brevundimonas vancanneytii
TTGATACCAGGCCTGGACCATCAGGTCGCGACCGGGCACGGGGATCAGCGAACCATTATGGGCGACGCAGTTTTCGGTGCGGCCCTGAACCGAGGGCAGTTTGTGGAAGCTCTGACCCTCCAGCTGGCGGTCCTTCAGATTGGCGACCAGATTGGCACCCCAGTTGGCGGGGTCTTCGGCCCGGCAACGCGCGCTGGTGCCGCCGCCCCATTCGTCGGTGAAGACGACCTTGTCGCCGCTATTGCTGAAATTGGCCGAGTGCCAATAGGCCATGTCGGGATCGAACAGCTCGTCGATCCGGGCCGGGTTCTGGGGATCGGAGATGTCCAGCAGGATGCCGTTTCCGCTGCAGGCCCCAGCCGCCAGACCCAGTTCGGGATAGACGGTGATGTCGTGGCAGTGATTGGTCTGGGCCGTGCGCTGGCTGGAGACGCCCGCGCGCCCGCCCTGCCAGAGGCCGGCGATGCGGCCTGTCTCGCGGTCCGCGAAGATACGCGGGCGATTGACGATGGCGGCTGTCTCGGGCGCGTTCAGCGGCACCTTGATGACGTCGATGGAATAGAGAGCCGTTTCGGGATTGGTGTCGGGCTGACCGTCGGTGCAGATGCCCAGTTCGTCGGTCTTGCGTACGCCCGAGGTGGCGGAGTTGTAGATGTAGAGGACATTGGCGTCGCTGGGGTCGGGCACCAGGGTGTGGGTGTGCGAGCCGCGGCAGGTCTGGACCGCCGCGATCTGGCGCGGGGCGTTCAGGTCCGAGATGTCGAAGATGCGGATGCCGCGGAAGCGCTCGGCGTTGACGTCGCCCGTCGCCTCGGTCGTGCCGCAGTCCAGCCGGGCGCGATTCTGCTCGACCGACATGAACAGCAGATTGCCGTGCACGGAGACATCGCCCTGACCGCCGGGGCAGACAACGGACATGACCAGCTTCGGTTCGCCCTGGCTGACATCGTAGGCGTTGAAGCCGTTGAAATTGCCGACGAACAGCTTGCCGTTCGAGATGGCCATGTCGGTGTTAGCCAGCGACAGGGGCCCATAGCGCGGGGGATTGTCGCGCATGCGGGCGGCAAATGCGCGGGCCTCTTCCTCGTTCGAGGGCAGGGCGATGAGCGCTTCCGGATCGAAGAAGCCGGGCGGCGGGGCCAGGCTGTGTTCCAGCGTCAGGCCGGAGGCCGCTTCGGCGGCGTCGCGCAGCCCGCCGGTCAGTGCGGTGCGCACATCGGCCTGGATCGTCTGGGGTGAGGCGGCGGCGGGGGCCTGGGCCGAGGCGACGCCGGCTCCCATCAACAGACACAGGGCGGCGGCGGAGGAGAGCAGGGGGCGGCGGTGGGTCATGGCGGCGCTTTCGAACGGACGGCTTCAGAGGTCGGACAGAAGGGATTGCATGCGCAGGATTTCCGCCGACTGATCGGCGACGACGGACGAGGCGAAGTCCGACAGCATCGGATCCTGCGCCGCGTCGGGTTGGGCCAGCAGATCGTCGACCATATCCAGCGCACCCTGATGATGCTGGATCATGCCTTGCAGAAACAGGCGGTCGAACTCTGTGCCGTTGGCGGATGCCAGGGTCTGCATCTGGGCGGGCGACAGCATGCCCGGCATGATCGGCGTGTCTGACGCGGTCATCGCATGTCCTGCGTGGGCGGCGTGGTTCATGCCTGCGTGGCCTGCATGCATGTCGGTCATGGTCTGGGCCTGGCCGCGATCCGCCAGCCAGTTCCGCATCAGCTCGATCTCGGCCTCCTGACTGAGGGCGATGCGTTCGCCCATCAGCTTGACCTTGGGATCGGTGCCCTTTTCGCGGAGCAGCCCCACCATCTCCACGGCCTGGCCGTGGTGGACGACCATATGTTGCATGAACTGGACGTCGCCAGGGGTGAAGGTGGTACGGCTCAGCGCCACGGCCTCGGCGGCGCTGACGATGCGCGAAGGCGCGCCAGGCGCACCCGGATTGAAAATCGGCGGCGATTGGGCCGCGGCGGGCGCAGCGACGATGCCCAGCAGGATCAGGCTGAAACGAAGATGCACCCCTGATCGACTCCGCCACCGCATATTCGCTCGTTCAACACAGTAGTCATGGCGGTCTGTCGTCGGCAAGCGGCTATATGAAGGGGCTGCGCATCGCCTCAGACCGAAAGGCCGCCTTCGGCTCCGGTCATCAGACTGGCCAGATCCTTTCGGCGCTTGACCCCGAACTGTCGGAACAGGACCGAAATGTGATTGCGCACCGTGAGAGGAGAGATGTTCAAGGAGCGCGCGATCTCCTTGTTGGACTTGTCTTGCAACAGCAGGGCGAGGATTTCGCGTTGTCGCGCCGTCAATTCGCTGACCGCGCTCACAGGGGCGGGCGTTTCGGTCTCCTTCTCCGCCTGCATGCCCCCCAGCAGCATCATCGACAGGCAGGACCAGCCGAAGAAGATGGCGACGCCTTCGATCAGGCTGAGTCCGACGTAGACCGCATCCACGGTCAGCGCTTCCGGATACAGATAGACCAGCAGATTGATGTGATCGACGACGACGAACAGAATCGCGGCCGCGAGTGACAGTCCGAGGCCAAGCGATGCGCGGTAGGATACCGACTGTCCTTCGGTTCTTTTCAGCACCAGGCTGATTACCAATGCCATGATCACGCATGACGTCACCAGAACCAGCTTGCCGGGTAGCGACTCGATCAGATCGACGCCCGCGAGGCTCCACAGCACGCAGTTCAGAACCAGATAGATGAACCAGTAGCCGGCGGCGAAGCGCAGGAGCCTGGGCCATGTCGCCTGATCAAGGGGAAGAAATGTCATGGTTCACTCTAACCAAAACTCGGGTTGTGGAGCCACGATTCAATCCTGATGAAACCTTTCAGAACCGAAGGTTGCGCCTGAATCGCAGCTCCTCAATACCGTCGAAGAAGGGTTCTGGGCCATCTCGACCGATGTCATAGTACATCCTGAGGCATCGTCCCGGCAGAGGAGCAGGCTCTACGCTTCGCCTGCGCGCGCCCGGTGTGAGGCAGTCCGCGCATTTCGGGGCTGTTTCGATGACGATGTTGTTTGCTCGCCGGGTCCTGGCGCTGGTCGGTGGTCTTGTGGTCACGCTGGCGCTGCTGGTCCTGCCTCAGCCCGCGCAGGCTCAGCACACATCGCTTCTCTGCCCGCCGCAGAGCGCGACCGTTGCCCAGGGCGGCACGGTCACGATCGACGTTACGGACTGTACCAGCACGATTGCCTTCGCAGGCATCGGCGACATCGACGGCGGCAGTTACAATGGGCTGGATCTGGAGGACCATGGAGCCGGCGTTCTGCGGATCACGGGCGGGCGCTGGTTCCTGGACTACAGCCACAACGGATCAACCGGGGTGGGCGGCACCGATGTGTTCGAAATCACGGAGGGGGATGGCAATGGCGATGTCCGGGTCACCATCACGATCACCGCTTCCGCATCACCGATAACCGTGCTGCCGGGTAGCTTGCCGGTCCTTCGCGCGGGTACCCCATTCTCTCAGACGCTCACGGCCAGCGGTGGGCAATCTCCCTATACTTACACCCTGCAATCCGGCGCTTTGCCAGCCGGGCTGTCGCTTTCGAGCGAAGGCGTTTTATCCGGCACCCCGACGGACCGTGGGGGTTACTCTTTCAGCGTCCGTGCGCGTGATGCCACCAGCCCCACCGCACAGTTCGTCGACAAGGGGTATACGGGGTCGGTCCAGAACCCTTCCATGTCGCTGGTGTCCAACAACGGCACGGCCGGGCGCGGCACGCCCTTCTCCCAAACCCTGGCGACCAGCGGAGGCGTGTCGCCCTATAGCTATCGGCTGGAGACGGGCAGTTTCCCTGCGGGCATTTCCATTTCGTCTGCAGGCGTCATCAGCGGGACGACCAACGCCGCTACAGGCAACTATACCGTTACGCTAGGAGTCTTTGATTCCAGCGGAGGGAACACGCCACCCGGGACATACTTCGAGCTTGAGACCTTCACGCTCACTGTCGCCGACCTCCCGACCGTCTCGATCTCGGTATCGCCCGCCAGCGGCAATGAGGACGGTGGGGGCAACCTGACCTATACGGTAACTCGCAGCGCGGTCTCGGCCAGTCCGCTAACGGTCAATCTGACCACGTCGGGCACGGCGACCGCCGGTACGGACTATACCGGCAACGTCACCAGCCTCACCATCCCGGCCAATGCGACCACCGCCACCGTCGTGCTCGATCCGACCGTCGATGCCGGTGTCGAGGTGGATGAGACGGTCATTCTGACGGTCGCCAGCGGGACCGGCTATGTGGTCGGTGCGCCGTCTTCTGCCACGGGGACCATCCTGAACGACGACGTGCCGTCGGTGTCGATCGCCGTGGCTCCGGCGAACGTCAGCGAAGATGGTGCGCCCAATCTGGTCTACACCCTGACGCTCAGCCAGGCTGCCGGCTCGGCCATCAGTGTGAACCTCACCGCCGGCGGGACGGCGACCAGTGGCGCGGACTACGCCACCTTCACCAGCCCGGTAGTCATCGCGGCGGGTGCGACGACGGCGACCGTGGTCGTCAATCCGACGGCCGACGCCACCATCGAGCCGGACGAGACGGTGATCCTGACGCTGGCGGCAGGCACAGGCTACACGGTCGGCGCGCCTGCTTCGGCGATGGGCACGATTGCGAACGATGATCTGCCCTCACTGACCATCAACGATGTGTCGTTGAACGAGGGCGATGCCGGGACGACCACGGCGACCTTTACCGTCAGCCTGTCGGCACCCGCCGGACCGGGCGGCGTGACATTCGACATCGCGACGACCAACAACAGCGCGACGGCGGGCGTGGACTATGTCGCGCGCAGCCTGACGGCCCAGACCATTGCGGCCGGGGCCAGCACCTATGCCTTCGACGTGCTGATCAACGGCGATCTGCTGAACGAGTTGTCCGAAGCGTTCTTCGTCAACGTCAGTAATGTGAGCGGAGCGCTGGTCGCGGATGGCCAGGGACGTGGCACCATCCAGAACGACGATGCCGTACCGACGCTGTCCATCGACGATGTGACCTTGGTTGAAGGCAACAGCGGCTTCACCAACGCCGTGTTCACCGTCACCCTGAGCGCCGCCAGCGGTCGTGCGGTCACCGTGATCTATGCCACGTCCGATGGCATGGCCACGGCCGGTATCGACTATGCGGCCGCCAGCGGCACCCTGACGTTTGCACCGGGGGTCACCACCCAGACCATCTCGCCCGCAGTTCTGGGCGACACGGTGGTCGAGGCGGACGAGACCTTCGACATCACCCTGTCCGGCCCCATCAATGCAACCCTCGCCGACGGCGCGGGGCGGGCGACGATCCAGAACGACGACGCGACCCCCATCCTGGCGAGCATAGCGCCCGCGTCCGGGCCGGCTTCGGGCGGCACCGTCGTCACCCTGACCGGCTCTGACCTTGCCGGTGCCACAGGGGTGCGGTTCGGCGCGACGCCCGCGCGCAGCTTCACCGTCAACGGTCCGACCTCCATCACCGCCACGGCTCCGGGCGGGACCGGCGTGGTCGATGTCACTGTCATCACACCCAGCGGGACAACGGCTGCAACGGCGGCGACCCGGTATACCTTCATCGGTGCGCCGGTCGGCTCCGGGCTCAATCTGACGGCTCCCTACAATGACGGCACAGGCACGGCCGCCAGTCTGGACCTGTCGACGGTCGTGACGGGCACGGTGACCAGCTATGCGGTCGGGACGGCCACGCGCGGCACGGTCACCGCCACGGGATCGCAGGTTCTGTATGTGCCCAACGTCGGTTATGCCGGGCCGGACAGCTTCACCTTCACCGCCACGGGTCCGGGGGGGACATCCACCCCGGCCACTGTCAATGTGAATGTCAGCCTGCCCAGCCTGACCCTGGTGCCCGGCACCCTGGCCAACGGACAGCGCGGCCAGGTCTACAGCCAGACGCTGGCGGCGAGCGGGGGCGTCGGGCCCTACACCTACACCGTCACCGCAGGCGTGCTGCCGACGGGTCTGACTTTGTCGCCCGGCGGGATCCTGTCCGGCACACCCCAGGCCAGTGGGGCGTTCAACGTCAACGTCACCGCGACGGACAGCTCGACCGGTGCCGGTCCGTTCTCGGTTGTGCGCGGCTATGCCCTGAACATCGCGGCACCGACGATCACCCTGACCCCGGCGGCAGGCGCATTGCCGGGGGCGATCGTGGGCACGGCCTACAGCGGCACAGTGTCGGCCAATGGCGGCGGCGCCCCCTACAGCTTTGCGGTTACGGCCGGAGCCCTGCCTGCGGGTCTGAGCCTGGCCTCCAGCGGCAGTCTGACGGGGACGCCGACGGCGTCGGGGGTCTTTACCTTCACGATCACCGCCACCGATGCGGCGACGGCCGGGTCTGGCGGACCCTATGCGGGATCGAGCGCCTATACGCTGTCGGTCGGCGATGCCGCACCGGTGGTGGCCGCGACCAGTGTCACCGTCGCCTATGGTGCCGGGGCCACGCTTGTTCCGCCGGTCCTGAGCGGCGGTCCGACGGCCAGTGTGACGGTGGTCTCGGCCGCGACCCGAGGCACGGCGACGGCGTCCGGCACCACGCTGAGCTACACGCCCAATGCCGGGGCCTATGGCACTGACACCTTCTCCTACGCGGCCACGGGACCGGGCGGCACGTCCGCCCCGGCCATGGTGAGTGTCACCATTTCGGCTCCAACCTTGAGCCTTAGCCCCACGACCCTGACGGATGCCCAGGAGGACGTGGCCTATACAGCGACCCTGACTGCTTCCGGAGGAGCCGCACCCTATACGTTCGCCGTAACGGCCGGGACACTGCCGACCGGGCTGACGCTCGCTTCGGGCGGCACCCTGTCCGGCGTGCCGACGGCACAGGGCAGCTACAGCTTCACAATCACCGCGACCGACAGTTCGACGGGTGCGGGACCGGCCTCGGTCAGCCAGGCCTTTGCCTTGACCGTCGGTGCGCCGCCGCCGCCGGTCGTGGTCTCGCCGCCGGGCACGATCCCGGCCGAGGGTGGTTCGCGCGGAGGTGAGCCCGTCCGGATCGATCTGTCGGCCCTGGTGTCGGGCGACGTCACCGAAATTCGCATCGGCACGCCACCGCGGAATGGGAGGCTGACGCTGGAAACCGTGGCCGGGCCGAACGGTCCTTTGGTGACCGCCATCTATACCGCCAACGCCGGCTTTGAAGGAACGGACAGCTTCACCTTCCTGGCGGTGGGGCCTGGCGGCACCTCGGCACCGGCGACGGTCAGTCTGAACGTCGTGGGCCTCGATCCCACGGCACCGAATCTGACCGCCACGACCGAGCAGGGACGACCGGTCACCGTCAATCTGACCGATGCTGCGACCGAGGGGCCGTTCACAGACGCGGCCATCGTGTCGATCAGTCCGACGACGGCGGCGACCGCGGTCCTGGTGCCCGCCGGAACAGCCGGCAATCGCACCTTTGCGATGACCCTCACGCCGCGCGCCGACTTCAGCGGCGTGGTCGTTGTCACCTATACGCTCAGCAACAGCGTCGGCACCTCGCTGCCGGCGACGGTGACCCTGACCGTCAGTGCGCGTCCCGACCCGTCGGCCGACCCCGATGTGCGGGCCCTGTCGACGGCCCAGGCCGAGGCCGCGCGCCAGTTCGCGACGACCCAGCTGGGCAACTTCAACCGCCGCAACGAACAGCTGCATGGCGACGGGCGTGGCGGCTCAGCCATGGGGCTGTCCCTGACCGGTGGCCGCAACGGTCTATTCCAGAGTCCGCTCGACGAACTGCCCTGGGCCCAGCGCGAGCGGGAACTGGCCGAGGACCGGGAAGCCTCGCTGCTCGAACTGCCCGACCACATGGGCCGCCCGGATACGAGCGCGCTGGACGTTGCGAGCGCTCAGACCGCTGTGTCCGGTGGCGGACCCCGCGAGACCGGCGATATCGCCTTCTGGACTGGCGGCGCGGTCACGGTCGGGGGCTATGACGAGACCGCCCGGACCTCCAGCTTCGACGTCAGTACCTCGGGTATCAGTGCGGGGGCCGACGTCAAGATCAGTGACCAGCTGACCATCGGTGCGGGCGGCGGTTATGGCTCGCAACGCACCGACATCGGCGAAAGCGAGACCGGGCGGCTGGATGGCGAGACCTGGAGCGCGGCCGTCTATGGCAGCTATCGCCCGACGCCCGGCCTCTTCATCGACGGCGTGCTGGGCTATGGCTCCCTGGCGTTCGATACCCGTCGCCTGGCCGCCAACAGCCTGGTCGCCCAGGGCGAGCGGGACGGGGACATGGTCATGGCGTCCCTGACCGCCGGTTGGGATCGTCAGCGCGGGTCTTCGCTGTTCTCGACCTACGGCCGGATCGACTATGTGCTGACGACGCTGGACGCCTATGCCGAGACGGGGGCGGGCCTCTACAACCTGTCCTTTGACGAGCGCGAACTGGAGTCCGTCATCGGGGCCATGGGCATCCGCGCCCAGATGGAGCGCCAGTTCCGTGACAGCGTCCTGATCCAGACCGGGCGACTGGAATGGCGTCACGAGTTCGGTGGGCTGGACGGACAGGCGCTGGACTATGCCGACATCGGGGGCTTCCGTTATGTGATCGACGGCGAGCGCTGGATGCGGGACGAACTGGCCGCCGAACTGGGTCTGGAGATGCGCTACGACAGCGGACTGGTGCTGGGCGTCGACATCGGCGGTCGCTTCAGCAACGGCAGCCGGGGGGCGACACTCCGGTTCCTGCTGGCCAAGCGGTTCTAGGGCGGTGGTGAACCGGAGCGTGGGCGCATCCGTCCACGCCCCGGCACTTTGCTCATCGGCGACTGGACTTTGGGCCGTCGGGAATGCTCTGTTGGGCGTTCGAGGGCGCGGCATCGTTTCATTGCGAGCGGAGACGCCCCGATCCATGGGGAAGAACCAGAATGAAGCGCCTGCTCCTGGCCACGGCGGCCTCCTTGTCTTTTGTCGCACCGGCATGGGGTCAGACTCCGGCACCGGCAGAGCCGCAGCCGGCCCAGGACGCGACGACATCCGCCGCTGCGACGGCAGATGCCGACAAGGATGACGACGCCAAATGGGACGTGCAGGCCCCGCCCGGACCCTCGCGCGACATCTCCATCGACGTGACCCGCGGCACCTGGATGTCGCTCGATGTCAGTCCGGACGGCCAGACTGTGGTTTTCGACCTGCTGGGCGACATCTATGTGATGCCGATCGGGGGCGGGGAGGCGCGCGCCATCGCCAGCGGCATCGCCTGGGACATGCAGCCGAAATGGTCCCCGGACGGCCGCCACATCGCCTTCACCTCGGACCGGGCGGGCGGTGACAACATCTGGATCATGGACGCCGACGGGTCGAACCCGACCCAGGTATCCAAGGAGACCTTCCGCCTGCTGAACCAGCCCGAATGGTCGCCAGACGGCGAGTTCGTGATCGGGCGCAAGCACTTCACCTCAGCCCGGTCGCTGGGGGCCGGCGAGCTGTGGATGTACCATCGCTCGGGAGGCGGCGGGGTGCAGATGACCGAGCGCCGCACGCCCCAGAAGGACACCGGCGAGCCCGCCTTCTCGCCCGACGGCCGCTATGTCTATTTCAGCGACGACGCCACGCCGGGCAACACCTTCGAATATTCCAAGGACGTCAACGGCCAGATCTACATCATCCGCCGCCTGGACCGCGAGACGGGCGAGATCGAGCCCTATGTGACCGGCCCCGGCGGCTCGATCCGCCCGACGCCATCCCCTGACGGCCGTTCGCTGGCCTTCATCCGCCGGGTTCGATACCAGTCGGTCCTGTATGTGATGGACATCGCCTCGGGGCGCGAAACGCCGGTCTTCTCGGGCCTGGACCGCGATCTTCAGGAAACCTGGGCCATCCACGGCGTCTATCCGGCGATCAGCTGGACGCCGGACAATCGCTCCATCGTCTTTTGGGCCGACGGCCGGATACAGCGGGTCGAGGTCGCCTCCGGCACCGTGTCCGACATTCCCTTCCACGTGGCCGACACGCGCCGCATCCAGGAGCCGGTGCGCACCGTTGTCGATGTGGCTCCCGACCAGTTCGACGTGAAGATGATCCGCTGGGCCAAGCCGTCGCCGGACGGCTCGCGCGTGGTGTTCGAGGCCCTGGGTAATCTGTGGATCCGCGACCTGCCGACCGGTACGCCGCGCCGCCTGACGCGTCAGTCGGACCATTTCGAGCTCTATCCTTCGTGGTCCCGTGACGGGCGGTCGGTGGTCTATACGACCTGGGACGATCAGGACCTGGGCACGGTGCGGGTGGTGTCCGCCAATGGCGGCGAGGGGCGCGTGGTCACGCAGAACCCCGGCCACTATGTCGAGCCGACCTTCTCTCCGGACGGGCGAACCATCGTCTATCGGACTGTCGATGGCGGGGGTCTGACGAGCGCCCTGTGGAGCCGAAATCCGGGCATCTATCGCGTGGCGACCTCGGGCGGGGAGGCGGTTCGCATCACCGACGAGGGCGTCGGCCCGCAGTTCGGGGCGGACGGCGAGCGTCTGTTCCTGACCGGTCGCGACGGCGACAAGCGGACGCTGATCTCCGTCAATATGGATGGTGCCGACCAGCGGACCCACCTGACCTCGGAATGGGCCAATGAGTTTGCCATTTCGCCCGACGGCCGCTGGATCGGCTGGACCGAGCGGTTCAACGCCTATGTTGCCCCCTTCGTGGTGGCGGGACGGCCGATCGCGGTCAGTACGGACGGCAAGGCGCTGCCTCAGGCGCGCGTCACGCGCGATTCCGGCGAGTGGCTGAGCTGGTCGGGCGATTCACAACGTCTGCAATGGTCGCTGGGGCCGGAGCTGTTCAGCCGCGACCTGAACCAGGCCTTTACCTTCGTCGAAGGCGCGCCGGAAGAACTGCCCAAGCCGGATGAGCGCGGCATCAACATCGGCTTCACCGCAGACGCCGACAAGCCGCAGGGGCGGATGGCTCTGACCGGTGCGCGGCTGATCACCATGAACGGCACCGAGGTCATCGAGAACGGGGTCATCATCGTCGACGGCAACCGGATCGAGGCCATCGGACCCGCGGCCTCGACCCCTGTCCCGGCGGGCGTTCCGGTCATGGACATGGCTGGCAAGACCATCATGCCCGGCATCATCGACGGCCACTGGCACGGGGCGATGGGTTCCGACGAGATCATCCCGGAGCAGAGCTGGGTCAACTATGCGTCGCTGGCCTTCGGGGTGACGACGATCCACAACCCCTCGGCCGATACCAGCGAGATCTTCGCCCACAGCGAGCTGGCCCGGGCCGGGCGAGTGGTGGCCCCGCGCATCTTCTCGACCGGCACCATCCTGTACGGTGCGACCAGCGGGGCGACGGCCAAGATCGACAGCCTGGACGACGCCCTGTCCACCTTGCGCCGCATGCAGGCGGCCGGGGCCTGGAGCGTCAAGAGCTACAACCAGCCGCGCCGCGACCAGCGCCAGCAGGTCATCGAGGCGGCGCGCCAGCTGAACATGTCCGTCGTTCCGGAAGGGGGCTCGCTGTATCAGCACAACATGTCGATGATCATCGACGGCCACACCACGATCGAGCATTCGATCCCGCTGGCCCGGCTGTATGACGATGTGCACCAGCTCTGGCGTCAGACGAACGTTTCGTACAACCCGACGATCGTCGTGGCCTATGGCGGCAGCTATGGCGAAAACTACTGGTATCAGGAAAGCCAGGTTTGGAACGATCCGATCCTGACCCAGTATGTCCCGCGTCGTCAGCTGGATGCCCGGGCGCGTCGGCCGGTCACCGCACCGGACAATGAGTGGAACCACATCTCCGTCGCGCGCGAGGCGACCCGCCTGGCCAACGAGGGCGTCAATGTCCAGATCGGGGCCCATGGCCAGCGCGAAGGCCTGGCCGCGCACTGGGAGATGTGGAGCCTGGCCCAGGGCGGCATGGCCCCTCTGGAGGTCATCCGCGCTGGCACGCTGAACGGGGCCAGAGGACTGGGCCTGGACCGCGACCTGGGCTCGCTGGAGGTCGGAAAGCTGGCCGATATGGTGGTGTTGAACGAAAATCCGCTGGACAACATCCGCAACACCACGGCCATCGCCTACACCATCGCCAACGGCCGCGTGTACGACAGCGGCATGAACGAGGTCGCCCCGCGCCAGCGCCCGCGTCAGCCATTCTGGTTCTCGGGCGCGGATGGCGAGGCGGTGTCGACGACGGCGACCGAGAGCGACACCCACGGCCACGACAGCCACTAAGGGCCTTCTCCCTCCCCTTCATGGGGAGGGTGGCTGAGCCGAAGGCGAAGACGGGTGGGGAGCCGCAGCACGGTCTTGCTCCGGCTGAACACTCCCCACCCTGTCGTCGCTCCGCGCCGACATCCCTCCCCATAAAGGGGAGGGAGATTTACTCCGCGCTGTAGCGCTCAGCCACAGGCTCGTAGCGGTCCCAGACCTTGCGGTCGGCGAGCGAGCGCAGCAGCTTGATGTATTCCGCATGGGTCCAGGCCAGCGGCGTGGCCGAGTTGGTGCCCTGGCCGGGCTGGTAGTCGTAGGCTGTGGGATTGCCGACGCCGTCCCAGACCTGTTCCGGCAGCAGCAGGCCGCCGTTGGCGAAGGATTCCATGCCGCGGACATACAGCAGCCGGATGCCGTTCAGGCTGGATTCGCGCCAGCCTTCGTTGCCGGAGGTGTCGGCCAAGACAGCGGCCAGGTCATAGTGTCCGCGCTCGCCGGTGAAGAAGGGCCAGACCCGTCCACGCTGGCCGGGAGTCATGCCGCCGACACCATAGCCGTTGCCGGTCTCGACATTCTCGCCATAGCCGTCGTTGCCATAACGACGCCAGGCCGGAACGCCGTTCAGGTCATAGCGGACCTGCAGCCGATCCTCGCGCGTCTGGTCGTCATATTCGGGCAGGGTGGCGACGATCGAAGAGGCATAGGGCGGGCGAACGCCATAGCGAACCAGTTCCAGGAAGCCGCCATCGACGATCTGATCCTCAGGCAGGCCCTGCTGGGCATTGGCCTCGCCGATGGGGGCGCGGTCGTTGGGGTCCTCGTTGCGGGTGATGCGGACGAAATATTTGCCGTCGCCGAGCGAGCCCTCGGTCGTGAACATCCGGCTCTCGATCTTGCCCGCATAGTCGTCGGCGGCGGCGAGGTAGCGATCAGCCGATGCGGTGTCGCCGGACGCCCGCGCGATCTCGGCAGCCGTGACCAGACCGGCGACCACTGCGGCGGTGGTGGAGGGGGAATAGCCTTCCTGCTCCTCCCAACGTTCCTGCTGGGTCCAGGGCGGGGTGACGGTGCGGTCGTTCCAGTTCAGCCCCAGCTTGCCCCCCTCGACCAGGAAGTCGGCGGCGGGCTTGATCATGCGGGTGTACATGCTGGCCATTTCGGCGTCTGAGACCAGACCGGCCTTCCAGAGCTTGTAGCCCAGCATGATGGGCATGGCGGTCTGGTCCAGCTGGACCGCGACCCATTCGATGGTGCCGTCGACCCAGGTCTTCTGCAGGAACCAGCCCGTGGCCCCGGTATTGCCGGGCGTGTCGGCACGGACCTGCACCTGCGGCAGGTAGCGGAAGGCGGCCAGCGGCGTCTCGGTGTCGCCCAGCGCCAGCATGGCCATGGCCACCTGATAGAAGTCCCGCGGCCAGACGGCCTTGTAGCCAGTCGAGGGATTGGTTGCGTCGACCGTGTCGCCCCAAGGATTGGACAGGCTGGCGATCAGGGCCCCGGCATGGGTCCGATCCTCCTGCACCTTCAGCATCAGGGCCGAGGCATAGGCCAGCTTGCCGCCGTCGGTGGACTGTTCGGCGATGCGGGGCAGATCGGTCAGGGCGGCGATGTAGTCTTCCCAGCCCACGGCGGAGCCCTCGCCGTTGAAGTTGGCTAGGACCGTGTCGAGGCCGGTTGCTGCAGTGGCTTCGCTTGCAGAATTCGCAGCCGCCTCGCTGTCGCCGAAGCCAATGACGAAGTCGCGGCCCAGGCTTTGACCGGCCTGGATAGCGGGCAGGCCACCGGCCAGCATCAGATTGCCGGCGTCCGTACCGGTCGAGGCATAGGCGTTGTCGATTCGCGCGTGGGCCTTCAGGTCCGTCAGGGCGTCGGAGGTACCGACGAACCCGACGGTGGCCATTTCGAAAGGCGCATCAGACCTGAGGACGAGGTGCGTTGAGCCTTCATAAGCATGGAGCCGATCAAGGGAAGCCTGGCCGCGGTCATTGACGCCGGTGTTGGCGATGTGGGGTTCGAGCAGCAGGTAAGGCGTGATCTCGCCGCGCATGGCTTTGAAGGTGGTGCGCACGACCAGCGATTGCTGATCCGGGTCGGTATAGATGCGCTTCTCGATCTCGTATCGGCCCTGGTTGTCCGTGGTAATGACCTGGTAAGCCGGCGACAGCGGACGACCGTTGGCGTCCGTGTGCAGATATTCCGTGCGGCTGGTGGTGTCGGTGCCCTCGACCGACAGGCCGGTTTCGGTGACGACGGCAAAGCGTAGCTGCTTGATCTGGGCCTCGTGGATCAGGCCGTACATGGTCTCGGTCAGGACGCCGTCGGCCAGAGAGAACCAGACGCGGCTGACGTCGCCGGTAGGCCCGCCATCGGCGTAGCGGCCGTCGACATAGGCCTCGTAGGACGCGCCCGCCCCGGTCTTGGCCGCATTGACCCAGGTCGGGGCGTCGCCGGGTGCGCCGGGGGCGATGCGGGGCTGGTCCTGGGCGAGGGCAGGGACGGTGCACAGAGCCAGAGCGGCGACAGAGGCCAGGATCAGGGATTTGGTCATGCGGGGACTCACAGGTTCGGCGACAGAAGGAAGGTCAGGGGCACGTCGAGGCGGCTGTTCCAGCTCTTCTCGTTGTGTTCGGCGGTCGGGAAAACGAGTGTCCGGAACCGGTCGGGGCCCCAGCCGGCGTCGCGGATGACCGTGTCGATACGCGACTGGAAGAAGGCGTAGAACTGATCCAGCGTCTCATCGCCCCGGTCCATGTAGAGGCGGTGCTTCGCCGGATCGGGCAGGCCGCGCCGGATGACGTCGGACCAGGCCTGGACCACCGCCTCGCGCCAGGTGTTCAGCGCATCGCCCTCCAGCCGCTCCAGCCTGAGCGGCCAGTGGGTCGACAGGCATCCGGCGGCCCCGAACACCTCGGGGTGTTTCATCATGGCGTAGAGCGAGATCAGGCCGCCCATGCTGGAGCCCGCGATCACCGTTTCGTCGCGGCCGGACAGGGTGCGGTACTCGCTGTCGATGCTGGGCTTCAGCTCTTCAACCAGAAAGCGCAGGTATTGGTCCGACAGGGGAGCGCCGCCGTACATCGGCATCAGGCTGTCGCGCACCTCGGCGGGCAGGGCGGCGATCAGGTCAGCGGGGACGTATTCGCGCAGGCGCAGCGGCGTGTTCCAGACGCCGACGACGATGGGCGCCCGGACCTGGCCGGTCTCGATCAGCCGGACCAGATGGTCGTCTACGCCCCATTCGCCGAAGTTGGCGCGGGCCGGATCGAACAGGTTCTGGCCGTCGTGCATGTAGAGGACGGGGTGGCGGTCGCCGCCCGCGTTGTAGCCGGGCGGCAGCCAGACGGTGACGTTCCTCGGCCCCAGATGGGCGGAGGCGACGGCCTCGTATTCGACAAGACGCCCGCCCGCAATCGCACCGCTTTGGGCCAAGGCGGAGCCGGCGAAGGGCAGGGCCGCTGCTAGGGTGGCCAGGAGGCGTCGCCGGTTCACGCCTTCACCTCGCGCACGCGCAGGGACATGGCTGCTGCGATGAAGAAGCTGACCCCGCCAACGACCAAGGCCCAGATCGCCTGGGACTGGAACAGGGCGTTCAGCATCAGCCCCAGCAGGGTCGCGGCGACCAGTTGGGGCACCACGATGAAGATGTTGAAGACGCCCATATAGACGCCCATCTTCCGCCCCGGCACGGCGCTGGACAGGATGGCGTAGGGCATCGACACGATCGAGGCCCAGGCGATGCCGACCCCGACCATCGGCAGCCACAGCATCTGCGGATCGCGGATCAGGAAGATGCCGATCAGGCCGAAACCGCCCATGGCGAGCGCGACCGCATGGGCCCCGCGCTTGCCGATGCGCTGCGCCAGCACCGGCAGGGCGAAGGCGACCAGGGCCGCCACACCATTGTAGATGCCGAACAGGACGCCGACCCAGTCCGCCCCCTGATTATAGGCCGCTGTGGTCGTGTCGCTGGAGTCGAAATGGACGGCGGTAACGGCGGCGGTGGTGTAGATCCACATGGCGAACAGGGCGAACCAGCTGAAGAACTGGACCACGGCCAGACCGCGCATGGTCTCGGGCATGCCGAACATGTCGTCCAGGATTTCGGTCAGGCCATTGGATTTCGCCGCGCGGCGGAAGGCGGCGACGACCAGCTGCAGCACGCCGAAACCGGCCACGAAACCGGCCAGGACGTAGAGCTCCTTGCCCACGGCCTTGCGCCAGTCGAGGGCCTCGGAAGGCAGGGCTGCAGCCTGATCGCGGACCAGCCAGATGGCCAGACAGGCGATGGCGCCCAAGGCGAGCCAGACGATGCCGCCACTTACATAGCGTGCGGCGGCTCTCAGGGCTTCGGCTCCCGAAGGCGCGGGTCGCAGGCCTTCAAAGGCGTCGATCTGATCTGGGCTGTATTCCTTGGTCGAAAAGACGGTCCAGAGGACGGCTGTCAGCATGAAGGCCGCGCCGACGTAGAAGCTGATCCGCACGCTGTCAGGCACGATGCCTTCCGGGGCGGTATTGGCCACGCCGGCCTGGGTCAGCAGCCACGGCAGGCAGGAGGCGAAGACCGCGCCCGTGCCGATGAAGAAGCTCTGCATCGCATAGCCGGTGGTGCGCTGTTCCTCGGGCAGGTTGTCGCCGACGAAGGCGCGGAACGGCTCCATGGTGACGTTGATCGCCGCGTCCATGACCCACAGCGTCGCCGCCGCGATCCAGAGGATCGGGGCATTGGGCATGAAGACCAAGGCAATGGTGGTGGCGATGGCCCCGAACAGGAAGTAGGGGCGGCGGCGGCCCAGCCGGCCCCAGGTCTTGTCGCTGAAATGGCCGATGATCGGCTGGACGATCAGGCCGGTCAGGGGGGCGGCGATCCACAGGATGGCCAGGCTGTCGACCTCGGCCCCCAGGGTCTGGAAGATGCGGCTGGTGTTGGCGTTCTGCAGGCCGAAGCCGATCTGGATGCCGAAGAAGCCGACGCACATGTTCCAGATCGCCAGCCGCGTCAGGCGGGGGCGGGCGGTCAGCAGAGCCCGGGGGGCATAGTCGGTCAACGGCGTGCCCTTCCGATCGGTACGAAGCGGATGGCCTGACCACCGCCGGGGGCGAGGCGCAGGCTGAGGGTGTCCGCGGCCGTCACTTCGCGCTGTTCGATCACGATGTCCTCGCGCTTGCCCTTCCAGTCCGCCTCGGGGCCGTCGCGGTAGATTTCGGCGCGGTAGCGGCGTCCGGCATCGAGGAAACCGAGGTGAGCCGACAGCACGCGCGGCTCCTCGTCCGTCACCGCGCCCAAACACCAGATGTCGGAGTTCCGGTCCTTGCGGGCGGTGACGACATAGTCACCGATCTCGCCGTCCAGCACGCGGGTCTCGGCCCAGTCGACAGGCACGTCCTTGATGAACTGGAAGAGAGCCGGATTGGCCTCGTAGTTTTCCAGCAGATCGGCCGCCATCTGGATCGGGCTGTAGATGACGACATACAGCGCCAGCTGCTTGGCCCAGGTGGTGGCGATGCCGTCCGGGCTGCGGGTCTGCATGCCGAAGATGCCGGGGGTGTAGTCCATCGGCCCGGCCAGCAGGCGGGTGAAAACCAGATTGGCCTCATGCTCCGGCGGATTGCCCGGCTGGCCCCAGGCGCTGAACTCCATGCCGCGCGCGCCTTCGCGGCTGATCATATTGGGATAGGTGCGGCGCAGGCCCGTATCCTTGAATGGTTCGTGGGCATTGACCGCGACCTGATACTTGGCCGCCGTCTCGACGACCCGCATGTGGTGCTGGGCCATGGGCTGGCTTTCGTGCCAGGCCAGGCGCGGCTGGCCATCGGGCCCGGCGACCCGCGCGCCACCCGCGTCGGCGACATAGCCGGTCTTGACCGAATGCCAGCCGAAACGCTGCATCTGGGCGAAGGCCGGGTCCAACTGCTTGTCGTAGTGATAGGCGTTGCCGCCCGTCTCGTGGTGGCCGATGATCTCCACGCCCTTCTGGCGGGCATAGGCGGCGACGCGCTCAATGTCGAAATCCGGATAGGCCTCGGTGAAGCTGTAGTCCCAGCCGGTGCCGAACCAGTCGCCGTCCCAGCCGACGTTCCAGCCCTCGATCAGCACACCGCCAAAGCCATGCTCGGCCGCGAAATCGATGTGTTTGATGGCGTTTTCGGTCGTGGCCCCGTGTTTGGGCCCGGAGTTCCAGCTCTTCAGCTCCAGATGCATCTCCCACCAGATGCCGATGTATTTCATGGGCCTGAACCAGCTGACGTCACCCAGAACATTGGCTTCGTTGAGGTTCAGGATCAGGTGGGACTCGACCAGATCGCCCGCGCGGTCCGCGATCTGCAGCGTGCGCCAAGGCGTGGCGAAGGGAGCGGTGCGTTCGACCGCGGCATTGGTCAGGCCGGGCGTCAGCGCCGCCTTGAACCGTCCGCCCTCGACCCGGCGCAGGTTCATGCCGGCATAGTCGACACAGGCCGCTTCGTGCAGGGAGACATGCAGGCCGTTGTCGGTCCGCACCGTCAGCGGCGTCTGGGCCACGCCGACGCCGTCGATACGGGTGCGGTTGTAGAGGTATTCCTCGCGGTTCCATTCGAAGGCCGGTATCCACCAGGCGGTGCCGGGCTCGACGACGGCGAACTCCGTCAGCTCGTCGCCGATGCGGACGGTTGTCAGACCGGGCTGTTCGGGGAATTCGTAGCGGAAGCCGATGCCGTCGTCATACAGGCGGAAGACGACATCCAGCCGCCGCTGCAAACCGTTTCGCTCCGTCAGATGAACGCGCAGCTGAGTGTAGCGATTGCGGATGAAGCGCTGCTCGCCCCACGGCTGCTCCCAGGTGTCGTCGTGCTGGGTCGGGGCCTCGGCGGTGACCGTGAAGTTGCGCTCCAGCTTGGGTCCGTCGGTCAGGATGAAGCCCAGCCGCGACGGCGCGATCACCGGGCGACCCAGGCGCGCGACCGAATACTCGGGGCGACCCTCGCCATTCACGCCGACCTGGACCGACAGGACGCCGTCGGGCGACGTGGCTTCGACAGATGTCGCAGGCGTTTGCGCGCGGGCTATTGCAGGCGCTGCCGCAATCATGGCGGTCGTCGAGATCAGGAAGCGGCGGGTCAGCATGGTCGGGCACTCCGGTAACAGGGACTTGCCAAGCGCGGCCGCAGCAGCGCAGAACAAGCAAGGTTTGCAGCAAATTTTGCAGACGTGGATTCGACCGGAGCCGCCGCGTGACCCGCAACACCCGTCTGGAAGACCTGGCCAAGCTGGCGGGCGTCTCGATCTCGACGGCGTCGCGGGCGCTGAACGACAGCCCGGCGGTCAATGCGCGGACCAAACAGCTGATCTGGAAGCTGGCACGCGAACACGACTATCCGTTCCGCCGCTACATGCCCGCCGGACCCGTGGGGGCCGAGGGCGTCATCGCCCTGGTCACGCCCCGTCCGCAGGGGCGGGAAGGGCGCCTCAGCGATCCCTTCTTTCTGGAACTGCTGGCCGGGGTCGGCGAGGCCGCGCGTGAGCGGGGGTGCGACGTGATCTTGAGCCATTTCTCGCCCGCCAACCATGACGACATGGCCGCCGCCATGAACACTCGCGCCGACGGCGTGATCTTTCTGGGGCAGAGCTTCCTGCATCAGAGCCTGAACCGTCTCGCCGAAACCGAGGGGCGGTTTGTGGTCTGGGGCGCCGAACTGGCCGATCAGCTCTATTGCTCGGTCGGGTCCGACAACCTGGCGGGGGGGCGCCGCGCGACCCTGCATCTGGCCCGGTTGGGACGAAAGCGTATCGTGTTCCTGGGCGATCTGGACCCGCCCGAATCGATGCAGCGGCACCGGGGCTATCTGGAGGCCCTGGCCAAATCCGGGCTCGACGCCGATCCGGATCTGATCATGGAGGCGCATTTCGAGGTCGAATCCGCGGAAGCCTCGGTCGACAGCCTGATCCGGCGCGGCGTCCAGTTTGACGGCATTGTCTGCGCCTCGGACCAGATCGCGCTGGGGGCCGTGCGGGCCCTGCTGCATGCGGGCCTGCGGGTGCCCGAGGACGTCTCGGTCATCGGCTTCGACAATGTGCCCTTCAGCCGGTACAGCCGCCCGGCCCTGACGACGATCGCCCAAGACACGATGAAGGCAGGTCGCCTGCTGGTGTCCAAGCTGCTGGACAACTCCGGCACATCGGTCGGCCGGTCGGAGCGTATCCCCACCGACCTGATCGTGCGCGAAAGCTGCGGCGGCTAATTCCTCCCCCATCGGGGGAGGGGGACCATCCGAAGGATGGTGGAGGGGGCCTGCCGCGA
>CALRXI020000034.1:0-20056 GCA_943372125.1 Brevundimonas vancanneytii
GGGCAACTATGAGAACGTCAAGTTCCAGGGGGCCGTCAATGTGCCGATCACCGACACCCTGGCCACCCGCTTCGCCTTCAACACCGAGACGCGCGACAGCTTCCACGAGATCACAGGGCCCTATACCGGCACGCCCGGCCAGGTCGATACGCGCAGCTTCCGCGCCAGCGTCTTGTGGACCCCGACGCCGGCCCTGCGCATCCTGCTGAAGGGCGACTACAACGATCTGGACTTCGGCGGCTATCCGGCTGATCCGGCCCTGGCGACCAACGACCCCTTCAAGATCACGGCCAATGGCCCGCACTCGGGACGCGACGAGTTCGCCCGGGTCTCGCTGAACGCCAGCTATGTCTTCGACAACGGCATCACCCTTCGTTCGATCACCGGCTATCAGGACGGCATCAGCGAGTTCTCGACCGATCTGGACGGCACCTCGGCGCTGAACAACACCTTCTATGACCGGGTCGAGGAAGAGGTCTTCTCGCAGGAGATCAATCTGATCTCGCCCGACGACCAGCGCTTCAAATGGCTGCTGGGAGCCTATTACCAATACGACGACGTGGTCTTCCCCGTCACGACCTTCCCGGAAGGGGCCTATCACGTCGGCTTCCCCGAGGGTGTCGTCGACTATTACATCTTCGGCGAGACGCCCAAGGAGACCAAGGCGGTCTTTGGCCAGATCAGCTATGATTTCAGCGACCGGCTGCAGGTTCAGGTGGGGGCCCGATATGCCGAATCCACCTCGACCAACGACAATGTCTATACGACCTATCCGGCTTTCGGCCTGGTGTTGCTGCAGAACGACGAGGTCCAGGACGAGAAGGTCACGGGCAAGCTGACCGTCAACTACAAGCTGGACGAGAACAACTTCTTCTATGGCTTCGTCGCCACGGGCAACAAGATGGGCGGGCTGAACGCGCCCAACTTCTACGTCCCGGCCAGCAGCTTCGAAGCCGAAGAGGTCACCGATTACGAACTGGGCTGGAAATCGACCCTGATGAACGGCCAGCTGCGCACGCAGCTGGGGGCCTATTACATGGTCTATCAGAACTTCCAGGTCATCATCGGCGACCCCGAGGTGCCCCTGTTCAACTCCATTGCCAATGTGACGGATGACACCATCCTGATGGGCATCGAGGGGTCGGCCCAAGCCCGCTTCGGTCCCTGGGCACTGGATGCGGCGATCTCGGTTTCCAACTCCGAGCTGGGCGAGTTCTTCGCGGCCGATCCGCGGGTGAGCCGC
Organism: Brevundimonas vancanneytii; assembly: GCA_943372125.1. GTDB lineage: Bacteria > Pseudomonadota > Alphaproteobacteria > Caulobacterales > Caulobacteraceae > Brevundimonas > Brevundimonas vancanneytii_D. Next base: position 1,244 of record CALRXI020000034.1, read on the forward strand.
ACCGGACTGTGCGACCCCCTGACCGGCCCGGCGACGGCAAACTGTCAGAACCTGGACGGCAACAGTCAGAGCTATGCGCCGGAACTGACGTTCAGCGCCGGGATCCAGTACGACTTCACCTTCGGTAATGGGGCCACCCTGTCGCCGCGCATCGACTATGCCCACATCGGCGAGGCCTTCACCTCCATCTTCAACAATGAGGCGCTGGGTGACCGTCTGGAGGCGCGCAACATCGTCAATGTGAAGCTGACCTATGCGCACAAGGACTGGACCCTGGCGGCCTATGCCGTGAACGCGACGGACCAGACCTATATCGCTGCGATCAATGCGGGCCTGCGCTACGCCGGACCGCCACGCCAGTTCGGCATCAACCTGATGCGGACGTTCTGATCGACAGGCGAGGGGGCGGCCCCGGCGTCGCCCCTTCCCTCGATCCGATCACGTTGCTTACCCTGACTGTGGACCCCCGCTGACATGGCTTTCGCCCGCTTACAGGCTTCCGAAATCACAGGCGGCGTCGTCTGATGGACCGGCACCCGGCCCTGATGCAGGACTATGGCCTGACCGTGGATCGGTTTCTCGACCACGGGGCGAAATGGCACGGCCGGGCGCGGGTGGTCACGGCCGGAGAGGGCGGCAACGACACGACGACTGGCTATGCCGATGTGCGCGAGCGGGCGAACCGGCTGTCCGGGGCTCTGCTCTCTCTGAGTCTGCAGCCCGGCGACCGGATCGCCACCCTGGCCTGGAACACCCGGCATCATGTGGAGGTCTGGTACGCGGCCATGGGCGTGGGCCTGGTCTGCCACACACTGAACCCGCGTCTGACGGTCGATCAGCTGGCGGCCATGATCGTTCAAGCCGAGGATCGCCTGCTGGTGGTCGGGGCCGGGCTGGGTGAACTGGCGGATCAGCTGGTCGCCCGGTGTCCGGGTCTGGAGCGCCTGATCGTGCTCGATGACGACGAGTGGGCGTCACCGTCTGCCCTTCCCACGATGGGGCTCGAGAACCTTCTGTCGTCGGCCGGACGTCCCGTGCCGTGGGGACAGATCGACGAGCGATCGCTGGCCGGGCTGTGCTTCACCTCCGGGACGACCGGCGCGCCCAAGGGCGTTGGCTATACCCACCGGTCCAACTATCTGCACACCCTGCGCGCGCTTCAGGCCGACGCCATGGCCCTGACGGCCGAGGATATGGTGCTGGTGGCCGTGCCCATGTTCCATGCCAATGCCTGGGGCCTGCCGTTTGCAGCGCCGGCGGTCGGGGCCAGCCTGGTCCTGCCGGGACGGGCGATGGACGGGGCCAGTTTGGCCGGGCTGATCGCGCGTCATTCGGTGACGGTGGCGGTCGGCGTGCCGACCGTCTGGCTGGGTCTGCTGGACTATCTGGATGCCACAGGCGCCGAGACGCCCAGCCTGGAGCGGGTGATCATCGGGGGCTCCAGCTGTCCCGATGCCCTGCTGAAGCGAATGGAAAGCCGGCTGGGCGTCACGGTCCAGACCAGCTGGGGCATGACGGAGCTATCGCCCCTGGGCACTATTTCGCCCCGCAGCCAGGCGGGCGGTTCGGCGCGGGGCGCGGGTCGTCCGCCCATGGGACTGGATCTGCTGCTGACGGACGCAGCCGGCGACCCTCTGCCAGAACAGCGCAACACCGAGGGGCATCTGAAGATCCGCGGGGCCAGTGTCATCCAGAGCTATTACGGCGCGTCTCAGCCCGCGCTGGACGCCGCCGGCTGGTTCGACACGGGCGATCTGGCGATGATCGACGACGACGGAAACCTGCATCTGGCGGGCCGGTCGAAGGACCTGATCAAGTCCGGAGGCGAGTGGATCAACCCGGTCGAGATCGAGGAGATCGTCGGGGCCCTGCCGTCGATCGGGCTCGTGGCCGTCATCGGCCAGACCGATGCCAAATGGGGCGAGCGCCCTCTGATGGTCATCGAACCGGCCCAGGGCGAGGTGGTGGAGGATGCCGAGCTCAAGGCCAGCCTGAAGGGGCGCGTCGCCGACTGGTGGATTCCCGAGCGGATCGTGCGGGTGGAGGCCATGCCCCTGGCCGCGACGGGCAAGATCAACAAGACGCAGCTTCGCGCCACATACGGGGGCGCATAGGATGACCGGCATCGCCGTCCATGAGTCGGTGCGCCGGTTTCAGGGCGTGCCGAACCGTCTTGAGGTTCCCGTCATGACCCAGCCTGTCCGCAAGCCACGCCGCAAGGCCGAACAGCGCGCCGAAAGCCTGGAGCAACTGCTCGACGCGGCAGAAGAGCTTTTCTCTCAGCACGGTCTGCACGGCGTGACGATCAAGGACATCGCCGACAAGGTCGGGGTCCACAAGTCGCTGATCCACTACTATTTCGACGACAAGCAGGACGTCTTTGACAAGGTCATGGCGCGCCGCGCGCCGGTGACCAGCGGCCGGCGGATGGACGCCCTGGACGCCTATGAGCAGGCCACCGGGGGCAAGCCGACAGTGGAGGGGGCCCTGCGGGCGTTCCTGGATACCGACCTGGACACCTATTCCACGGGCGGCGAGGGCTGGCGCTATTTCGGGGCCTTGAGCGCGCAGGTGAACAACACCCCGGCCTGGGGGGCCGAGGTCATGGACCGGCTGTTCGACCCTGTCGTCCTGCGCCTCATCAGCCTGTTGAAACAGGCCCTGCCGGACTGTGCCGAGGAGGACATCTTCTGGGGCTATCACTTCGTGACCGGCGCCCTGACGCTCAGCCTGGCCCGGACCGGACGGATCGATCACCTGTCGGGCGGACTGTGCCAGTCCGACGATTTCGAGGCGATCAAGTCACGGATGGCCACCTTCATGGCCCACGGCTTCATCGGCATGTGCCAGAGCCGTGCGGCCCAGCGGCGACTTGCGGCACCCGATGGCTGAGCCCCTCCGCTTTCCGGTCGCGGCTCGGCCCGAAGACGTCGGATTCGATTCCGGACGTCTGGGCCAGATGGCGGAGTGGATGGCGGACCTGGTGGCGACGGGCCAGATCGCAGGCGCGACGACCCTGCTGATGCGGCACGGCCAGATCGCGGATTTCAGAAGCTTTGGATCGGCCCGTCTTGGCAGTGACCAGCCCCTGTCGCCTGACGCCCTGTTCCGCATCTATTCCATGACCAAGCCGATCGTGTCGGTCGCCATGATGATGCTGTTCGAGGAGGGTCGGTGGAGCCTCGAAGATCCCATCACCCGCTTCCTGCCGGAGTTCGAGGGTCAGCCCGTCTATGCGGGCGTCCAGGCGGACGGATCGCTGGCGACCGAGCCCGCCTTGCGTGCGCCCACGATGCGCGAACTGATGAGCCACACGTCGGGCCTCGGCTACGGCCTGTTCGACGTCCACCCCATCGAGCGGGCCTATCGCGATGCCGGCGTCCTGACGGCCGACAGCCTGGACGATCTGGCACGGCGGGCGGCGAAGATCCCGCTGATGTTCCAGCCGGGCACCGAGTGGTTCTATTCCGTCGGCTCGGATCTTCAGGGCCTGATCATCGAGCGGATCACGGCCCAGAGCCTGGGCGACGTCCTCCAGGCGCGCGTCTTCGGTCCGCTGGGCATGGTCGATACGGCGTTCCGGATTTCGCTCGAGAAGGCCGAGCGGCTGGTCGCCCTGTATGTCGATGACGGCACCGGGGCGTTGACGCCGGCAACCCATGCCTTCGACATTCCCGTCCACGATGTGACCGCCCCGATTGCCATGGAAAGCGGGGGAGGGGGGCTGGTCTCGACGGCGATGGACTACGCGCGTTTCGGTCAGATGATCCTGAATGGCGGGATACTGGACGGCGTGCGCCTTCTGGCCCCTGAGACTGTCTCGCTGATGGCCGCCAACGCCATCCCTGATGCGGTGCTGCAGACGACCAATCCGCTGCGCCTGCTGCCCTTCAATCCGGCGTTCGGCTTCGGCCTGGGCTTTTCCATCGTGCGCGATCCGCAGGCTCTGGGCCTGTCCGAGGGCCGCGGCACCCTGGCCTGGGGCGGGGGAGGGGGGACCTGGTTTTGGGTCGATCCCGAAAACGACGTCGTCTTCGTCGGCCTGATCCAGCGCGTCGCCGATCCGGTCAGCCAAATCTTTCGCGGTCGCGCCCGCACCCTCGTCTACGCCGCTCTTACCCATCCTGAAAAATAGACGGGCCCCAAGGTCCGCTTCACCGAGGAAACGTTCATGACCCACAATACGGCCATCGGCTCGGAGCCGGTCATCGCCAGACCCTCCGTCGGCACCCGCGCCTGGGTGGCGCTGGGGGCGCTGTGGTTCATCTATGTGCTGAACTTTCTGGATCGCCAGCTGCTGTCGATCCTGGCCAAGCCCATTCAGGACACGCTGCAGATCAGTGACGGTCAGCTGGGCCTGCTGGGCGGGCTATACTTCGCCTTCTTCTACTGTTTCATCGCCATCCCGGTGGGGTGGCTGGCGGACAAGACCAATCGCGTGGCAGTGCTGGCCATCGCCTGCGGGATCTGGAGTGCGGCGACCATCGCCTGCGGCCTGTCGCGCAACTTCGGCCAGCTGGCCGTCTCGCGCATGACCGTCGGGTTTGGCGAAGCGGGGGGCGTGCCACCATCCTATGCCATCATCACCGACTACTTCCCGCCCGGTCGCCGGGGCATGGCTCTGGGCCTCTACAATCTGGGACCGCCCATCGGCGCGGCCATCGGCATAGCCTTTGGGGCTTCGGTCGCGGCGGCCTTCAGCTGGCGAGCCGCCTTCGTCGTGATCGGGGTTGTCGGTCTGGTCGCGGCTGCAGCGCTGATGCTCATCGTGAAGGAACCCAAGCGGGGCGGGCTCGATCCAGCCCTCGCTCCCGAGGCGCCCAAGGCCAGTTTCTGGGGCACCTTCCGGATGTTCTTCTCTCGACCAACCCTGGTCCTGGCGTCGCTGGGCAGCGGAATCACCCAGATCATCACCTATGGGCTGGGCAACTTCGCCACCCTGTTCCTGATGCGCGAGAAGGGCATGACCCTGGCCGATGTCGCCCTGTGGTACGCCATCGTCGTCGGCGTCGGGATGAGCGCGGGCATCTTCGCTTCGGGCTGGCTGATCGACCGGTTCACACGCCGTTCGAAACAGGCCTATGCCTTCCTGCCGGCCATCTCACTGACCCTGGCCGTGCCCTTCTATCTGGCTTTCCTGTGGGCCCCCAGCTGGCCACTGGCGCTGGCGTTTCTCAGCTTTCCGACCTTCCTGAACTATTTCTACCTCTCCTCATCCGTGGCTTTCGTCCAGTCCGAGGTGCGGCCTGATCAGCGCGTAATGTCAGGCGCGCTTCTGCTGCTGATCATGAACTTCATCGGCATGGGGGTCGGCCCGACCTTTGTAGGTTTCGCCAGCGACTATTTCAGCACCGCCCATCCTACAAACTCGCTGCAACTCGCCCTCTATGCCCTCACGCCGGTCTATGTCGTCGCCATCGGGCTCTTCCTGTGGCTCGCCCGGCTTCTGCGCCGCGACACCTCGCGTGCCGGAGGTGTGCGATGATCGCGCGTCACAGGTTGTTGGCCGCCATCGCCGGACTTTTGATGCTTGCGGGCTCTGGCCTGTTCTCGGCGACACCGGCCGCCGCTCAGGATCGGCCGACCGTCACCACGCCGGCAGGAGAGGTCCGCGGACGGCTCGAGGGCGACATCCGGGTCTTCAAGGGTCTGCCCTATGCGGCTCCACCGACAGGGGTCTATCGCTGGCGCCCCCCCATGCCCGCCCCTGTCTGGTCGGGGGTCAAGGATGCCGCCGACTTCGGCCCTGCCTGCATCCAGCCGACGCCCGGCGCGCCGCACATCTATTCCAACAGTCTGGGCGCGACGAGCGAGGACTGCCTGTCGCTGAACATCTGGTCGCCACAGGCGGCCCGTGACGCACCGGTGATCGTCTGGATCCACGGCGGCTCCCTGGTCGCCGGCTCCAGCAAGGAGGTCTATTACGACGGTGCGGCTTGGGCCCGGGAAGGGGCGGTCGTCGTGACCATCAACTATCGCCTGGGCGTCCTGGGCTATCTGGCCCATCCGGACATCAGCGCGGAATCGCCCGCCGGCATATCCGGCAACTACGGCCTGATGGATCAGATCCAGGCCTTGCGCTGGGTTCAGCAGAACATCGCCGCCTTCGGGGGCGACCCGTCGAACGTCACCGTCGCGGGCGAATCCGCCGGGGGGCTCAGCGTCCTCTATCTGATGTCCTCGCCCCTCGCCAAAGGCCTGTTCCACAAGGCGATCGCTCAGAGCGCCTATATGATCTCCGCGCCCGAGCTGAAGACGGCCAGGCACGGGATGCCCGCCGCCGAGACGGTCGGTGCCACCCTGGCCCGCAACCTCCAGGCCCCCAGCCTTCGCGTGTTGCGCAGCATGAATGCCCAGACCCTGACCGATTCATCGGTGATGGCGGGTTTCGCCCCCTTCGGCGTGGTGGATGGCGTGGTTCTGCCGCGCCAGCTGGTCGACACCTTCGACCGCGGGGAACAGGCCCCTGTGCCCGTCCTGGCCGGGTTCAACAGTGGCGAAATCCGTTCCCTGCGCATGCTGGCCCCGCTCGTGCCCGGCAGCGCCGCTGATTACGAGCGGATCATCCGCGAGAAATACGGCGATCTGGCCGATGAAGTCCTGGCGCTCTATCCGTCGTCAGACATGGGCGAGAGCATTCTGGCGACGACGCGCGACGCCCTGTACGGCTGGACGTCAGAGCGTCTGGTCCGGTCGCAGACGGCGATGGGCCATCCCTCGTTCCTGTATCTGTTCGACCACGGCTATCCGGCGATGGACCAGGCCGGACTTCACGCCTTTCACGCCAGCGAACTGCCCTATGTGTTCGGCACGCTGAACAACACGCCACCGCTCTGGCCGAAGATCCCCGACACCGCATCCGAGCGCGCCTTATCCGACGCCATGATCGACTATTGGGTCAGCTTTGCCCGGTCGGGCCGACCCTCGGCGGCTCAGTCGGATTGGCCCGCCTACGGATCGACAGAAGCCTATGTGACGTTCAGCGGCACACCGAGCCCGGCAAACGATCTGATACCGGGCATGTTCGAGCTGCATGAACAGGCGATGTGCCGACGGCGCGCCAGCGGCGATCTTGCCTGGAACTGGAATACGGGGCTGATTTCGCCGAAGCTTGGCGGATTGAGATGCTGACGTGATCTGTCGCGTTACATCTCCGGTCTGATTCATACACACATCGTGCAGCGGTGGGTGCGCTCAGTTCGGTAACTGCAAGGCCAGCTTGAGGTCGGATGGCGAGAAAGGCTTGACCAGGGTCGCGTCGGCACCGAGGCCGTCAGCCATGCTGAGCAGGGGGCCCGCTCCCAGGCGTCCACCGCCGCTGATCGCGACGATCCTGAGGTCCGGGCGTGTGCGCCTGATTTCCAGGATGAAGTTGAGCCCGTCGCGTTCGGGCATCAGGATGTCGACGACGGCGGCATCGCAATGCTGCTCAGTCATCTTTTTCAAACCGGTATCGACATCGCCGGCGCTCACGACTTGGCAACCAAGTCCTGTGAGCATCTCTTCCAGATGCTGTAACATGAGCGGATCGTCGTCGATGGCGCAGACCTTCATCCCGAAATCTCCTCAAGATTGTCGTCCCGATACCAAGGGTAGGCGAGGGTGAGGGGGGCAAGTCAAGCGCGGCGGGGCGACTTTCGCTGGTTGATTGCTGCGGCAATTGTGCTCGTCACCCTGCTGCTCGGCTTTGTCGGGGTCGAGCTGTTCAACGAGTTTCGCAGCAACCGAGCGGTGCGCGCAGAAATCGACCGTTCCTACGAAACGCGGTCGCAGATCCAGAGCGTCTTTTCCCTGCTTCAGGACGCAGAGACGGGTCAGCGCGGCTATGTCATCACCGGCGACGATCGGTTTCTCGAGCCCTACGACAATGCCACGCGCCAGCTCGGAACGCAGCTGAAGGTTCTCAATACGCTGTTTGAAACCCAGCCGGATCAGGCTGAGAATTTCATCCGGCTGGAGGCCCTCGCGAGCCGGAAGCTGCAGATCATGCAGACCGGCATTGAAGTCCGCGAACGTGACGGACTGGAAGCGGGCATGGCTGTCGTCTCCAGTGGTCAGGGCAAGCTGGTCATGGATGACGTGCGTACTCTGGTCGGCCAGATGATCGATATCGAGGCCAAGGCTCTGGATGTCTATTCCCGCACGGCCGAAGTCCGCACGGCGCGGACCGAAGGTATGGTCGGCATCCTCTTCATCGCTCTGATCGTCGTGATCGGCGGCGCGTTCGTCATGATCTGGCGCTACATTCGAACGCGCCAGACCATGCTGTCGGATATCCGGGCGACGGCGGCACGCCAGAATGCGATCTTCGACGGGGCGATCGACGGTATCGTCACCCTGAACCCCAGCGGCAGCATAGAGACCGTCAACGCCGCGGCTGCGCGCATGTTCGGCTATGAAGCGGTCGAACTGGATCGCCGTGACATCTCCCTGCTCATCGACATCGCCCCGGACGGGGAGGGGGAGTTCCTGAAGCGTCTGGGGGCTTCGCAGGGTGCCTTGGAAGGGGGGCTGCTTCGGCAGATGGAGGCGCGCCGCAAGGACAGCGAAACCTTCCCGGTCGATGTCGCGCTGGGTGCCATGACGCTGCCGACCGGGGTGCATGTCGTCGCGATCATTCGCGACATCTCCGAGCGCCGACGGATGGAGCAGCTCAAGGACGAGTTCGTCTCTACCGTCAGTCACGAGTTGCGCACCCCCCTGACCTCCATCGCGGGGTCACTGGGGCTGCTGGCGGGCGGTGTCGCCGGCGAACTGCCCGAAAAGGCGGCGCGCCTGATCCAGATTGCCCAGGCCAACAGCCAGCGGCTGGTTCGACTGATCAACGATATTCTGGATATCGAGAAGATCGAGTCCGGTAAACTGCGGCTCGACATGACGCTGCTGGACCTCCGCGAGATCGCTCAACGGTCTGTGGAGGGTGTCAGCGGCTATGCCGGAGAGCTCGGCGTCGGTCTGACCTTGTCCGAGGGTGACCCCGTCACGATCCGGGGAGATGCCGACCGTCTGATCCAGGTGGTGACCAACCTGCTGTCCAATGCCCTCAAATTCTCGCCGCGGGGCGGTGAAGTTCGTGTCACAGTCGATCCCGAGACCCGGCTGGCGCGCCTTAGCGTTGTCGATGAAGGCCCAGGCATTCCCGACGCCTTCCGTGCGCGAATCTTTTCAAAGTTCGCCCAGGCCGATGGCTCGGATACCCGTGCCAAGGGCGGGACCGGTTTGGGTCTGGCCATTGCGCGCGAGATTGCGGAGCGACACGGCGGGCGGCTGTGGTTCGAATCCGCCGAAGGATTTGGGGCGACCTTCCATCTGGATCTGCCCTTGGCCGAAGAGGCGCGGGCATCCGCCGCCGCCGATGGTCCGCGTCTCTTGATCGTCGAGGACGACGCCGACGCGGCAGAGATCCTGCGCGAAATGCTGGAGCGGGACGGGTTCGCCGCCGACATTGCCCCGACAGGCCGGGAAGCTCTATCGGCAGCACGGACAGGCGTCTATGCCGCGCTTCTGGTCGATCTACAGCTGCCCGACGCGGACGGAATCGGGTTGATCCGGGCCTTGCGGGCACGGCCTGAGACGCGCGATCTGCCAGTCGTCGTGGTATCGGCGGATACGGCGCGTGGTATGGCGCGAGGCCGTTCGCTCGAAGTGGTGGATTGGCTCGAAAAGCCGTTCGATCAGGATCGTCTTCGCGCCGCAGTGGCCGCCATCTATCAGAAAGGGGCGGACCGCAAGCCGCGTATCCTGCATGTCGATGACGACCGCGACATTCTGGAAGTCACCGCATCGGCCCTTGCGGCCAGCGCGGACATTACGCCTGCAGAGAGCCTGGCAGCGGCCAGGACTGTGCTGGCGACCATGAAGCCGGATCTGGTGATCCTGGACCTAGGCCTGCCGGACGGATCGGGGCTGGAGTTGCTGGGTGATCTGGGCGACGACGCAGGGCGGACCATCCCCGTCATCGTCTATTCGGCTCAGGAAATGGATGGGGCCTTGGCCAATCGGGTTGAGGCTGTGCTGACCAAGTCGCGCACATCCTTGGCCGGATTGGCGCGGACGGTGCGCCGTCTGACGGACACACGTGGAGACAGTTGATGCTGAACGTTTTGCACGTCGACGATGAGCCCGATATCCGTGAAGTCGCGGCCTTTGCGCTGGAAATGGATCCGGACATGGTCGTCCGTTCGGCCGCATCGGGGCGTGAAGCGCTGGATCTCATCGGCAGGGGCTACACCCCTGATGTGATTTTGCTGGATGTCATGATGCCCGAGCTGGACGGGCCGGGAACGCTGGAAAGGCTTCGTCTGATCCCCGGTCATGGCGAGACGCCGGTCATCTTCATGACCGCCAGGGCACAGTCCCATGAGCTGGATCGTTTTCTGGGTCTGGGAGCCATCGCCGTCATCATCAAGCCGTTCGACCCGATGACACTGGGTCAGCAACTTCGTGATCATCTGGCCAGCGCATGACCGATCCGCTTGCACCGCTCAGGGATCGATTCCGCGCCCGTCTGACAGCGGATCGAGCCGAACTCGACGTCCTCAGTCGGGGTGATCCCAGAAGCGATGACCTGCGTCGGCTGGTCCATAATCTGGCGGGGGCAGCGGGAACGTTCGGCTTCAGCCTGCTCAGCAAGGCGGCCATCGAGATCGACGATCAGATGGCGTCAGGATCGCCGGCCGATGCCGGTAGCCTTGACCGTCTCAAGCAGACACTGGATGAGGCGGCTCGGTCGGCGGGTTGAGGCTGGAGGCCTGCCTTTCTGGTGGAGTATGGTGTGACACAGCGAATTTTCGTGGTCGAGGACGACCTGCTGCTGCGTGAAGCCGTCAACCTGATCCTGACCCACGCAGGCTATGAGGTTTCTACAACGGCGGTGGGGACCGGAGCCGCCGCCCTGGTCGTGCGGTTCAGGCCGCATCTGGTGCTGCTCGATATCCGGCTGCCTGACGTCAATGGCCTGCATGTGCTGCGTGCGATCAGGGCGTCCGGACACCGTGCGCCGGTGGTCATGATGACGGCGGACAATCGGCCTGACACGGTACGTGACGTCATGGCCATGGGCGGCAATGGCTATTTGCTCAAGCCGTTCGAGCCGAAGGATCTGATCGCCCGGGTCAAGTTGGCGCTGAAGACAGCAGGCGACACGGCCCACTACATCGATGACTAGGCGCTGGAGCCACTGCTCATGTCGTTGAGGTAGGGGCGGATGGCAAGAATCGCCTGGGTTCGATTGCTGACGCCCAGTTTGCGAAAAATCGCCGAGAGATGCTGTTTCACCGTCCCCTCGGTGATGTTCATGTCGGCGGCGATCTGCTTGTTCAGCCGTCCGTCCGCGAGGGCCGTAAGCACCCTCAACTGACCGGCCGACAGACTGGCGATCTTGCGCGTGAAGTCGCGGGCCGCTGGTGGCGGGGCTTCCGTTTCCGGAAACAGGGCCTCGCCTCTCAGGATTGCGCCCACAGCATTGACCAGCGATTCGACCGGGGCTGATTTGCTCAGATAGGCCGCAACGCCGAAGGTTCGCGCCATGGCCACGGCGTGTGCATCGGCCCGGGCGGAGACAATGGCGATAGGCTTGTCCGGCAAGAGTTGCTGCAGGCGGATCAGCGCACTGAATCCCGTCGCATCCGGGAGCATCAAGTCCAGAAGGACAAGGCTGATCCGCGCATTGTGCTGGCGCACATAGGCTTCGGCTTCGGTCGCCGAGGTGACGCGGCCTACGTCGATATGAGGATAGGCTGCGCGGATCGACAGCTCGAACGCCTCCCCAACCAATGGATGGTCATCTACGATAAGGACGATCCAGCGCATGAAGCGCAGCGTCTCTTATTCTACCCACATTTGCAAACCCACGCCGTCAGCAACAAGCACAAGCATCATGCTTAATAAACAGTAAACGCATCTTGCCGATAAACTTGATTCAGGCTGTATCAAAATAATACACTGAAATCATTCGTCGAATACTTTAGTCTGATCCCTATAACTTTGGTTCTAAAACGGCCTTTATGAGGAGCCGCCGCGTGGACGTTTTTGCGGCTGGGGCGCATCCGGCGATCACCTTATCGCAACCGCCTCGCCGGAGACCTCTGATGAACAAGCTGATCTGCACTGCCGCCGCACTCGCCGCCGTCGCCTTCGCCGCCCCGGCCATGGCCCAGTCCACCGCATCGACCACGGGCACGGGATCGATCACCGTAATCCGCCCCCTGACGATCACGAAGAACGCCGACCTGAAGTTCGGCACCATCGTGCGACCCTCGACCGGGTCCGGCACCGTAGTTGTCAGCGCCGCCGGTGCCCGGTCGGTGACGGGTGGCGTCGTCGGCCTGGCCTCGGGCGACACGCCCCAGGCCTCGCAGTTCACCATCGACGGCGAAGGTGGCCAGTCAATCTCGGTCACCATCCCCGCCACCTTCACCATGGCCAACGGCTCTGACAGCCTGACGGTCACGACCAACAACAGCCTGACGGGTTCGGCCAGCGCCCAGACCCTGAGCAACGCCCTGGGTTCGGCGGGTTCGCTGGTGTTCCGCGTCGGTGGCACCGTACCGGTCGCCTCGACCGCCGCCACCGGCACCTACACCGGCACCTTCACCGTTTCGGCCGCCTACAACTGATCGAGGGGTTCCGCCGGACGCGGCCCGATTAACGTTCGGGACAGTCGATGGCGGTAACCTCCCTGTTGCGCCCGTTTGAGTGAGGTCGTCTGATGTTCAAGTCCGTGATCGCCGCCTGCGTTGCCATGCTGTCCCTTTCGGCAGCGGGTGCGGCTATGGCCCAGGTCGGCGCGGATCTGAACATTTCGCCCCGGCGCGTGACCTTTGATGCGAGCGAGCGCGCCGCCTCGGTCTATGTCTTCAACCAGGGCGATGCCCCGGCCACCTACACGGTCGAACTGGTTGATCGGGTCATGCAGCCCGACGGACAGATCATCGCAGCGGCCGACCTGACGACGCCAAGCCCGCTGGGGCCCTCGGCTGCGGATTTCATACAGTACACGCCGCGCCGCGTGACCCTGCAGCCGCGCGAGAGCCAGGTCATCCGCATTCGCGTTCGCCCCCCTGCAACCGGCGGGGCCCAGGAGTACCGGACCCATCTGACAGTGACGGCCCTTCCGCCCGAGGACAGTGGCTTCACGGCCGCCCAGGCCGCCGCGCCCGGCACCGATGAGGTCGCGCTTCAGGTGGTCGCCCTATTCAGCGTCAGCATTCCCTTGATTCTGCGCGACGGTGACGTCGATGCGCGCGCCGGGATCGACAGTGTCGTTCGTCTGGCTCCGGTCGAGGGCGCTCCGAACGGCGCGATCCAGCTGGACCTGCTCCGACTGGGAACTAACTCGGTCTACGGTGACGTCCAGATTTATGCTGGCCAAGGCAACCGCGAGCGCCTGGTCACCGCCGTGCGCGGCGTCGCTGTCTATCCCGAGATCGACCGCAGGACGGTCGTAGCCCCTCTCTCAGAGGCCCTGCCCGCGGGTGAGTCCCTGCGTATCGTCTATGTCGATGACGATGCGCAGCCTGGCTCCACCCTCGCGACGGCGGTCGTTCCGGGGGCATGAGCGATGTTCGCCCGCTGGCGGTCCTGTTCGTCGCGGGCCTGTATGCCATGACTGGTGCCACCGCCGCTCACGCCCAGGATCTGGTCTCGAGCCTGGTGCGCGCTGCGGACCCCCAACCCTTCAGCCCCGATGACCTGCTCTTTATGGAGGTCACCGCCGACGGCTATCGGCTGGCAGAGACGATGAACGTCTACGGCTCGCGGGGTGGCGTCTATGTGCCCTTGGGCGAGTTCTCGCGTGTTGCGGACTTTGCTGTAGGCGTCTTCCCCGCGGAGGGACGCGCAGAAGGCTGGGTCGGTTCGCGCGATCGCGAGCTGAGGCTCGATCTGACCAGCAGAACCGCCGTCATCGGCAACCGGCAGGTCTCCTTTGAACCCGGCCAGGCGGCGTTCTACGACGGCGACCTTTACCTTCGGATAGACCTTCTGGAGCAGTTGCTGCCCGTTCGACTGCGGGCCGACGTCAATGCTCAGACGCTGGTCGTCATGCCGACTGAACCCCTGCCGTTTCAGCAGCGTCTGGCGCGCGAGCAGCGCGCCGCTGGCCTCGGTCTCGGCAGTGCGATTGTTCAGTCCAGCCGCATCGAGACCCCATACCGCCTGTTCACCGCCCCGGCGTTCGACGTCAATCTGGGCGGACAGATCGCGCGTGACGGCCAGAACCAGACGCGCAACTACGACCTGCGCTTCGCCGGCGATCTGGCCTATGCCGGGCTGCAGGGTTTCATCGGCTCCGATCAGGACGGCACTCTGAACGACGCGCGCGTCCTGCTGGAACGCAAGGACCCGGGTGGGCGGGCGCTCGGCTTTCTGGGCGGAACACGCGCCGGGATCGGGGATGTCTTCACGCCGTCCATGGTCCTGGGCGCGGCCAGTTTCGGTGGGCGTGGGGTCTATTACACCTCTGCCCCTCTCGAGGCGCTGGACCTGTCGACCCCGCTCGACCTGCGGGGCGAACTTCCGCTGGGCGAGGATGTCGAGCTGTATGTCAACGAAGTTCTTCAGGCGACGCAGGCTTCGGCCGTTCAGGGCCGCTACGAATTTCTCGACGTTCCCCTGACCTTTGGCCTCAACACCATTCGCCTCGTCTTCTACGGACCACAGGGACAGACCCGCGAACAGGTGCGCCGCATCAACTTCGGTACGGGTCAGGTCGCTGCGGGTCAGTTGGTGATGCGGCTGGGGGCTGTCGAACAGAACCGACCCGTGTTCCAGATCGGCGAACCGCTCGCCGATTCATCCACGGGTGAAGCCCGCCTTTCGGCCGTCTTTGACTATGGCATCAACTCTACTCTGACGCTCAGCGGAGGCCTGGCGCGATACACGCCTCAGGGACGCGACGCCCGAAATGTTGGGCTGCTGGGTCTGCGAATGTCGATCGGGGCGATTGCAGGCCAGCTGGATGTGGCGCGGGACGATCAAGGCGGGCAGGGCGCAACCCTGGGCGTCGCAGCGCGTCCCTTCGGCATTTCGCTGGTCGGGCGTCATTCCGAATATTCAGGGGGCTTCATCGACGAGACTCGCCAGTTCGGTTTCGGCGACGCGGTCAGCCTGCGCCGCGCCACCGACCTTCGTGCCGATGTGCAGTTTCGTCCCGTGAATGGGGTGTCCGTGCCGCTGTCGCTGGACCTGCGCCGTCTGGAGCGAACCGATGACACAGACCTGTTCACGGCTGAGGCGCGGACCTCGCTACCCCTCGACCGCTATTACCTGTCCTCCAGTCTGGCCTATGAAAACGAAGGCACGACCGAGGGGCGGCGTGACCGCCTGGTCGGGGCATTCGACGTTGCGACCCTGGTTGCCGCCCGTGCCCAGTTGAGGGGTGGCCTGTCCTATGAGATCGGACCCGACGCCGGGATCGACACCGCCTATGCCAATGTCGACATCCAGATCAGCGAGCGACGTGCGCTTCGCCTCGGCGTCGTGCGCGCGCTCGGCGATGCTGGGGCCACGACGTTCCAGGCCTCGGGCCTCTACCGCGCCTCCCGCTTCGACGTATCGGTCAATGCGGCCTATGAAGCCGACCGGGGCGATTGGCAGATCGGCCTGCAAATGGGCTTTGGCCTGAGCTTCGATCCCTTTGCGCGTCGGTACCGGATAACGCATCCAGGCATTTCGTCGGGCGGCTCGGTAGCCGTCGATGCCTTTATCGACGCCAACAGCGACGGTGTGCGCCAAACGACTGAATCTGGTGTGTCCAACGTTGTGGTGGAGACCCCTTCAGGCCCTGCTATCACGGGGAGCGATGGCCGCGTCCTCGGCGGCGGCCTGGGTGATACGGCGAGCGCGCGGCTGCGCGTGAACCTGGAGGGTATCGACGATCCGTTCCTGGTCGGACCCGCCCAGGCCATAGACCTTGTGCCGCGTCCCGGTCGCACGGCCGTGGTCCTCTATCCGATGCAGGTCACCAGCGAGGTCGAACTGACCGCCCGCCTGGTGCGCGATGGCCAGACCCGCACCCTGGCGGCTGTCGATCTTCAACTGGTTCACAACTCAGGCGGCACACCCGTCAAGGCGCGCACCGACCACGCCGGTGTGGCGTTCATCGAAGGCCTGCGACCCGGCTCTTATCGTGTCGAGCTGGACACCGATCAGGCGCGCGACCTGGGCTTGACCATGGTCGCCCCCGTTGAAGTGACCGCGCCCGCCGGGGGTGGGTTCGTGCGCGGCGGCGACGTTCTGATCCGTATTGCTGAAAGCGGAGGTCGGTCATGATGCGCGCGTGTCTCAGTCTGGTGATGTTTGGCGCTACGTTGCTGCTGGCCAGTCCGGCCGCCGCGCAGCTCAGCGTGTCGCGCTCGCCGTCCGGAACGGCTCCCGTGATCGGTACAGTGGTGCGCGGTAGTGCAGCGACGACCTTTTCGATCAGCACCGCAGGTGTCGTGACGCGCACTTCGGGCAATGCGATCCGCCTCAGCTCGACATCGCTGACGCCGCCTACCATCAGTATAAACTGCGGGCTCACCCTCATGAGTTGCCTGCTTCGTGACGTCAGGGTCGTCATCACCGCTTCGGGAGCGTCGGACGACGGCAGCATCACCCGTTTTCGCATTGGTAGTCTGAGCGGCGGCACCTATCGCACCGGCGCGCCGGCCGAGGGGGCCAGCCTGACATTCGACCTGCGTCCGATCGGGGCGGGACGGTCGGTGACCTTCCCACTTGGAATGGACGTTCTTCTGGCGGCGGGGGCCGACAGTGGCACCGACACCTTCACCTACACCGTCACGGCGACCTTCCTGTGATGTGGAAGATCATCCTTGGCATCGGCATAGCCTTCAGCACCTTACCTCATGAGGTGCTGGCGCAATCACGTCTTGTCGAGAGCGCCGTCACAGTCGAACGCGCCCTCACGATCAGCACCGTTCGTTCGTTGTCGTTTGGTCGGATCCCCGCAAACGGGGCTACAATACCGGCCTCGGGATCCACGGACGCCATCATCCAGGTGACAGGCGACCCGGGCCGGCAGTATCGCGTCCGGCTGCCGGCCGCGATCATGACCTCTACGCCTGGCGTTACGGTCGACAGCTTCACCATCTGGAGTGACAACTCCGGCGACATCGCGAACACCCTCACCGCCAGAATGGATGGCTCGGGGCAAGACCGCCTCCGCATCGGCGGCTCGCTTCGTCGATCAAGTGCCTTGGTGATCACCGACGTGACGACCGCAATCCCGCTAAGCGTGGATTACGAATGAGCCTTCTGTGTGGTCGCTGCAGATGCGCAGGCGGAGAGCCGGACAGGGCTAGCCATGGGGCTCTGGATAAGCTCAAGGAAACACGCGGGGGGCCGGTGGCGGACAGAGAGGGATTCGAACCCTCGGTAGGCTTTCACCTACACACGCTTTCCAAGCGTGCGCGATCGACCACTCCGCCACCTGTCCGTTTCCACGACGCGCGTGAAGCCGCCGGACGGTCGATCCAGCGGAGGGCAGGCTGATAGAACAAGCGGACCCCCTCGGCAAGCGGGGTTGTTGCCCCCATATGGGTGCAAAGCCGATTTCGTGAGGATCATCGCCATGCTGTTTCAGAAAACCGAACTGCCGACCGCCGACACCGCCCTGCCGGGGCGCGAGACGCCGCTGCGGACCGACGAGGTGCATTTTGTCTCGGGTCGCCCGTTGAAGGGGCCGCATCCGGAGGGGTTCCAGACGGCCATATTCGGCATGGGCTGTTTCTGGGGTGTGGAGCGCATCTTCTGGCAGCTGCCGGGGGTGTGGGTGACGTCGGTCGGCTATGCGGGTGGGATCACGCCCAATCCGACCTATGAGGAGACCTGCACCGGGCGCACCGGCCACACCGAGGTGGTGCAGGTGGTCTTCAATCCTGCGGAGATCGGCTATGCCGAACTGCTGAAAGCCTTCTGGGAAAACCACGATCCGACGCAAGGCATGCGCCAGGGCAATGACATCGGCAGCACCTATCGCTCGGCCATCTATTATCTGAACGAAGACCAGAGGGCCGAGGCGGAGGCGTCGCGCGAGGCCTATCAGGCGGCGCTGTCAAAGGCGGGGCGCGGCCAGATCACCACCGAGATCGCGCCAGCGGGTCCCTATTATTTCGCCGAGGACTATCACCAGGGCTATCTGGCCAAGAACCCGGCCGGCTATTGCGGGATCGGCGGGACGGGCGTGGTCTGCCCCATCGGCGTCGGCGTAGAGGCGTAAGGGTGGATCGGCAGGGCGTCGGCAAGGTCTGCCTGGCCCTGACCGGGGTTACGCTGGATCATCCCTTCGGTGACGACCATGACTGTTACAAGGTCGGGGGCAAGATGTTCGCCATGGTCGGCGGTCAGGGCGGGCTGTCGTTCAAGGTGTCGGACATCGCCTATGAGGTGCTGACCGAGGATGGCCGCGCTCGCCCGGCCCCCTATCTGGCGCGGTCCAAATGGGTGCATCTGGACGATATCGATGCCTGGCCGGATGGTGAACTGGCCGAGCATCTGGCCATCGCGCACCGGATCATCGCGGCCAAGCTGACGAAGAAGGCGCGGGCGGCGCTTGGATTGACCGCCTAACGCCTTGTCGAATCCAAAAAACCGATGTTCTCTCGAAGCCTTGTCGGGGGAGGGCGGGATGCGGATTTCGATGTGTACGGCGGGGTTGGCCGGAGTGGCTCTGCTGGGAGCGTGCGACAATGCCCAGATCGGGGTCTCGACGCCAGGGACCACTCGGGTCGTGGCGGCAACCGACATCGAGGCCGGGCGGTATCTGGTACAGATCACCGGTTGCAACGACTGCCATACACCGCGCGGGGCGCC
>CALRXI020000035.1:0-18805 GCA_943372125.1 Brevundimonas vancanneytii
CCAGCTGATCCCGGCCCTGCAAGGCTTTCTGCAGCATCTGGACGGCCACCACCGCGTCGAGAGCGGCCACTATTTTCCGGCCCTGCGTGCGATGGAGCCCCGGATCGACCGCGGCATCGACCTGCTGGACCGCGATCATGACGCCGTCCACGAAACGCTGGAGGCCATGTTCCGCGACGGCATGGCCTTTCATCAGGCGGTCGCCGGCAAGGCCCCCGATGCCGCCGATCACGCCCATCGTCTGGGCGACCGGATCGCAGGCGCGGCCCGCCCCCTGCTGCGCCATCTGGACGACGAGGAGGACATCATCATTCCCCTGATCCAGTTGCGTGGGGCACCGGCGGTCTGAACGAACGCCGAAACACTTTTTTGCCCGCCGGACGATTAGCCGCCGCGCCAAAATGGGCTAGAAGCCCGCATCCTGTTTACGCCCAGCCTTTTAGGAGCCCGCCGTGGCCCGCCTGTTCGACGCCTATATCATCGCTGACTGGACTGCCGCCGAGGGCAAGAAGCTGGGCGAAAACTCCGTGTGGATCGGGGTGGCCAAGCGCGACGTGCGTTTCCGCCTGTATTCCGAGACCCACAACGTCGCCACGCGCGCCGAGGGCGAGGCCCTGCTGGCCTCCCTGCTGGCCGACCACAGGAAGCGCGGCGACCGGGTGCTGGTCGGCTTCGACTTTTCGCTGGGCTATCCGGCGGGCACGGCGGCGCGACTGGGCCTGAAGGAGACGCCCGCCTGGTCCGCGCTGTGGAAATTCCTTTCGGCCAATATCGTCGACAAGGCCGACAACACGAACAACCGCTATCAGGTCGCGGCCAAGATGAACCGGCTGATGACCGACGAGGCCTGGCCGTTCTGGGGCGCGCCCGCCAAGCAGGCCCAGCGCTGGCTGACCACGACCAAGCCGCCCGCAGGGGCCGGGGCCGACATCCCCGAGTTCCGCGCGACCGAGGACGCGATCCGCAAGGGTCGTCTGCAGCCCAAGTCGAACTGGCAGATGCACGGAGCCGGCGCTGTCGGCGGCCAGACCCTGGTCGGCATTCCCGCCGTGCGGCGCCTGCTGGAGAAGCTGGGCCCGTCAGGCGCCGTCTGGCCCTTCGGCACCGGCTGGCGCGCCCTGAGCACCGACGACGTCGAGCCGCTGTCGGCCCTGGTGGTCGAGGTCTATCCGTCGATGTGGGATGCGACCCCCAACCCCGGCGAGTTCAAGGATCAGGCCCAAGTCCGCGTCACCGCCGAACACTTCGCCAAGCTGGACGAGGCCGGCGATCTGGAAAAAGCCTTCGCCCCACCCAAAGGAGCGTCCGACGATCTCATCGCCAAGGTCGAGCAGGAAGAAGGCTGGATACTCGGAGCGTAAGGCAGACGCCGATCAGATCGGCATCCGCATGATTTCCTGATAGGCCTGGATCACCTGGTCGCGCACGGCCATGACGGTTTCCAGCGACGCCTCGGCGGAGGAGACTGCGGTGACGACGTCGATCAGACTGCCCTGCCCCTGGACCGATGCGGCCATCTGGGTTTCGGCGGCCTTTGACGTCTGGGTCATGTCGCCCATGACGCTGGTCAGCATTTCGGCAAAGCCCGATTGCGCGGGTCCCTGCACGGGGGCCGTGGGCATGGCCCCGCCCTGGATCGAGGCATAGGCCTTGGCCGCCATCATCGGGTTCATGGCCTAGGTCCTATCGCTTCAGCAGGTCGAGGGTGCGGGTCTCCATCGACCGCGCCGTCTCGATGACGTTCAGATTGGCCTCATAGGCCCGCTGGGCCTCGCGCATGTCCATCGCCTCGACCAGGGTGTCGACATTGGGCCGCAGGACATAGCCCTCGGCATTCGCCGCCGGGTGGGACGGGTCGTATTCGCTGCGGAAGTCGCCCATGTCGGGCCGGACCTCGGCCAGGGTCACGCCGGTCGCGCCGTCGATCTCGCGCGCCTGAAAGACCGGTACCTGACGACGATAGGGCTCGCCGCCCGCGGTCGGGGCCGTGGACTGGGCGTTGGCGATGTTCTCGGCGATCACGCGCATGCGCGACTGCTGGGCCTTCAGGGCGCTGGCGGCCACGGCCATGGCGCTGTTTCTGGGCGGTACGGCATCGGTCATCGATCAGTCTCCTGGCCTTAGGCCGCGCCGGGCTTGCGCGCGGCCATCCGCAGCATCTGCATGGATTTCTGGTAGAAGCCGATGGCGGCGTCATAGGCCATTCGGCTCTCGGCCATCTTGAGCATCTGCTCCTCGACCACGACCGAATTGCCATCCAGCGTGGTCTCGGAATCGGGCGCGGCCTTGCTTTCGAAACGCGCGACCTGCCCTTGGGGCGCGATATGCATGGCGCTGGTGCGCATCATCTGCACGCCCTGGCCGCGCGCCATGGCGGCGGCGAAGTCGGTCGGCTGTTGCAGATCGCGCGCGACATAGCCGGGGGTGTCGGAGTTGGCGACGTTCTGGGCGACCACCCGCTGACGCTCGTCCAGCCAGGACAGGCGGCCCTTGATCTGGCTTAGCAGTGGCAGGTCGGTGAGGCTCACGGACATCCCTCCGGGCGCGGATCGCCCCTGAAGATGGGCAGAAAATGCCGTGTGCATGGTTAATGGGACGTTATCTATACGCGCCGTTAACCACGATGGCCGACATCTGGCGGGCCGGACGACCGATGCCGGCGGGACCGGCGGCGCATGAACTTCCTCGATCTGTTACGGGCACTGTTCGCCCTCGCCTTCACCCTGGGCATTATCGGCCTGGCCGCCTGGGCCGCGCGTCGCTATGCGCCGCAGCTGCTGGCCCGACTGAGCGCCGACCGCGGCCCCCGCCGCATGCAGGTCATCGAGACCCTGGTGCTGGACCCCGCACGGCGGCTGGTGCTGGTGCGGATCGATAACGAAGAACGCCTGCTGGTGCTGGGCGAAGGCCGCGAACTGATCGAGCCGCGCGGATCGGACCAGTGAAAGGCGCGCGCGATGTTCTCCCTCCCCCTCGGGGGGAGGGTGGTCGCGGAGCGACCGGGTGGGGGCGATTCGGCAAGCGGCATGCGCCGGCGTCTGACGCTTGCCTTGGCCCCTTCCACCCTGTCGTCGCTGACGCGCCGACATCCCTCCCTCGAGGAGGGAGGGAGACGCTTGGTTTGTTTGTTATTCCGACCCGCGCCGAGCTGGCCAAGGCGGCCAAGCTGTCGCTGATCGCGACCTTGCTATGCATGCTGTGGCCGCTCGGGGCGTTTGCGCAGGACGTCGCCTCGGGCGGTGCGGCGATCAATGTCGATCTGGGCACAGGCGCGGGTCTGACCGAGCGGGTGGTGCAACTGGTCGGCCTGATGACCGTACTGTCGCTGGCCCCGTCCATCGTCATCATGACCACCAGCTTCGTGCGGATCGTCGTTGTGCTGTCTCTTCTGAGGACGGCGCTGGGCATGCAGCAGTCGCCGCCCAATGCCGTGATCGTGTCCCTGGCGCTGTTCCTGAGTGCCGTCGTCATGGCCCCGACGTGGCAGGACGCCTATGATTCGGGCATCCGACCCCTGATGGATCAGCAGATGGAGCTGCCGCAGGCCTTCGATGCGGCGGCCGAACCTGTGAAGACTTTCATGCTCTCTCAGGTGGACCCGGACGACCTGTCGCTGTTCACCCGGCTGTCGGCCGTGGAGGCCTCCACACCGCCTGCCGAACTGCCTCTGCGGGTGGTCACGCCGGCCTTCATGATCAGTGAGCTGAAGACCGCCTTCACGATCGGATTTCTCCTTTTCGTTCCGTTCCTTGTGATCGATCTGGTGGTCGCCAGCGTGCTCATGTCCATGGGTATGATGATGCTGCCGCCGGTGGTGATCTCCCTGCCGTTCAAGCTGATCTTTTTCGTGCTGGTTGACGGCTGGAGACTGGTCTGCGGAAGCCTGGTCGAGAGCTTCCAGAGGGCGTCCGGCGCGGGATAAATCCCCACCCTGCGGGCACTACAGCGGCGATGACGCTTGCATTGTCGGAAAAAAGTCGCCCTCATCCCCCGGTCATCGCTCCGGAATCGGAGCGAGCTTACATCGGGAAACGACCCTTATGACTACTCAAGCCGAACTCATCTCCGCCGTCGCCAAGGACGCGGGTGTCAGCCAAGCCGATGCCGGCCGCGTGCTGGAAGCCATCGTCAAGAACATCCACGCCTCGCTGACCGCCGGTGGCGATGTCCGCATTTCGAACCTGGGCGTTTTCGACACCGCCGCCCGCGCCGCTCGCGAAGGCCGCAACCCCGCCACGGGCGCGACCATCAAGATCGCCGCGTCCAAGGCCGTGCGCTTCCGCGTCTCCAAGCCGCTGAAAGACGCGGTCAACAAGTAAGACTTAAGCCGCCGGTCTCGCAGAGGCTGGCGCTGCTGTCGCAGCTTGCGAACGGGCGGGGGCCGCAGGGCCGCCGCCCGTTTTCGTTCGGAGCTCGGTCTTCATGGCCGTGACCCAACCGGCAAAGGTATCGGCGGACGTCGCCAGTCCGGCGAAGTCGGCGGCCGACGTCTCGCCATCCGTCCCGTCCAGACCATCCAGCGCGATCGACAGGGCCGGCTTGTTACGGGCCCCCGCCACATAGGGGCGATAGTTGCGCGACAGGCGGTTCAGCGACGCGCCGTCACGGCCCAGGGAATAGCCGATCCCGGCGCGGAGCAGACGCGCCTCCTCGTCCGCCGTCAGGGCCCCGCCCGCCTTGTAGCGCTCGCCAAGGCCAGCTTCGTACAGGGCCGCGGCCTGGGGCCATTGCTGCTGCTTCCACAGGATTTCCGCCTTCACCGCCCGCGCCTCCGGACCGTTGTCGCTGCCCAGGATTTCCAGCGCATGGTCGTAACGGCCCAGCTGCGTCAGGGCGCGGGCCTCCAGTGCGCGGCGCTCGGCGTTCATCGCTGTCGGCAGAAGCGTCGAGCGCGACGACCACAGGGCCTGCAAGGCCGCCTCCGCCTGACGGTCCATCAGATAGACGGTGGCCAGGTCGGTCGCGACCTGGGCCTTGGCTACGCCCTCCAGCCGGTTCTCGACCTGATACTTCAGCAACTCCGCCGCCTGGGGCAGCAGGTCGACGTCGACCAGACGACGGGCCAGGCGGCGTACCATCTCGTCGCCGTCGGCCCCGATCGGCGTCAGCTCGCGGAAGTCGTAGAACAGGCCCAGCGCCTGGATCGGCTGCAGCCCGTCGGCCCCGCCCTCCAGAAACAGGGCGCGGAAGGCGTTGTTCAGATCGGCCTGGATTTCAGGCGCGCCCGGCAGGCGCGCCATGCGCGGCCCTGCCGCCTTCAGCGCCGTCAGCGCCTCGCGGTACAGCCCCTGCGACAGATAAAGCTGGCCCAACTGACGGATCACGGCCAGTTCGGTGGCATCGCCGCGCCAGCGCCAGCGCAGGCTCTCCATCTGGGCAGCCGCTGCGGCGGGCGTCAGCGTGCCCTTGGCCATCGACAGGCGCACTGCGCCCAGCTTGGCGGGCACGGCGATGGCGTCCATCGGCGCCCGTCCGACGGCGGTGTAGACGGCCAGGGCCTTATCCGATTGGCCGTCGATCTCGAACAGCCTGGCCTGAACCAGATGCGCCGCCAGTTCGTCGGCGGCAGGGGCTTCCTGGCTGAAGGCATAGGCCAGAAGCGCACGGGTCGCGTCCAGATCGCCCGTCTCCAGCGCGGCCAGTGCATGGGCAGCCCCGAACCGCGCGCGCCACTCGGCGGGGAACTGATCGATCGCCGTGGCCCCTGCGGTGAATGCCTGCCGCGCCGTGGTGTAATCACCCTGGGTCGAGGCGATATAACCGCGCCAGACAGACGATGCCGGATCGCCGGCGACGGCGGCCGAGGCGAAGTCGCCCTGGGCCTCCTCCATCCGGCCGATGGAAGCCCGAGCGGCGCCGCGCAGGCCGCGCAGTTCCGGCTCACCGATCATGTTCGGCTGTTTGGCCACGATGGCGTTCAGGACGCCGATCGCCTCATAGCTCAGCCCCGAGCCGATCAGGAACCGGGCGAAGGCGAACCGCGCCTCGGCCGGGGCCCGGGGATCGTCGCCGGCGCTCTGGGCTTCCAGCGCGGCGGCATCCTGAAGGGCGCGGTAGCGCGCGGAAAAGCCGCCCTCGCCCGCATCGGCCCATTGAGCGAGGATAAGGCCGGGATGTTGCGCACGCTGCGGCGCATCCGCCTGCGTCGCGCCGGTTTCCAGCTCGGCCGACGGCGGCGACAGGATCAGACCGCCGGGACGGCTCAGCGTCACCAGATCGCCCTGGGCCAGGATGGCCAGATCGGGGGCCGTGGTTTCGACCGCCAGGCCATGCGCCGTCGGCAGCAGGGACAGGTCCATGGTCTTCCGACGCGCCCCGAACCCCTTGCCGGGGGCCAGCGCCGTAACGGCGGCGAACCGATCGCCCGCGACAGGGTCGGTCAGCCAGACCGCCTTGGTCGCCCCGGCCATGCGGGCCACCAGGGCCGCATCATCTGTGTCGTCACGCCCTATCTGCACGCCTTCGACGGCCGTGGGGGAGCCGCCGATGGTGATGCGCCAGGTCGTGCCGTCCGCGACGGCGGAAACGGCCAGAGCTTGGGGCGCAGCGATACGCACCGCGACATGGTCGGCCCCGGCCGTCCATTTGGCCTCGGTGGCGGGCCCGAGCGCCTTGGCCCCCGCCATGTCCAGACGGGCGCGGCTGTCGAAGACGATCCAGACCGCCTCGCCCCGGCGGAAGACGGCGGCCCCGACCGGCGTGGTCCAGCCGAAATCAAGCGTGACACGCCCGGCCTCGGCGCGGGTCGTGACCGGCACGGTGGCGGCGGCACTCCCGGCGGCGGGGGCCGGAGCCTCGGCCGCCTGTGCATACAGGTTCAGATAGACGGCCCCGTCCGCGCTGCCCGAGCGGGCGTCGCCACGCTCTGCCAGGGTCAGGACCAGTTCGGTGCCGCCCGTGACGGCGCGGGTCTCAACCTTTTCGACGCCCGGCGGCGGATCGACCTTCAGGCGCGAGACGTCGGGCGCGGCGGTCGTGCCGATCCGCACGATGATGTTGCGTCCCTCGCGCCGAACCCGCGAGCGCGAGCCGATGACGCCGGCGAACTCGACCCGGGTGAACTCGCTGTTCGATCCAATGCGGATGGTGACGGGGTCCAGCGCCGCCGAGCCTTCCTGAGCCAGCGGAGCCAGCGGCGAGAAGGCGACCGCGCCCGCCGCGGCGGCGGCCACGGTGGTGCGAAGGACGCGCTTGCCGGACAAGCGAAAAGGTTTTGGGGCCCCGGACATGTGCGCGCACGGTTACCGCCTCGGCCTTTCAACGCAGTTAACGATCGGTGACCACCGGTCACCGCGACAAAGGTTCCGCTTGCCCTCGCGCCGCCAGAGGCCGACATCCCTGCCATGACCGATCCCGCCTATCCCCGCCTCGGCACGCTATCGACCGGCCTGCGCTGCCGGTGCCCGCGCTGCGGCAAGGGACCGCTGCTGCGGGGCTATCTCAAGATCCGCGACGCCTGCCCCGCCTGCGGCCTGGACTACAGCTTCGCCGACCCGGCCGATGGCCCGGCCTTCTTTGGCATGACCGGTGTCGGGACCGTGGGTCTGGGCCTGTTCATGTGGTTCGAGTTCACGGTCCAGCCGCCGATCTGGGTGCATCTGGTCGTGACCATGCCGCTCCTGGTTCTCGCCTGCCTGGCCGTGCTGAGGCCTATCAAAGGCTGGATGGTCTCCGAGCAGTACGTCCACAAGGCCGCTCCGCCGGAATGGGCCAGCATCGGCAAGCACGGCGACGGGTCGAAATGGAAATAGCGTCGTCTGCGATGGACTGTGCTCTGTACTGGTTCCGCAACGACCTGCGCCTGACTGACAATCCCGCCTTCAGCGACGCCAGCGCTCGATCACGCACACTGGTCCCGGTCTATGTCGTGGACGACGAGGCGCAGGCCCTGACCCGATGGGGTTTTGTGCGCTGGGGCCGACATCGGAGACAGTTCCGCGACCAGGCGCTAGCCGGGCTGCGAGCGGCCCTTCAGGCGCACGGTTCCGATCTGATCATCTTGACGGGCAAGCCGACCGACGAGCTATCGGCCCTGGCAAGAGCGTGCGGAGCCGACACCGTCTTTTGCGAACGCATCGCCGCGCCCGAAGAGATCGATCAGGTCGAAACCTTGCGAGCGGCGGGCCTGCACGTAGAGGACCGCTGGCAGTCCAGCCTGCTCGACCCCGCCGACCTGCCGTTCGACATCGCGCATCTGCCGGACGTGTTCACGCCTTTCCGCCAGGCGGTCGAGAAGGCGGATGTGCGGCCTCACGCGGCCATCCCTGCACCCGAGGTCATCCCGCCCCTGCCGCAGACAGAACTGGCCGGGGACAGGTTCGTCCCGCAGGCGGGCCATCCCGACGCGCGCACATCCTTCCCCTACGACGACGCCCGCTTCAACGGATCGGAGGCTGCGGCCCTGGCCCATGTCGAGCGCTACTTTTCAGGCCCTTTGCCGCGCAGCTACAAGGCGACACGCAACGGGCTGTCGGGGACGGACTATTCGACCAAGCTGTCGCCCTGGCTGGCCACTGGCGCGGTGTCACCGCGCACGGTTCACGAGGCCCTCCTGAAACACGAAGAGCGCTTCGGCGTCAGCGACGGCTCCCGATGGATCGTCTTCGAACTTCTGTGGCGCGACTACTTTCGGTTCTCGTCGCTCAAGCATGGCCGCCGCCTGTTCCGGCATAACGGTCTCAGCACCCTGCCCTATCCTTCACATGACGCCGAGGCTTTCGGCGCCTGGTGCAGTGGCCAGACCGGCCAGCCGTTTGTCGATGCCGGCATGCGTGAACTGGCAGCCACGGGCTATCTGTCCAACCGCATGCGACAGATCGTGGCCAGCTATCTGATCCATGAACTGGCCTGCGACTGGCGGGCCGGCGCGGCCTGGTTCGAGGCGCAGCTGATCGACTACGACGTCTGCAGCAATCAGGGAAACTGGCTCTACATCGCCGGGCGCGGCACCGATCCGCGCCAGGGCCGCCGCTTCGATCCGGAGTATCAGACCGGGACGCACGATCCGGACGGCGAATACCGCCAGCTATGGGCCTAGGAGGCGTGATGTCGCGGCGGGCTGACTGCGAAGGGGCCAGCCCCATATGTCAGCCATGACCGAAGTGCTCGTCTGGTATGATGGTGCCTGCCCGCTCTGCCGACGGGAAATCGCGTTGATGCGGCGTCTTGATCGCCGCGGCTCCATAGAGTTCATCGACCTGGTTCATGACCAGACCGCCAGCTGCCCAACCGATCGGGCAGCCTTGCTGGCGCGGTTCCACGCCAGCGAAAATGGGCAGCTTCTGTCCGGAGCGGCCGCGTTCGCGGCCATGTGGCGGGCCATTCCTGTCCTGCGTCCGCTGGGTATCGCGGCACGCGCACCTCTGATTCTGTGGGCACTTGAGCGCCTGTATCGAGGCTTTTTGAGACTACGGCCCCGTCTCCAGCGTCTGGTCGCCAGCCGGGATCGACGTTCATGAGACCACAGCCCGATGAGCCGCTCGCCGGCCAGGAGAGCGTCTGGGCCTACCCCCGCCCGGCGGTGGCCGAACCGACGACAGCCCACACCGTCATCCGCCATGCCGGGCGACTGATAGCCGACACGCGAGACGCTGTCCGCACCCTAGAAACCAGCCATCCACCCACCTACTACATCCCGCAACGTGACATCGCGCCCGGCGTGCTGAGGCCCGCTGGCGGCGGGTCCTTCTGCGAATGGAAGGGAGCGGCGCTGTATTGGGATGTTGTGATCGACGGCAAGGTCTTGCATCGGGTCGGCTGGAGCTATCCCGATCCGACACCGACGTTCCAGGCTCTGCGCGATCACATCGCCTTCTACGCCGCACCGTTCGACCATTGCAGCGTCGACGGCGAAGTCGTCACGCCTCAGGCCGGGGACTTCTACGGCGGCTGGATCACCTCGCGCCTGGCGGGGCCGTTCAAGGGTGGACCAAGCACACAGGGGTGGTGAGGCCATGACAAACGATAATGACCGGGCACGCGGCCGCAACATTCCACGCGGACGGATATCTCGCCTCGGCCAGTTTGGACGGCTGGCCGGGTCCGTGGCGGGCGGCATGCTGGCCGAGGGGGCCCGGCGGCTGGCGGACGGCGAACGGCCGCATCTGCGCGACATGCTTCTGACCCCCGCCAATGTCGGCCGGATCGCCGACCGCCTGTCGCATTTGCGCGGGGCGGCGATGAAGCTGGGCCAGATCATATCGATGGACGCCGGGGACATCCTGCCGGCTGAGCTCACGCAGATCATGGCGCGCCTGCGCGACAATGCCCATCACATGCCACCGGCCCAGCTGCTGAAGGTCCTGGTCCGGGAATGGGGCCCGGACTGGCGGAAGCGGTTCACCCATTTCGACCTCAGCCCCATCGCCGCTGCCTCCATCGGCCAAGTGCACCGCGCGGTCGCCCGCGATGGTCGCGTGCTGGCGATCAAGGTCCAGTATCCGGGCGTTCGCGACAGTATCGACGCCGATGTCGACAATGTCGCCACCCTGCTGAAGATGTCCGGGGCCCTGCCGCGCGGTCTGGATATCGCGCCATTGCTGGCCGAGGCCAAGCTGCAACTGGCCGAGGAGGCCGACTATCGGCGCGAGGGCGAGCAGATGAGCCTGTTCGGCCGCCTGCTGGCCGACATGCCCGAGGTCGTGGTGCCCACCCTGGACCCGGACCTGACCACCTCCTGCATCCTGGCCATGACCTGGCTGGACGGTCGCCCGATCGAGACGCTGGAGACCGCCCCCCAGGCCGACCGCGATGCGGCGATGCAAACCCTGATGCGGCTGGTGCTGCGCGAACTGTTCGAGTTCGGGGTCATGCAGACCGACCCCAACTTCGCCAACTATCGCATCCAGCCCGCGACCGGGCGGCTGGTCCTGCTCGACTTCGGCGCGGCCCGGCCAGTGGATGCCGCGACATCGACAGGCTATCGCGCGCTGCTGAGAGCCGGGATGGCGGGCGACCGCGATGCGGTGCGACAGGCCTCACTCGCAGCCGGCTTCCTGGGCCAAGGCGTGGTGGCCCACCATGCCGAGAGCGTGGACCGGATGATCGACGTCATCCTGGGCGAGATGAACCGCCCCGGCCTGTTCGACTTCGGCGACCGCCGCTTCGTCGCCGCCCTGCGTGATCAGGGCTTGGAGATCGCCGCCGACACCCGCGCCTGGCATCTGCCGCCCACCGGTGTCCTGTTCGCCCAGCGCAAGATCAGCGGCACTGCCCTTCTGGCCGCCCGTCTGAAAGCCCGCGTCGATGTCAGGGCCCTGGTCCAGCCGTGGCTCGGTGATCCGGTAGCCGAGCCTGTTTAGCCCTGAGAAGCTGAGAGGCAGGTATCGGACCACTCAAGAGTGCTACGGGCGTCTCATCTTATTGCGGATAACGGGATGCTTCTTCCGCAATCCGCATTGATGTCACCGCAGCGGAAGAAAGCATGATGACGCTGTGATGACTTCCCGCCGGGTCGCAACTCCGTCGCCGTCCAGGTCGAAGCGAGGGGTGTGCCGATCGGCTGCAACCACCCTGATCCGATCGCGTCCGACTTCGCGGCGGCGACTGTCGGCCCGAGTCAATCGACCATCTCTGTCGCGATCCAGCCGGTCGAACACCACGAGCGCCTGGGCGTCGGTTAGGCAGCTCGTAGAGTGCAGCAGGATAAACGCACGCGTCTGGTCCACATGTGTCGGCGATAAATCTTTGACTGTCTGATCGATGTGGCGACTGGGCGGGCCTGGTGCGGCACTCGACTGTGCCGCCACCGGGAAGACGGCGAGGCTGACGCCGACCAGCATCGAGTTAAACCTGCGGACGCAGTGGCGTCTGATCCGTCCTAGGTGTGATGTTCGAGCGTATCTGGGCATGTCGACAGCCTGACACAGATGACGACGCTCGACGTGCGCCGCCTAGCTCGCCTCCCGGCCTATGCCAGATGGCGAGGCGTATGCAGACTGGATCCGCAGACCACAAGAACCTGCAGAATGCCGCCGAGCCGATGACAGCGCTGAGGAGTGCATCAACGGAGCTCAGGACCGAGCGGGCGGCGCGTCCGCCACAGCGACCACAGCACGCCCGCCAGCAGGATGACGAAGGTCACGCCCAGCGAAATGGCGGCTGGAAACTTCTCCCATCCCATCAGGTCGGCGAGGAAGATCTTGGAGCCGATGAAGATGAGCAGCACGGCCAGAGCCTGCTTCAGATAGGCGAAGCGGTGGATGATGGCCGCCAGCGCGAAGTACAGGGCGCGCAAGCCCAGGATGGCGAAGATGTTGGAGGTGTAGATGATGTAGGGGTCGGTCGTGATAGCGAAGATGGCGGGGACGGAATCGACGGCGAAGATCACGTCAGCGATCTCGATCATGATCAGCGCCATGAAGACCGGCGTGACGAATGTGGCCAGTCTTCCGGTCTTCGGGTCCGGCAGTTTGACGAAGAACCGCTCGCCGTGAAGCTCGTCGGTCACCCGCAGGTGCCGCTTTAGCAGGCGCAGCAGAGGATTGTCGGCCAGGTCGTGGGACTTGTCCGCCATGGCGATCATCTTGACCCCGGTCAGGATCAGGAAGGCGGCGAAGATGTAGAGAATCCAGCCGAACTCGGAGACGAGGGCTGCGCCGCCCGCGATCATGATGGCGCGAAGCACGATGACGCCCAGTATCCCCCAGAACAGCACGCGGTGCTGGTATTTCTGCGGGATGGCGAAGTAGCCGAAGATCATGGCGATGACGAAGACATTGTCCATCGCCAGCGACTTCTCGACCACGAATCCGGTCAGGTATTCGATGCCGGATTGTGCCCCGAGACTGTACCAGACCCAGCCGCCGAAGCCGACGCCCAGGGTCAGATAGCCCAGCGACATCAGCAGGCTCTCACGTACGCCGATCTCGCGGTGCTTCTTATGGAATACGCCCAGATCAAGGATGAGCAGAACAACGACAAGGGCGAGAAAGGAGGCCCACATCCAGACCGGCTTGGTCAGGACGTCTTGCGAGAGGAATTCCATGAAGGGGTGTGTCTGCCGGGTGATCGCGAAGGGCGAGGGAAATGATGATGGGTGTGCTTACCGGATGCCCGCTGGAATCAGGAGGCACCGGACCGGACCTTCCCTTTTGGTTCAAGGCGCAGGATGGGCGACGGCCGAGGGGTAACAACCGCCGCCCATTGGCGTCATCGCTGTGAGGGGGCGATGCGCCTGTTCAGCGACAGAAGCCGGTCCTTGATCGACAGCTTCTTCTTCTTGAGGGTGGCGATCACATGATCGCTCGGTCGCGGGCGGGAGCGCTCGTCTTTCAGCGCCCTCTCCAGAACGGCGTGCATGCCGCGCAGGCGGCGCTCGAACTTAATGGACATCATGCCTCTCCGTTGATGAACGGGGCGGCGATTCAGAGTTCGCATCGGCGTGATGCCAGCGACCGGACCCGGAATCGGGCGCACCCGATGCAAACCGACATCACGATCACGATGATCGTCAGAGGGGCCCGGGCTGCTTGAGAAAACTGCCAGCGCAGACACGCGCGGACCAATCAGAAAGTGTGATGCGGCCCATAACTGCGCGTCATGGCCCGGATGGGCCGCGTTCGAGGGCACGCAAGACTTCCTGGGCCAGCAGGGCGGTGGGGCCACCCGCGCCCCGCGCCGAGACCAGGGCGATTTCGCTGTCGGCCAGATCAGGCAGACCCGACCGCAGCACCGTCAGGTCGCGCGGGGCCATGGCGGCCGGCAACACACCGACGCCGAGCCCGGCCCGCAACGCCGCCATCTGACCGGCCAGGCTGGGCGAGGTGAAGGAAAGCCTGAACCCGATACCGGCGTCCGACAACGCCGCCAAGGCCCGCTTTCGATAGATGTCCGGGGCCGGGGCCACGATGAGGGGCAGCGGCGAGGTTTCCAGCACGGACGGGTCCAGGGCGAGCCAGACCAGCGGTTCGCTCCAGACCTTCACGCCCAGCTCGGGTCCCACGGGCTCGCGCTTGATCAGGGCCAGATCGATCAGCCCGCGTGACAGCTGGTCCAGCAGATTGGCGGTGTAGTCGCACACGACCGAGAGCTTGATGCGCGGATGATTGCGCGCAAAGGCCCCGAGAATGGCCGGCAGATGGATAGTCGCGATATCCTCCGGCGCGCCGAAACGCACCTCGCCCTCCAGGTCCCCTTCGCCCAGCGTGGACAGAATTTCGTCGTTCAGGCGGACCAATCGACGGGCCTGCGGCAACAGCATCGCCCCTTCGGTCGTCACGGTGACCTTGCGCCCCGTCCGATCCAGAAGCGGTGAACGCAGCTGGTCTTCCAGGCGGCGCAACTGCAGGCTGACGGCGGGCTGGGACCGGCCCAGAAGGCTGGCCGCGCGGGTGAAGCTGCCGGTATCGACGACCGTGACGAAGGCACGCAGAAGGTCGATATCGAGATTGACCAGCCGCTGTGTCATCACATGAGGATCCGTTATGGCAACGCTACCCCTCATGCAGGAAACGGGGAGGTCGGTCCACGCCACGCGATGTCAGAAGTTGACGGTGACACCGACGAAGGGTGCGTGGCCGACGCGGTCCTCGGCATCGTCGCGGATATCCTGCTGCCTCAGATAGCCCAGGCTGATGTCATATCGGCCAAAGCCGCGCTCGAAGCCGACGAAGGTGCGCAAACCGGTCAGACCTGTCTGTCCCCCGGGCTCCGTATTGCGAAGGGTGAAAAACACTTCCGCATCGCCCGTCAGAGCCCAGCCGTCTTCATCCTCGGTGAGAGGCACGGTCGTGCCGATCCGTTGTCGCAGCCGCCAGCCCGTCTGGGGGTCGACATTGACGAACCGCTGCTCCAGCCGGGTTCTGAACTCCAGCGGACCCCAGTCGTAACCGACCTGCTGCAGCAGGCGCACCTCGCGCTCGTCCGGGCCGTTCCAGCGATGTTCGACGCCGACGTTCCAGTCGCGCCCCCGGCTGTCCTGGCGCTTCAGCCACAGACGGGCGAAATAGGTGTCATCGCGTGGATCGCTGCGCAGCCGCTGGGCGGTCTCAAGCTCGATGGAGGTGCGATCGTCCAGCGAGGTTTCAAAGGCAGGGTTGAACCAGAACTCGCCCGCTTCGTCCTGTGCGAGGACCGGTGAGGCGAGCGCAAGCATGAAGCCGGCCGCCACAAGGGCCGTCCCAAAGCAACGCATGGTGAAATCCTGAAAAGAACGAGAGGGCGCGCCCGCATCGAAAGCGGCGAAATCTTTCCCTCTGGAGGGCGGCGAGGATGCCGGCCGCGCGCAAATCCGGCGCGGCCGGTCCTGGGCAATTAGTCCGGGTCGTAGGGCAAAGAAGAGTGGTGCAGGACGATGCGCAGGGCCCCATTGGCGTCGCGCACCCAGCCCCAGGTCTTGTTGACGGTGGTGACCTCGCCCTTGTCGTTGGTCAGCATGACATTGCCGGTCGAGATCGCGGTCGGGCCATTGATGACCACCGCAGCATTGTCGATCTCGTAGGACCGCCAGGCTTTCAGGGCAAAGCCGGTGTCCTCGGCAAAGGAGGGGTTGCCGCCGACGAAATAGGCCAGGGCGCTTTCACGGGTCGTACGGAAGGTCGTGTCACCATGGGCCAGGGTCGGCTTGAAGGCGACCGGACCCAGATTGTAGCCGTAGGCCGCATCGAGAACCTGACCGGCCAGACGCGTGGCGGCGGCCTGCCCGTTGGCCTTGTACTCCTGCGAGATGGAGACCAGGGCCTCACCCCAGGCGCGCTGTGCAGCCTCGACCTCGGCGACCGTGATCGGGGCGGCGGCAGCGGCGGGGCTGAGGTTCGCGACCGGGTAGCTGGCGCCCGAGGGCGTGGCCCGATCGGAAAGGGCCATTGCCGGGCCGGCGAACAGAAGGGCGGCGGCGGTGGTGAGGGTCAGCATCTTACGCATCGTGACGTCCTTTCGTGAACCGCTCGTGCGGCGATGACGACAAGGTGCGGGTTCACGGTCGGACGCACATCAGCCTGACGGCTGGCCGCACGACCTATGCCATATGGCATACGACAGCGGCTCGCCGGTTTGCTAGAACAGAACCGGTCAAGGAGGAGCGGCGTGTGCAGGCAGACAGTACGCTATCGGGACTGGATGTCCGGACCCTGTTTCGCGACTCCCAGGCGCGCGCTGCCCGGCTGAAACTGCTGATCGAGGTCAGCCGCGAACTGGCGGCCGCCGACCGGGACGGTCTTGACGCGGCGATCGACGGGGCCGCCTTGAAGGCGGCGCAGTTCGCCGGCTTCAGAACGGGCTCGCTGGTCGAGGGTGGGGTCACGGTCGCCGACGGGGACCTGGCCATACCCCTGCAATGGCTGGCCGAGCGGGGCCGGGTCGGCGTCAGCCTGCTGTTTTCCGCCCCGTCCAATCCACAGACGCTTGCGAACGAGGAGGATGCGGCGGCGCTGAGCCTGCTGGTCGAGATGATCGAGGCCCGGCTGACGGTCGAGCTGCAGCGCCGCAAGGAGGCCGACCTGATCCATCGCCTCGCGGCGCGGGAAAAGGAGCTCGAACAGGTGCTGTCGCGCGTGGTCAGCGCTCAGGAGCGGGAACGCGCGGCGATCTCCGCCGATCTGCACGACGGCGTGGCCCAGACCATGTCCGGTCTTCACCGCCATCTTGAACTGGTCCATCTGGATTTGCCGCCGGGCAATGAGGCGGCGGCCGAAAGGCTGCAGGACCTGATCCGTATCGCCCGCACGGCGGTTTCCGATCTGCGCGGTGTCATCGCAGGACTGCGCCCACCCAGCCTTGACGACCTTGGGGTCGTCGCGGCCCTGCGGGAAGAGGCGGGCCGGCTTGAGAGCGCCGGACATCAAGTTGTGGTCGCGGATGGCCTCGGCAGACGTCTGCCCGGCTGGCTGGAGACCCTGTTGTTCAGGGTTGGCCAGGAAGCGTTCAACAACGCCTCCAAACATGCACCCGGCGCGGCGGTCAGTCTTGATCTCGAGGTCTCGGCGGATCGAAGTTCCATAGTGCTCTCCGTCCTGACATCCGGGGGCACGGCCTCTTCGAACGAAGACGATCCGTCCGCCGCCCGGTTCGGCCTGGAGATCATGCGCGAGCGGCTCGCGGAGGTCGCCGGGCGGCTGGAGGCCGGGCCTGTCGCCGGTGGGTTCAGCATACGGGCGTCCATTCCTCTGGCGGGTCTGTGACATGCGCATACTGATCGCCGACGATCATGAACTGACCCGCGCCGGCCTGAGGGCGGTCATAGATCGTGAGCCCGACCTGGAGGTCGTAACGGAAGTCGCGACAGGCGAGGCAGCGGTCGCCGCCTGTGCGGAGGACGCCGTCGATCTGGCCATTCTGGACATTCGTTTCGGGGCGGGCATGACGGGTCTGGAGGCGGCGCGTCTCATCCTGGCGGCGGGCGCGACGCGGGTTCTGATGCTGACCCTGCACGATACGGCGGAGTATGTTCGTAGTGCCCTGGCCGCAGGCGTGACGGGCTATGTGCTGAAGGATGCGGGACGCGAAGACCTGCTGCATGCCATCCGCACTGTGGGCGCGGGCCGAACAGCCTTGCCAACCGACTTGCTGCGGCTCGCAATCACTCCATCCGCTGGCCCGTCGCCCAGCGATCTGTCCCGACTGACCCCGCGCGAGAGCCAGGTGCTGGAACTGGTGGCGCAAGGTCTGACCAACAAGGCGATCGGTCGTGCATTGGGGATAGGTCCCGGTACCGTGAAGGTCCATGTCGAGAAGCTGATTGCCAAGCTGAACGTGGCCGATCGCACCCAGGCGGCCGTGCTGGCGACGCGGGCCCTGTCGTGACGCGCCTGGGTCGTCGAACCGGTCTGGGCGCGGCCTGGGCGGACCTGGGTCTGGGTGCCAAGGGGCTGATCGTGGTCGCCCTGCCGCTCGCCATTCTGCTGGCCAGCATCGGGGGCCTTCACCTGTCAGGGAGAGCCCAGGCCGAGGCTGAGGCACAGGTGCGGCTGACCTTTGCGATCCAGCGGGATATCCACGAGGTCCATGCCCTGCTGGCCGAGGCTGCCAGCGGTGTCCGTGGCTACCGGCTCACCGGGCGGCGTGCGTTTCTGGAACCCTACGTCAAGGCCGAGGCGCTGCTGCCCGATACGCTCGACCGGCTTCGCCGCACAGCGCGCGATGGCGAGATCCGGCAGCGGCTTGAGCGTGTCGATCAGCTGGTCATCCAGAAGCGCGAGGGCCTGGCGCAACTGGCGGCCATGGCCGGTGCCGGCACCTCGACCGGGCTTCAGGCTCCGGAGGTCACCCGGGCCCTGATCGCGAACAAGGCCGTTCTGGACCAGCTGCGGGCCGAGATCGAGGCCATGCAGGCCCGCGAGGCCGAGCTTCTGGCACAGCGCCAGGCCAGGGCCGACGACGAGCGCAGGCGAACCTGGACCCTCAGTGCCGTTCTGGCAGGGGTCGGCCTGCTGGGCGGTCTGGCCGCGGCACAGCTGCTGTTCACCGGCATCGTGCGGCGCGTGCGCGGACTGGAACGGGAGGCCGAGCGTCTGGAACGGGGCGAACCGCTCGACAGCCCCGACGCGGCCCATGACGAGATCGGCGGGCTGGCGCGTCGGCTCTCGCAGGCCAGCGCCCTGCTGCGGTCGCGCGAGGCGGCGCTCAAGGAGGGCGAGGAACGCTATCGCCGCGTCATCGAGGGCGTGAGGGACTACGGCATCTTTGCCCTGGACATCGACGGTCGGGTGGTCAGCTGGAACACGGGCGCCGAACGGATCAAGGGCTGGACCGCCGACGAGATCCTGGGCCAGCATTTCTCGACCTTCTATCCGGCGGACACTCGTGCCGAGACGCCGGCGCGGCTTCTGGAGATCGCGCGCCGCGAGGGGCGCGTGGAGGACGAAGGCTG
>CALRXI020000036.1:0-17885 GCA_943372125.1 Brevundimonas vancanneytii
TCCCTGCACGCCCACTGAAGCCGGCGTCTGCCTTGCCCTGCTGGACACCGCGCCGCTGGACATGCCCATCTTCGGCGTCTGCCTGGGGCACCAGGCCATGGGCCAGGCATTCGGTGGCGACGTGATCCGCGCCAAGGCCCTGATGCACGGCAAGACCTCGCCCATACTGCATGAAGGCAAGAGCGTCTTCGCGAGCCTGCCCTCGCCCTTCACGGCGACGCGCTACCACTCGCTGGCGGTCAAGCGCGAGACCCTGCCCGACGTGCTGGAGGTCACGGCCTGGACCGCCGACGGCGAGATCATGGGCTTGGCCCATAGAACGCGCCCCATTCACGGCGTTCAGTTCCACCCGGAATCCATCGCGACGGAACACGGCCACGACCTGCTGGTGAACTTCCTGAACCTCGCCAACGTCAAGCGTCGGGCGATGGTCTGAGCATGGCCGACGATGTGAAGG
This sequence comes from Brevundimonas vancanneytii, assembly GCA_943372125.1. Classification (GTDB taxonomy): domain Bacteria; phylum Pseudomonadota; class Alphaproteobacteria; order Caulobacterales; family Caulobacteraceae; genus Brevundimonas; species Brevundimonas vancanneytii_D. Next base: position 458 of record CALRXI020000036.1, read on the forward strand.
CCCTGCTGGCAAAGCTGGTCGACGGCCGTGTGCTGTCCAGTGAGGAGGCCCATGCCTTCTTCGCGGCCTGCCTGCGCGGCGAGCCGACCCCGGCCCAGGTCGCCGCGGCCGTCACGGCGCTTCGCATCCGCGGCGAGACGGTGGATGAGATCGCCGCCTTCGCCACCGCCATGCGCGACGCGGCCCTGACGCTGGATCATCCCTACGACGTCATCGACACCTGCGGCACAGGCGGCGACGGCCAGCACACCTTCAACATCTCGACCGCCGCCGCCCTTGTGCTGGCGGGTGCAGGCCTGAAGGTCGCCAAGCACGGCAATCGGGCGCTCAGTTCCAAATCAGGCTCGTCGGACGTGCTGTCGGTGCTGGGCGTCAACCTGGCCGCGACACCCGCCCAGCAGTTGCGTGCGCTGGAAACGGCCGGCATCGCCTTCCTGTTCGCACCGACCTACCACGGGGCCATGCGGCATGTCGGTCCCGTGCGAGCCGAGATCGGGTTCCGCACGGTCTTCAACCTGCTTGGTCCGCTGTCCAATCCGGCGGGAGCCAAGCGCCAGGTCATGGGCGTCTATGATCCGCGCCTGCTGGAGCCGTTGGCCGAGGTGCTGGGCCGTCTGGGAGCCACCCGCGCCTGGACCGTCCACGGTCAGGGCCTCGACGAACTGACCACCACCGGTCCGACCGAGGTGGCCGAATGGAAAGACGGCACCGTGCGCCGTTTCACCGTGACGCCGCAGGACGCCGGCCTGCCTCTGGCCTCCATCGACGACATCCGCGGCGGCGATGCAGAGGTCAACGCCGCCGCCCTGACAGCCCTGCTGGCCGGTGAGCGCGGACCCTACCGCGATATCGTCCTGCTCAACGCGGCCGCCGCCCTGGTAGTTGGCGAGCGCGCCGACGATCTGGCCGAGGGCGTCGATCAGGCCGCCCGGGTCATAGACGACGGCCATGCGGCGAAAGCTCTCGCTGCCCTTGTCGCGGCCACCAATACCCCGATCGAGGACGACCCGGCATGACCGACATTCTCAGCCAGATCGCCGCCTACAAGCGCGAGGAGGTCGTCGCCCGCAAGGCCCTCACCTCGCAGTCCGGGATCGAAGCTCTCGCTGCGGCCGCCTCAGCCCCGCGTGGCTTTCGCGCTGCGCTGGAGCGGCACTTCGAGGACACGGGCCGCCCCGCCCTTATTGCCGAGATCAAGAAGGCCAGCCCGTCCAAGGGGCTGATTCGCGCCAACTTCGACCCGCCCGCCCTGGCGCGCGCCTATGAGCGCGGCGGAGCCAACTGCCTGTCAATCCTGACCGATGGCCCCAGCTTTCAGGGCGACGACGCCTTCTTGGGCCAGGCGCGCGACGCCACCGCCCTGCCCTGCCTGCGCAAGGACTTCCTGGTCGATCCGTGGCAGGTGGCCGAGAGCCGGGCGCTGGGGGCCGACTGCATCCTGATCATCCTGGCCATGATCGATGACGCCCTGGCCGCCGAGCTTCTGGCCGAGGCCGAGCGGTTCGGCATGGACGCCCTGATCGAAACGCATGACGAGGCCGAGATGTCCCGTGCCTGCATGCTTGTTGCAGATCGGGGCGACGCCCTGGTCGGCATCAACAACCGGTCGCTACGCACCTTCGAGGTCGATCTGGAGACGACCGCTCGCCTGGCCATGCTCAGCCCGGTCCGCGCCCTGCTGGTCGCCGAAAGCGGCATCTTCACCGCCGACGACATGGCCACGATCTCGGGCGCTCATGCGCAGGCCGCGCTAGTCGGCGAAAGCCTGATGCGTCAGGCGGATGTCGAGGCGGCGACGCGGGCTTTGTTGGCGTGATCTCCGTCGCCAATCTTTCCCGACCTAGATACGGCCTCGCAACAGCGTTTATGACCGGCGCTGTAATCTACATTCTGTCTGAGCCATTTTGGTTCTCTGGAGGCTTGCCCGCACTCATCCGGGGCGAGGACAACAATCGGGGATGGTGGCCGATTCTGGCTTTTTGCGCCGTCATCGCTATCCCAATGATAGTGCGATCCTGGGTCAGGCTACTCCGTCTAGAAGGGCCCGCGCTGTTTATTACCGGCCAAGGTCTGAGCTATTTCGGATGGAAGCAGTCTATCGCATTGAGCGATATTCAGAGCGTTCAACCTTCGCCCGGGAACCTCCTGCGTGCATCATTTTCGAAGGTTGTTCTGACACTCCGAAACGGTCAAACGCGAACCGTGCCAACGACCTTCTTCGACCTACGGCCCGAGGTCGTCGCACAAACCATCGAAAGAGCGCTGCCCCGTTAAGTTGACATTAGGCAAGAACACTTACAGAACATCCGCAACGGTTCACGCCTTGTTCTGGACGATTCGACGCCATGCTCACGCGCAAACAGCACGAACTTCTGATGTTCATTCATGAGCGGATTCAGGAGACGGGCGTCTCGCCCTCCTTCGACGAGATGAAGGAGGCGCTGGATCTGGCGTCCAAGTCGGGCATCCATCGCCTGATCACGGCGCTGGAGGAGCGCGGCTTCATCCGCCGCCTTGCCCATCGGGCGCGTGCGCTTGAGGTGACCAAACTGCCGGATCAGGCCGCGTCTGGAGGTCGTGCCGCTCGCGCGCCCTTCCGTCCCGGTGTCATCGAGGGCGGCCGTACATCCGCCGCCGAGCCTGCCAACGACACACGCGAACTGTCCCTGATGGGCAAGATCGCCGCCGGTACGCCCATCGCCGCCATCGAGCACGAGACCGCCCGCTATCCGGTGCCGGAATCCATGCTGGGGGCCGGTGAGCACTACATCCTGGAGATCGAGGGCGATTCCATGATCGAGGCCGGAATCCTGAACGGCGACATGGTCATCATCAAGAAGTCCGACAGCGCCAACTCCGGCGAGATCGTCGTCGCCCTGGTCGAGGGTGAGGAAGCCACGCTGAAGCGGCTGCGCAAGAAGGGTGCCTCCATCGCCCTGGAGCCCGCCAACCGCAACTATGAGACCCGCATCTTTGGCCCGGATCAGGTCGAGGTTCAGGGCAAGCTGGTCGGCTTGCTGCGCCAATACCACTAGCCCGCGTCCGCGGTGTCCGCATCGCCGAACCGGCTCCATGGGCGATCACCCCTGACGTCCGAGGTCCACACCCCACGCCAGCCGCTGGCTGAGGCGGGATCGCGCCACAGCTCGACGGCCCCGCCTCGGGCATAGTCTGTGCCGTCCAGAACGAGGCGGTTGGCGCATGCCGCTGGTAGGGCTGATATGGAAGCCCGTATCGATACCACCTCGGCTGTCGCACACAGGCTCGACAATTGCTCGTCCGACGGAGCCTTCTTGCCCCACCACACGGCGACCGGCCCGGCTCCGGGTGTTTTCGGCGCACAGGAAAACCGTGTGCAGGTCCAGCTCTCGGCAGGCCGCTCTATCGGCTCGACTCCGCGCCTGCGGCTCCAGACATCCACCGCGAACTGGCGTACACCGGGGCGGGTGACGACGGCCTTGCCGTCCTGCACGAAGGCCGCCTGGGTGCCGCCATCTCCGATCCAGAGGTCCGGCGTGGGCGCGCGAGGCCAGACCATCACCGCCATGGCCAGCGGCAGGCCCAACCATCGCAGCGGCCCGCGCCACAGACAGCAGAACAGCACGCCTAAGAAAGCGATGGGCAAGACATAGTCCGGCGCGCTGGCCACCGTCCGAACCGCGCCGGGTAGACCGGCCGTCCATCCTCCGATCGCCAGCATCAGTCCAATCCCCTGCCCGGCCAGCCACAGGAAGGGAGCGCCAAGACCCAGCGGCTCCAGCAGGGCACCCAGTGCAAGCGCCGGCATGATCAGGAAGTCCGACAGCGGAGCCGTCGCAAGATTAGCCAGGAGGCCGTACATGGCCGTCCGGTTGAAATGCTGCATGGCGAACGGGCCGGTCGCCGCCCCGGCCACGAGGCTGGCCATCACCGCCGCCGCCAGCCAGACACCGGTCTGTTGGACGATCCGGATGGGCCAGGGCAAGGAGATTTCCCGTGGCCGTCTTGGCCAGGCCTCGACCAGGGCGACCAGCGCCGCCGTGGCTGCGAAAGACATCTGGAACCCTGGCGTGACGATGGCCTCGGGCTGCAGCAGCAGGACCACGAACGCCGCGACCGCCAGCGCATGCATGGTGATCGCTTGGCGATCCAGCAGAATGGCGATGAAGGCGATCGAGGCCGTGATCGCCGCCCGCTCCGCCGGTGGCGGATGGCCCGACACGACCAGATAGGTCCCGACCGCGATCAGACCGCCCCAGGCCGCGACCTTCTTGCCCGAGACCCGCAAAGCCAGCCACGGCCAACAGGCCACCAGAAACCGCACCAGAAAGAAGGCGAACCCGCCGACCACAGCCATATGCAGACCCGAAATCGAGAGAATATGAGCCAGTCCCGAGTCCCGCATGATCTCGACCTCGGCGGGATCCAGCCACGCCTCCTGCCCGGTCGTCATGGCCGCGGCCACACCACCGGTGCGCGGACCGAGCCGCTCCACGATCCGCCGGGCCAAATCGAACCGCATGGCGTTCACCGCCATCGCGGCGCGCAGGCTCCAAGGCGGCGGGGCCAGATCGATCGCCCTCGGCTCGCCCAGGCCGAACGCCACGCCGCCCAGGCTCTGAAAATAGGCGTTGCGGCCGAAGTCGTAGGCCCCCGGACTGGCCGGGGCCGGCGGAGGATTGATGATGGCGAACAGTCGGATGGCCATGCCCGGCTCCGGGATCGACCCGCGCACTGTCGCCCGCAGCCGCTCCGGCGTGTACTCAGGGGCCAGACCGCGGACGCGCACTGGGGCAACGACCACGCGCGGTCCGGCTGACCCTGGGCTATCGACATCGACGACCCAGCCCTCGACCACCGTCGGCTCGGCCATCGCAGGCGCGATGGGGGCCGCGACCGCATCGGTCCGCATCTTGGACACAGCCAGCCCCAGGGCGAAACAGGCCACCAGCATCAGCGGCAGTGTCCATACCCGCGCCGCGCCTTTCCATCGCGCGGCCAGCCAGAGGGCCACGGCCACCGCCGCGATCAGGAAAAGTGGCCAAAGCGGGGGCTCGACCTTCAGGCCGAAATAAACCGCGCACCCGCCGCCGAAGGCGACCGGGGCCCACATGCGCCACCGCAGGGTCTGGGCCGCGACCTGGGCCGTCAGGAAGACAAGAATCCGTGACGCAGCCGTGGGCTTTGCCGCAGCGGGCGCTATAACGCCCCCCATGACCCCTGCGCCCGCCCCCGTCACGTCCGACGTCGTCACCCGTTTCGCCCCCTCGCCGACCGGATATCTGCACATAGGAGGGGCAAGGACCGCGCTTTTCAACTACCTTTACGCGAAGGGTCGCGGCGGCAAGTTTCTGGTCCGTGTCGAGGACACCGATCGCGAGCGATCGACCGACGATGCCGTCAAGGCCATCTTCGACGGTTTGAGCTGGCTGGAGCTGTTCGCGGACGGAGAGCCCGTCTTCCAGTTCAGCCGCGCCGACCGCCACCGGGAGGTCGTCAACCAGTTGCTGGAGAGCGGCCATGCCTATCGCGACTTCCTGACGGCCGAGGAGACGGGGGCCCTGCGCGATCAAGCCAAGGCCGAGGGGCGCGCGTTCGAGTCGCCGTGGCGCGACCGCACGCCGACCGTCGACGACCTTATGCAGCCGCATACCGTGCGTTTTCGCCGCCCCGCCGACACCGCCGTGCTGGTCGAGGATGCGGTGCAAGGTGCCGTGCGGTGGGACTCGGCCTCGCTGGATGATCTGGTCATCCTGCGGTCGGACGGTGCGCCGACCTATAATCTGGCCGTTGTGGTGGATGATCACGACATGGGCGTGACCCACGTCATTCGCGGCGACGATCATCTGAACAACGCCGCGCGTCAGAGCCTGATCTATGACGCCTTGGGCTGGACCCGCCCGACCTTTGCTCACATTCCCCTGATCCACGGTCCGGACGGGGCAAAGCTGTCCAAGCGGCACGGGGCCCAGGCCGTGCATGAATATGCCGAGATGGGCTATCTGCCCGAGGCCATGCGCAACTATCTGGCACGGCTGGGTTGGGCGCACGGCGACGACGAGCTGTTCAGCGACGAACAGGCGCAGGCGTGGTTCGACCTGGATGCCATCGGCAAGGCCCCGGCGCGGCTGGACTTCGACAAACTGGCGCACGTGAATGCCCACTGGATCCGCCTCGCCGACGACGACCGTCTGGCCAAGATGACGCTGGATACGCATCTGGCGCGTGGCCACACGCTGGCTCCTGACGACGAGGCGCGTCTGCTGCGCGCCATGCCGTTTCTGAAGGACCGCGCCAAGACGACGCTGGAGCTTACGGACCAGTCAGCCTTCGTCCTGCGTCAGCGGCCCCTGACGATCTTCGAAAAAGCCCTGCCCTTGCTGAGCGGCGAGTCCGGCCAGCGCATCGCCCGCCTGCGCGATCGTCTGAAGCTGTTCGCCAGCTGGGACGTCTTCGCCCTTGAGGCCGAGCTCAAGGCCTTTGCCGAGGAAGAAGCCGTGGGTTTCGGCAAGATCGGTCCGGCGGTCCGTGCCGCCCTGACCGGCGACGGCGTTTCGCCTGATATCGCCAAGACTTTGGCCGCTCTGGGGCGAGAAGAAAGCCTCGGGCGCTTGGATGATGCGTTGCAACAGACTATCTAACTTCCAGACAGAAACGCGACGGCGCCTCCCCGCGCCCATCGCAAGGGTGCAAGGGGCCTAGATGACCGAAACTGCCAAATCCGCGACGCTGACCTATGGCGACAAGTCCGTCGAGCTGCCGGTCCTGACCGGCTCGACCGGCCCGGATGTGATCGATATCCGCAAGCTGTACGGCGCGACCGACGCCTTCACCTTCGACCCCGGCTTCACCTCGACCGCGGCCTGCGAAAGCGCCATCACCTATATCGACGGCGACGCGGGCATCCTGCTGCATCGCGGCTATCCGATCGGCCAGTTGGCGTCGAAGTCGAATTTCGTCGAGGTCTGCCACCTGCTGCTGCACGGCGAGCTGCCGACCGCTGCCGAATATGAGAAGTTCGAAAACAGCATCACCATGCACACGATGCTGCACTCGCAGTTCGACCGCTTCTTCGAAGGCTTCCGTCGCGACGCCCACCCGATGTCGATCATGGTCGGCACGGTCGGGGCCCTGTCGGCCTTCTACCACGACAGTCTCGACATCCACGACGCCCGCCAGCGCGAGATTTCGGCCATCCGCCTGATCGCCAAGATGCCGACCATCGCCGCCCGGGCCTACAAATATCATATCGGCCAGCCGTTCGTGTCGCCGCGCAACGATCTGACCTATGCCGAGAACTTCCTGCGGATGTGCTTCGCCGTTCCGGCCGAGGACTATGAGGTCAATCCGGTGCTGGCCAGGGCGATGGACCGCATCTTCACCCTGCATGCCGATCACGAGCAGAACGCCTCGACCTCGACCGTGCGGCTGGCCGGATCGTCGGGTGCCAATCCGTTCGCCTGTATCGCCGCCGGTATCGCCTGCCTGTGGGGCCCGTCGCACGGGGGCGCCAACGAAGAGGCGCTGAACATGCTGAAGGAGATCGGCACCCCGGACAAAATTCCCGCCTTCATCGAGGGCGTAAAGGCCAAGAAATACAAGCTGATGGGCTTCGGCCACCGGGTCTACAAAAACTACGACCCCCGGGCGACGGTGATGAAGGAAAGCGCCGACGAAGTGCTGGCCGCCGTCGGCGACCCCAACGACCCGCTGTTCCAGGTCGCCAAGGAACTGGAGCGGATCGCGCTGAACGACGAATACTTCATCGAGCGCAAGCTGTTCCCGAACGTCGATTTCTATTCCGGCATCACCCTGTCGGCGATGGGCTTCCCGACCTCGATGTTCACCGTCCTGTTCGCCCTGGCCCGCACCGTGGGCTGGATCGCCCAGTGGCAGGAGATGATCGCCGACTCCTCGCAGAAGATCGGTCGCCCGCGCCAGCTCTACACCGGCCCGACCGAGCGCGATTACGTGCCGATTCAAGAGCGGGGCTGATCGCCCGCATAAGGCCAGAGACCAGACGCCGGGGCGAAAGCTCCGGCGTTGCTTTTTTGTGATCCAGCCCAGCGGCGCAAGGGTTCCTGTTACGGTATTTCACATGCTACCCCTGATGAAACATCATCCGGGGAGTGAGTATGTCGCGCAAAGCCAGCCTGTCCGTTCGCAATCTGCTGGGGTGCTCGGCCGCCGCCGGCGTCCTGATCCTGGCCACCGGCGCGATGGCGCAGCAGGCTCCCATCGTCCAGCCCGGCGCGCCGGGCCAGGCATCGCGCGCTCTGGAGGGGCGTGAGGCGTCGCGCATCGCCGATAACCGCTATTCGGCCGACGATGTGAAGTTCATGCAGGACATGATCCTGCACCACGCCCAGGCGGTAGAGATGGCGGCCCTGGTCGACAGCCGCACCAACACTCAGGCGGTCAAGGATATCGCGGGCCGCATCGACGCCTCCCAGGCCGACGAAATCCAGTTCATGCAGGGCTGGCTGCGCGAGCGCGGTGAGACGGCTCCCGATCCGGCCCAGGGCCACGCCATGGCCGGGATGGATCATTCCGCCCATGCGGGCATGGATCATTCGGCCCACGGCAGCATGGCGCATGCGGGCATGCCCGGCATGCCCGGCATGGCCACGGCTCAGCAGATGACGGCCCTGGCGGCGGCCAATGGACCGGCCTTCGACACCCTGTTCCTGCAAATGATGATCGCCCACCACGAGGGGGCGGTGAAGATGGTGGCCGACCTGCTGGCCAGCCCCGGTTCGGCCTATGACCCCATCCTGTCCCGGTTCGCCAACGACGTGACGAACGAACAGCAGGCCGAGATCAATCGCATGACGGCTTTGCTGCGCGCCGCCTCGCCCGATCCCCGCACGACGCTGAAGGCCGGTTTCCGCGACGCCGGACAGGCCGCCAGCAACATGGAACTGATCGCCAGCCTGCCCAAGCCGACCGGCTTTTTCGACCCCACCAATCCCGAGGGCAACCCGCCGCAGTTGCCGCCTGCAAGCGCGGATGGTGACGCCCGTCGCGGCACAGCCGATCAGGCCAGCCGCCGTTCGCCCTTCCTCAGCTTCGCCAACACCGACATGGCCTTCCAAGGCGACCTGTTGGCCGCCGGCAACTATCACGGCATCAACCTATACCGCATCACGGACGCAGCCGAGCCCGAGTTGATCAGCTCGATCGTCTGTCCGGGTGGTCAGGGTGACGTCTCCATCGTCGGCAATCTGATGCTGATGTCGGTCGAGTCAAACAGCGGTCGCGTCGACTGCGGTCGCGAAGGCGTCGGCTCTGAGCCCTCGCCGGAGCGGTTCCGGGGCGTGCGCATCTTCGACATTTCTGACCGCACCCGCCCGGTCCAGGTTGGCCAGGTCCAGACCTGCCGTGGCTCCCACACCCATTCGGTCGTATCCGCCGATGAGAACCGCCTGATCGTCTACAACTCCGGCACGGCCAACGTCCGCGCGGAAGAAGAACTGGCGGGTTGCGTCACCGGCCAGCCCGGCGATCAACGCAGCGCCCTGTTCAGCATCGACGTGATCGAAATCCCGCTGGCCGATCCATCGCGAGCCCGCATCATCGACAGCCCACGCGTCTTCGCCGATCAGTCGACAGGCGAGATCGCCGGCCTGTGGCGCGGCGGCGACCACGGCACCGGCACCCAAACCACCAACCGCACCGACCAATGCCATGACATCACCCTGTTCCCCTCGGCGAACATCGCGGGCGGTGCCTGTTCGGGCAACGGCATCCTGTTCGACATCTCCGACCCGCGCGCGCCCAAGCGACTGGATGCGGTGGTCGACAGCGGCTTTGCCTACTGGCACTCGGCCACTTTCAACAATGACGGTACCAAGGTGGTGTTCACCGACGAATGGGGTGGCGGCGGTCGTCCGCGTTGCCGGGTCCAGGACCCGATGACCTGGGGGGCCAATGCCATCTATGACATCGTCGACGGCAAGCTGGTGTTCCGCAGTTACTACAAGCTGCCCGCCGCCCAGACGGATCAGGAAAACTGCGTCGCCCACAACGGCTCGCTGATCCCCGTCCCCGGTCGCGATATCTTCGTCCAGGCCTGGTATCAGGGCGGGCTGTCGATCAGCGACTTCACCGACTCGTCCAATGTGCGCGAGATCGCCTATTTCGACCGCGGCCCGATCAATGCCGAGCGTCAGAGCCAGGGCGGCTACTGGTCCGTCTACTGGTACAACGGCCGCATTTACGGCACCGAGATCGCGCGTGGTCTGGATGTCCTGACCCTGACGCCAAGCGAGCACCTGACCGCCAACGAGATTGCGGCCGCGCAGATGGCCGACGAAGGCGGCACGGTGAACCCGCAGCAACAGTTCCCGGTCAAATGGCCCGCCCACCCGGTCGTGGCCAAGGCCTATCTGGACCAGCTGGCCCGCGACAATGCCATGCCGGCTGAGGCCATGGCCCAGATGACCGCCGCCCTCGATCAGGCTACCCCTCTGGTGGACGGCGGCAGCCGGGACGCTGCGGTCGCCCGGTCGCTGGCCGCCATGGCCCGCGATATCCGCATCACAGGCTCGGATCAGACCGCCAAACGGATGTCCGGCCTGAAGGAGACGCTGGAGGGCATCGCACAGCGCATCGGCTGACTGCGATATCTGGCGACCACGATCATCAAGACGTCGGGGTTCAGGCCCCGGCGTTTTTGGTCTCGATAACCTTCAGCACGGCCTCGGCGGCCAACGTGGAAGGATCGGTGGCGTCGCGGCCCATCAGATCCAGAGCAGTGGTCTGACGGCGCACCTGTTCGTCCCGGGCGACCGGATTGGCCAGCAGTCGCCCCACCTCCGCCGCGACCTTCTCCGGCGTCGCGTCGTTCTGGATCAGCTCGCGCGCGATCTCGGCATCGGCCGCGTGGTTGAAAAGGGTCGCATACTTGCCGGTGAAGAAGGGCTTCATCAGCGCATAGCTGAGCGGCTGGAAGCGATAAGCGATCACCATCGGCGCGCCCGCCAGGGCCAGCTCGGTCGAGACCGTCCCGCTGGTGGCCAGGGCGACGGTCGCGGCGCGCATCGCGTCGTATTTCTCTGCCTCAGGCACCAGATGCGCACGGAAAGGCCATGTGGCGACGCGGGCGGCCACGTCGTCAGCCACCGTGCCCGCCGCCACCACGGCGACCTCCAGCGAAGGATCGGCCGCCTTCAACCGCGCCACCGCCGCCTCATAGACCGGCGTCATCAGCCGGATCTCGGACGGGCGACTGCCCGGCAGCACCAGCAGCAGCTTGGTGTCAGCCCCTATCCCGCGTGACTGGCGAAAACCGGCGGGATCAGCCCCGGACATATCGACATGCAGTGCCTGCGACCCGACGACCGTGGTGGCCAGCCCCTCACGCTCGAACCAGGGCGCGTCGAATGCGTAAAGCGCCAGCAGGTGATCGACCGTCCCCGCAAGCGTCTTGGCGCGCCCGGGCCGCGAAGCCCAGACCTGGGGCCCGACGTATTTGATCAGGGGCACGCCGGGCATTTGCGCGCGCAAAGCCTTGGCGACACGGATCGTGAATCCCCAACTGTCGATCAGGACCACGGCATCGGGGCGCTCCGCCACGGCGAGCGCCACGGTCTCAGCCACGCGCTGCTTGACCAGTCCGTAGGCCTTCAGCCCTTCGATCCAGCCCAGGATCGACAGAGAGGCAATGTCGAAGGGACTATCGACGCCCTGTTCCGCCATGCGCGGGCCACCTACCCCGACGAACCGGACATCCCGCCGTCTGGCCTTCAGGGCGTTTGCCAAGCCGGCACCAAGCGCATCGCCAGAGGCCTCCGCCGCAACCAGCATGATCTTGAGCGGCTGGGTCATGGGCGATCTTTGCTCGCCTCGCCCCATACGAAGAGGCCGAGACGATCCGCCGTCGCGATGATGGCGGCGCGATCGATCAGGATCAGCCTGCCGCTGATGCCTCCGACACCGGCCAGCCCGGCGGCCGCAGCCATCTCCAGCGTCCGCGTCCCGATCACAGGCATGTCCACCCGCAGGTCCTGGATCGGCTTGGGTGCCTTGCCCAGCGCTCCCTTGCGGGCCTCGGGCGAGCCGCGCAGATCGGCGGGCAGACCGGCCACGCGAGCCAGCATCGCATCTGTTCCTTCCTGAGCCTCGACCGCGAGCACCAGACCGTCACAGACGACGGCCCCCTGACCGATATCCAGTTCGCCAGCCTTTTCCGCAACATACAGAGCCTTATTGAGGTCCGACAGCTGTTCCGGTGTCGGCCGAATGGCCCCGAGCGCACCCGCAGGCAGCGTCTCACCGCCCAAGATGTCATCGGCCCCCTCGATCGCGTAACCCTCGCCCTCGAAGATCGACAGGATCTTTCTCAGCAGGGCGTCGTCGCCCTTGCTGGCCGCAGCGACGATGCCGGGCAACAGGGTCGCGCCCTTGAAGTCGGGTTTCAACGTCTTGAAATCCGGCCGGTTGACGGTGCCCGCGAAACAGACGGCCTCGCACCCGGCCTTCTTCAGCGCCGACAGGGTTCGTCCGATCTCGGCCATGCCCGCCTCGATCCCCGGGTATCGCGCCAGATGGGGATCGGCGAACCCGGCCATGCGCACGACAAAGACGGAGCGGCCCTCGGCCTCGCAGCGCGCGGCCACGGACACCGGCAACGCCCCTCCTCCCGCGATCAGGCCCAGCTTGCCTCTCATGCCGGCGTCCTCACCGGTCCGGCAGGGCGACGGGGCGCCGTGTGTCTTCGCGGATGAAGGCGATGATCTCCTGAATTTCCGGCAGATCTGCATAGGTCACCGCCGCCGCATCCAGCCGCTCGGAAAACAGGCCTTCACCTTCAAACATGTCGCGATAGGCGGCCAGCAGCCGCCGCACGGCATCCTTGCCATAGCCCTTACGCTTCAGGCCGATCAGGTTCAGCCCGTGCAGCCGCACATGATTGCCCCAGGCCGAGCCGTAGGGGATCACGTCGCGTGTGACCGCCGACAGCCCACCGACGATGGCGCCGGTGCCCACGCGTCCAAACTGGTGCACGGCAGCCAGGCCACCCAGAAACACCCGGTCGCCAACCCGCGCATGGCCGCCCAGCGTCGCATTGTTGGCGAAGGTGACATTGTCGCCCACGATGCAGTCATGGCCGACGTGCGCCCCGGTCATGAACAGACTGTTCGACCCGATGGTCGTCAATTTGCGATCGCCCGGCGTGCCGCGATTGAAGGTCGAATGCTCGCGAATGGTGTTGTTCTGGCCGATCTCCAGCGCCACAGGCTCGCCCTTGTAGCCGCCGTGCTGGGGGTCGCCGCCCATGACGCAGAAGGGGTGGATGGTCGTGCCCGCGCCTACTGTCGTGTCCTGCTGGATCACGACATGGCTGGCGATGCAGACGCCCTCGGCCAGGACGACGTTCGGCCCGATGATCGTCCAGGCCCCGACCTCAATGCCATCCGCCAGCCGCGCGCTGGCATCGACCTGGGCTGTCGGATGGATGGCCATCAGGTGGCCGGCTGGTCGACAGTGACGACCATGGCCATGAACTCGGCCTCGGCCGCCAGCTTGCCGTCGATGAAGGTCTCGCCCCGGAACTTGTAGGCATCGCCGCGGGCACGGGTCACCTTGACCTCCATGCGCAGCTGGTCGCCGGGACGCGCGGGCTTGCGAAAGCGGACGCCATCGATCGACATGAACATGATCACCTTGTCCGCCACCGCCACGTCCATGGTCTTGGACATCAGCAGCGCGCCCGTCTGGGCCATGGCCTCGACGATCAGGACACCCGGCATGACCGGGTCGATGGGAAAATGACCGGGAAAGAAGGGCTCGTTGTGGGTGACGTTCTTGATGCCGGTGATCGAGGTTGCCGGCACGAAATCCTCGGCCTTGTCGACCAGCAGGAAAGGATAGCGGTGCGGAAGGCGGCGCATCACCTCGGCATAGTCGATGCTGATGTTGGCGGTCGTGTCGGTCATTCCAGGGCCTTACTGAGCGTGGGCGCCTAGGAACGCGCCTTTCCCGCTGCCTGTTTGGCGAGCCAGATCGCTTCGCGCAAGGATTGACGCAAGGGTTTCGCGGGATATCCGGACCAGGTCTCGCCCGCCGGAACGTCGGCCAGCACCCCCGCCCCGGCCGCGACACGAGCGCCGGTGCCGATGGAGATATGGTCGCCGACACCCGCGCGCCCACCGAACAGGACGTTGTCCCCGACCGTGACCGAGCCTGAAATGCCGGTATGTGCCGCCATCAGGACGTTGCGCCCGATCACGCAGTTGTGGCCGATCATGACCAGATTATCGATCTTGGTGTTCTCGCCGATGACCGTATCGTCATAGGCCCCGCGGTCGATGCAGCTATTGGCCCCCACGGTGACGCCGTCCTGGATGATGACGCGACCCAGCTGGGGTATGTCGACAGGACCGGTGCTGGAGCCCGCAGCGCCAAATCCCGCCTCGCCAATGCGCGCCCCGGCGTATAGCCGCACCCGGTCGCCGATCAGGGCGAAGCCAATGCTGACGTTCGAGCCGATCTGACAGTCGCGCCCGATCTGGACACCGGGCCCGATAACCGTGTTCGCGCCGACGCGGGTGCCGCGACCGATGCGGACCCCCTGTCCCAGGACAACGCCCGGTTCCAGAACTACGGTTTCATCTTCGGTCGCCGCGGCGGGATCGATCGCAGCGTCGAGGGTCAAGGGATGGTGAAACAAAAGGGCGGTGCGCGCCCAAGCCGCCTGCGCTTCACGCGAGACGATGAGCGCTGTCTCAGCCGGTGCGCGTTCGACGGCAAACTCAGGCAGGATGACACACCCGGCCCTGGTCTCGGCCAGCGAAGCGATGAAGCGTTTGTCGCCCAGAAAGGCAACATCCGCAGCCCCTGCTGTCGCCAAAGGCGCTACGGCGGAGACAGACCTGTCTCCGCCGCGCACGACCTCTCCACCGATCCGCGCCGCCAGTTCATCGACGCTCAGAGCATCGACGGCCTGCTGGAAGAAGCGCGGATCAGGCACTGTGTATCGCTTATTGCTGCGGCTGGGCCGGCGGCGTCAGTCGGTTGAATGACAGCGACGGCAGGGCGGCGTTAAGACGTTCGATGGCGGTCGGTGTGATGTCCATGGCCGGATTGGCGCTGTAGATGGCGCTGCGGTTCAGCAGGATGCTGCAGCCGCGCTCCTGATACAGGGCGATGACGATGGGTTCGACGGCCGTGCCGATAGCCTGAAGCTGGACCCCCTGAGTGTACTGCAGCTCATTGCTGCGGGTCTGCTGCAGCTGCTGCGCTTCCTGGGCGCGAGCTTGCAGGGCCTGACGACGGGTACCACCAGGGTCGGCGGCCTCGCCTCCCTGCTGCAGAGCGGTGACCTCGGCCTGGATCGACGAGCTGTAGGGTGCCAGTTCGCCCTGAACCTCGGTCAGCAGGCGCTGCATGCCGGCCTGTACCGACTGCCCGGCCGTCGAGCGTGCCAGGACTTCCTCGTTGTCATAGATGCAGATGCCCGTGATCGGGGCACCGTGATTGATAGGAGATGCATTCTGAGCCGAGGCCGTGCCGGCGGCCAGCGAAGCGAGCGCGAAAGCGCCGAGAGCGATTAGTTTCATGGTCTACCTTTAAGCGACGGCGTTCAGCCGCGGTTTAGAACTGCGTTGATGTGGAGAAACGGAAGGTTTCGGTGCGGTCGTATTCCTCGGAGCCGATGATCTGGCTCAGGTCGAACCGGATCGGCCCCATCGGCGAGCGCCAATGAATGCTGAGACCGGCCGAAGCGCGCAGTTTCAGCTCATCGACGATGTTCGGATCGTTCAGACCCTGATCGGTCACCGTGTAGCGGTCGTCCAATACGCCAAGCGTCCCCACGTCGACGAACAGTTCTGTGCGGATGCCGTACTGTTCGGGCAGGAAGTTTGGCACGGTCAGCTGGACGGTGCCGATGGCGTAGAAGTTGCCGCCCAGCGCATCCTGGGTCGTCAGGTCGCGTGGACCGATACCGGCCGTCTCGAAGCCCCGGAAGCTGTTTCCGCCCTTGAAGAAACGATCGTTGATCCGGATCGGGTCGCCGCCCCAGCCGCTGATATAGCCGGTAGAGGCCGTGGTGGATACGATCCAGGAGGGCGCGATGCCCCAGTAGGCTGACACTTCCGCCTCGGTCTTCACATAGTTCACGTCGCCGCCGATGCCCGCGAAATCCTGGAGTAGCCTGCCGGTCCAGCCGCGCGTCGGGCGGATCGGATCGTTCCGGCGATCCACAAAGAGCGTATAGCCCGCCGAGGAGTTGATGAATGAGCCGACCTGATCGCAGAGGGCATTGGATCCTGCACCGTTGGTGGCGCAATAGCCGTCGGGCACGATGATCTCGTCGCTCTTCAGGAAGTAGCGGCCGCTCAGCAGGGTATAGCCGTTCAGCGGGTACGACAGGCGAAGACCGCCACCGGTGGAGCGGTAATCGTAGGACGAGAATTCACTGAGATCGTAACGCGAGTGGAAGGCGTCAAAGCCCGCACGCAGATCTCGTCCCAGGAATTTCGGCTCAGTGAAGCGGAAATCGACCTGCTGGCGCAACGCGCCCCATTCCAGACGGGCTACGACGTTCTGGCCCCGCCCGCGGAAATTCCGTTCGGTGATACCCAGATTTACGACGAAGGAGTCGACGGAGCTGAAGCCCGCCCCGACAGACAGTTCGCCCGTCGGCTGTTCCTCGACCGTCACGTTGACGACTGACCGATCCGGTGCCGACCCGCGCGCCTCTTCGACGGTTACATCCTTGAAGAAGCCCAGCGCACGCAGGTTGTTGCGCGACCGCTCTAGCAGGGTGCGATTGAAGGCATCGCCCTCGCTCAGCATCAGCTCGCGCCGGACGACGTTGTCCAGGGTACGGGTGTTGCCGACGATGTTGATCCGGTCGATGTAGACGCGCTGGCCTTCCTTCACATTGAAGGTGACATCGATGGTGTCGGTGTCGGGGTTGGCCCGGAAGGTTGGTTCGATCTCGACGAAGGCATAGCCCGCCGACCCGGCGGCAAAAGTCAGGGCATCGACCGCCGTCTCGATCTGGTCGCTCTCGTACAGCTGGCCGGGCTGAATGGGCAGCAGAAGCTTCAGGAAGTCGGGGTTCAGGCGGTCGTTCTCGGTGACGACATTGACCTCGCCAAAGTTATAGCGATCGCCCTCGTTGACGGTGATGGTGATCCCGAAGGCGCTGTCGTCCGGTGCCAGTTCGCTGATCGCCGACAGGACGCGGAAATCGTAATAGCCGCGGTTCGTGTAGAACTTCCGCAGCTGTTCGCGGTCGTAGTCCAGACGGTTGGGATCGTAATTGTCGTTGGACGTGAACAGCTTGTACCAGGCCGACTGCTCGGTCACCATGGTTTCGCGCAGTTCGTTGTCCGAGAAGGCGCTGTTACCCAGGAATGTGATGGACCGGACACCCGTCTCGGGACCTTCGTTGATCTCGAAAACCACATCGACGCGGTTTTGATCCAGCTGGACC
>CALRXI020000037.1:0-17799 GCA_943372125.1 Brevundimonas vancanneytii
GGCGTGGCGGACGACGACGCGGCGCAACCCGGTCGGATTTGCCCAGTCCAGGCCGGATTGTCGGGCAAGGTTCTGGATCTGACCGGCTTCGAAGACGATGGAGGGGCCGACCCGGCGGCCCACGACGACGCCAGATGCGGCTCCCGCCCCGTCGAACAGGTCGCCGAAGGTGACCTGGCCGTCGCTGTCGACGGGATTGCTCTTCAGCGTCACAGGGCCGGCGAAGGCGGAGCTCGCAACGGTCAGGGCCAGCGCGGCCCCCAGGATCAGCGTTCTCATGACTTCACCTGCGAGGCGACGGACAGCATCTGGTCTGCGGTGGTGATCACCTTTGAGTTCATCTCATAGGCGCGCTGGGCAATGATCAGCGAGCTGATCTCGGCCACGGCATCGACGTTCGAGGCCTCGGTGAACTTGTGCAGCAGCTGGCCAAAGCCGACTTCGCCGGGTGTGCCGACATTGGCCGGGCCCGAGGCGGTGGTTTCCAGCAGAAGGTTGTCGCCTACCGCTTCCAGCCCGGCCTCGTTGAAGAAGGTGGCGATCTCCAGCTGGCCGACGATTGAGGGCTCGGTCTCGCCCGCTGTGATCACCTGCACCTGGCCGGACTTGGAGATGGAGACGTCGACCGCATCCTGCGGGATGGAGATGTTGGGCTGAACCGCATAGCCGTCGTCGGTGACCAGCTGGCCTTCGCCGTTCAGTGCGAAGTTGCCGGCGCGGGTGAAGGCGGTTTCGCCCGAGGGCAGCAGGATCTGGAAATAGCCGCGCCCGTCGATGGCCACGTCGTACAACCCGCCGGTATTGGTCGGGGTGCCTTGTTCGGTGACGCGGTAGACGGCCCCCGCCTTGACGCCTGCACCGATCTGGATGCCGGTCGGGACGACCGTGCCCTGGCTGGACGACTGTGCGCCCATCCGCTCGACGTTCTGATACAGCAGGTCCTGGAACTCGGCCCGCTGGCGCTTGTAGCCGACGGTGTTCATGTTGGCGATGTTGTTGGAGATGACCTCCACGTGCAGCTGCTGGGCCGACATGCCCGAGGCGGCGGTGCGAAGTGCGCGCATGGTTCAGTCTCTCCTTACGACACCCGGCCCAGCCGCTCGACCGAGCGGCGGGACAGGTCGTTGGTGTTTTCGATCATCCGCGAGATGCTCTCGTAGGCTCGCTGGATCTCGATCAGATTGGTGATCTCGAGGATCGGATTGACGTTGGAGCCTTCCAGCATGCCCTGACGCACGCGGGCGTCCGTCGCCTCGACGGGCGTGGTGTTGGAGGCGTTGCGGTACAGGCCGTCGCCGCCCTTTTCGAGCACCGACAGGGTGTCGAAGCGGACGACGGAGATACGGCCCGTCAGCTGACCGTTCTGGCTGATCGTGCCGTCCGGGCCAACTGCGGGTTCGCCCAAGGCGCGGTCCAGGATGATGGGGCCACCGTCGCCCAGAACGGCCGCGCCGCCCTCGGTCGTCAGCTGGCCCTCGGCATTCAGGGTGAATGCCCCGTCGCGGGTATAGGCCTCGCCCGCCCCGTCCTGCAGCTTGAAGAAGGCCCCTTCGCCCTCGATGGCGAAGTCCAGGCTGCGGCCCGTCTGTTCCAGCGCGCCCTGGCCGAAGTCGCGGCCGACGCCCTTGTCGAGGACGAAGCTGGCGCTGGGGCGGATGAAGGCGTTGCGGGCGCGCTCGCCGACCTCGGTGCCGACCAGAAGCTGTTCGACCTTGAAGCCGGTGGTGTCGGCATTGGCGATGTTGTTGGCCACGATGTCGAGCTCGCGGCGGAGCGTCATCTGGCGCGACAGTCCGACGTAGGCGGCATTTTCCATGAGCGGCTCCTTTCGCAGAAGGGCTTCGCAACGGTCGTGCCAACAGGGTTAATCCAGTGGTGGCGGGCCTTTGTGCTGGATAGGGCCGAAATGCACCCGGCAGGATTTGCCGGTTCTTAGCGGCTCGTTAACCAAAAAACGGTCGAATGGAGGCTGAGATTCTCCGGGGCGCTGTGCATGCTGAAGTTCGGCAAGAAGAAGGACAAGAAGGGCAGCGGTGACGCCGACCTGCCGGCCGTGTCCGAGGCACCCGCCGCCGAAGGTGAAGGCGGGGAGGGTGCAGATGCCGCACCCAAGAAGAAGAAAATCCCGCTGTTGTTCATCGCCATTCCGGCCGCCGTGCTGGTACTGGGCGGGGGCGGGGCGGCGGCCTTCTTCATGCTGCAACCCAAGCCCGCTGCGGCCGAGGCCGAGGGCGGCGAACATGGCGAAGCCAAGGCCGATGCCGGCCATGGCGAAGAGAAAAAGAAAAAGGACAGCGGGGGCGGTCACGGCGGCGGAGCCGAGGGCGAGGCCGATCCGTCCATGGGCGTGATCGCCGAGGGGCCTGACGGCGTCACCTTCTTCACCCTGCCGGACATGGTGATGAACATTCAGGGGCCTGAAGGTCGGCCCATGGTCATGAAGCTGAAGCTGACGCTGGAAACCAAGGATGCCCACGTCGCCGAGCAGCTTCAGGCCGAGATGCCGCGCCTGCAGGACATGTTCCAGGGCTTTCTGCGCGAGCTGCGGCCTGAGGATCTGGCCGGATCGGCGGGCAGCTTCCAGCTGCGAGCCGAAATCCTGCGCCGGGTCAATCTGGTGGCGGCCCCGGGCAAGGTGGATGCCGTCCTGATCGAAGAAATGCTGGTGCAGTAGGCATGACGGACGCCGCCTTCGCCGAACCGATCGACCCGCTGGGCGAGGAGGACGAGGACCGCGCCTCCGGCCTGTCCGAACGCGTCCTCAACCAGGATGAGATCGACAGCCTGCTGGGCTTCGATCTGGGCGATGACGACGGATCGGAGCGGTCCGGCATCCGGGCCATCATCAACTCGGCGCTGGTGTCCTACGAACGCCTGCCGATGCTGGAGATCGTGTTCGACCGTCTGGTGCGGTTGATGACGACGTCGTTGCGGAATTTCACGTCCGACAACGTCGAGGTCTCGCTGGACAACATCAGCTCGATCCGGTTCGGCGACTATCTGAACTCGATCCCCCTGCCTGCGATCCTGGCCGTGTTCCGGGCCGAGGAGCTGGACAACTATGGCCTGCTGACGGTCGATTCCAATCTGATCTATTCGATCGTGGACGTGCTGCTGGGCGGACGCCGAGGCACGGCGGCGCTGCGGATCGAGGGAAGGCCCTATACGACGATCGAGCGGGTGCTGGTCCAGCGGATGGTCGAGGTCATCCTGAACGACGCGCGCGCCGCCTTCGAGCCGCTGACGCCCGTGCATTTCAATCTGGACCGGCTGGAAACCAATCCGCGCTTCGCCGCCATCGCGCGTCCGGCCAATGCGGCCATCCTGGTCAAGCTGCGGATCGACATGGAGGACCGGGGCGGTCGGGTCGAGCTGCTGTTGCCCTATTCGACGCTGGAGCCCATCCGCAAGATGCTGCTGCAGCAGTTCATGGGCGAGAAGTTCGGGCGCGACAACATCTGGGAAGGCCACCTGGCCACCGAGCTCTGGACCACGGAGACCGAGGTCCGCTGCGTGCTGGACGAGCAACAGGCCCCGCTGTCACAGGTGCTGAATCTCAAGGTCGGCGACACCATGATGTTCAACGTCACGCCGGATTCGGACATTTCGATCCGGGCCGGGACCATACCGCTGACCACCGGCAAGATGGGCCGCAAGGGCCAGCATATCGCCGTGCGTGTGGAGGCGCCGATCAATATCGACGCCGCCGCCCGCCTGACTGGAGGAAAACGCTGATGACCGGTCTGATCCTGGATGGTGTCCTGATGGTGCTGTTGGTCGCGGCGCTCGGATACGGCGTGCGGCTGGAGCGCAAGCTGTCGGCCTTGCGGGCGGGGCAGCAGGCCTTTGCCTCTGCGGTGACGGAACTGAATACGGCAGCGGGCCGGGCCGAGACGGCGCTGGCGACCCTGCGGGCGTCGGGCCACGAGACCGACCTGCTGCACGACCGCATCGTCAAGGCCCGCGAGGTCAAGGCGCAGCTGGAAGGGCTGATCGCAAGGGCTCCCGCCGCTCCGGCTCGTGCCGTCGCCGAGGAAGCGCCGCTGGAACTGCGTGTCGCCGCGCCACGGCCGGTGCCCGCGCCCGTCGCCAAGCCGGTCGTTACGACGGCGGATGACGAGCGCGCCCTGCGCATGGCAGCCCTGGCGGAGCGCATTCAGGGTATGGCCGCACCGGCGGTGGCCCGCGCCCAAGCGCCCGGCGGATCGAACGTCTCGGCCATCCTGGGCGCGATGACCGCTAACCAAGCCGCGAAGCAAAGCCTCAACCAGGCGCGTCGTAACCTGGACGAAGACCTGTTCGCCGCCTGATTCACCTTGTGGCCCTATGGCAGACGCGCGGCGTCTGCCGATTTGAGGGCTGGAGTAGCCGACCATGAGCAAGATTCCGCGCCTGTTGCCCCTGATCGCTGTCGCCATCGGCGGGGTGGTCGTCGTGCGCGCCGTCGGCATTGCGCCGGGTCTCTTCGAGGGAGCCCAGGCCTGGGCCGAGGAGGCCGTACCGGTCGCCGCTGCGGCCGCGGTGAAACCCGCCGCCGCCGTCTGTGCCCTGACGCCGGAGCAGCTGGCGCAGCAGGCCGGGATTTCGCCGGCCGAACTGCGGATCCTGCAATCGCTGCAATCGCGCCGGACCCAGCTGGATGCCCGCGATACCGATCTGGCGTCCATGCTGCCGTTGATGGCGACGGCCGAGCAAAAGCTGGATGCACGGGTCCAGGCGCTGGAGGCGGTCAAGGCCGAGGTGCAGCAGCTGCTGGGTCAGGTCAGCGAGCAGGAGAAGGCCGAGAACGACCGGCTGGTCGCCGTCTATTCTGCCATGCGTCCGAAAGAGGCGGCGCGGGTGTTCGCGACCCTGAGCGACGATGTGCGCCTGCCGGTCGCGGCAGCCATGCGGCCGCGCTCACTGGCGGCGGTCATGGCCCAGATGGAGCCGGCGGCCGCCCGTGAACTGACCGAGAAACTGGCCCGCCGCTTTGCCGCGCGTCAGCAGCTGGCTGCCCGGGCCGCAACCGCTGCGGCGGCCGACGCACCGGTACCGGCTCCAACCGCTGTACCAACCGCCAATACCGCCACGCCCGCATCCACGCCGACTCCGGCGGCCTCGACACCGACACCGACGCCGACGCCTGCGCCGGCCCCGAGGCCCGCAGTACGCCGGACGCCGTCGCGCCCGGCGGCGAGGCCGGCGACCCGGGCACCGCAGCCGGCACCGACGCCGCGCACGCCGGCTGCCGAAGCCCCGTCGGGACCGCAGCCTTATCAGGCGGGTGCCGCGGCACCGGCGACGCCGCGCCAGTCCGTGGAATAGGCCCTACGGTCTTAGACTCTCGATCCTTCACCGGATCGCCGCCAATGAAAAAGCCGCGTCCTGAGGGGCGCGGCTTCTTTCGTATGGAACAGGCGTGAAGGCCTATTCGATGTCTTCGTTCAGCAGGCCGACCTTGAAGAAGCCCTTGTCCTGCAGCTCGTTCATGACTTCCATGAACTGATTGTACTTCACCTCGGCCTGGGCGCGGACGAAGACGCGCTCGTCCTGGCAGGTGGTGGTGACTTCCTGGGCAGCGCAGACGTCGGCGGCCAGGCGGTCGATGGCGGTTTCGTTCTCGGCGATGAAGAGGCGACCACCCTCCTGGATGGAGATGTAGACGGGCTCTTTAGGATTCGGATCGTCCGGGTTCGGAATCGCCGGCGGCAGGTCCAGCTTGATCGAGACGGTCGCCAGCGGTGCAGCCACCATGAAGATGATCAGCAGCACCAGCATGATGTCGACGAACGGCGTGACGTTGATGTCCGAGTTCTGCTCGATCGTCTTGCCCTTGCCACCGGGGCCGGAAAGTTTAGCGCCCATACGCTGGTTCTCCCTCAAGCCCGGCGCAACACGCGGCAGGCGACAACATTAGGTCGGGTCGTTTCTTGGCGTCCCGGTCCGCGCTTGTAAAGCACGTTCGGCACCCATTGCGTTCCCGCATCGCTTCAACCGCAGTTATTCACGCCTTGCGGGCGCAAAAATGGCGGCGATCAGCCCTTGGCCAGCTTCAGGAAGCGATCCTTCAGGGTCTCGTCGGACTTGAACACGCCGGTGAAGCGGGTGGTGATGGTCGAGACGTGGCGGTGATGGACGCCGCGCGTGGTCATGCACTGGTGCTCGGCATCGATCAGGATGGCCACGCCCGCCGGCTGCAGATTCGTCTCGATCGCCTCGGCGATCAGCTGGGTCAGGGTTTCCTGGGTCTGGAGACGGCGCGAGAAGATTTCGACCACGCGGGCCAGCTTGGAGATTCCGACGACCTTTTCCGTGGGGATGTAGGCGACATAGGCCTTGCCCAGGAACGGGGCCATGTGGTGCTCGCAGTGGCTTTCCACCTCGATGTCGCGCAACAGGACCATGTCGTCATAGCCCTGGACGTCCTCGAACGTCCGCGACAGCTCCTTGGCCGGATCGGCGTCATAGCCGTCGAACCATTCGGCATAGGCGTCGACCACCCGCTTGGGCGTATCCTTCAGGCCTTCACGATCGGGATTGTCGCCGGCCCAGGCCAGCAGGGTGCGGACGGCCTTCAGGGCCTCGTCGCGGCTGGGGCGGACCACGACGGTGTCGCGGGCATCGTTGACGGTCACCAGGGCAGCATTGGTCGAAGTGGTCATCTGTCGTGTGTCTGCGGCGAAGTAGCGCCGGGGCGAAGGCCCCGGATGGACGCGCGCCGCGCTCCCTTGAAAATGTCCGCGCCGCTGTTCGCGGAAGGGACGAAACGGCTATATGGGCGACCCCGGCTTGGCCGCAAGCACTTCCAAGGCACCGCAGCATTATGACGCTGACGCTTCACGACACCCTGCACCGCGAAAAGCGCGTGTTCACGCCGCGCGATCCGAACCGGGTGACGCTCTACGTCTGCGGGCCGACCGTCTATGACTATGCCCACATCGGCAATGCGCGGCCGCCGGTGGTGTTCGACGTGCTGGTGCGGTTGCTGCGCCGGACCTATGGGGCGGACAAGGTCGTCTATGCCCGCAACGTCACCGACGTGGACGACAAGATCAATCAGAAGGCTGCGAGAGAAGGCGTGCCGATCGGCGAGGTGACCGCGCGTTACGAGGCGGCCTATCTGGCCGACATGGCCCAGCTGAACGTGTCGCCGCCGGACATCGCGCCGCATGTGACCGACCACATGGACGCCATCGTGGCCCAGATCCAGGCCATCATCGACCACGGCTGCGCCTATGCTGCGGAAGGCCATGTCCTGTTCGACGTCTCGTCCTACGAAACTTACGGGCGGCTGTCGGGTCGCAATCTGGACGACATGATCGCCGGGGCCCGGGTCGAGGTCGCGCCCTACAAGAAAAACCCGCACGACTTCGTCCTTTGGAAACCGTCCAAGCCGGATGAGCCGTCGTGGCCGTCGCCTTGGGGGGCGGGGCGTCCCGGCTGGCACATCGAATGCTCGGCCATGATCGAACAGACGCTGGGTCTGCCCATCGACATCCACGGCGGTGGCATCGATCTGGTCTTTCCGCACCACGAGAACGAGATCGCCCAGGGCGTCTGTGCCCATGGCCATGCCCATTCGGCGGACGCGCACCAGGAGTACGCTCGCTACTGGATGCACAACGGTTTTCTGACCGTCGATGCGGAGAAGATGTCCAAGTCGGTCGGCAATGTGCTGCTGCTGCACGACCTGGTGCAGACGATGCCGGGCGAAGTTGTCCGCTGGGCCCTGCTGAGCGCGCACTATCGCCAGCCGCTGGACTGGAACCAGGCGCTGCTGGACCAGTCGCGCAAGAACCTGGACCGGCTGTACGGCGTGTTGCGCGACGCTGATGCGGCCTTGATCGGGTTCGACATGGCCACTCTTGAAGAGGCCGAGATGGAGTTGGCCGAGAATGCGCTGGACCCGGTGCTGGACACATTGGAGGACGATCTGAACACGCCGGCGGCCGTGGCCCAGTTGTTCGCCCTGGGTAATGCCCTTCGCGAGCTGCTGAACGACGCCGAGGCCGACATCAACGATGTGGCCATGGCACGCTGGAGCCTGATCGAGGCCGCCGGGCTGCTGGGGGTGCTGACCCTGTCTTCGGACCAATGGTTCGAGGGCGGCGATGCGAGCCTGAAGGCCGAGGTCGAGGCCTTGCTGGAGCAACGCGCCGTCGCTCGCGCCGCCAAGGACTGGCCCGAGGCGGACCGTATCCGCGACCGGCTGAACGCCCTGAACGTCGTGGTTATGGACGGGCCGGACGGCGCGACCTGGCGGGTGAAGGGGTAGGGCGGAGATCGATCGGTTCTTTCTGTTTCTTTGGTCTCTGAAAAACCAGGCAGGCTAGTTCCCCGCCTGCGGAATGCCGCAGCCGGTTGAAGGTGGGATGGGCCGGCGGAGCGCCGGGCGCGATGCCCGGAGACCGTTGGGAATGTGTGTTTCGGTATCGCGTCGTCGCTCCGCACGAGATGTCTGACCGATGGCTTTCGGCCTGGGATGGAGGGGCATCCCCCACCCAGGACCAGCGACGCTCTTAGCGCCTTGCCGACATGGCCTCCGGCGGGACGGTCGGAGCCTTGCGGAACCCGATCCCGTGAACAGCGCAGGTTCCCTGCCATACGCTCTTTGTGCCGGGCGTCCCGAGAGGGACGCCTGACGGAAAGGGCCTAACGCTCGCCACGCGGTGGCTCGCTGCTTGAGGCCCTGCCCTTTTCTGGGGAGGTGCCGTGCTCGCGGAGAAGGCCGGCGCTTGCCGACAAACCCGCGTAGCCGAGGCCACCCCACCCCGCTCATCTCGTTCCCGCCGCGACAAGCCGCAAGGCCTTGCGCCCTTCCCGGCGACGGGACGCGGAGTAGTATGGGGCACGCGCTTCCTATGGCGGGCATCGGTCGCTGCGTGTGACGGATTGCGGAGTGGGATCAGGGGGTTGACGGATTTGTTTGCGCGGGTTGGGCCTGAACTCTCAGCATGTGGTCGCTGCCAAGAGGTCCGCGCTCCCTTGTCATCCCGGCCGCAGCGAAGCGGAGAGCCGGGACGGGACGGGCCTCGTCAACCGAGACTTCCGGTCAGACCGCAGGGCTGAACCGGAAGACGGGTGCGGTCTGGCAGGGTGGTTGCGAGAACCCGCCACCCGCGCTGCCGCCACTCGCCTCCCGGCTCGCCGCTGCGCGTCGTCCGGGAGGGGAGAAGAAGGAGCGGCTGCCGTCCCCGATCTTCCCCCGGCTTTCGCCGGGGTGCGTCGGGGATGACAAAGGAGCGCGATCTCCGCTGCGTCCCCTTGGGAAGAATAGCCCAGGTTGCTGTTCGACAGCCTTGGTGACGAGGAACCGGGGTGCGCGCCCTACGTTTTCCGCAGGAACCAAGGGAGAGGGTCTCATGAAAACGATGCTGACGATGGCGGCCGTGGTGGGCTGCGGGCTGATTACGGCGTCCTGCGCGACGACGGACGGTTATGCCTCGGCGTGCGAGCGGGACTATGCGCGGAATCGCGAACTGGCGACGGCGTCCGGTGCGGCGCTGGGCGCGGCTGTCGGGGCGGCGGTGGCAGGGC
Source organism: Brevundimonas vancanneytii (assembly GCA_943372125.1). GTDB lineage: Bacteria > Pseudomonadota > Alphaproteobacteria > Caulobacterales > Caulobacteraceae > Brevundimonas > Brevundimonas vancanneytii_D. The sequence goes on from CALRXI020000037.1 coordinate 9,520, forward strand.
GTGGCGATCGCGAGGCCGGAGCCGCGATTGGTGCGGTGGCCGGGGCGTTGCTGGGCAACCAGCTGTCGGCCGAGGACGATCCCTGCGGCTATGGCTTCGGCGGCTACAACCGGGACTATCGCTACGGCCGCGAGCGCATCTACTGGCAGGACGACTATCGGCGCGACGGCTATCGCCGCTACTAGCCCCTAATGCACCCGGCGGCGCTGATCGGCACTGCGCAGGGTGGAGCGCAGGAATTCGGCGGGCGGGTCGGTTTCGGCCAGGACCGCTTCCTTGATGGCGCGGGGCTCGCCGAACAGGTGGCCCTGGGCCATGGCGATGTCGAGTTCGAGGATGTCGACGATCTGGCGCTCGGTCTCGCATTTCTCGGCGATCAGCTCGATGCCGTAGCGGCGGGTCAGGTCGGCGAAATCGACGGCCGAGATGTCCGGACGGCCGGGCAGAGGCGAGGCGGTATCGAGGTCCAGCAGCTGTTCGATCAGAAGCTCGGCCGAGACCTTCATGAACTTGACGTCGGAGCGCTGGAGATCGGCGAAGTCCAGATCCAGCGTCTGGACCTTGTCGATCGAGAAGCGGAAGCCGAGATCGGCCAGCTTGGCCATGTTGCGCGCCTCGGTCGCGCCGCGGGCGTCGAAGGTCGCCTGACCCAGTTCGAAGATCAGGGCCTGGTTGAGGTCGCGGTTTTCGCTGAGGAAATCCAGGAACTGTGGGAAGAAGGCCTCGTCGGCCAGGGAGGTCAGGGCGACGTTGCAGAAGACTCCGACCTTGCGGTCCTGACGCGCGAGACGGCGCACGATCTGGGCACAGCGGAACAGCAGCAGATTGTCGATGGCGGGAACCAGACCCTCGCCCTCGGCGATCGACAGATATTCGGCGGGCATCATGACCCGGTCGTCGGCGGCGCGCAGGCGGGTGAAGCTCTCGTAGAACATGGTCCGGCGCTGGGGCAGGGAGACGACGGGCTGGAGATACAGGTCGACGCGGTTCTCGGTCAGGGCGTCGTGGATGGTGTGGAGCAGGACGTTGGACTGCTGCTGCCAGCGCGCCTCGAACGGGCCGGAGGCGGGGATCTGGGCCGCCATGCGCTGATCGATCGATTCGCTCATCTGCTGGATCAGGCTTTCCAGCATGCGGACCTCGCCGGTCAGGCTTTCGGTCGAGGTGAGCGAGCCGGCCTCGATCGCTCCGGCCAGGTCGGTCAGGGCGGACTGGGTCGATTCCATCGCATCGGCCAGCAGGCGATGGGCCTGGCGGACGGTGTCGATCTCCTTGCGCAGGGCAGCCCTGTCCGCGCGGGTCGCGATCAGGACGTGGACGGCGACCAGCAGGCCTGCGGCGCCCACGAAACCGGCCACGGCCGCGCCCAGCCCCAGGTTGGCACTCCACAGCCATGTGCCCAGGGTCATGGACACGAACAGATAGCTGAAGAACAGGAAGCCCTGGGTCAGTGCGCGCATGGAAACGGTTGTTCCGCCTTCCCAAATGGAATCGCTGGAGTATCAGGGTATCAGAGACCGACGCCTATAGGCGAAACACACGGAATACGGGGATAGGCATGGAATTGTTCGATCTGAGCGGCAAGGTCGCCGTCATCACGGGCTCGTCGCGGGGCATTGGCCGCGCCATCGCCGAGCGGATGGCCGAACACGGCGCTAAAGTCGTGATCTCGTCGCGCAAGGCCGCGCCGTGCGACGAGGTGGCGGCGGCGATCAACGAAAAGCATGGCGAGGGCACGGCCATCGCCATTCCCGCCAGCATTTCCTCCAAGGAAGACCTGCAGCGGCTGGTGGACGAGACCAATGCCGCCTTCGGCCAGATCGACATCCTGGTCTGCAATGCCGCGTCCAACCCCTATGCCGGGCCGATGGCGGGGATTGCCGACGAGCAGTTCGAGAAGATCTTCCACAACAATGTGCTGGCCAATCACTGGCTGACCCAGATGGTCGCGCCGCAGATGATCGAGCGGAAGGACGGGGCGATCGTGATCATCTCCTCGGTCGGGGGGCTGCGCGGCAATGCCCTGATCGGCGCCTATAACGTCTCCAAGGCGGCGGACATGCAGCTGGCGCGCAATCTGGCGGTGGAGTGGGGGCCGTCGAACGTGCGGGTCAACTGTATCGCGCCGGGCCTGATCCAGACCGATTTCGCCCGCTATCTGTGGGAGAACGAGGAGGTGCTGAAGGTGACGGTCGAGCCCAACCCCATGAAGCGCATCGGCCAGCCGGACGAGATCGCCGGGACGGCCGTTTATCTGTGCTCGAAGGCCGGGTCCTATGTGAATGGCCAGACGCTGGTGGTGGACGGCGGGCTGACGATTGCCTGGTGAAGGCAAAACGGGTGCCAGCTTTCGCCAGGATCTGATCTGGCGGCTGGAAGCCTTTGCGTTTTCGACACTATTTGCTTTTTTGCGACTGCTGGGAGTGGAGCGGGCGTCGGGGCTGGGCGGCTGGCTGCTGAGGACCCTGGGGCCGCATACGGGCACCCAGAAGACGGTGATGCGCAATCTGCGGATCGCCTTTCCGGATATGGATGACGCCGGGCGCGAGCGCCTGGCGCTGGAACAGTGGGACCAGACGGGGCGCACCTTCGCCGAGCTGGCGGTCATGGACCGGCTGACGCCCGAGGGCGGGCGGGTCGAGGTGGTCGGGATGGAGCGGCTGCATGCGATCCGCGACAGCGGTGTGCCTGCGGTGCTGATCTCGGGCCACCTGGCCAATTTCGAGGTGATGGCGGCGGTGATCATGGCCTCGGGCGTGCCGTGCCAGGTGACCTATCGCGCGGCCAACAACCCCTATGTCGATGCCCTGATCCGTGAAAGCCGGGAGCGTTACGGCATTCGCCTGTTCGCGCCCAAGGGCGACGGGACGCGCGAACTGATGGCGGGGATGAAGCGCGGCGATTCCATCGCCCTGCTGGTCGATCAGAAATACAATCAGGGGCCGGAGGTGACCTTCTTCGGTCAGCCCGTGAATGCCTCGCCAGGCGCGGCCCGGCTGGCGCAGAAGTTCGATACGGTCATGCAGCCGCTGTCGGTGGTGCGGCTGCCAGGCGTGCGGTTCCGGGTGACGGCGCATGAGCCGATCCGGGTGCCGGATACGGGGGACAAGGCAGCCGATATCCTGGCGGGCATCCAGGCGGCGAACGCCTTCGTGGAGGACTGCGTCAGGGCGCATCCCGTGGACTGGTTCTGGGTGCACAAACGCTGGCCGGACAAGGTCTATGCCGCCCTGCGCGAGGCCGATCAGGCGACCTGATGATCCGCCACGCGGCGTTTTTCGCCGCGATAGTTGGCGTCGTTGCGGCGACGCCGGTCCGGACCGAAATAGCTGTCGGTCTTCACATAGGGGCGGGGCCGGAAGATCACGGCGTGCAGCCGGTCCAGCAGGGCCTTGGCCGTCAGGGGCTTGGTCACGAACTCAGTCACGCCCGCGTCACGCGCCTCGAACACCCGGCTTTTCTCGGAATGGCCGGTCATCATGATGATGGGCAGATAGGGATTGGCGCTGCCGGGGCTGTTGCGGACCAGGCGGGTGAACTCCACGCCGTCCATGGGCGACATGTTGAAGTCGACGATGGCGACGTCGATGTCGTGGCTCTTCAGGATTTCCAGCGCCAAGGGGCCGTCGCCCGCCTCATGCACGTCGCGCACGCCGGCGGATTGCAGCACGGCGGAGGTGATGGCCCTCATATGCTGGTTATCGTCGACCAGCAGAATTTTGACGGATTTGTACGAGGACATCGAAGGCTTGAATCACCGGGCATCGGAATGGACCAATACCTAGGCGGGAACGGAATCGCCGTCCATCGTCCACGTGCCAGAAGCGAGTTCAGTCCGCCTGGGCAAGCCGTTTGAAGGCCTCGTCCGGACCGGCATAGGCTTCCTGAAGGCTGACCGACCAGTAGCGCAGGATTTCCAGCGGGATGCCCCGGCCAGACACGGCGCAGGTGACGTAGCGGCCGGGCTTGAGGACGGCAAACTCGCCGTCGCCGTAATGCAGGGTGGCCTGTCCGGGTGCGGTCTGGGTCATGGCGTCTTATAGCGCGGGTTGAGCCGACAAGGCAGAGCTTGCCGCCTAAAAAAGATCGCCCTGTGGCGCAGATGTGGGCTTTGGAGGCGACGCTGGTCGGTGCCGGGGGCGGCCGATGGCAGGCCCCGGGTTGCCGTCCTCAGTGTCGATGTGCGCCCCGCGCGAGCCATCGGCAAAGACCAGGCTGACGGCCTGGCCGGCGGTCAGGGCGGCGGCACTGGCGATCATGGTGCCGTCGCTGCTTTCGACGCGGGCAAAGCCGGGCTTGGGGCGTTTGGGGTCGAGGCTGAGCAAGGCGCGGGACAGGGCCGCCAGGCGGGCCTCGTCGCGGTCCAGACGACGCGGCAGGGTCGGTGTCAGCCGGTCGGAGGCGGCGGACAGGCGGGCCGAGCGCTGGTCCAAGCGGCGATGCAGGGGCTGGGGCGAGAGGCGGCTGACGATCTTCAGCAGACGATGCTGGTGGGCCGCGACATTGGCGGTCAGGCCCCCTTGAAGACGACGGTCGGCCACGATCAGTCGATCATCCGCACGGGTCAGGCGCTGGGTCAGCAGGTGCGACCCGAGGCGGGCGGATGCTGAGACCAGCTGCTGGCCGTGAAGGGCGACATTGCGTTGCAGGCCTGAGCTGAGTCGGTTGCTGGCCAGGTCGAGGCGCTGCTGGGGCAGGGCCAGCAGGTCTTCGGGCCGGGTCGGCAAGCCGCGTGCGGCGGCGCGCAGACGGGTGCGGCGTTCCTCGATCAGACGGCCGCCCGCGCGGTCCAGCCGGCGCTGCAGATCGGCCACGGCGAAACGAAGATCGGCCAGGACGGGCGTGGCGATCTCTGCCGCCCCGGTCGGGGTCGGGGCGCGGCGGTCGGAGACGAAGTCGATCAGGGTGGTGTCGGTCTCGTGCCCCACGGCCGAGATGATGGGGATGGTGGCCGAGGCCACGGCACGGGCCAGGGCCTCGTCGTTGAAGGCCCACAGATCCTCGACCGAGCCGCCGCCCCGGGCCACGATCAGCAGGTCGGGGCGAGGAATGGGGCCATCGGCACCCATGGCATCGAAACCGCGCACGGCATTTGCGACCTGGGCGGCGGCGGCATCCCCCTGGACCACGCAGGGCCAGACGATGACGCGGCAGGGCCAGCGCTCGGCGATGCGGTGCAGGATGTCGCGGATGACCGCGCCCGTCGGGCTGGTGATCACGCCGATGGTGGCGGGGAAGGCGGGGATGGCCGTCTTGCGGGCCGGATCGAACAGGCCCTCTCCCTGTAGCCTGACCTTCAGCCGCTCCAGCTGGGCCAGAAGCGCGCCTGCACCTGCGGCCTCCATACTCTCTATGACGATCTGATAGGAGGAGCGGGCCGGGTAGGAGGTGATCTTGCCGGTGACGATGACTTCCAGCCCCGTCTCGGGCCGGACGCCCAGTCCCCGCACCGAGCCCTTCCAGATCACGCCGTCGATGGCGGCCTTGTCGTCCTTGAGCGTCAGATAGACATGGCCCGAGGCATGGTGATTGACCTTGGACACCTCGCCCCGCAGGCGGACGTGGCCAAACCGATCCTCCAGCGTCCGCTTCAGTGCGAATGACAGCTCCGACACCGACTGCGGCGGATTGTTGTCGCGCGGCGGGGCGGCAGTCTCGGTCGATCCGCCAAAGACATAGTCGTCGGTCATGCGTCGTCCATTCGCACAGGCGGCCACTGTCGCGCTACATGGATCAGGGCGACGATCAATATCCTATCGGGCTGGACTTGATAGACGAGGCGGTAGGACCTGTGAGGGAAGGTTTCGCGGGTGCCAGGCAGGCTTCCGATGCGTCCGTAGTCGGGATAATCAGCCAGCCTGAGTGTCGCATCAGAGAACCGATCATCCATCTGCGCGGCGGCATATGGGTCATCCTTGGCGATGTGCAGCCAGATATCTTCGCGGTGCCGCTGGGCCACCGGTGTCCATGACACCTTCACCCAATGCGCTCGCGGGCCAGACGCCTGCGCTCGGCGAACTGGGCTTCTACGACCTCATTGGGAATACCCTCGCCATCTTTCATGGATGCGAGTGAGGCTTTCACGGTCTCAGCCAGAAAAGCGTCGTAGGACCGGCTTTCCTGCTGCTTCTGGACGAACTCCCTCATCAGCTCACGTACGACCTGAGAAGCGGGGCGGTGGCTGGCCTCGGCCTCGGCCATGAAGGCGTCGCGTAGCTCGGGCTCGAGCTTGAGGGTAAAGACGGATTCCTTGGCCATGACGGTCTCCTCGTTAGAACGACGTATAAACGTTTTCATCACCTAGCAGAAGCGGGAACGGCTTTCGGCACAGGTCGTTAGCGTCACCATGCCCGCAGACCCCCAGGATACCGATCCCGTCGACCAGAATCCAAGCGAGCGGGAGCTGGGTCGCCGCAGCGCCGCGCCGGCCGTCAGCCTGTGGCTGGTGGTCGGTGTGATCCTGCTGATCGGTGTCGGGGTCTATGTTCTGTCCGCCATGCTTTGACCTGAGGAAACACCATGAACCGTTTTGCCATCGCCGCCGTCGCCACGCTCGGGGCCATCACGATTTCGGCCTGTTCCGACAGCACGGACGACGTCGTCCAGCCGCCTGCGCCCGGTGCCGCGCCCGCCCCCGTGACGGAACAGACTGCCGATATGGCGACGGCGCGCGCCGCCATCGCGTTCGACATGAGCCGCGATCAGCTGGAGGATGCCGACCTGCAGGCGGCGGACGGGACCGATCTGGGCGATGTCGAGACGCTGGTGCTGGATGCCGGGGGTCAGCTGACGCAACTGGTCGTCGAGCTGGAAGGGCCGGGCGATGTGAAGGTCGTGGTGCCTGTTGGTGATGTGCGGGCCGCGCCCATCCCGACCAATGGATCGGACGACCGCGACCTGATGACCGATCTGACGGCGGCGCAACTGGCGGCCCTGCCGCGCTGGACGCCGCCCGCCCGCTGAACGAACGATAAGACCTCGCTAACCGCGCCTGCGACTTGACCGTGTTCGCAGGTGCGGTCATGTCGCGGGCATGAATATTCTGCTCGTCGGATCGGGAGGGCGCGAGCACGCCCTGGCCTGGAAGATCGCCCAGTCGCCGCTGGTGCGTCGGCTGGTCATCGCGCCGGGAAACCCCGGTATGGATGCGCTCGGCGAGCGGGTCGATCTGAAGGCTACCGATGCGGATGCCCTGACGGTCCTGGCGCGCGAGATGCGGGCCGATCTGGTCGTCGTGGGACCGGAGACGGCGCTGGAGGCGGGGCTGGCGGACCGACTGGCCGCGGCGGGCATTCCCTGCTTCGGACCCAGTGCCAAGGCGGCGCGGCTGGAGACCTCCAAGGCGTTTTCCAAGGCGTTCATGGAGCGCCATGAAATCCCGACGGCCGGCTATGGCGTCTATGAGCGGCTGCACGAGGCGCGGCAGGCGCTAACGGTGTTCAAGCCACCCTATGTGATCAAGGCCGACGGTCTGGCGGCAGGCAAAGGCGTGGCCATCAGCCCCGACAAGCGCGACGCCGAGGCCGAGATCGAGCGGATGCTGGGCGGCCGCTTCGGCACCGCCGGAGCCCGCGTCGTGATCGAGGAGTTCATGGACGGCGAGGAGGGCTCGCTGTTCGCCGTCTGTGACGGGCAGAGCGCCCTGTTGCTGGGCGGGGCGCAGGATCACAAGCGGGCCTTTGACGGCGACCTGGGCCCCAACACGGGCGGCATGGGCAGCTATTCGCCGGCACCGGTCTTCACGCCGGAGCTGGTCGAGGCGGCCGAGCGGCTGATCGTGCAGCCGGTGGTCGCGGCCATGGCGGCGGAGGGCGCGCCCTATCGCGGGGTCCTGTACGCCGGGTTGATGGCGACCGAACAGGGTCCGAAGGTGGTGGAGTTCAACGCCCGCTTCGGCGACCCGGAGTGCCAAGTCCTGATGATGCGGATGGACGGGGATATCGTGCCCCTGCTGCTGGCCTGCGCGAAGGGTGACCTGACCCAGGCGCGTCTGCCGACCTTCTCCACCGATACGGTGATCTGTGTCGTGCTGGCGGCCAAGGGCTATCCCGACAGTCCGCTGGAGGGGTCGATCATCCGGGGCGCGGAACAGGATTTCGGGCCGCATGTGCAGGTGTTCCACGCCGGTACCCGGCACCGTCCCGACGGGCAGCTGGCTGCGGCGGGCGGGCGTGTGCTGAACGTCTGTGCGCGGGGCCGCGACATCGTCGAGGCGCGCGAGCGGGCCTATGCGGCTGTGCGCAAGATCGACTGGCCGGGCGGTTTTCATCGCACCGACAT
>CALRXI020000038.1:0-17491 GCA_943372125.1 Brevundimonas vancanneytii
CAGTTTCAGGCCGTGGAAGCGGGTGTTGAACAGATGGTGGGTCTCGTCGCGCACGCGCTCGGCCCCGGCGACGACGAACTTCAGGCTGGAGAAATCATCCGGCCCGGCCACGCGCGCATACTGATTCAAGAAGGTGTCGGTGGCGAACAGGATCGAGGCCTTCACCTGCGGCAGCAGCTCGACGATCTGCTTGGCATGCAGGGGCGACGGATACTGAAACGCCTTCAATCCCTGGAACAGCGGCAGAAGCACGCCGCCGGTCAGCCCGAAACAGTGGAAGGTCGGCAAGGGGTTGAACATCACCCAGTCCGGGTCCAGCGGAATATGCTGGTTCACCTGGCGACAGTTGGCGACCAGGTTCCACTGGCTGAGCACCACACCCTTGGGCGCACCGAAACTGCCGGAGGTGAACAGCACCACACCCGGCGACGAGGGCGCGGTCTTGACCAGAAAGCGGCGCGGCATCAGGCCCGCCATCAGCCCGAACAGCTTGTCCTGCAGCCCGATCGATTTGCGGACGTCATCCAGCCAGACGATCTCGGCCACCGTGCCCAGGTCCGCGACCAGATCGTCCAGCTTGGCCTGATCGATGAAGCGTTTGGCGGTCAGGATCTTCTTTACGCCCGCGGCCTTCAGCGCCGCCTTCAGGTTCAGCTCACCGGCGGTGAAGTTCAGCATGACCGGCTGGCGACCATAGGCATGCAGGGCGAAGAAGGTGACCGCGCCGCCCACGCTGGACGGCAGCATGATGGCCACCCGCTCGGCCGGGGCCGTCATCGCGGCGATCTTGCGGCCCAGCACGAAGGCGGCGCGGATCAGGCCGGTATAGGTCAGGGGATTGCGATCCTGATCCTCCAGAATTTCCTTGTCGCCATAGGTCTCGCGGGCGGCGATCAGGGCGTCGAACAGCGACTGCTGCTTGAGCTTGGGGTCCAGGGGTACGCGCAAGAACTCACCTCCGTGCGGATGCGGTTGGCCCGCAGCCTTCATATCGAGCCGCGCAAACTAGAGGGGCGGGCCGCGCTTGAAAAGATATGTTACCTTGCGTGAGCGCCGCAGTTGCCTTGCCTTCCGTGCCCGGAACGACGACATAGCGGTCTCGCCCAGCGACGGAGCCGCGACGCCCTTGGTCACCCTGATCGACACTCTCAGGAAAACGCCGTCCGAACTGCGTCACCCGGAAAAGCAGAATCGGCCGGAAACGGCCGTGCTGAAAAAGCCCGACTGGCTGCGGGTCAAGGCCCCCGGCTCGGGCCAGTACAATGCCACCAAGGCCATCGTGAAGGACAAGGGCCTCGTCACCGTCTGCGAGGAGGCGGCCTGTCCCAACATCGGCGAGTGCTGGAGCCAGAAGCACGCCACCCTGATGATCATGGGCGACACCTGCACGCGGGCCTGCGCCTTCTGCAACGTCAAGACGGGTCTGCCCCAGCCGCTGGATCCCGAGGAGCCAGCCAAGGTCGGTCTGGCGGTGGCGCAGCTGGGCCTCAACCACGTTGTCATCACCTCGGTGGATCGCGACGACGTGCATGACGGCGGTGCCGCCCACTTCGCCGAGGTGGTGCGCGAAATCCGACGCCAGGCTCCGGCTACGACCATCGAAATCCTGACGCCCGACTTCCTGCGCAAGGACGGCGCGGCCGAGGTGATGATCGACGCGACCCCCGACGTCTTCAACCACAACCTTGAGACCGTGCCGCGGCTCTATCTGAAGATCCGGCCGGGAGCCCGCTACTTCCACTCCCTACGCCTGCTGCAGATGGTCAAGGAGCGCGACCCCAACCAGTTCACCAAGTCCGGCATCATGGTCGGCCTGGGCGAGACCAAGGAGGAGGTCATGCAGGTGATGGACGACATGCGCTCGGCCGGCGTCGACTTCATCACCATCGGCCAGTACCTGCAGCCGACCCGCAAACATGCCGCCATCGAGCGGTTCGTCACGCCCGAGGAATTCAAGGCCTATGAGGCCATTGCTCGCGCCAAGGGCTTTCTGATGGTGTCATCGAGCCCGCTGACCCGCAGCTCGCATCATGCGGGTGACGACTTCGCGCGGCTGAGGGCGGCGCGTCTGGCGCAAACGGGACGCTGAGCCGCGCTTGGCCGTTCACCGCGTCACCCGCATTCTACCTTATGCGCCCGAACAACTCGCGGCCTTGGTGGCTGACGTGCGCGCCTATCCCGACTTCGTGCCCTGGGTGAACAGCATGCGGGTCTGGAACCCGCGTGAGGAAGCACCCGGCGTCGATCTGCTGGATGCGGAGGCGGCGGTGGGGTTTTCGTTTCTGCGAGAACGATTTTCGACCTGGGTCCGACATGACCGCAATGCGCAGGTGGTCGAGGTCGGGCTGATCCGGGGGCCGTTCAGGCATCTGAACAACCGCTGGAGCTTTCACGCCGATCCAGCAGGGACGCGGGTCGAGTTCATGATCGACTTCGCCTTCAAGACCCGGTTGCTGGATGCGATGCTGCACGCCAACTTCGACCGCGCGGTCGGATCGCTGATGCGCTGTTTCGAGGCGCGGGCGGCCCAGCTTTATGGGCCGAAGTCGTGAGCTTCGACTTCGACGCCACCGTGGTCGGAGCCGGGGCGGTCGGCCTCGCTTGTGGACGTGCGCTGGCGAAACGGGGCCTGACCGTTTTGGTGCTGGAGAAGGAAGGCCACATCGGCCAGGGGATTTCGTCGCGAAACAGCGAGGTCATCCACGGCGGGCTCTACTATCCGACCGGCACCCTGAAGGCGCGGTTCTGCGTCGAGGGCAGGCGGGCGCTTTATGGTTTTCTGGAGAGCCACAAGATCGACTATCGCAAATGCGGCAAGCTGGTCGTGGCGACCGAAGAGGCCGAGGTCGAGCGGATCGAGGCCATCTTCCAGCAGGCGACCGCCAATGGCGTCGAGGGACTGGAGCATCTGACAGGGGCCCAGGCGCGGGCGCTGGAGCCGGGCCTGAATGCCCATTCCGCCATCCTGTCGCCCGAGAGCGGCCTGTTCGCCAGCCACGATTATATGCTGGCCCTGGTCGGAGAGATCGAGGATGCAGGCGGGTCTGTCGTCGTCGACACGCCGTTCGAGCGGGCCGAGGCGCTGCTAGGCGGTGGCTTCACGATCACCGCTGGGGGCGAGGCCGGCGCGACCCTGACGACGCGCCTGCTGGTCACCGCGCCGGGATTGCAGGCGCAAGACGTCGCCGGACGCATCGAAGGGTTTCCCTCCGACCGCATTCCAGAGGGTCATTTCGGCAAGGGCGTCTATTTCCGCCTGACCGGCAAGGCCCCGTTCGAGCGGCTGATCTATCCGCCGCCGATCCCCGGTGCTCTGGGCACCCACTATCGCAAGGATCTGGGCGGGCAGGCGGTATTCGGGCCGGACCTCGCCTATGTCGAGGCCGAGGACTATTCGGTCGATCCGGCCAAGGCGGACGAGTTCGCCCATTACATTCGCCGGTTCTGGCCCGGCCTGCCGGAGGGCGGGTTGACACCCGACTATGCCGGCATCCGGCCCAAGCTCCATGGGCCAGGCGAGCCGCAACCGGACTTTCAGCTTCGCGGACGAGATGACCACGGGCTGGAGGGGCTGGTGGCCCTGTTCGGGATCGAGAGCCCCGGCCTGACCAGTTCGCTGGCCATTGGCGAGGCGGTCGCGGACATGTTGGATGCGTGAGGTCGTCTTCCGCGAGGCCACGGCGGCCGACGTGCCGTCGATCCAGCCGCTGGTTCATCACGCCTATCGCGGCGACCGCGCGCGCCAGGGCTGGAGCCACGAAGCCGATCTGCTGGATGCCGCGCGAATCGACGAAGCGGCCTTGTACGAGGCTGTCGCCGATCCCGCCCAGACCATCCTGCTGGCCGAGCGCGACGGCGCATTGATCGGCTGCGTCCAGGTCACCGACAAGGGCGATGGTCTGGCCTATCTGGGGATGCTGACGGTCCGGGCCGATCTGCAGGACCAGGGACTGGGCCGTCGGCTGATCGCGAAGGCCGAGACGCTGGCCCGCACACGTTATGCCGCCACCCGCATGGAGATGACGGTCATCGTGCAGCGCGGCGAACTGATCGAATGGTATCAGCGGCGCGGCTACGTCCTGACCGGCGAGACGCGACCCTTTCCGGCGACGGACCCACGCTTCGGCATTCCCCGACGCAGCGATCTGGCCTTTGTCGTGCTGATAAAGAGCCTAGCGTCGCAGCCTTGACCGTGACACCTAACGCAGGCAGTGCGCCTGCATGGAGATCGCCACCCCCAGACTGGTGCTAAGAACGGCTGAGCGCAGCGATCTGGAGGGCATTCATGCCGTGCTTTCAGACGTTACAGCCATGCGCTGGTGGGCCACGCCTCCTCATCAGACGATCGAGGAGTCTGAAGCCTGGTTGACGGCGATGATCGCCAACGGCCCGGATCATCCCGACTTCATCATCGAATGCGATGGGGAAGTCATCGGCAAGGTCGGCTTCTGGGCTCCGCCGGAGGTCGGCTATGTTCTGCATCCGTCGCATTGGGGCAGGGGTCTCGCCAGTGAGGCCCTGACAGCTGCGATCGACCATCTGTTCGCGCATCATTCGTTCGATCAGATTACCGCCGATGTCGATCCGGCCAATGCGGCATCAATCCGCCTGCTGGAGCGGATGGACTTCACCAAAACCGGCAGCGCAGACCGCACGATGCAGGTGGGCGGCGTCTGGGTCGATAGTCTGTTCTATGCCCTGACGCGGTCGGCCTGGGATGCGCAACGCAAGGCTTGAACTCCCCGGCATGTTCGGGCATAAGCCCGCCCTCGCTGGCGGCTCTTTCGGGCCGCCGCTGTTGTTTTCGCGCCTTGTCTGGCGCCGACCTGGAAGATTGAGACGGACATGGCTGTTCCGAAGCGCAAAGTATCGCCCTCGCGTCGCAACATGCGTCGCTCGCACGACGCCCTGGGCACCAATGCCTATACGGAAGACAAGGACACGGGCGAGCTGCGTCGTTCGCACCACATCGACCTGAAGACCGGCACCTATCGCGGCCGTCAGGTGCTGACGCCCAAGGAAGATTAGGGTCTTCAGCTGAAATCCCCGCTGGCGAATCAGCGGCGGCAACAGACGGAATTCACGGCGCGCGGTCATCCGCGCGCCGTTTTCGTGCTTTGATGTCTCCCGAACCTCCAAGGAGATCGTCCATGATCCGCTCCATCCTGCTGACCGCCTCGGTCCTCGTCCTGGCCGCCTGCAATGCGCCGGAACCGGAGAAGGCCGCCACCGAAGCCGTGCCTCCGCCCGTGGCGACACCGGACGCGCCTGCCGCGGTCGTGGACGCCAACGCCCTGACACCCGAGGGCTGGGGCAACATCCGGGTCGGCATGACCCGTGCCGAGGTCGAGGCTGCCGTCGGGCCTGACGCTTCGCCCGAATCGGTCGGCGGAGCCGATCCCGCCGCCTGTGACCTGTTCCGCCCCGAGCGGGCCCCGACCGGCCTGATGGTTATGGTTGAGAATGGGGTGGTCACCAGCGTCTGGCTGAGCCGCGGTGCAACGGTGAAAACCGATCGCGGCTTCGGCGTTGGCGATCAGGCTGCTGCGATCAAGGCCGCCTACGGCGAGGCGGCGACGGCCACGCCCCACAAATACAGTTCGGCCCCGGCGGAATACATCACGGCCTGGGCCAGCGGCGGCGGTGCTGGCTATGTCCAGAACCCGGCGGCGCGCGGCATCAGCTATCACATCGGCACCGAGGGCACGGTTCAGTACGTCGCCGCCGGCGGACCCAGCATCCAGTATGTCGAGGGCTGCGCCTGACGCCTCAAGCCTCGAGGTTGGCGTATCGCCGGGGCTTGCGCTAAACCCCGGCGACCTTCCTGACAGCAGAGCCTGATCCATGACCGACATCGCCGACATCGTCGCCCGCCAGATCCTCGACAGCCGCGGCAATCCGACGGTCGAGGTGGATGTCATCCTGGACGACGGCAGCTTCGGTCGCGCCGCCGTGCCTTCGGGGGCCTCGACCGGGGCGCATGAGGCCGTCGAACTGCGTGACGGCGACAAGGCGCTGTGGGGCGGCAAGGGTGTCGGCAAGGCGGTGGATGCCGTCAATGGCGAGATCTTCGACGCCCTGTCCGGCATGGACGCCGAGGACCAGCGCCGCATCGACGAGGCCCTGATCGCGCTGGACGGCACCAACAACAAGGGCCGTCTGGGGGCCAACGCTATCCTTGGCGTGTCTCTTGCCTGCGCCAAGGCCAGCGCGATTTCGTCGGGCCTGCCGCTGTATCGCTATCTGGGCGGGGTTTCGGCGCGCGTGCTGCCGACGCCGATGATGAACATCATCAACGGCGGCGCCCATGCCGACAATCCGATCGACATCCAGGAGTTCATGATCCTGCCGACCGGGGCCGACAGCTTTTCCGAGGCCCTGCGCATGGGCTCGGAAATCTTCCACGCCCTGAAGACCCAGCTAAAGGACGCCGGCCACAACACCAATGTCGGCGATGAGGGCGGCTTCGCCCCCAACCTGGCCTCGGCCGAAGAGGCGCTGAGCTTCATCACCCGCGCGGGCCAGGCCGCGGGCTATCTGGCGGGCGAGGACTTCCATCTGGCCCTGGATGTGGCCGCGACGGAGTTCTTCAAGGACGGCAAATACGTCATGGCGGGCGAGGGCAAGACCTTCGAGGCCGACGCCATGGTCGGCTATCTGGCGGACCTGTGCCAACGCTTCCCGATCGTCTCGATCGAGGACGGCTGTGCCGAAGATGATTTCGACGGCTGGAAGCTGCTGACCGACCGTCTGGGCGACCGCGTCCAGATCGTCGGCGACGACCTGTTCGTGACCAATCCGGCGCGTCTGGCCGCCGGGATCGGCGAGGGCCTAGCCAACTCCATCCTGGTCAAGGTCAACCAGATCGGCACCCTGTCGGAGACGCTGGACGCCGTCGATATGGCCCACCGCGCGGGCTATACCGCCGTGATGAGCCACCGCTCGGGCGAGACCGAGGATTCGACCATCGCCGACCTGGCCGTCGCGACGAACTGCGGGCAGATCAAGACCGGGTCGCTCGCGCGTTCGGATCGGACGGCCAAGTACAACCAGCTGCTGCGTATCGAAGAGATGCTAGGCGACCAAGGCGTCTATTTCGGCGACGGCATGCTGTTGAACCGATAGGCAGCCTCTCCGTCTCGTCGGCTGCGCCTCCGATCCACCTCTCCATCGCTGCGCGACAGGGAGGAGATACGGCCAAGCTACGGTTCGTTAGGCATTTTCGGTCACACACGATCAACCGTGTGCCCACGCTCAGAAGGAGCGGCCCGAATGCCAGAGCGTATGAAGCCGTACCTGCCGTCCGCCGTCCTGTTGTTTTTGATCGCCTATCTGGGTGTTCAGGCCCTGACCGGGTCGCGCGGGCTGCTGAGCGGGCAGGAACGGGACGCGCTGTTGCGCCAGCGCCGGGCCCAATTGGCCGAGGTCATGGAGCAGCGCCGCGACCTGGAGGTGCGGGTCCAGTATCTGCGCACCGACACCCTGTCGCGCGACCTTCTGGAAGAGCGGGCGAGGGCGGTTCTAGGCTTTGCGGACCCGCGCGACTATGTGATCCGCGTCTCTGCACCACAGCACGAAGCCACCGCCGCCAAGGCCGCCGTCACACCCACTTGAACTATTGTTACAGCGTCGCCGGGCGTCTTTGCGTTACGGGAACGAAGGCTGCTAAAGCCCCTTAACGTAACGACAAGAGACCTCCACACCCACCGTGGGGCGGGGGTCCAGCCGGGAGATATCGGATGGCGAAAGCCCCCGCGGCCAAGACTGCGCCGAAGACGCTGCCCAACACACCGACGGCCTCCAAGGAGGACCTGCTTCGGTTCTATCGCGAGATGGTTCTGATCCGCCGTTTTGAGGAGCGGGCAGGGCAGTTGTACGGCATGGGCTTGATCGGTGGCTTCTGCCATCTGTACATCGGTCAGGAAGCCGTGGCCGTCGGCGTTCAGGAAAGCGTCAAACAGGGCCACGACAAGATCATCACCGGCTACCGCGACCACGGCCACATGCTGGCCGCCGGCATGGACCCCAAGGAAGTCATGGCCGAGTTGACCGGCCGTATTGGCGGTTCGTCCAAGGGCAAGGGCGGGTCGATGCACATGTTCGACGTACCGACCGGCTTCTACGGCGGGCATGGTATCGTGGGCGCCCAGGTGGCGCTCGGCACCGGTTTGGCCTTCTCGGGCAAGTATCGCGGCGATGACTCGGTCGCCTTCATCTATTTCGGCGACGGCGCGGCCAACCAGGGCCAGGTCTATGAGAGTTTCAACATGGCCCAGCTGTGGAAGCTGCCGGCCATCTACATCATCGAAAACAACCAGTACGCCATGGGGACCAGCATCGAACGCTCGTCCTCCACGACCCAGCTCAGCGAGCGCGGGGCCAGCTTCGGCATCCCGGGCGAACAGGTCGACGGTATGGACGTGCTGGCCGTGCGTGACGCGGTGGCCCGTGCGGTCAAGCGCGCCCGCGAAGGCGGCGGTCCCTTCATCCTTGAAGTGAAGACCTATCGTTATCGCGGCCACTCGATGAGCGATCCGGCCAAGTACCGCACCAAGGAAGAGGTCGACGAGGTCAAGACGACCCGCGACCCGATCGACCACGTCAAGAAGCTGCTGGCCGACGCCAAGACGACCGAGGATGAGATCAAGGCCATCGACGCCGAGATCAAGGCCATCGTCGCCGAGGCCGTCCAGTTCGCGCAGGAAAGCCCGGAACCGGATCCGAGCGAGCTGTATACCGACGTCTATTTGGAGGCTGCCCAGTGACCGACATTCTCATGCCGGCGCTGTCGCCCACCATGGAAGAGGGCACGCTGACCAAGTGGCACATCAAGGCGGGCGACGTCGTCTCCGCCGGCCAGGTCATCGCCGAGATCGAGACCGACAAGGCGACCATGGAGGTTGAGGCTGTCGACGAGGGCGAAGTGCTGGAAATCCTCGTCGCCGAAGGCTCCGAGAATGTGAAGGTCAATACGCCCATCGCGCGCCTGGCGGGCGAGGACGGCGCAGCGGCCCCGGCCTCCAAGCCCGCCGAGGATGCAGCTGCGGTTCAGGCACCCGTCGCCAAGCCCGAGGCGGATGAGGCGAAGTCCGGCGATCCGGAAAAGGCTCCACCTGAGACCGCGACCCCCAAGGTCGAGCTGCGTGATCCGGAAATTCCGGAGGGTGCCAAGCTGGTCAAGACGACCGTGCGCGACGCCCTTCGCGATGCCATGGCCGAGGAAATGCGCCGTGACGACAAGGTCTTCCTGATCGGCGAGGAAGTCGCCCAGTATCAGGGGGCCTACAAGGTCAGCCGCGAACTGCTGCAGGAGTTCGGCGATCAGCGCGTCGTCGATACCCCCATCACGGAGCATGGCTTCGCCGGTCTGGGTGTCGGCGCGGCCATGGCGGGCCTGAAGCCGATCGTCGAGTTCATGACCTTCAACTTCGCCATGCAGGCGATCGACCACATCATCAACTCGGCGGCCAAAACACTGTATATGTCGGGCGGCCAGATCAAGGCTCCGATCGTGTTCCGCGGGCCGAACGGTGCCGCCAGCCGCGTGGCGGCCCAACACAGCCAGGACTATTCCAGCTGGTATGCCAATGTCCCCGGCCTGAAGGTCGTCGCTCCCTATGATGCCGCCGACGCCAAGGGCCTGCTGAAGGCGGCGATCCGCGATCCCAACCCCGTCGTCTTCCTTGAGCACGAGATGATGTACGGGCTGGAGTTCGACGTGCCGGACGTCGAGGACTATGTCGTGCCGATCGGCAAGGCCAAGGTCCGCCGCGAAGGCAAGGACGTCACCATCACCGCCCACGCCCGCATGGTCGGCTTTGCGCTTCAGGCCGCCGAAAAGCTGGCGGAGGAGGGGATCGAGGCCGAGGTCATCGACCTGCGCACCCTACGCCCGCTGGACCACGAAACCATCGTCGAGAGCGTCAAGAAGACCAGCCGCCTGGTCTCGGCCGAAGAAGGCTGGGGGCCGATGGGAGTCGGCGCTGAGGTCGTGGCTCGTGTCATCGAACACGCCTTCGACTACCTCGATGCGCCGCCTTTGCGCGTGCATCAGGAGGATGTGCCGCTACCCTACGCCGCCAACTTGGAAGCCCTGTCCCTGCCTGGCACCGACAAGATCATCGCGGCGGTGAAGGCGGTGATGGCATGAGCGGGGCCGTCGAGTTCCAGCTGGCGACACCCGACAGTGTCGCCAACGACCCCGAGGCCATCGAGATCATCCGCATGTGGTGGTCAAAGAACGAGCCGGTCATGGCGGTGAAGCCTGCCTTCAACGATCCGATCAAGTTCGGCGAACTGCTGGCCATTGCGGCACGTCACATGGCCCATGGCTATGCCGTCCGTCACGGGCACAACGAGCGCGAGGCCTACAATCGGATCCTCCAGGGCATCACCGATGTGGTGAAGGCCGACAACGTCCAGACCGTCGCCGAACCCGTCACCAAGGGATCCGTGCAATGACCGACATCCTGATGCCCGCCCTGTCGCCCACCATGGAAGAGGGCGTTCTGGCCAAGTGGCACGTCAAGGTCGGCGACGTGGTCAAAGCCGGTGACGTCATCGCCGAAATCGAAACCGACAAGGCGACCATGGAGGTCGAGGCGGTCGATGAGGGCGAGATCACCGACATCCTGGTGGCTGAAGGCTCCGAAGGCGTGAAGGTCAACACGCCGATCGCACGTTTGAAGGATGAAGGTGGCGCGGCCGCTCCGGCACCCAAGGCTGCGCCGGCCAAGGACAAGGCCGAGCCTGCGCCCGCCGGGCACGAGAGTGGCCAGGCCGTCGCGACTTCGGATGGCGTCAAGGCCGCAGAAGCGGTTCTGCCCGAGGCGTCCGCCAAGGCTCCAGCCCCTGCCAAGGCCGCAGACGGCGGGCGTCTGTTTGCTTCGCCACTGGCCCGCAGGATCGCAGCACAGAACGGCGTCGATCTGGCATCCATCACGGGCTCGGGCCCGCACGGCCGCATCGTTCGTCGTGACGTAGAAGCTGCCGGCAAGGGCACAACCAAGGCTGCATCCACCGGCGCGGCCACGTCTTCCTTCGCCGAACCGCGCAAGGTCCAGTCGCTGGCCCAGATGGGCATTCCGGACGGCAGCTACGACCTCATCCCGCTGGACGGCATGCGTAAGGCCATCGCCCGGCGCATGGTCGATAGCATCCAGCAGGTCCCGCATTTCCCGCTGTTCATCGACGTCGAGATCGACGCCCTGTTGGCCGCGCGGGCCAGGGTCAATGCCATGCTGGAACCGCAGGGCGTCAAGGTCTCGGTCAACGACTTCGTGATCAAGGCCGCCGCCATGGCCCTGAAGGCGGTGCCGGAGGCCAATGCCAGCTATTCGCCCGAAGGCATCGCCATGCACCACAACGCCGATGTGGCGATGGCGGTGGCGATCGACGGCGGCCTGATCACGCCCATCATCCGCAAAGCCGAGACCAAGTCCCTGTCGCAGATCGCGACCGAGTCCAAGGACCTGGCCAAGCGCGCCCGTGACCGCAAGCTGAAGCCCGAGGAGTTCCAGGGCGGCACCTTCAGCGTCTCCAACCTGGGCATGTTCGGCATCAAAGCGTTCAGCTCGATCATCAATGAGCCCCAGGGCGCGATCATGAGCGTGGGGGCAGGGGAGCAGCGTCCGGTCGTCAGGAATGGCCAGCTTGCTGTCGCCACCGTCATGACGGTCACCCTGACCTGCGATCACCGCGTGGTGGATGGCGCGACGGGCGCGCGCTTCTTGCAGGCCTTCAAGCCGATGATCGAAGACCCCGTCACCATGCTGGCCTAGGGGAGCCGGTCATGACCTCGGTCTACGACTTCTCTGCGAAAGCCATCGACGGGACGGAGCGATCGCTGGAAGCGTTTCGCGGTCAGGCCCTGCTGATCGTCAACACGGCCTCGAAGTGCGGCTTCACCGGCCAGTACAAGGGGCTGGAAGACCTTCACCGTCAGTTCGCGGACCAGCCGTTCGAGGTTCTGGGCTTTCCCTGCAACCAGTTCGGTCAGCAGGAGCCGGGCATGGCCGACGAGATCGCCACCTTCTGCTCTACCAACTTCGATGTGTCGTTTCCGCTGTTCGACAAGGTCGAGGTCAACGGCCCCAATCGACACCCGCTCTATGCCTGGCTGACCGAGCAGAAGAAGGGTTTCCTGGGCTCCAAGGCCATCAAATGGAACTTCACCAAATTCCTGACCGACCGCGAGGGCAGGGTGGTCTCCCGCTATGCCCCCCAGATTGAACCCTCGGCCATCGCGGCCGACATCGAAAAGCTGATCTGATCATGGCTCAAGAGTTCGACCTCATCGTCATCGGTTCCGGCCCCGGCGGCTATGTCGCCGCCATCCGCGCCAGCCAGCTGGGCCAGAAGGTCGCCATCGTCGAGCGCGAGAACCTGGGCGGCATCTGCCTGAACTGGGGCTGTATCCCCACCAAGGCCCTGCTCAAGTCGGGCGAGAAGTACGAGAGCCTCAGCCATCTGAAGGACTATGGCCTGTCGGCCGACAAGGTCGGCTTCGACTTCGACGCCATCATCGCCCGATCGCGCGGCGTGGCCAAACAGCTGAACGCCGGCGTCGGCTTTCTGATGAAGAAGAACAAGATCGAGGTCATCGAAGGCTCGGCCAAACTGGAGAAAGGCACCTCGGCCCCCAAGGTCGTGATCGACCTGAAGGCCGGCGGTTCGCGTACGGTCGAGGCCAAGGCCGTCATGCTGGCCGTCGGTGCCCGCGCCAAGGCCATCCCGCAGATCGGCCTGGAAGCCGACGGCGACCGCATCTGGGCCTACCGCGAAGCCATGGCTCCGAAATCCATGCCCAAGTCGATCGTGGTCATCGGCTCTGGAGCTATCGGGATCGAATTCGGCAGCTTCTACAGAGCCTTGGGTGCAGATGTTACCGTTTTGGAGGCGGTGGATCGCATCATGCCGGTCGAGGATGAAGAGGTTTCCAAGGCCGCGCAGAAGTCCTTCGAGAAGCGCGGCATGAGGTTCCGCACCGGCTGCAAGGTCACCAAGGTCTCGAAGACAGGCAAGGGCGTGCAGGTCGCCATCGAGGCCGGCGGCAAGGCCGAAACGCTGGAGGCCGAGGTCTGCATCTCGGCCGTCGGCATCACTGCCAACACCGATGGCATCGGTCTGGAGGCGCTGGGCGTCAACATGGACCGCGGCCACATCACCATCGACGGACACTGCCAGACCAATGTGAAGGGGCTGTACGCCATCGGTGACTGCGCCGGGGCACCCTGGCTCGCGCACAAGGCGTCGCACGAAGGCATCCACGCCGCCGAACACATCGCGGACTTCAAATCTCCCAACGTCAACTCGCCCATTGCCGGCTGCACCTATGCCCAGCCTCAGGTCGCCTCCGTCGGCGTGACCGAGCAGGGCGCGCGGGAAGCCAAACGCGAGGTCAAGATTGGCCGCTTCCCGTTCAAGGTTAACGGCAAGGCGATCGCGTCAGGCGACACAGACGGCTTCGTCAAGACGATCTTCGACGCCAAGACAGGCGCACTGATCGGGGCCCACATGATCGGGGCCGAGGTCACGGAGATGATCCAAGGGTATGTCACGGCCATCGCCATGGAAGCGACCGAGGAGGACATCCACGGCATCGTCTATCCGCACCCGACAATGTCCGAGGCCATGCACGAAGCGGCGCTGGATGCCTATGGGCGCGTAATCCACATCTAGCTTGGCGTTGGCAGCGTGGTTTGAGGCAGGACAGGCTGAATAAGCCTCGGCATCAGAATTTGTTCGGCATAACATATTCCTCGTCTAAGATATATTATGCGAAATCGAAGCGTCGACTGTCCTCGCCGTCCTATGCCTTAGTGGCTGGATCAGGCCAAGGCGAATGGCGCACTCCAGACCCACGCCCAGGCTTGGAAACTCGGTCCGGCGACGCTGCTGATGATCGGCGCCGTCAGCTTGGCCACGCCCTTCCTCGACGGCGAATACGCCCGGCGCTGGTTCGACTGGCCCGGCGTGCTTCTAACGGCCCAGGTGCCGTTGTTCGTTCTGATCGTGGCAGCCGCCTTCTTCTGGACCATGCGCCGCAAGCGTGAGGTCTGGCCCTTCCTGCTGTCACTGGGCCTGTTCGGCGTCACCTTCGCGGGATGGGCGTCAGCGTCTTCCTTTACGCTGTACCTGACGAGATCACCCTCTGGCAGGCCGCTGCTCCGGCCTCCAGCCAGCAGTTCATGCTGGTCGGCGCCCTGATCCTGATCCCGATTATCCTAATCTATACCGCCTACGCCTACTGGGTGTTCCGCGGCAAGGTCGGCAACGACGGTTACCACTGATGCGCCGTGGTCCTAAATCCAGGCTCAGGCAGGGCCTGTGGTTCGTCGCGTTTTGGGTGTTGGGCGTGGGTGTCCTGGGCGTCAGCGCCTACTTTATGCGCGGCGTTCTCAAGCTTGCCGGCGGATGAAGCCGGCAGCACCGAACCGCTGGCCCTGGCCGCCGCTCATTATGGGCGGTGCCATCCTGGTTTCAATCCTTGCGGCGCGTTTATGCCGCCTGCGGCGCTCTTTCCCGGCACCTTTGCCGTAGGCGGCCTCATTGTCGCGCTTGCCCTTGGCCTTGACCGTTGAGCCATACTGGAGCGGCGGCGGCGGGCCAACATCCTGCCGCACAGGGCGGAGACCTTGCCTATCAAGCTCCACCAGGTGGGACAGACAGAATAAACAAAACGATACTGCGACATCCCTTGACTCACTGGGGGGTGCGGAGCGCATATAGAACAAATGAGGAACATACAGACTGCATCTGCACGCATCACGCTTGTACCTCCCTCACATTACCTCACAAATTTGGTGGATCGTGAGGGGGCTGCCGAAAGCATTGAAGCGGGGGTATTAGCCTTGCTGACAGATTCAGGTGTGCATGAATTCTACGCTGAAAACTCTGCCGACGCGGCAACGGTGGATGGTTTCGCGTTAGGGGCCGGACTATCTACGTCTTCAGGTGGTGACCTGGTGTGGGCCATTCATGATCTGACAGGCAGGGAAACCGGCCGCCCGCATGGACCTGGCTTGCATCAGATGGGCATTGCACCTGAGACGGTGCTGGTGGTCCGCGCGCGTGACATCCGCACCCTGCTCGGCGTGGCCGAAGATGCGCTTCGCACAGATGGGATTGGCGCAGTGCTACTCAGCGCCTGGGGCGAGGATCGGGCCTTCAGCCTGACCGCCAGCCGGCGGCTGTCATTGGCGGCACGAACGGGGGGAAAACGTCTGTTTCTGGCGCGAGCGGGAGCCTCCCCCCAGCCCAGTGCGGCCAAGAGCCGATGGTCGGTGCGGTCAGACGCCTCGAGCGCGCTGGAAGGTGATGCGCCCGGTCGGCCGGCCTTTTCCGTGACCTTGCTGCGCCACCGCAAGGGCGCGGCCCTTAGAACCTGGATGATGGAGTGGGACCGTGAAACACGGTCATTTGTTGAACGGACGGCGCTACCTGGCGGTTTGGTTTCCCTGGCTGCCCAGCGATCGGGTGAAGCGACAGGACACCTGCGCCGCCGCGCCTGACGACACAGCCGAGACGCCGGCAGCTCCGCTGGTCATTGTGGAGAAGGTCAAGGGCGCGCTGAGGCTCAGCGCCGTCGATCCCGATGGCGCGCGACTGGGGTTGAGCCTTGGACTGGCGCTGGCAGACGCTCGCGCGCGGCTGCCCGTGCTGCGGGTTGTCGCCGCCCGGCCCGAGGCGGATGATGCGTGGCTGGCCCGGATTGTAGACGATTTCGACCGGTTCTCGCCCATGATCGCTCTGGATCCACCGCATGGTCTGATGCTGGACGTGACCGGCTGTGCCCATCTGTTCAATGGCGAGAAGGGACTGATCCACGCTGTGCGATCGCGGGCACGCCGATGGGGTTTGCACAGCCGCTGCGCCTTGGCCTCGACGCCCCAGTCGGCGCGCGCGCTCTGTCGGTTCGGGGCAGGCGAGGTCTTCGAGCCGCATGCCGAGCGCGCGGCTGTTCACCGCCTGCCCGTTGCCGCTCTGGAGCTGGACGAGCCCGAGGCGCAAGGCCTGCGACGCGCGGGACTGAAACGGCTGAGCGATCTGGACGACCGCGACCGTGCCCCCTTGGCGGCCCGATTCGGATGTGACTTCCCTGCCCGGTTAGCGCGTGTTCTGGGCGATGAGGACATCCGCATCACGCCACACCGACCCGCCCCGCCAATAGTCGCCGATCGGGTTTTCTTTGAGCCTGTCTCGGCTGATGAAGACGTGCAGCGGATCCTGTCAGACCTGCTGGAAGAGACGATGACACAGCTGGAGGCGGCCACCTTGGGGGCGCGCGCCTTCGAGGCCGGCTTCTATCGGGTGGACGGCGGCGTGCGGCGGATCGGGCTGAGGGTCGGGCGCGCCACACGCGACGCCGGATCGGTACTGCGTCTGTTCCGCGAGCGTCTGGCGGCACTGGACACACCTCTGGACCCGGGCTTCGGCTTCGACCAGATGCGGATTGCGGCGATAGCGGTCGAACGGCTGGATCCCGTCCAGGTCGGATTGGCTGGCGACGCCGATACTGCAGGGGAACTGGGTGCCCTGATCGACCGGCTGGTCGCGCGGCTGGGGCCCGATGCAGTGCTTCGTTTCCAGCCAAACGGCTCGCATATTCCCGAGCGCGGAGCGCGCTGGATCGCGGCCGGAGGCGACCCCGACGCCACCGAAGCCTGGCCCACGTGTGACCCCGACGATCCTCCACTGCGGCCGCTGCATCTGTTCACCCCGCCCCAGCCGGTTGAGACACTGGCCGAGGCCCCCGATGGCCATCCGTTTCGCTTTCGCTGGCGGAAGGTGGTGCACAATGTCGCCCGCGCCGAGGGACCGGAAAGGATTGCCGGGGAGTGGTGGCGCGCGCCCGACCAGTGCACCCGCGACTACTACCGCGTCGAGGATACAGATGGGCGTCGCTTCTGGCTTTTCCGCCAAGGGCTATATGGCGACGACGCCCCTCCCCGCTGGTTCATCCACGGCCTGTTCGCATGATCGAACCGGATCCTCAGGGCGATTACGCAGAGCTGGCGGTGACCAGCAATTTCTCCTTCCTGCGGGGTGCCTCCTCCCCCAAGCAGCTGGTCGCGACAGCGATCCTGCGCGGGCATTCGGGCATGGGTCTGGCCGACCGGAACACCGTAGCCGGAGTAGTGCGGGCATGGAGCGCGCTGAAAGCTCTGCGCCAGCACGGCCTCTTGCCGCCGGACTTAAGGCGTGAAGGGTCCGGGCCCGGCGAAGTGGTGGCCGATGAGGACAACACCATCGACCCCGCTCTGTCTGAAGAGGTGCGACGTCGCGCCCAGACCTTCAAGCTGATCCTGGGCGCGCGCCTGGTTTTCAACGACGGGACGCCCGATATACTGGCCTATCCCGAGACGCGCGCCGGCTGGGGCCGGCTGACGCGGCTGCTGACTTCGGGCAATCGTCGGGCCAAGAAGGGCGAGTGCGAGATCGGCCTCTCCGACCTGCTGGTCGCGCCCGAAGACATCCTGCTTATCGTCAT
>CALRXI020000039.1:0-16979 GCA_943372125.1 Brevundimonas vancanneytii
ATCGACCTGACCGCCCTGCCCGTCCAGACCTGTTGGCCCGGCGAGCCCGCCCCCCTGATCACCTGGGGCCTGGTCGTCACCAAGGGGCCGTCGGACGACCGGGAGGACGACTTCAATCTGGGCATCTACCGGATGCAGGTGCTGGGAAAGGACCGCGCCATCATGCGCTGGCTGGCCCACCGCGGCGGGGCCCAGCACTACGCCCGCCACAAGAAGGCTGGGAACCGCGATCCCCTGCCCTGCGCCGTCGTACTGGGAGCCGATCCCGGCACCATCCTCGCCGCCGTAACACCGGTGCCGGATACCCTGTCAGAATACCAGTTCGCCGGCCTGATGCGCGGGGCCAAAGCCGAACTGGTGGCCTGCAAGACCGTGCCGCTGATGGTCCCCGCCGAGGCCGAGATCGTGCTGGAGGGCCACGTCCTGCTGGACGAGCATGCGGCCGAGGGGCCCTACGGCGATCACACCGGCTACTACAACTCGGTCGAGACCTTCCCGGTGTTCCAGGTCCGCGCGATCACCATGCGCCGCGACCCCATCTATCTGACCACCTTCACCGGCCGCCCGCCGGACGAGCCCAGCGTGCTCGGCGAGGCGCTGAACGAGGTCTTCATTCCCCTGCTCCGCGCGCAGTTTCCGGAGATCGTCGACTTCTGGCTCCCGCCCGAGGGCTGCAGCTACCGGATCGCCGTGGTGTCGATGAAGAAAGCCTATCCCGGCCACGCCAAGCGGGTGATGCTGGGCGTCTGGAGCTATCTGCGCCAGTTTATGTACACCAAATGGGTCATCGTCGTGGACCACGACATCGACGCCCGGGACTGGAAACAGGTCATGTGGGCTATGGCCACCAAGATGGACCCCGCCCGCGACATCACCCTGATCGAGAACACCCCGATCGACTACTTGGACTTTGCCAGTCCCGAGAGTGGGCTGGGGTCCAAGATCGGGCTGGATGCGACGGACAAGCTGCCGCCGGAGACCCATCGCGAATGGGGCGAGGAAATCCGGATGGATGCGGGGGTGGTGGAGCGGGTGTCGGCGATATGGAAAAGGCTCGGCCTCCCGGGAGATGACTCGCCGATTTGGCGATGACCGGCGTTGGGCACGCGACGTATCGCGCCGCACAAAAAACGCTTTCCAGATGACGGGAATGTAATCTACGGTCGGTCTTCGGACATTTAGTTGCTTGGAAATGGCCACCATGAAACTTGCTCTGCTTGCCATCGTCGCCGGGATCTTCATCACCCCGGCTGTCGCCATACCAACCACGGTCGAGGCTCAAGTCTTGGCGGGTCGCAACGCGGCCCGAGCAGATCGAACGCCGCGCGTGACCCGTGAGCAGCGCCTTTCAAATCTCTTATATGAGGCGGAGGATCGGTTGCTGGAGATCGAGGAGCGAATGGCCGAGATTCAGTCTGCTATCGATGCAGCAGGTCAACCGACACCTGCTCAGGCGCGCCAACTTGATCAACTGACCAAACGCCAGGCCCGCGAAAAGGCCGAGATCGAGCGTCTGAATGCCGCTCTGAACCCTTGATTTGAAATTCTGCGGATCCTCCCGATCAACACCTGATCCACGATGGTTTGGGCCAAGGTGACGGATTTCAGGCTTGGCACAGGGTCTTCAGCGGCTTGAGACTTGCCAGGCCGTCGCGATCGGACGACGAAGAGCGAATGCGCTACGCCCTTCTGTTCTCGGCCCTTGCGGCCCTGTGTTCGAGCCCCGTGATGTCCCAAGACTCTGCCGTTCGGTCCGTCGCTAACGCGGCCCCCTGGGACCAGCCCTTCCTGCCACCAGCACCTGATTGGGACGGGGCAAGTCGTGCCCTGCTGGCCGATGCTACCAATCCGTGGATCACCGATTTCGAGCGAGATCCGGCCAACGACGCCAGCCCAGACTATGCCGACACGCGCGCTTGGTTCGACCGACTTGACGCCGCGTCGGACCTGATCCGCATCGAACAATTCGGCACTTCGCCGGAAGGCCGACCGATCTATGCCGTCATCGCGTCAAGGGACGGCGTGACGCTGGACCCCGCCAAGCCGGTCCTTCTGGCCCAGGCCGGCATCCATCCGGGCGAGATCGATGGCAAGGACGCGGGCATGATGTTGCTGCGCGACATCGCTTTCGGCGGCAAGGACGGTCTGCTGGACCGGGCTAACCTGATCCTGATCCCGATCCTGTCGGTGGACGGCCACGAGCGGGCATCGGCCTATTCGCGCCCCAACCAGCGCGGCCCGCGGCTCCAGGGCTGGCGCCATACCGCCACCAACCAGAACCTGAACCGCGACTTCATGAAGCTGGACCAGGCCGAGACCCGCGCGGTCGTCGCCCTGATCCAGAAATACGACCCGGCGCTGTACATCGACATCCACGTCACCGACGGCATGGATTACCAGTACGACGTCACCTACGGCTACAACGGCGAAGACGGCATCTATTCCCGCTCGCCCGCCACTGCCGCCTGGCTGGACGATACCTTCAAACCGGCCATGAACGCGGCGCTTGAGGCCCAGGGCCATATCCCCGGTCCGCTGGTGTTCGGGATCGACGACGCCGACCCGAAGAAGGGCCTGTCCGACGGTGGGCTGGGCGAGCGGTTCTCCAATGGCTGGGGATCGGCGGCGCACGTCCCGACCATTCTCATCGAGAACCACAGCCTGAAGCCCTTCGAGCAGCGGGTGCTGGGAACCTATGTCTTCCTTGAGCAAGCCATCCGGCTGCTGGCCAGCGATGGCGAGGCTCTGGATGCCGCCATCGTCGCCGACAAGGCCCTGCGTCCCGCCGAGATTCCCGCCAATTTCCAGGCGGAGACGACCCCGTCCGGCACCCGCGTTTTCAAGGGCATCGCTTACGAGATGTACGACAGCCCGGCATCGGGTCGTCAGGAGATCCGCTGGCTGGGCCGAAATGATCCGGAACCCTGGTCCCTGCCCTTCTACGGCTCGCGCCCGACGCTGACGCTGAAGCGGCCGGTCGCCTACTGGGTGCCGGGATATCGAACAGATTTAATCGAGAGGCTGCGGCTTCAAGGCATCCAGATGGAAACCCTCGACGCGCCCCGCACCGTCGCCGTCGAGATGCTGCGCCTGAACGATCCGAAGATCGCGCCGCGCACCAACGAAGCCCATGTCCAGATCGCCGTCACCGACGTGACGCCCGAGGCCCACGACTGGACCTGGCCCATCGGTTCGGTCCGCATCCCGACCGATCAGCCGATGGGCGACGTCGCCGTCCTGCTGCTGGAGCCGCAGTCGGCCGAGAGCTTCTTTGCCTGGGGCATGGTGCCGGAGGTGCTGAACCGCGTGGAATATATCGAGGGCTATGCCATCGCGCCCCTGGCCGAACGGATGCTGGCCGCCGACCCTGTGCTGAAGGCCGAATTCGAGGCAAAACTGGCTGCCGAGCCCGATTTCGCAGCCAACGGCGACGCTCGGCTGGCCTGGTTCTATGAACGGACGCCGTTCTACGATAACCGCTACAGGCTCTATCCGGTCGGGCGGGAAAATTGAGCATGACAATGGTGTCGATACACGCGGCGGCTCTGTGGAGCGGATTGCTGCTCCTCGTGCTCCTGACCCTGTCCGGCCTCACGGTGCGACGCCGCCGACGTCATCTGGTGGCCTTCGGAGATGGCGGCAACGAGGAGCTGACGGCGGCCAGCCGCGCCTTCGGCAATGCTGCCGAATACATCCCGGCAGGCCTGATCGCCCTGACTCTGCTGGCGCTGACCGGTGCATCACCCATGATGATCCACGTCATCGGCGGGACCCTGATGGTCGGGCGCATCGTCCATGCGGTGGGCCTGATTTTCCAGAAGGGGCCTTCTCTGGGCCGGGTCGCGGGCATGATCCTGACCTATCTGGCCCTGATCGTCGCCGCGGTGTCCCTGATCGCCTACGGCGTGATCTGACAGCCGTTGCGGCCCGGCACCGGGTCCGCCATATCGGGGCATGCCTGAAACGCCTGCGCCGACCGCCCCCGACATCCTGCACGACCTGATCGCCGCAGCCCTGAACGCCGGAGCCGATGCCGCCGAGGCGGTGACCGCGGAGCGCCGCTCCCTGTCCGTCGGGGTCCGCAACGGCGCCCTGGAAGACGTCGAGCGCGAGGAATCGCGCGATCTGGGCTTGCGGGTCTTCGTCGGCCAGCGTCAGGCCTCGGTGTCCGCCTCCGACCTGTCGCCCGCGACCCGCGCCCGGCTGGTCGAGCGAGTCGTGGCCATGGCGCGTCTGGCCCCCGAAGACCCCCACGCCCGTCTGGCCCCCGCCGACCGGCTGGCGCGCGGTCCGCATCGCGATCTCGACCTGTTCGACGGCTCGGATCGTAGCGCCGCCGAGCTGGAAGCCGCCGCCACCGAGGCCGAAACCGCCGCCCTCGCTGTCGAAGGCGTTGTCCGCTCCGAAGGCGGCCACGCCTCGACCTCCGCCACCACTTGGCGGCTGGTGACCTCTCACGGGTTCGACGGCACCTACTCCGGCAGTGGCTTCTCGCTCGGCGTCGGCGTGATCGCCGAAAAGGACGGCGGGATGGAGCGTGGCAGCGAAGGCCGCACCACCCGCTGGCTGTCCGACCTGCCCGATGCCGTCTCCATTGGGGCGGAGGCCGGTCGCCGCGCCGCCGCCCGCACCGGCCCGCGCAAGATCGCCTCCACGACCGCGCCCGTGATCTTCGAGAACCGGGTCGCGACCCAGGTGCTGTCCCCCCTGCTGGGGGCCATCTCCGGCCCGTCGATCGCACGCGGTACGTCCTTCCTGAAGGACCGCCTGAACACTGCCGTCCTGCCCTCGGGGATGAGCCTGATCGACGACCCGTTCCGACCGCGTGGCCTCGGCTCCACCCCGTTCGACGACGAGGGCGTGGAGGTTCAATACCGCGAGATCGTCGCCGACGGAGTCCTGACCACCTGGCTGCTGAATACAGCGGCTGCGGCCCAGTTGGGCCTGGCCTCGACCGGCCATGCGTCACGGGGTCTGGCCGGTCCGTCCGGCGTCTCGACCCACAATCTGCACCTGACGCCCGGCGCGCGCTCGAAGGCCGAACTGATGGCTGATACAGGCACCGGCCTGATGATCACCTCGATGTTCGGTCCGTCGCTGAACGGCAATACCGGCGACTGGTCCGCCGGGGCGTCCGGGTTCTGGTTCGAGGATGGCGAACTGGCCTATCCGGTCAGCGAGGTCACCGTTGCGGGCAATCTGAAGGACCTGTGGGCCCGGATGATCGCCGGGTCGGACCTTGAGTTTCGCGGCGCTTTCAACAGCCCATCGTTGCTGTTCGACGCGGTGGCCATCGCCGGAAAATGACGTTCTACGAATACGATCTGGCCTTAATCCGCGACGCCGCACTCGCCGCCGGGGCGCTGGCGTTGGCCGAGCGAGCGAAGGGGCTGAAGATATGGTCCAAGTCGGGCGGATCGCCGGTCACCTCCGCCGACATGGCGGTGGACGCCTTGCTGAAATCGACCCTGCTGACCGCGCGCCCCGACTATGGCTGGCTGTCGGAGGAGACGCCGGACACGACCGAACGCCTGTCGCGCCGCCGCATCTTCATCGTCGATCCGATCGACGGTACCGTCGCCTACATGAAGGGCAAGTCGTGGTGGTGCATCCCGATCGCCGTGATCGACGACGGCAGGCCGGTCGCGGCCGTCATCCATGCCCCGGCCCTGAACGAGACGTTCGAGGCGACTCTGGGCGGCGGTGCGCGTCTGAACGGCAAACCCATCAGCGCCTCGGACACCGACAGCCTCGACGATGCCTCGGTCCTGGCCGATGCGCGGATGATCGAGGGTCCGCAATGGCTGGAGCCCTGGCCCGAGATGCGGTTCGAGAAGCGCAACGCCATCGCCTATCGCATGGCTCTGGTCGCGGCGGGGGCGTTCGACGCCGCCATCGCCCTGTCGCCCAAATGGGACTGGGACATCGCCGCAGGGGCCCTGATCGCCGAAGAAGCGGGCGCGAAGGTTACGGACCACCATGGTCGACCCTGGCATTTCAACCGCGCCGACCCTCGCCAATCCAGCCTCGTCTGCTCGGCACCCGCGCTTCACCCGTTGATCGTTCGCCGCACAACGCCTATCCCGCTGGGCGCATAGGCCTCCCCCACGCCGTCGGAATCCGTCCATGTCCCAACACACCGAAGTCGAAGCCCAGCAGCTGCTCCATCTCGTGATCGGAGGCGAACTGCGCCACCTCGACGCCCCCGTGTTTCGCGACCTGTCCAAGGTCGAGTTCGTCGGTGCCTATGGCAGCTATGCGGAGGCCCGTCAGGCCTGGAAGGCCCGGGCCCAGGCCACGGTCGACAATGCCCATATGCGGTTCTTCATCCTGCATGCCCACCGGATGATCGATCCGCGCGGCGACGCACACTGAGTTTGCCATGACCCTGTTCGGCACCACCCTCGACGGGCAACAGATCGCCAGCCTGGTTGGCCTTCTGGCCGTGCTGGCCTTCTGGCTGTTCGCCTATCGGGGCGAGCGCAGCGCCATCAAGAGCTTCCGCGCCTGGGAAGCCGCGCGCAAGGCCAGGAAGGATGCCGAGGATGGCGTGACCTCCACCGATCCGTCGAAGCCGAAAACCGGTCCTTGGGGCTGAAACCCTATTCGCGACGCAGCAGCTTCTCGGTCAGCAGCGTCCCCCACCACTGCGCCTTGAACTCGGCCCGGATCGCCTTGGGGTCGTAGGCATCGCTGTCGATCCAGTCGATGAAGCTGACCCCCGTCGGCTCGACCTGGGCGATGTATTTTTCCAGCGTGTAGTCCAGTACCCCGGTCAGCCCCTCGCGGTGATGCAGGTATTTCTTCGACAGCTGTTCGATCGCGACCGAGATCGGCTCGCCCAAGTGAAAATGCCGATAGAAAACCGCCATCATCCCCGCCCGATCCGCCCCGGACTTGCAGTGGATCAGCACCGGGTACTCTATGGTCCGGAACAGTTCGCGCGCCCGGTGCACCCGGTCCTTCTGAGGCGGATCGCGACTGTCCAGCGGCGCATCGATCAGCGTCAGCCCCAACCGCGCGCAGGCATCCTTTTCCAGCGCATAATAGGCCTCGTCCCGTACCCCCCGCAGATTGATCACGGTCCGGATGCCTTGGGATTTCCAGAACGCCAGCTGCCTCGGCGACGGCTGGTTCGTCCGCACCAGGTCCGGCCCGATCCAGTGGGCATTCATGAACCACCTTCTCAGAAAGGCGTGGTCCTTCCACACATAGTCCCACCGCGCCTTGAACCGGCCGGATGAGGTGGTGAGGTCGTAACGAGACATGAGCCGGGAGATAGCGGTTCGCTCGGCTTCGCGCCACGGCGCTTGACTTCCCCCGCCTCCCGTCCGACCTCCGGGCGATGACGACGCCGATCCTCGCCGATGACAAGGAGCGCCTGCGCCCGCTGCTGGGCCGGATCTGGCGCGACTACCTGTCCCGGCACAAGGGCACCTTGGTCGTGTCGATCCTGTGCGCCGCCGTCGTCGGCATCATGTCGGCGACCGTGCTGCAACTGCTTCGTCCCGCCATCGACGGCCTGTTTCTGGGCGAGCCCGTCAAGGTGTGGGGCCTGATCACGATCGCGCCGGATCAGGCCCTGGTCGCCATCCCGTCCCTGATCGTCGGTCTGGCCTTGGTCTGGACCGTGGCGGCCCTGGGTCAGGCTGCGCTGGTCAACCGGCTGGGGCACGGCATCGTCGGCGACATCCAGGTGCGGCTGTTCGGGGCCATGATCCGCGCCGACCTCGCCCGGCTCCGTGCCCAGCATTCCGGCGGTTTCGTTTCTTCCGTGCTGTTCGACGCCAATCTGGTGCGCGAGGCCTTCACCAACGGAGTCGTGAACTACACCCAGCACGGCCTGACCCTGATCGCGGTCATCGCCTACATGGCCTGGACCGACTGGCGGCTGACGCTGATCGTCCTGCTGGGCGCGCCGCTGGTCAGCCTGATCATCCGCCGCTTCGGCAAGCGCACGAAGAAGGCCACCACCGGGGCGATGAAGGAGACGGAAAACCTGTCCACCGCCCTGATGGAGAACCTGGACGGCGTCCGTCTGATCAAGATCGAGAACCGCGAAGCCGCCGAGGAGGCCCGCGTCGGCGAGGTCGTCGCTCGCCGCCAGCGCCATGTCATCAAGTCCGCCGACGCCCGCGCGTTCGCCGGGCCGTTCTCGAACCTCGTGGCCATGGTCATCGTCGCCGCCGTGATGGCCTATGCCGGATGGAGGGCACAGTCGGACGAGATGACCATCGGAGCCTTCGTCGCCTTCATCGGCC
This sequence comes from Brevundimonas vancanneytii, assembly GCA_943372125.1. Taxonomy (GTDB): domain Bacteria; phylum Pseudomonadota; class Alphaproteobacteria; order Caulobacterales; family Caulobacteraceae; genus Brevundimonas; species Brevundimonas vancanneytii_D. The sequence goes on from CALRXI020000039.1 coordinate 8,262, forward strand.
TGCTGATGGCCGCCGGCCAGTCCCTGCGCCAGGTCACTAACCTCCAGACTGTCATGGCAGAGGGCCTGACCGCCGCCCGCCGCCTGTTCGCCGCCCTGGATATCGCCCCCGAAATCCGCCAGGCAGCGGTGCCTCGGCCGCTACACGACGGCCCGGTGACGATCGGGTTCGACCGGGTCTCGTTCGCCTATTCGCAGGCCGCGCCGACCCTGGCCGACATCAGCCTGACCGTCGCGCCGGGCGAGACCGCGGCCTTGGTCGGTCCATCGGGCGGGGGCAAGTCGACCATCCTGTCGCTGTTGCCTCGGTTCTACGACGTGACCGGCGGTACGATCACCCTGAACGGTACGGACCTTCGCGAGCTCAGCCTGACCGACCTGCGCGACCGGATCGCCCTGGTGACCCAGGAACCCTTCCTGTTCGACGACACCATCGCCGCGAACATCGCCTATGGCCGCCCCGGCGCAAACGACGACCAGATCGCCGAGGCCGCCCGTGCCGCCGCCGCCCACGATTTCATCACCGCCCTGCCCGACGGCTATGCCACCCGCGCGGGCGAAGGGGGCATGCGGCTGTCGGGGGGGCAGCGCCAGCGCATCGCCATCGCTCGCGCCTTCCTGAAGGACGCGCCCATCCTGCTGCTCGACGAGGCCACCTCGGCCCTCGACACCGAGAGCGAGGCCTTGGTCCAGGCGGCGCTGGAGCGACTGATGCAGGGCCGCGCCACCCTGATGATCGCCCACCGTCTGTCCACCGTGATGAACGCCGATCGCATCCATGTCATCGAGGCGGGACGGGTGGTCGAGACCGGCACCCATGCGTCCTTGGTGGCTGCGGGCGGCCTGTACAGCCGTTTGGCCCGGCAACAGTCGTTGGACGGGGTGCCCCACTTGGCAGGTGTGGCGTGAAGTCCGAAAAATGGCCTCCCTCTCCCTTGATGGGAGAGGGCTTGAGCGCCCGAGAGCGTCAGCGATCGGTCTTGCGCGAAAGGGTGAGGGTGAAGGCACCGGGGGCAGCGTCCACCGCTTTACCCCTCACCCGCCCGCGCCAGAACGATCGCTTCGCTCTCGTGCGCGGCCTCCCTCTCCCACAAGGGGAGAGGGAGTGGTTGCCAGCGACGAACCTGACATGAGACCCCTCAGAAACCCCGTCATCCAGACGATCCTGTCCCACATTCTGGCGGGCTGGATGCGATTCTGTTTCGCCACCATCCGCTGGACATACGACGGTCGCCCCCTCGCCGAACAGGTCTGGGCCAATGGCGGCGGCGTTCTGTGCGCCTTCTGGCATTCGCGTATCGGCCTCAGCCCCGCCTGTTGGCCGCTGGACCTCGCCCAGCCCGCCAAGGCCCTGATCTCCCTGTCACCCGATGGCCAGTTCATCGCCAAGGCGGTCGCCCTCCAAGGCTTCCCTGCCGTCCGCGGCTCCTCATCGAACAAGGACAAGACGGACCGGGCCAAGGGCGGTACCCAGGCCCTGCGCGACGGGCTGAAACAGCTCAAGATCGGTGCCCTCGCCATCACCCCCGACGGCCCGCGCGGCCCGGTGCGTCAGATGGCCGAGGGTCTGCCCCTGCTGTCGAAACTTTCCGGCGCGCCAGTGCTGTTCATTGGCATGAGCTGCCACCCGTCGATCCGTTTGAACAGCTGGGACCGTGCTCTGCTACCCCTGCCGTTCGGTCGAGGGGCCATCGTCTACGACCTCGACCGCTATGTTGACGGTGCCGACATGGCCGCCACCGTCGCCGACTGGACAGACCGCCTGACCACTATCGAAGCCCGTGCCGACGCCCTCACCGGGGCACCCCGCCTGTGATCGGTCCCGCCCTGATCGCCTACCGTCTGCTGACGCGGCTGCTGGAGCCCCTGGCGCCCCGCCTGCTCGACGCCCGTGTCAAGCAGGGCAAGGAACACCCCGTCCGGGTCGACGAGCGCCTCGGGATCGCCGGCCTGCCTCGGCCCGACGGCGACCTCGTCTGGCTGCACGGCGTCAGCGTCGGCGAAACCCTGTCCCTGCTGCCGGTCGTAGAGCGATTCCGGAAAACCCGCCCCGACCTGACCCTGCTGGTCACCTCCGGGACCGTGACCTCGGCCGACCTGCTGGCCCGGCGCCTGCCGCCGGGCGTCATCCACCAGTTCGCCCCCGTCGACGGCCCCGCCGCCGTGGCCAACTTCCTCGACCACTGGCGACCCAGCCTCGGCGTCTTCGTCGAGAGCGAACTCTGGCCCAATCTAATCACGACGGCCCACGCCCGGGGCATCAAGCTCGCCCTCGTCAGCGCCCGCATCACAGACAAGACCGCTGAGAACTGGGCTCGCGCCCCCGGCATGGCGCGCCGCATCCTGTCGGCCTTCGACCGCGTCATGCCCCAGGACGAGGCCTCCACCGCCCGACTGCAGACGCTGGGAGCCCGCACCGACGGTCTGGTGAACCTGAAACTGTCCGGCGGTCCCCTGCCCCACGACACCGCCGCCTTCAGCCATCTGAGCGCCGCCATCGGCGACCGTCCGGTGATCGTCGCCGCCAGCACCCATCCCGGCGAGGAACTGGCCATCGTCCATGCGCTGGATCATCTGTCCGATCGCCTTTGCCTGATCCTGGTGCCCCGCCATCCCGAGCGGGGGCCGGAGATCGCGACCGCCCTGACGCGAGAGGGCTATCGCTTCGTGCTCCGCTCGCGCGGCGGGACGCTGGGGCCAGAGACCGACCTTTACGTCGCCGATACCTTGGGCGAGCTGGGCCTGTTCCTGCGGCTGGCCGATGTGGTCATCATGGGCGGCAGTTTCGCATCCAGCCTCGGCCTGCCCCCCGTCGGCGGTCACAATCCGCTGGAGCCTGCCCGCCTCGGCAAGCCGTCCATCGCCGGCCCCGACGCCGCCAACTGGGCCACCGTCACTGCCGAACTGCGCGCGGCGGGCGGTCTGAGCGTCGTCAGCGGCCCCGCCGACCTGCCAGGCTTCATCGCCCCCCTGCTGGCCGATCCCGACGCCGCCCGGGCTATGGGCGAGCGTGCGCGTCGCGCGGCCGCAGACGCAGGTTCCGGCCTCGACCGGCTGTGGGACGCGCTTCAGTCGTTGTTGCCGCCCGTTCGCCGGACGCCGCGCCCATGAAGCTGTCGACACCCCGCTGGTGGTATGAGCGCGAGCCGAAACACGCCCGCGTCACCCGGCTTCTTCTCAAACCAGCGTCATGGCTCTGGGCCAGCGTCACCGCCCGCCGCGTCGCCCGCGCGGCTCCGGTCGATCCCGGCATTCCGGTGATTTCGATCGGCAACCTGACCGTCGGGGGGTCCGGCAAGACTCCGATCGCGCGCGAGGCTCTGCGGCTGATCCGTGCACGGAACATCGACGCCCATGCCCTGTCGCGCGGTTTTGGCGGCAGTCTGGCAGGCCCGATCCGCGTCGATCCCGCTACCCACGATGCCGCCCAGGTTGGGGACGAACCGCTGATGCTGGCAGGTGACGCGCCCGTCTGGGTCGCCCGCGACCGCGTCGCTGGAGCCCGCACCGCCGTCCAGGCCGGGGCCGCTGCGCTCGTGCTCGACGACGCGCATCAGAACATGGCGTTGAAGAAGACCCTCAGCCTGATCGTCGTGGACGGCGAGACCCGAGCCGATGAATGGCCCTTCGGCGACGGCTCGGTCTTTCCGTCTGGCCCGATGCGGGAACCGCTGAAGGCCGGTCTGGCCCGCGCCGATGCGGTGGTGGTCCTGCTGCCCGCCGATCACCCGGCCCCCGATCCTGAGCTGGTTGGGGTGTTCGGCAGCCTGCCTGTCTTCATTGCCCGCCTGGCCCCCGTGGCACCCCCACCGTCAGGCCCTCAGGTCGGGTTCGCCGGGATCGCCAAGCCGTGGAAGGTCGAGCGTGCCCTGATCGCCGCCGGATGCGACCTGAAGGACTTCGCCCCCTTCCCCGACCACGCCGCCTTCCGCGAGGAAGACCTGGCCTTCCTCGCCGACCGCGCGGCCCTGTTCGACGCCGGCCTGATCACGACCGAGAAGGACTGGGTGCGCCTGCCCCCCGCTTGGCGCACCCGCGTCACCTCATGGCCGGTCGTGGCGCGGTTCGAGGACGAGGCGGCCTTCACCGACTGCCTGATGTCCGCGATCGACCGGCCCGCCTGACGTCAGGCCAGCAGCCCCAGCAGCGCCTTGGCCGCCGCTTCCGACGACGCCGGGTTCTGGCCGGTGATCAGCTTGCCGTCGGTGACCACATGGGACGCCCAGTCGTCGCCCTTGGAATAGTCGCCGCCGTTCGCCTTCAGCATGTCCTCGACCAGGAACGGCACGATGTCGGTCAGGCCGACCGCGTCCTCCTCGGTGTTGGTGAAACCGGCGACCTTCTTGCCCTTGACCAGGAATGCGCCGTCGGGGCCCTTCACATGGCGCAGCACGCCCGGAGCGTGGCAGACAGCACTGATCGGTTTGTCGCTTTTGGCGAAATCTTCGATCAGTTTGATGGAGGCCTTGTCTTCGGCCAGATCCCACAGCGGGCCATGACCGCCGGGATAGAAGACCGCGTCGAAATCATCGGCCTTGACGCTGTCCAGCGTCACCGTCGACGCCAGTGCGCTCTGGGCGGCATCGTCAGCCTTGAAGCGATGGGTCGCCTCGGTCTGGGCGTCGGGTTCGTCGCTCTTGGGATCCAGCGGCGGCTGGCCGCCCTTCGGCGAGGCCAGCACGATCTCGGCCCCGGCATCCTTCAGGACGTAGTAGGGCGCGGCGAACTCCTCCAGCCAGAAGCCGGTCTTCTTGCCGGTGTCGCCGAGCTGGTCGTGCGACGTCAGGACCATCAGGATTTTCATGGGGGGCAACCTTTCGTGGGGGGACGCCCCAGATGGGGTCGCCCCGGCCCGCCCGCCACTCGCACACACGAAAACGGGCCCGATAGTTTCCCACCGGACCCGCTTTTCGTTTCTCCCTGCCCTTCATGGGGAGGGACGGCGAAGCGAAGCGGAGCCCGGGTGGGGCTGTTCGAACATCCCCACCCGGATCGCTTCGCGATCGTCCCTCCCCACTTCGGGGGAGGGAAAATCTTACTTGATTTCGATCTTGGCGCCGGCTTCTTCCAGCTTCTTCTTGATCTCTTCGGCGGTCTGCTTGGAGACGTTCTCGACGACGTTGGTCGGAGCGGCCTCGACCAGGTCCTTGGCTTCTTTCAAACCCAGGTCGGCCCGCACGCCACGGACTTCCTTGATGACGTTGATTTTCTTGTCGCCGCCGGAAACCAGCACGACGGTGAACTCGGTCTGCTCTTCAGCAGCCTCGGCGGGGGCAGCGCCGCCACCACCGGCAGGCATCGCCATGGCGACCGGAGCGGCGGCGGAAACGCCCCACTTTTCTTCCAGCAGCTTGGACAGTTCGGCGGCTTCGAGGACGGTCAGCTTGGACAGGTCTTCGACGATCTTGGACAGGTCGGTCATTTCGGATTTTCCTTCGGAGGATGAGGTTTAGAGTGGGGTTGCGAAGATGGAAGGGTCGCTTACGCGGCGTCCTTGGCGGCATAGGCGCTGAACACCCGGGCCAGTTGGGAAGCCGGAGCCTGAACCACACCGGCGATCTTGGTCGCAGGCGCGTTGAGCAGGCCGAGCAGCGAAGCGCGGATCTGATCCAGCGACGGCAGTTTCGACAGGGTCGAAATGCCGGCGGCGTCCAGAACCTTGTCACCCATGAAGCCGCCCTGAACGACGAATTTGTCGTTGGTCTTGGCGAAATCGGCGGTGACCTTGGCGGCGGTCACGGCGTCCGGTGCATAGGCGATGCCCACCGGACCCTTGAACAGGGCGTGGTGCGCCGAGCCTTCGGATGCGTCGAGCGCCTTGAGCGCCAGGCGGTTCTTGACCACCTTGAATGCGCCGCCTTCTTTACGAAGGCGTCCACGCAGGTCTTCCATGTCCGCAACGGTCAGGCCCAGGTTATGGGCCACGACCACGGCACCGGCGTCTGCGAACACGCCCTTGAGCGTCTCGATCGACTCGGCTTTCTGTGCGCGGTCCATTGCGGTCTCCAGTCTAGAGTTCGCCGCCGGGCTTATTCCCGACGACGATATGGTCCGATCGCCATGCGTTGCCGCAGGACGTTCAGGCCGGTAGCGATGTCCGAAGGATGCATCCGATAGGCGTCCATCCCGGATCGCGGGACCGACAGCTGTCTTTTGCGTCCCCATCTCCCCACGGCACCAGAGGGCTCTCTGGCATTTACGGCTCGGGTGACCCCCGTGCCCCACAGTTCTCGGACAGGACCGCCTGGACCGGGGTCCGGGCGGGAAGGCGCGCTCTATACACGCTGGTGCGGCAAACTCAAGAGCTGTTGTGGCGTCTTTGCCGCAAACCAAAACGGGGCTCCAAGAAGGCATTACCGTCCGCGAACACCGGTCTGCCGGTCGTTGACGGCAACGCTTGGGTCGTGGATTACCGATTGGTAACGTCATCACGAGCAGTGCACAGAAATGGACCCTGAATCCCAGCAGGCCGAATATCTACGCCGGGCCGGTGAAGCCTTGGCACGAATGGATACGGCAGGCGCGATGTCGCTGATCGATCATGCCGATGCCCTGGGCCTCACCCACAACGGGGCCTTGAAACGCGCTATGGCGCTGAAGCTGACGGGGGATTTCGCCGGTGCCTTGGTCCAGGTCGATCGCGCACTTACATTCCAGCCCTACGATTTCATGGCCTTGCTGTCGAAGGGTGCCATGCTGGAGAAGCTGGGCCGGACCAGGCTCGCCATCCCGGTCTACAAAAATGCCCTCAAGATCGCGCCACCTCGCGATCGGTGCCCACCAGGCCTGATCGCCCAGATGGACTACGCAACCAACCTCGTTCAGCGCGATGCCGAGGCCCTGCGCGATCACATGCGCAACGAGGTCGCTGGGTTGCGAGGGTCCGTCGATCCCATGACCTTGGACAGATTCGATGAGGGGCTCGAGATCTACGCTGGCCTCAAGCCGACGCCCAAGCAGGAGCCGATCCTGTTGAGCTATCCCCGCTTGCCCGCGATTCCCTTCTATGACCGTGCTTTGTTTCCCTGGCTGGAGACACTCGAGGCCGCGACCCCCGCAATCCAATCCGAACTTTCGGCCTTGCTGGAAACCTCGTTTGACGACTTCGCCCCCTACATCGCCTACCCACCGGAAGCACCCGTCAACCAGTGGGGTGAGTTGAACCATTCGCGAAAATGGTCGTCGCTTTTCCTGTGGCGCGACGGCGTGAAACAGGACGATGTGTGCGCTCGCTGTCCTGAGACGACGAAGGTTCTAGACAGCCTGCCTTTGGCCGACCAACCAGGATTCGCCCCCACAGCCGTATTCTCGGCGCTGGAGCCGCATACTCACATTCCGGCTCACACTGGTTCGGCTAATGTGCGGCTACTGTGCCACCTGCCGCTGATCCTGCCCGGTCCGGCGCGATTCCGGGTCGGCAATACCACCCGTGACTGGAAGATCGGCCAGGCCTGGGTCTTCGACGATACCATCGAGCACGAGGCATGGAACGACGCCGACGCGCTCCGGGTCATCCTGATCTTCGACATCTGGAACCCCTACCTGGCCGAAGGCGAGAAGGCCCTGATCACCGCCATGATGCAGGCGCAGCGCCGTTACATGAGCGAGGGGTGACTGGACGTAAAAAAGGGCGGCGGCCTCGCGACCACCGCCCTCTTCAATCCGCTCAGTCAGCGCCTGCTTACGCCGTCAGCGACGCCGGATCGATCTTCACGCCCGGACCCATGGTGGACGACAGGGTGATGCGCTTGACATAGGTACCTTTGGCACCAGCCGGCTTGGCCTTCTGAAGGGCGTCGACGTAAGCCTTGACGTTGGCTTCCAGGGCTTCCTGGGTGAAGGAGGCCTTGCCGATGCCGCCGTGGGCGATGCCGGCCTTTTCGACGCGGAACTCGACCGCACCGCCCTTGGCGTCCTTGACGGCCTGGGCAACGTTGGGGGTCACGGTGCCGACCTTGGGGTTGGGCATCAGGCCGCGCGGGCCCAGCACCTTACCCAGACGACCGACCAGGGCCATCATGTCCGGCGACGCGATGACGCGGTCGAAGTCCATGAAGCCGCCGTTGATCTTCTCGTACAGATCCTCGGCACCGACGACGTCGGCTCCGGCGGCCAGGGCCTCGGCGGCCTTGGCGTCCTTGGCGAAGACGGCGACGCGGACGTCACGGCCGGTGCCGGACGGCAGGTTCACGACACCGCGGACCTGCTGGTCGGCGTGACGCGGGTCGACGCCCAGGTTGACGGCGATCTCGATGGACTCGTCGAACTTGGCCTTGGCGTTGTCCTTGACCAGCTTGATGGCCTCGTTGAACGCGACCAGATCCTGGGTGACGCCGGTGCGGGCCTTGTGAGCCTTCGTTTGCTTGGCCATGGCTTATTTCTCCACCACGTTCAGGCCCATCGCGCGGGCCGAGCCTTCGATGATCTTGGCGGCGGCCTCGATGTCGTTGGCGTTCAGGTCCTTCATCTTCTTCTCGGCGATCTCGCGCAACTGGGTGCGGGTGACCTTGCCGACCGTCTCGCGGCCCGTCAGCTTGGCGCCGGACGTGATGCCGACGGCCTGCTTCAGATAGTGGGTCGCGGGCGGGGTCTTGGTGACGAAGGTGAAGCTCTTGTCCTGATAGACCGTGATCACGGTCGGCAGGGGCGTGCCCTTCACTTCCTTCTCGGTGCGCGCGTTGAACTCCTTGACGAAGCCCATGATGTTGACGCCGCGCTG
>CALRXI020000040.1:0-16255 GCA_943372125.1 Brevundimonas vancanneytii
AGCCGCCGGTCCGTGCCGACGCAGCGATGCACATTGTAGGTCAGCAGGCGGGGCATACGGGTCCGTTAGCGGCTCGATCGAACGGATAGGGTCTATGGCCACCGATTGCGACGCCAAAGCGACGTCCGGACAGGCGCGTCACATCACGACCAGCTTGTCGGCGATCTCGTTGCGGTTCAGCGGCCGGGGCGGGAAATGTCGGGCCAGCACATCGCCGCACAGGCCGATGGCCGCCTGGAAGCCATCGACGGGGTCGCCCGCCTTGAGCCCCTGGGCCAGCGCCTGGGCGGCGTCGGCCCAGACTTCGGGCTCGACCTGGCTGTGGATGCCCTGGTCGGCGATGACCTCGACCTGACGATCGGCCGCGCAGGCGAACAGCAGGACGCCGGTCCGGGCCTCGGTCACGTGCAGGCCGTGGGCCAGGAACTGTTGCAAGGCGGCCTTGCGCACCCGCGCCTGACGCACCTGACGGGGCGTCACCCAGCGCCGCACGGGCTGGATCGACGTCAGCAGGAAGACAATGATGAAGGTGGCGGCCTGGATCAGGGCATAGGCCGACAGGTTCTGGGCCACTGCGACGTCGGTGAAGGCCAGATGGCCCGCCTGCCAGGCGTCGGCCAGCCCCGGCACCCAGCTGGGGTCCATGCCCAGGGGGATCAGAGCCAGGGGCAGGATCAGCGCCGCCGCTGCGGCCCAGCCCAGCGATACGTCGCGATAGGACGAGACCTGTCGCGCCATGACGCAGAAGATTTCGCCGGACGTGCGTGTTTCGGCCTCCGCGATGGCCGTAGCGATGCGCTCATAGGTGTCGGGAGCCAGTTTGATCACCATCCACCCGACGCCCCGCCACCACCGAAACTGCCGCCCCCGCCGCTGAATCCGCCGAAGCCGCCGCCGAATCCGCCGCTGCTGCGTCCGCTGCGGTCGCGGTTGCTGAGTGCCTCGGACGCGGCCCAGATCAGGACAGGCGACAGGCCCTTGCCTCCCCGACGCCGGCGTCCACGCCCGGCGCTGCTGATAAGACCGAGGACGAGGAAGGCGAAGACCAGGGCGACGATGATCGCGACCGCAATGGGTAGCCGCGCCTCGGGTCGATCTGCGGCCTCGGCGATGGCGCGCGCCTCGGTCGGGTCCAGACGCAGCTGGTCGTCGATGGCGTCGACACCCTGGGTGATGCCGCGCTCATAGTAGCCTTGGCGGAACGACGGCAGGATGGCATTCTGGATGATCAGGGCCGACATGGCGTCGGTCAGGACGGGTTCGAGGCCATAGCCGACCTCGATGCGGACCTTCTTCTCGTCCGGCGCGATCAGCAGCAGGACGCCGTTGTCCTTGTCCTCACGGCCGATGCCCCATGCGCGACCCAGCTGATAGCCATAATCCTCGATCTCGTGCCCCTGAAGGCTGGGGACTGTGACGACGACGACCTGATCGGTGGTGTCGCGCTCCAGTGCCTCCAGCTTGGCCGTGATCTCCTGCTCCTTGGCAGGCGACAGCAGGCGTGCGCCATCCACGACGCGGCCATCCAGTGGCGGAAAGGTCAGCGGTGCCTGTGCGAGTGCAGGCGTCAGGCCTGCCAGGTACAGCAGCCCAGCAACGGCCAGCGGACGGCACGATCGCAATGAAGCCAGAGCCTTGGACACGGAGGTGGCGATCACCGGGCGGGCGGGGCCGAGCCGGGCGTGGTCGCGGGAGCAGAGCCGCCGGGCGGTGCCGCGCCGGCGGGGGCAAGGGCGTCGAAGTTGACGGTGGGCGCGCTCTGAGCTGCTTCGGTGGCGGTGAACGGCTGCATCGGTTGAGAGCCGCCATGGACCGTCTTGGCCCAGATCACCGTCGGGAAGGTGCGCAGGCTGGTGTTGTAGTCCTGAACCGCCGCATTGTAGTCGCCGCGCGCGACGTTGATGCGGTTCTCCGTCCCTTCCAGCTGGTTTTGGAGGATCAGGAAGTTCTGGTTCGACTGAAGCTGCGGATAGGCCTCGACCACCAGCAGCAGACGCGACAGGGCCTGGGACAGCTGACCCTGGGCGGCCTGGAACTGCTGGAAGGCAGCGGGGTCACTTAGGGTGTCGGGGCTGACCGTCACGCCAGTGGCGCGGGCGCGGGCCTCGGTTACCTGGGTCAGAGTGGTGCGTTCCTGAATGGCTGCACCTTGCACCGTGGCGACCAGATTGGGAACCAGGTCGGCGCGGCGCTGATAGGCGGACTGGACGTCGGCCCAGGCGCGCTTGGCGTTCTCTTCCTTCGCCGGGATCGCATTGATGCCGCAACCGGCCGCGGCGGGGGCCAGGGCGACGACGGCCGCCAAGGCCACCACGCGAGGATGAGGACGGATCATCGATGTCTCCCGGCAAACGATGCGCCGACTATCGACACTCACGTCACGGCGATCAAGCGCTCAGATCGTCAGGGGTTATACCCGCTCTACGGCAGGCGGCGGTATAGGTATTGGCCAGAAGGCAGGCGATGGTCATGGGGCCGACGCCGCCGGGAACGGGCGTGATCCGCCCCGCGACCTCAGCCGCTTCTTCGAAGGCGACGTCGCCGACGACGCGGGTCTTGCCCTGGGCGGCCTTGTCGGGGTCGCGGGAGGGCACGCGGTTGATGCCGACGTCGATGACGGTGGCCCCCGGCTTGATCCAGTCGCCCTGGATCATTTCCGGACGACCGACAGCCGCCACTAGAATGTCGGCGGTACGGCACAGGGCGGGCAGGTCGCGGGTGCGGGAGTGGGCGACGGTGACGGTGCAGCTTTCACCCAGCAGCAGCTGCGCCATCGGCTTGCCGACGATATTGGAGCGCCCGACGATGACGGCATTCAGCCCCGACAGATCTCCCAGCTCTGCCTTCAGCAGCATCAGGCACCCCAGCGGCGTGCAGGGCACCAGGCCGGGCAGGCCGACGGCGAGGCGCCCCGCATTGACGACGTGAAAGCCGTCCACGTCCTTGTGGGGGTCGATGGCTCCCAGCACGGCGGCGCTGTCGATATGGGCGGGCAGGGGCAACTGGACCAGAATGCCATGGATGCCGGGGTCGGCATTCAGCGTGGCGATCAGGGCCAGCAGCTCATGCTGACCGGCCGTCTCGGCCATGCGATGCGTTTCGGAGCGCATGCCGGCGCGCAGGGTCGTCTCGCCCTTGTTGCGGACATAGATCTGGCTGGCGGGGTCCTCGCCGACGATGACCACGGCCAGGCCGGGCTTGATGGCGTGGGCAGCCTCCAGCCGGGCCGAGGCGGCGGCGACGCGCTCCACCAGGCCAGCGGCGAAGGCCTTGCCGTCGATCAGGGAGGCGCGAGCGGGTTCGGCCGTCATGGTTTCGGCTCCGGAGTCAGGAATCGTGCGGTGCCAGCGATTTACAGACAGGCCGGTTCGGCGTCTATGATCGGCGCGACTTCACGAGGGATTTGCATGCGCTGTCAGACCATTTTCGCCGCCGTCAGCGCGATTGCGCTGTTCAGCGCGGTGCCCGCCCTGGCGCAATCGACGGACGCGCCGCCGGTCGCGACGCTGGACGTCGGCAGCGAGGTCCAGGGCGCCTTGACCGCCGACGATGCCGTGGGGGTCGAGGACGACTATCGTTATGACGTCTACCGCTTTCGGGCGACGGCGGGTCAGCGGCTGGAGTTCACGCTGAGGGCCGAAGATTTCGACGCCTATCTGGCCGTCTACGAGGACGGACTGGACGAGGCGTTGGCGACCGACGACGACGGGCTGGGCGACGGCACGGATGCGCGGCTGCGGTTCACGGCGACCAAGGATGGCGACTATCTGCTGCATGCCCGCACGCTGTCCGGGCTGGAGGGTGGCGACTACACCCTGACGCTGACGGAGCGCCCCCCGGCGGCTCCAGTGCCGGAGCCGGGCACGATCGCACTGGGCCAGACGCAGGACGGCACCCTGGCCGCTGACGATGCAGAGACGGACGACGGCGGCCATTATGACGCCTATGTCTTCACCGCCGAGGCGGGTCAGCGGTTCACCTTCGATCTGGTTTCCGACGCCTTCGACCCTGTGGTCCGGGTGGGGCGGATGGAGGGCGAGGTCTTCACCGAGCTGGCCATGAACGACGACGGGCCGGATACGGAGCTGAACTCCCGGCTGATCTTTACGGCTCCGGAGGCAGGCCCCTATGTCGTGCGGGCCACGTCGCTGTCCGACAGTGGTGCAGGCGACTACAAGCTCAGCCTGTCCGAGGGGCCGGCTCCGGTCGCGGCGACCGCCGTCGCAATCGGTGACACGGTCGAGGGCGAGCTGAGCGAGAGCGATGGGCGCAGCGCCGACGGCTATGCCGCCGACCGCTATCGCTTCGAGGGGCGCGAGGGACAGCGCATCCGCATCGACATGACGGCGTCGGATTTCGACAGCTATCTGGAACTGTTCGACGAGGCCGAGGCCAGCCTGGCCACCGACGACGACGGCGGTCCGGAAGGCCTGAACGCCCGGATCAACTTCACCCTGCCCAGGACGGGCTCCTATGTGATCCAGGCGCGCGGGTTCTCCGACGCGACGGGGGACTACACCCTGAAGGTCGCCGAGGTCGAGCCGGACAGGCCGCCCCAGCCGCTGGCCTTCGGCGCGACGGTCGAGGGCGAGATCGGCGAAACCGACAATGAGGACGGCGACGGTCGCCACTTCGAGGCCTACAGCTTCACCGCCACCGAAGGCCAGCGCATCCGCGCCATCATGCGTTCGGGCGATTTCGACACCTATCTGCAGATCGGCAAGGCGGAGGGCGACTTCTCCATGCTGGGATCCGACGACGACGGCCTGAGCGAGGGCACCGATTCGCGGCTGGATTTCGCCATCCCGGAGGACGGCACCTACGTCGTGCGGGCCTCGCCACTGGGTTCGGAAGGAAAGGGGCTGTATTCGCTGGAGCTGATCGACCGGGGCCCGCAGCCCAAGCCGGGCAGCCTGCTGGTCGGCTCGACCGCGCGCGGCACCCTGACCGAGACCGACGCCACCGCTGCCGACAACAGCTTTTACGACGCCTATCGCGTGACGCTGAAGGAGGACGAGGAACTGGTCCTGACCATGGTGTCCAACGAGTTCGACAGCGTGGTCTTCGTCGGGCGCGATCAGGAGGACGGCGAGTTCGAGGTCCTGGGGTCTGACGACGACAGTCTGTCGGACACCCATGCCAAGCTGGAATGGAAGGCTCCTGCTGACGGCACCTATGAAATCCGCGCCGGATCGTTCGCCCAGGGCCAGACTGGCAGCTATGCCCTGACGGTCGAGAAGAAGCCCTGACGCTTTATCGCCCCGCATGACGTGCTAGAGCGACTGCATGGGTGATGCCGCCAATGACTATGATCTGATCCTGGTCGGCGGCGGCCTGGCGGCGGGGCTGATCGCCTGGCGGCTGGCACTGGACCGGCCGGACCTGCGCGTCGCCGTCATCGAGCGGGACGGCCGGATCGGGGGCAACCACACCTGGTCCTTCTTCGACAGCGATCTTGAAGAACCGGATCGAGCCTGGCTGGCACCCGCCGTCGCCCATCGCTGGCCTGAAGGGCATGAGGTCTATTTTCCAGCGCGGTCGCGCGTGCTGGAGACGCCCTACAACAGCCTGACGTCCGAGCGGCTGCATGAGGCCCTGGCGCCTCTTTTGGGGGAGCGGCTGATCGCTGGGGAGGCGGTGGTGGTCGAGACGACCGGCGTTACCTTGGCTGACCAGCGCAGGCTCACGGCGCGCGGCGTCATCGATGCGCGAGGTCCCAGGCCGACCCGGTCGCTGGACCTGGGGTGGCAGAATTTCGTCGGGCGGACGGTGCGTCTGACCGAGCCGCACGGCCTGACCCGCCCGACCATCATGGATGCGACCGTGCGCCAGTACGGAGCCTATCGCTTCGTCTATCTGCTGCCGTTCGACGCGCGCACGGTGATGATCGAGGACACCTATTATGCCGATACGCCGGAGCTGGATCGCGCGGCGCTGAGCGGGCGTATCGACGCCTATATCCGCTCGCGCGGCTGGACCGTCGAGGCGGTGCTGGGCGAGGAGGAGGGCGTCCTGCCCATCGCCCTGGACGGCGACATCGACGCCTTCTGGGCCGAGGAGACGACCGTGGCGCGGGCGGGGCTCTGGGCCGGGCTGTTCCATCCCGTCACCGGCTATTCCCTGCCAGACGCGGTCAGACTGGCGCGGCTGGTGGCCGCCAGCGAAGATCTGAGTTCCGAAGGACTGCGTCGGCTGACGGAGGCGCACTCAAAGGCGACCTGGGCGGATCGCGCCTTCTACCGCCTGTTGAACCGCATGCTGTTCCGCGCCGCGGAGCCCGAACAGAGGTGGCGCGTTTTCCAGCGCTTCTATGGCCTGCCCGAAAGTCTCGTGCGGCGCTTCTACGCAGGGCACAACACCACGCTCGACAAGCTGCGCCTGCTTGCGGGAAAACCGCCTGTCCCCGTGGGCAAGGCGTTGCAGCAGCTTCGCGAGTCGGGGCAGGGATCACGACCATGAGAGATCAAGTCGCACGTCGGGCTGTTGTGATCGGAGCCGGTTTCGGCGGCATCGCCCTGGCCATTCGCCTGCAGCGCGCGGGCATCCAGACGACCCTGGTCGAAAAGCGCGACAAGCCGGGCGGCCGTGCCTATGTCTGGAAGGAAGAAGGCTTCACCTTCGACGCCGGCCCCACCGTGATCACCGACCCCGACTGCCTGAAGGAACTGTTCGAGGGGACGGGGTCGGAGCTGAAGGACTATGTCGATCTGATGCCTGTCGATCCCTTCTATCGGCTGTGTTGGGAGGACGGGGCGTCGTTCGATTACAATGACGACCAGGCGGCGATGGAGCGCCAGATCGCAGCCTTCAATCCCAAGGACGTCGAGGGCTACAACAGGTTCCACCAATATTCGGAAGAGCTGTACCAGGAAGGCTATATCAAGCTGGGCGCGGTACCGTTCCAGTCCTTCTGGTCGATGATCAAGGCGGCGCCGGAGCTGGCGCGGCTGGAAAGCTGGAACAGCGTCCACGCCATGGTCGCCCGCTATATCGAGGACCCGCACCTGCGCCAGGCCTTCAGCTTCCACACGCTGCTGGTCGGGGGCGATCCCTTTAAGACGAGCAGTGTCTATGCCCTGATCCATGCGCTGGAGCGGCGCGGCGGGGTGTGGTTCGCGCGGGGCGGGACCGGGGCCCTGATCGCCGGGCTGGTGAAGTTCTTCCAGGACCTGGGTGGTGACTTCCGCCTGAATGCCCCGGTTGAGCGGATCGAGATGCAGGGCGACCGCGCCACCGGCGTGCGGCTGGAAGGCGGCGAGGTCATTCCCGCCGACATGGTCGCGTCCAATGCCGATGTCGTGCACACCTATGACAAGATGCTGGGCCACACTGCCCGCGGTCAGGCCAAGGCCAAGTCGCTGAAGTCCAAGCGGTTCTCGATGTCGCTGTTCGTGCTGCACTTCGGCCTGAAGACGCCGCAGCCGCAGCTGGCGCATCACACCATCTGCTTTGGGGCGCGGTATCGCGAGCTGATCAGCGAGATTTTCGCGGGGCCGAAACTACCGGAGGACTTCTCCCTGTATCTGCACGCGCCGTGCGCCACCGACACGTCGATGGCTCCGGAGGGGATGAGCAGCCACTATGTCCTGTCGCCCGTGCCGCACCTGGGGGCCGCCGACATCGACTGGTCGGTCAAGGGGCCGGAGTATCGCGAGAAGATCATCGACTATCTGGAAGAGCGATACATCCCCAATCTGCGGCGCGATCTGGTGACGACGCGCATCTATACGCCCGGCGATTTCAAGGAGGACCTGCACGCGCATCTGGGTTCGGCCTTCTCGCTGGAGCCAATCCTGACGCAGAGCGCCTGGTTCCGGACGCACAACCGCGATGACAAGGTGCCGAATCTGTATGTCGTCGGGGCCGGTACTCATCCGGGCGCAGGCATTCCCGGCGTGGTCGGCTCGGCCAAGGCGACGGCGGGGCTGATGCTGGAGGATGCGAAAGCCATCGCATGACCGACGCCGTCCTCGCCGCCTCCAAGGCCTCGATCGTCAAGGGGTCCAAGAGCTTCCGCTCCGCCTCTCGGCTGTTCGAGCCGGAAGTACGCGAGGACGCGTGGCTGCTCTATGCCTGGTGCCGGGCCTGCGACGACGAGATCGACGGTCAGGACCACGGGTTCGGCCACGAAGAGCTGTCAGTCGAGGAGCAGAAGCGTCGGCTGGAGCGGCTGTACGACATGACCCGCCGCGCCATGACGGGCGAGCCGATGTCGGATCCAACCTTTGCGGCGTTTCAGCGAGTCGCCCTGCGGCATCGCCTGCCCGAGCGCTGGGCCATCGACATGATCGACGGCTTTCGCATGGATGTTGAGCATCACGACTATCGTACCATGGACGACGTCATGGCCTATTGCTGGCATGTCGCGGGCGTCGTGGGCGTGATGATGGCGCGGGTCATGGGAGTGACGGACGCCGAGGTGCTGCGCCGCGCCCAGGATCTGGGGCTGGCGTTCCAGCTGACCAACATCTCGCGCGACGTGATCGAGGATGCGCAAGGCGGGCGGGTTTATCTGCCCGCCGATTGGCTGCGGGAGGCGGGGGTCGAGCCGACGCCAGACGCCGTGGCCGATCCGGCCAACCGGCACGCGGTCCACGCCGTCACTCGCCGCCTGCTGGAGGCGGCCGAGCCCTATTATGACAGCGCGCGAGACGGGCTGAGGGGCCTGCCGTTCCGCTCGTCGATGGCGATCGCGGCGGCGCGGGGGGTCTATCGCGAGATCGGCCGCAAGGTGGCGCGCGGCGGACCGGGCGTCTGGAAGCAGCGGGTGTCGGTCGGCCGGGCCATGAAGCTGTGGCTGTTCGGGCGAGGCGCGCTTATCGCGATCTGGACCCAGGTGCTGGATCGTGGAAAGGCCCCGCCGCCGCGGCCGGCCCTGTGGACGCGAGTCTGAGCGCTTCGCGACGGGCTTCAGGCAGTCGCCACCAGGGGGTGTTCTGGCTCAGATGATGCTCGTGATGCATGCCGAAATGGAAACAGGTCAGCAGCGAGGCCAGCCACGGCATGGGCACCGTCCGGGCGTTGTGGTGATCGGCGAAAGCCGCGCCTGACCTCTCGTGCCTATGCGGCAGCCAGGTGCCGAAGACGAAGAGCTGCAAGGCGCTGAGGATGGCGGGCAGACCCCAGAACAGGGCGACGTTCAGGGGCGAGGCATGGAAGACGAACAGATAGGCGACCAGCACCGCCGTCACGATGCCGAACTCGCGCCAGCCGAAGTAGCGGGTGAAGAAACGATAGAACCAGGGCCCGAACCGCATGGGCTCCCCGGCGTGGAAGTCGGGATCGTCTGCGCTGCCCGGACTGCGGTGATGCTGATGGTGGCAGACATTCAGGCGGCGGAACGAGAAGGCCGCGTAGGCCCCGACGCAGACCTGGCCGATGGTGGCGTTCAGCCTCGGTCGGCCGGGGGCCAGCGAGCCGTGCATGGCGTCATGAGCGACGATGAACATGCCGGCCCCCAGCCAGCTCTGCGTCAGGATCAGCAGCGGCACGGCGATGACCGCCGGCCAGGTCAGGGGCTGGAAGAAGATGCCCCAGACATGAAGGGCCACCCAGCCGCACACGATCAGTCCGGCCAGGGATAGGCCGATCGCCGTTTGCCGGGTCCGTGTGATCGGGGACAGAATCACTCTGCGGGCAGGTCGGCCGCCACGTCAGCGGTGCGTGCGGCGCGGCGGGCCTTCAGGATGGCGCTGAGGCGATGCGGGTCGGGGGCGAAGACGAAGCCGAACGAGACGGCCCCCTCGCGCGTCTGGACCGCGTGATGCAGCTTGTGTGCCTGGACCAGACGTCGCGCATAGCCGTTCTTGGGCATCCAGTGAAATGGCCAGCGCTGATGCACCAGACCGTCGTGCACGAAGGCATAGACGATACCGTACAGGGTCACGCCCAGGGCGATGGCGCGGACCCACCACAGTCCGGTCAGCCAGGCCAGGACGAACAGGCCGGTCCCCACCAACGCTCCGACGACGCCGTACAGGTCATTGACCTCGAAGGCCTTGTCGTGCGGCTCATGATGATCGCGGTGCCAGCCCCAGCCCAGCGGGCCGTGCATGATGTAGCGATGCGTCCACCAGGCCACACCCTCCATGGCGAAGAAGACGGCCAGCGTCAGAAGGGTGAACCAGACAGGGATCATGGCGAGACACTACGCCCGCTCGGTTTCGGTTCCAACAGCGACCGCTCGTCGCTAGGGTCGATTTCATGCAGAACGACGCCATCCGAACCCGCAAGGACGAACATCTGGACATGATCCTGGCAGGCAAGGCGCGGCATGGGCGCGATGCGGGGTTCGCTGAGATCCGTTTCGTGCACGAGGCTCTGCCAGACCTGGATCACGGCAAGATCGATCTGGGCGTCGATTTTCTGGGGCGGCGGCTGAAGGCCCCGCTGCTGATCAGTTCCATGACGGGCGGCCCGGCGCGGGCCGAGGCGATCAATGCGCGACTGGCCGAGGCGGCCCAGCATCTTGGCATCGCCCTGGCGGTCGGCTCGCAGCGGGCGGCGCTGGAGGGCGAAGGCGCGGGTCTGGACATGGCGCTGAGGCTCAAGGCGCCGGACACGCCGATCCTGGCCAATATCGGTGCGGCCCAGTTGACGCAGGGGTTCGGCGTCGACGAGGCTCGGCGGGTGCTGGACATGATCGCGGCGGACGCCCTGATCGTGCACCTGAACCCGCTACAGGAGGCCTGTCAGCCCGAGGGAGACCGCGACTGGTGGGGCGTCGGCGCAGCGCTGGAGGCCTTGGTCAAGGCGCTGGACGCGCCAGTCGTGGTCAAGGAGACGGGAGCCGGGATTTCGGGCGCGACGGCCCGGCGGCTGGCCGACATGGGGGTGGCCGCCATCGATGTGGCCGGGGCCGGCGGCTCGAACTGGGCCACGGTCGAGGGTGAGCGGGCGACCGATCCGGCGGACAAGGTGCATGCGGCGGCCTTTGCCGACTGGGGCATTCCGACGGCACAGTCGATCGCCCAGGTCTGCGCGGCCTGTCCGGATATCGTGCTCATCGGCTCAGGTGGCATCCGCGACGGCGTAGAGGCGGCAAAGGCGATCCGGCTGGGGGCCGATGTGGTCGGTCAGGCGGCGGGCGTGCTGGCGGCGGCCACCATCTCGACCGAGGCGGTCGTCGAGCATTTCCAGGTCGTGATCCGCCAGTTGCGGACGACCTGTTTCGTCACGGGCTCGGCCAATCTGACCGCCCTGAAGGGGGCGGCGCTGGAGGACTAGGCTGAGGGCAGGAGGTTGCCGGCGAAGGCCCGGTAATGTCCCGCCCGCACGCCATCGGTCGCGCGGGCGATGTCCGGCGCGAAATAGTGGTCGCTGGCATAGGGGGCTGCGGCCTCACGCACGACGGCGAAGACCTGTTCCAGCGCAGGCGATGAGGTCAGGGGGCGGTGGAACTCCAGCCCTTGGGCGGCGGCCAGAAGCTCGATTCCGACGACGGTGGCGGTGTTCTCGGCCATTTCCAGCAGGCGGCGTGCGCCGTGGGTGGCCATGGAGACGTGGTCCTCCTGATTGGCGCTGGTCGGGACGGTATCGATGACGCAGGGATGGGCCACCATCCGGTTCTCGGCGACAAGGGCGGCTGCGGTGACCTGGGCGATCATGAAGCCGGAGTTCAGGCCGCTTTCCTTGACCAGGAAGGCGGGCAGTTCGCTCATCTTGGGATCGACCAGGATGGCGGTGCGGCGCTCAGAGATATTGCCGATCTCGCACAGGCACATGGCGATCTGATCCGCTGCGTAAGCAACGGGTTCGGCGTGGAAGTTGCCGCCGGAGATGACGTCGCCGTCCTCGATGAAGACCAGCGGGTTGTCGGTGACCGCATTGGCCTCGCGCTCCAGCGTCGCGGCGGCATTGCGCAGCACATCGAGCGTGGCCCCCATGACCTGGGGCTGGCAGCGCAGGGAATAGGGGTCCTGGACCTTGGAACAGTCGTCCCGGTGGCTGTCGCGGATGGCCGAGCCGGTCATCAGGGCGCGCAAGCGAGCGGCGACGTCTATCTGGCCCGGCTGGCCACGCAGGGCATGGATGCGGGCATCGAACGGCGCATCCGACCCCTTCAGCGCATCGACCGACAGGGCCCCGGCGGCGATGGCGGCGGCGAAGGTGGCCTCGGCGGCGAACAGGCCGGCTAAGGCAAGCGCCGTGGAGCACTGGGTGCCATTCAGCAGGGCCAGCCCTTCCTTGGGGCCGAGCGTCAGCGGGGTCAGGCCGACGTGGGTCAGGGCGGCTTCGGCGGACAAGGTTTGGCCCTCGAGCCGCGCCTCGCCGACGCCGATCAGGACGCAGGACATGTGGGCTAGAGGGGCCAGATCGCCAGAGGCACCGACCGAGCCCTTGGACGGGATGCAGGGCAGGACGTCGGCATTGACCAGGGCGATCAGCGTCTCCAGCGTCTCGCGCCGGATGCCGGACGCGCCTTTCGACAGACTGGCGATCTTGAGCACCATCAGCAGACGGACCACTGCATCGTCCAGCAGCGGCCCGACCCCGCAGGCATGGCTGAGCACCAGGTTCTTCTGAAGCGTTTCAAGGTCTTCCGGCGCGATGCTAGTGTTGGCCAGCAGGCCGAAGCCGGTGTTGATGCCATAGACGGTGCGGCCTTCGGCGAGGATGGCTGCGACCGTCGCAGCCCCCTTGTCGACATCGGCCCAGGCGGCGTCGGTCAGGCCGACGGTGACCGGACCGTTGATGACCGCGCGAAGCTGTTTGAGCGTGAGCGGTGCCTGGCCAATGGTGAGGTGGGTCATGATCAGGCCTTCAGGCTTGGCAGGTTGAGGCCGTGTTCGATGGAGGCCTGGCGGGCAATTTCATACCCCGCATCGGCGTGGCGCATGACGCCGGTGGCGGGGTCGTTCCAGAGCACGCGTTCGAGGCGGGCGGCGGCCTCGGGTGTACCGTCGGCGACGATGACGACGCCGGAATGCTGGCTGTAGCCCATGCCGACGCCGCCGCCATGATGCAGCGAGACCCAGCTGGCCCCTGACGCTGTGTTGAGCAGGGCGTTCAGCAAGGGCCAGTCGGACACGGCGTCGGAGCCGTCCATCATGGCCTCGGTCTCGCGGTTCGGGCTGGCGACCGAGCCGCTATCCAGATGATCGCGGCCGATGACGATGGGGCCGCTCAGTTCGCCCGAAGCAACCATGTCGTTGAACATCAGGCCTGCGCGGTGGCGGTCGCCCAGGCCGATCCAGCAGATACGCGCAGGCAGGCCCTGAAAGGCGATGCGCTCTCCCGCCATATCCAGCCAGCGGTGCAGGCCGGCATTCTCCGGGAACAGCCGCTTCATGGCCGCGTCGGTCTTCTTGATATCGTCGGGGTCGCCGGTCAGGGCGGCCCAGCGGAACGGACCGATGCCGCGACAGAACAGGGGGCGGATGTAGGCCGGGACGAAGCCGGGAAAGTTGAAGGCATCGGTCACGCCCTCGTCGAAGGCGACCTGGCGGATGTTGTTGCCATAGTCGGTGACTGGGATGCCCGCCGACTGGAAATCCAGCATGGCCTGGACGTGGACGGCGCAGGATTTGCGGGCCGCGGCCTCGACGGCGGCGGGGTCGGAGACGCGCTTGTCCTCCCATTCCGCGACGGTCCAGCCGGCGGGCAGATAGCCATTGATCAGGTCGTGGGCGCTGGTCTGATCGGTGACCAGATCGGGGCGGACGCCGCGTCGGATCATCTCGGGCAGGACTTCAGCCGCATTGGCCAACAGACCGACAGATATGGGGTTTCCGCTCCGGCCCGCTTCTTCGATCAGCCCTAGCGCTTCGTCCAGGCTTTCGACCATCACGTCGAGGTAGCGGGTCTTCAGCCGCATCTCGATCCGGCTGCGCTGGCACTCGATGGCGAGGCAGGAGGCCCCCGCCATGGTCGCGGCCAGCGGCTGGGCCCCACCCATTCCGCCCAGACCCGCCGTCAGGATCCATTTACCCGAGGTCTCGCCGTCCCAGTGCTGGCGCGCGGCCTCCATGAAGGTCTCATAGGTGCCCTGAACGATGCCCTGGGTGCCGATGTAGATCCACGATCCGGCCGTCATCTGGCCGTACATCATCAGCCCCTTGCGATCGAGGTCGTTGAAATGCTCCCAGGTGGCCCATTTGGGTACCAGATTGGAGTTGGCGATCAGCACGCGAGGCGCGTCGGCATGGGTGCGAAACACGCCGACGGGCTTGCCAGACTGGACCAGCAGGGTCTCGTCGGGCGCGAGGGCGCGCAGGCTCTCGACGATCCGGTCGAAACTGGCCCAGTCGCGCGCGGCCTTGCCGATGCCGCCATAGACAACGAGGTCCTCGGGGCGCTCGGCCACCTCCGGGTCGAGGTTGTTCATCAGCATGCGCAGGGCAGCCTCGGCGGCCCAGGTCTTTGCGGTCATCTCGAGGCCGCGCGGGCTGCGGATGACACGGCTGTTAGAGGTCTGTTGAGTCGACATGGCCGTCTCTCTACGCTGCCCGCCCATGACCTTGGAAGACTCAGAGGCGCTGGGCTGGCGCAGCGTGGCCGACCTGACCGGCGATCACCCTGATGCGCCGGTGGCATTGATCGGAGCGGGTCTGAACGAGCGGTCGCTGACCCCGGGACGCTGCGATCTGGGGCCCAAGGCGTTTCGCGCGGTGCTGCCCCGGTTTTCGACCTATGATGTCGAGACCGGGTTGGAACTGACAACCCGTGTTCATGATGCGGGCGATCTGGCGCTGAAGGCCGTGTCGCCGGTCGATGCTTTCGGCCCGGTGCGCGAGGCCGTGGCGGCGCAGGCTGGCCGGGCCTTGAGCGTGCTGATCGGGGGCAACAATGCGATCACCCGACCTGGCGTGCATGGGCTGGGTCTGAAGCGGACGGGCCTGCTGACGCTGGATGCGCATTTCGATCTGCGGGATACGGATCAGGGCCTGACCAACGGCAATCCGGTGCAGGCGCTGCTGGAGGATGGCCTCGACGGACGGCGGATCAGCCAGGTCGGTCTGGCTCCCTTCGCCAACACCCGCCGGGCGCATGAGAAGGCCAAGGCTGCGGGGATAGCGGTCCGGATAGCGCGCGAATGCCGGGAAAGGGGGCTGGCGGTTGTGGTGGCGCAGGAGCTGGAGCGGCTGTCGGCCCTGTGCGACGTCATCTATGTCGATTTCGACATCGACGTGATCGACCGCAGCCAGTGGCCCGCGTCTCCGGGGGCGAGGCCGGGCGGGGTCTCGGTGCAGGACTTCTTCGAGGCGACGCGGGTGATCGGGGTCTGCGCCAAGGTCCGGGCGGTGGACCTCACGGAGTACGATCCCTCGCTGGAGATCGGCGATCTGGGATCTCTGACGGTGGGGCGCTGGTTCTGCGAACTGCTGGCCGGGTTCGAGCAGCGATGATCCGGGCCGACCGCCTGATCACCGATTGTCGGCTGGCCACCATGGTACCCGGCGGCGCGCCTTACGGAACGATCGAGGACGGGGCGATCTTGGTTCAAGAGGGACGCATCGCCTGGGTCGGGCCGCGCGCCGATCTTCCGGCGCACGACGCGATAGAGACTGATGCTCTGGACGGGCGCTGGGTCACGCCGGGAATGATCGACTGCCATACGCATCTGGTGTTCGGCGGCGATCGGTCGGGCGAGTTCGAACAGCGGCTGGGTGGTGCGACCTATGAGGAGATCGCGCGGGCCGGGGGCGGTATCGTGTCGTCGGTGGCGGCGACACGGGCAGCATCGGAGGATGGTCTTTACGCCAGCGCCCTGACGCGACTGGAGGGGCTGAAGGCGACCGGGGTGACGACCGTCGAAATCAAGTCGGGTTATGGCCTGGATCGCGAGAGCGAGCTGAAGATGCTGCGGGTCGCGCGGCGGATCGGGCGTGAGGCGGGGGTGCGGGTGCGGACCAGCTATCTGGGCCTGCATGCGGTACCGCCGGAGTATCGCGCAGACCGGGCCGCCTATGTCGATCTGGCCATCGACGACATCCTGCCTGCCGCTCATGCCGAGGGTCTGATTGATGCGGTCGATGCTTATTGCGAGCCGATAGCCTTTTCTACGGATGAGGTGGGGCGGCTGTTCGACCAGGCGCGGGCGTTGGGACTGCCGGTCAAGCTGCATGCCGACCAGTTGTCGGACGGGGGCGGGGCAGAACTTGCGGCCCGGCATGCAGCTCTGAGCGCCGACCATGTCGAGCGCACGACCGAGGTGGGTGTGCGAGCGATGGCCGGGGCGGGTGTGGTCGCGGTATTGCTGCCCGGAGCCTATCTGATGCTGCGCGAGACGACGCCTCCACCCATTGAGTTGTTG
>CALRXI020000041.1:0-16196 GCA_943372125.1 Brevundimonas vancanneytii
CGATGGCGTGGCCGGTCTCCGAGCCCAGGAACCAGGTGACCAGAATGCTGTTCGCCGCGGCGACCGCGCCCGACAGCTCCATGCCGCGCCCGTTGCGCAGCAGGACGACGACCGGCTTGCCCGTCGCCGCCACCGCTTCGGCCAGGGCCAGTTGAGGGGCAGGAATGTCGATGCTGACCCGCGACTTGGACTCCGCCGACATCACCGAGGACTCACCGATGGCCAGCAGGACGACGTCCGCCTCATTGGCCGCAGCCACCGCCGCCTCGATACCGCCGGGCAGGGGGGCCTCGACGTCTGAGCCCTTGACCACGGTCAGAGCGTTCGGGTCGCGCAGCGCCTGACGCAGGCCCTGTTCCAGCGACACCGCCAGATCGATGTCCTTGAAGATCGACCACGGCCCGAAGACATCGGCGGCGTCCGCTCCGAACGGCCCGATCAGGGCCAGACGCTGGCCCGACTTGGGCAGGGGCAGCAGGCCACCCTCGTTCTTCAGCATCACGATGGATTTGCGCCCGGCCTCGCGGGCCAGGGCTAGGTGATCGCGACTGCCGACCACGCGCCGCTCCACCGCGACGTCCGAGCCACGATAAGGATTGTCGAACAGGCCCAGCGCCGCCTTGGTCATCAGGACCCGCCGCACCGCCTGATCGACGCGGGCGATCGGCACCTCTCCGGTCTGGATCAGGCTGGGGATGTGCCGCAGGTAGAGGCCGCTCTTCATCGACATGTCGACGCCGGCCATCAGGGCGATCCGCGCCGCGTCACGACCGTCGGCGGCAAAGCCGTGGGCGACCAGCTCGGCCTCGGATGTGTAGTCGGACACCACAAAACCCGCGAAACCCCATTCGCCATGCAGGATGTCGGTCAGCAGCCATTTGTTGCCGCTGGTCGGCACGCCGTTCAGGTCGTTGAAGGCGCTCATGACCGACAGGGCCCCGGCGTCCAGCGCGGCCTTGAACGGCGGCAGATAGACCGAGCGCAGCATGACCTCGCTCATGTCGGTGGAGTTGTAGTCCATCCCCGATTCCGCTGCGCCATAGGCGGCGAAATGCTTGGGACAGGCCAGCAGGCTGGACCAGTGGGCCAGATCGTCGCCCTGGAAGCCCTTGGTGCGCGCGGCGGCGAACAGATTGTTCAGAAGCACGTCCTCGCCGGCACCCTCGACCACCCGGCCCCAGCGCTGGTCGCGCGCCACATCGACCATGGGGGCATAGGTCTGGTGCACGCCCGATGCGCCACCCTCGACGGCGGCGGCGCGGGCTGTGCGCTCGGCCAGGTCGAGGTCCCAGCTGGCGCTTTCGCCCAGCGGTACGGGGAAGGTGGTGCGCAGGCCATGCACGATGTCGGCGGCGAACAGCAGGGGAATGCCCAGACGGCTCTCGCGCACAGCCATGTCTTGAACTAGTCGGGTCGTCGCGGCCCCCACGCCGTTGAACAGGGCTCCGATGCGTCCGGCCTTGATATCCTCTGCCGTCTGGGCCTGATCGCTGTCCAGCCGGTCGCCGGGGTTGACCCCTTCCGGCCGCCAGCGGAACGGGTCGTTCATCAGGTTCAGCTGGCCGGCCTTCTCCTCGATGGTCATGCGCGCCATCAGGTCATCGATGCGATCCTTCGCCTCGGCCTGTTTCGCCAGCGACATGCGCGGCGCCATCATCAGTCCAGCCATTATGGCTCCACCGGCCAGCAAGGATCTCCGCGTCGATGCGGATTGAGACAATGGACGCATAATGTAACCGGTTTCACAATGACAGATCGAACAACTAGCGGCAGGACGGGTGCTCGACTACCCCCACGGGGCGCGGGCGTCGATCACAAGCGATTGCGGTCAACTCTCGACGTCGGTGTCCGGCCGGTCGTGGCCGTCGGCGCGTTCGGTCACCCATTCGCCGGAAGAATTCTCGTATTCGATCACCGCCGTCTGGTCCGGAACGCGCTGCTCGCGGGCGACCGCAACGGCGGCCGCGCGGGCGGCGTCGTGGCTGGCAAAGGTCTCTGAAAAGGTGCCGTTGGACGTATAGGCCCAGCCGCCGTCGTGTTCG
The DNA here is from genome assembly GCA_943372125.1 of Brevundimonas vancanneytii. Lineage (GTDB taxonomy): Bacteria > Pseudomonadota > Alphaproteobacteria > Caulobacterales > Caulobacteraceae > Brevundimonas > Brevundimonas vancanneytii_D. Next base: position 2,043 of record CALRXI020000041.1, read on the forward strand.
ACGATGCGATAGGTCACGTGGCTCATGGCAGGCTCCGGTTCGGAAGGGCTGTGTGACGGACTGGATACAGGACGGAACGCTGCCGAAACAGCCCCGGCGTGACCTCAGCGCAGGCTGATCGTCGCGACGACCCCGAAATGGTCCGACGGATATTCGCCATTCGTCGGCCGATCGCCGATCAGGCCAGCCTGACCGATCGTTAAGCGATCCCGCTCGGCGAAGATATGGTCGATCTGGCGGTCGGGGTGGTTCTTGGCCGGATTCAGTGTGGTTACCACCGCGCCGTGGGGCAGGGCCGTGGCAAAGCGCGGTCCCGTCAGCGTCGCCAGGCCCGGATCGGTCTGCTGGGCATTAAAGTCGCCGGTGACGATCAGGGGCGTGCCGTCCTGCGGCAGCCAGCCCATCAGGTCTGCGATCTGCCGAGCCCGCACGGCGGCGGCGTCCTGCTGCCACGCCAGATGGGTGTTGACGATATCGACGGGCCGCCCGTCGACCGCGACCCGCACCCGGACGGCGGTGCGATAGTCATCCAGCGGCTCCAGCTTTTTCCAGTCGTGCTGAAGAATCGGCAAGCGCGACAGGATCGCATTGCCATAACGGCGCGGTGCCCCCTGCGCATCGGTGGAGACAAACTGCATCTGATACCCACCCAGAGCCTCGGCCAGGGTCTGCGCCTGATTCGGCAGGCCAACGGCAGCGTCCTCCAGAACCTCCTGCAGGGCGATGACGTCGGCGTCCTCGGCCCTCAACGCCGCGATCAGCAAGGGCAAACGGGCGTCCCAGTCGCCCTGGTTGTGCCAGATGTTGAAGGTGATCAGCTTGAACTGCCCACTGTCAGATCGCGCGTCGGACGACAGGGTCGGGCCGGGCAGGGGCGCACACGCCATGAGCGGCGTCGCGGCAAGCCCGGTGAGCAGAAGGCGGCGATCGATCATGGCAGGCTCCTTTTCATCGGACCTTTTCCCCTAGGTGGAAACAGGGTCAAAAAGAATCTGCAATCGGCTGCATCCGTTTCTCCGACTGCCGGCCTCTTGTTGACAGAAGGACGCGGCGCCACGCTGCCTCCGTCATTGAAAGAGAGACTATCCCATGGGCGTCGAAATCCTCATCCCTCTGGCGGGTATCTTCATGATCATCGCCATCGTTGTCGGCCCGGCCTGGCTGAAGAGCCGTGAACGGCGCGAGATGCAGAATACCCTCCGGGCCGCCGTCGAACGCGGCCAGCCCCTGCCGCCCGAACTGATCGATGCCCTGACCAAGGAGCAGGTCCGCAAACTGCCGTCGGCCTCCCGCGACCTGCGGACGGGCGTCATCCTTCTGGCCCTGTCGGCCGGTGTCGCCGCCGCCTTCCTGGCGCTGGGCTACGGCGTCGACAATGACGTGAAGTTCGTGGCCGGCTTCGCCGCCATCCCGGGTGCCATCGGTCTGGCCTTCATCATTCTGAGCTTCTTCAACAAAAACAAGGATTGAGCGCAGGCAGTCGGGGGAATGCCATCATGATCCAGGCGCGCGACAAGCCCCTGATCGACCGGCACGACGTCGAGCTCGCCGCCCTGGCGGCGGCGGGCGGGCGGCGAGAGTTCGGCGAACTGGTCCGTCGTCACGGCACCCCTGTGCGCGCGCTGCTGCGGCGCATGGGGGCTCAACCCTCCGTCGCCGACGACATCGCCCAGGACGCCTTCATCCAGGCCTTCCAGCGATGTGCCGAGTTCCGGGGCGACGGAACCTTCGCCGCCTGGATCAAGAGGATTGCGGCCCGGCTCTACATCAAGCGTTGCGTCAAGGAGGCCCGCTATGTCGATGAAGTCACGGATGATGAGGTGGTCCATCAGCCCCATCCCGGCGACCGTATGGATCTGGACGAAGCCCTGAAAACCCTCAGCGAGCCGGAGCGGCTTTGCGTCTCCCTGTGTCACGGCGCAGGCATGGCCCATCCGGAGATCGCCTCCGCCCTGAATTTGCCACTCGGCACGGTGAAGTCTCATGTCAAACGTGGTCTGGATAAACTCCGCGCGCGGCTCCAGCCGGAACCCGCTCAAACCCAATCCGCTCAAACCCTGGGGAGAGCACAGAATGTCGGCTGACGAGTTCGATCCCTTCGTCGAGCGGCTGTTCTCGCGCACTCCGCCCATGGCCGATGCGGCCCTTTTCACCGCCGGCGTGGAGGCGCGGTTGCAGAAGGGCTCGCGCTTCCGCAGCCTGGCCATCGTCCTGGCCGGCGTGGTCGGCGGGGTGGTGGCGGTACGGGAAACGGTGAGCGTCAATGTGAACCTCGAGGGTCAGCCCGAAGGCGTCGTCGCTGGTCAGGCCCTGGGCCAGGGGGTGCAGTCCGCCTCCATCGGCATTCAAACCGCGATCGATTCGGCCCTGTCCGGCCTTGGCCTGAACCAGCTCGAACTGGGCTCGGTGGGCGGCATGCAGGTCTTCTGGCTGGCCGCCGCGGGCATCATCGCTTTGGCCACGATCAGCGTCGTGCGCCTGTCGCAGGAAGTCTGATCAGGCTCATTCGCTCGACCTGACGGGACGCACGGCCTATCTAGGCCGCGAACAGTCAGGGATGCCCCATGTCCAGCCAGGTCCAGAGCCCGATCAAGCGGATCACCGTACCCGACATCCGGGCCAGGAAGGGCGGAGAGCCGATCGTCGTCCTGACCGCCTATGACGCGCCGACGGCCGCCCTGATGGATGCGCATTGCGACATCATCCTGGTCGGCGACAGCGTGGGGATGGCGGTGCATGGCCTGACGTCCACGGTCGGCGTGACGCTCGAGATGATGATCCTGCACGGCCAGGCGGTCATGCGCGGCGCGAAACGGGCTCTGGTCGTCATCGACATGCCGTTCGGCAGCTATGAAGCCGGCCTCGAAACCGCCTATGCCAATGCCGTGCGCGTCCTGAAGGAAACTGGCGCCCAGGCGGTCAAGGTCGAGAGTGGCCCCACGGCCCCGGCTACCATCGACTATCTGGTCAAGCGCGGGGTGCCCGTCATGGGCCACGTCGGCCTGTTGCCCCAGTCGATCAATATCGACGGCAGCTTCAAGGCCAAGGGCAGGGAAGAGGGCGAGCGCGCGCGCATCCTGCAATCGGCCCGCGACACGGCCGACGCCGGAGCCTTCGCCGTCGTTATTGAAGGAGTCGCTGAAGGCCTGGCGCGCGAGATCACCGAGGCGATCGACAAGCCGACCATCGGCATCGGCGCCTCGGCCGCCTGCGACGGCCAGGTGCTGGTCTCGTCCGACATGCTGGGCCTGTTCGACTGGACCCCGAAATTCGTCCGAAGGTATGCCGATCTGCGCGGTGTGATCGATCAGGCGGTGGCCACCTATGCCGATGATGTCCGTGCCCGCCGTTTTCCTGCCGAAGTCGAGACCTACTTCTCCAAAAAGCCGGTTTCCACCTGAACCGCCGCGTTGCGGTGGATGATGCGACGCACTAGGGTCGCGCCGGATTGAATTTCAGCGGTTTTGGGGCGGTTTTTCGTGGTTGATGTCTTCGAACAGGTCGAGGAGGAGCTTCGCTCCGATCGATACAAGCGGCTGGCCCGCACCTGGCTGCCCGTCGTCGGCGGTGTGCTGCTGATCGCCCTGATCGCGGCGCTGAGCTGGTGGGGCTGGGACAGCTGGCAGACGTCGAAAGCCGACAAGGCCTCCGTCGCCTATGACCGCGGGCTGGATTCCTTGCAGGCCGGCAACCCCATCGGGGCCGACGCCGCCTTCGTTCAGGCCGCAAAGGAAGGCAACGGAGCCTACAAGGCCCTGGCGCTTCAGCTTCGCGCCCAGATCGCCGTCGACGCCAACCGCATCCCCGACGCCATCCGGCATCTGGACGACGCGGCCAAGGCCACACGCGATCCGATCCTGTCCGACATCGCGGCCCTCAAGGCGGCCTGGCTGGTCATGGATACCAATGCCTCCCTTGCCGACGTCGAACGTCGCCTCGAGCCCCTGACCGGCGACAAGCGTCCCTATCGCTATGACGCACGCGAAGCCCTGGCCATGGCCCGCCTTCAGGCGGGCCAGACCGCGGAGGCGCGTCAGGCCCTGGTCCTTCTCAAGAATGATCTGGATGCGCCGCAGCCGGTCATCCAGCGCGCCGGTGCGGTCGTCGAGGCGATCGACGGTGGCGTCGCCGCCAATCTGTCGGCCCTGTTGCAGACCATGCGTAACCTGCCCGCACCCGTCGCCGCGCCGCCCGCCGGCGCTCCGGGTTCGGCCCCGGCTGCCGCAGCCGCGCCGGCCCCGGCCCCTCAAGCCGCCCCGGCCAGTCAGTGATCCCCGTTTCCAGGACGTCGCCCATGAATCGCGTGCTTAAAGTCGCCCTGCTGTGCGGTCTGGCCGTCACCGTCGCCTCCTGCGGCACCGTGCGCCGGGCCCTGCCCTTCGGGCTGGGCGGTGCGGAGCAGCCCGAGGCGGTCGCCAGCGAGGGCACACGGATTTCCATCCTGGAGTTCGAACAGCAACTCGCCCCGTCGGCCGCACTGTCGGGCCGCGACTTCTTCCTGCCCGGACCCCAGGCCGCAACGGCCTGGACCCAGCCCGGCGGCACGGCCGAGAACCTGGTCGAACACGCCATCGCAGCCCCTGACTTCACGGTCGCCTGGCGTCGCAGCATCGGCGTCGGCTCCAGCCGCAATCGTCAGGTCATGGCCCCGGTCATCGCAGACGGGAACCGCATCTTCGTCCTGGACGGCGAGGCTTCGGTCGCCGCTGTCGACGCCGGCACGGGCGCGATCGCCTGGAAGGCCAACATCCAGCCGGCCGAGGACACCCGCCGCAGCGGCTGGTTCGGCATGGGCGGACGTTCCGACGGCGGTGGCTTCGGCGGCGGCATCGCCGCAGGCGCCGGGCGCGTCTTCGTCGCCTCGGGCTATCGCACCGTCACAGCGCTGGACCAGGCTACGGGTGCCGTCGTCTGGACGACCCCGGTCGATGTGCCGATCCATGGCGCACCGACCTTCTCCGGCGGCCGCGTCTTCGTCGTCGATGTCGAGAACCAGCTTCTGACCTTCGACGCCGCCACGGGCCAGCAATCCTGGAGCTTCCGCGGCATTCCCGAGCCCGCGCGTCTGATGCGCGCCTCCAGCCCCGCCGTCACCGGCGACACCGTCGTCGCGCCGTTCTCGTCCGGCGAACTGACGGCCTTCCGCGCCTCGACCGGCCAGGCCGTCTGGCAGCACGTCCTGTCGCGCACCAGCCGCACCAGCGCCCTGTCCGAGATCCGCGACATTGCCGGTCGCCCGGTCATCAGCCGCGGCACCGTCTATGCCATCAGCCATTCCGGCGTGCTCTCCGCCCTGGACATCCGCTCGGGCGAGCCGAAATGGGCCGAACTGCCCATCGGCGGCGTCAATGCGCCCCTGCCGGTCGGCGACGTCGTCTATGTGGTGTCCAAGGAAGGCGAACTGACCGTCATCAACCGCGATACGGGTCAGGTTTACTGGACCCGCGACCTGAACGAAGGCCGAGTGCGTCAGGAGGGGGGCTTCCTGGGCTTCTGGGATCGCACCGTGCGCCCGGTCTGGTCCGGCCCGCTGCTGGCCTCCAACCGTCTGGTCCTGACCAACTCCGATGGGGAACTGGTCGCCTTCGATCCCAAGACGGGCGCGCAGACGGCCAGCCTGAAACTGGGTGGTCCCGCCTATCTGGCCCCCGCCGCCTACAACGGGGCCCTCTATGTCCTGACCGACAAGGGTGACCTGGTCAGCATTCGCTGATCGCCGCTCACGCCTCAGCCCAAACTGCGTTAGAAGGCCGACATGGCTCTCAAAGTCGCCATCGTCGGCCGCCCGAATGTGGGCAAGTCGACACTGTTCAACCGCCTCGTCGGCAAGCGCCTCGCGCTCGTCGACGATCGCCCCGGTGTGACCCGCGACCGCCGCTATGCCGACGGCCACATCGGCGACATGGACCTGACGCTGATCGACACGGCGGGCTATGAGGACGTCAGCGACGACAGCCTGGAAAGCCGCATGCGCGAGCAGACCGAGGCCGCGCTGGAAGACGGCGACCTGATCCTGTTCATGATGGACGCGCGCGAGGGCGTGACCTCGCTCGACCGCATCTTCGCCGACCGCCTGCGCAAGGTGCACAAGCCCGTCATCCTGCTGGCCAACAAGTCCGAAAGCCGTGAAAGCGGCGGCGGCATCGGCGAGGCCTATGCCCTGGGTTTCGGCGAACCCGTCGCCATCAGTGCCGAACACGGCGAGGGCATGGCGGACCTGTACAAGGCCGTCGTCACCGCGTCCGCCGACATCTTCATCGAAGAGATCGACGAGCCGGACAAGCCGATCCGCATCGCCATCGTCGGTCGCCCCAATGCGGGCAAGTCCACCCTGATCAACCATCTGATCGGCGAGGACCGCATGCTGACCGGTCCCGAGGCCGGGATCACACGCGACAGCATCTCGGTCGACTGGGAATACGAAGGCCAGAACATCCGCCTGGTCGACACCGCCGGCATGCGCCGCAAGGCACGGGTGCAGGAGAAGCTGGAAAAGCTGTCGGTCGCCGACACCATCCGCGCCATCACCTTTGCCGAGGTGGTCGTCCTGGTCATGGATAAGGACAACGCCTTCGACACCCAGGACCTGCAACTGGCCGATCTGGTCGAGCGCGAGGGCCGGGCGCTGGTCTATGTCGCCTCCAAATGGGATCTGGAAGAGAACCCCCAGTCCAGGCTGGCCGAGCTGTCGCGCCTGGCCGAGGACAAGCTGCCTCAGCTGAAGGGCTCGCCCTTCATCGCCCTGTCGGCGCATAACGGGCGTGGCGTCGAGCGGCTGATGCCCGCCATCCTTCAGGCGCACGCCACCTGGTCGGTCAAGGTCAAGACCAAGGATCTGAACACCTGGCTGTCGATGGCCACCCAGCGCCATCCGCCCCCCGCCGTGGACGGCAAGCGGATCAAGCCCAAATACATGGCCCAGACCAAGGCCCGGCCGCCAACCTTCGTGCTGATGGCCAGCCGCGCCGAGGCCATGCCGGAGCAGTACAAGCGCTATCTGGTCAACAATCTTCGTGAGAGCTTCGACCTGCCCGGCACGCCGATCCGCCTGATCGTCAAGTCCGGCAGCGACAACCCCTATGCGCCGGGCGGGGCCAAGTCCGGTCCCGAACGCTACAAGGGCGACGCCAAGACCGCCCCGCGTCGGGTCATCAAGAAGGCCGAGCGCGAGGCCGCCCTGTCCAACCTGCCCGGCAAGGCGCTGGAGCAGAAGAAGTCCGGTGCCAAGCCCAAACCCCTGTCCGGCCTGAAAGCCAGCGCCTCCAAGAAGGCCGGCTCCTCCATCGCTGTCCAGAAGGGCGCGCGTGGCGGGGCCCGTCAGGTCTCACGCTCGGGCCGTATCCGCACAGGTCAGAAGCACGCGCCGAAGAAGTGAGGCGGTCGCTCAGTTGGCCTGAGCTGCGCTCCACTCCTTGAACTTCACCTCCAGCGCCGGTTCGCGGTCGCCGCGCGACAGTTCGACCATCAGCGGGCCGATGGCGGAGGGGTGGATCACCATCTCGGGCTCCTCGCCCGGATAGGCTTGAGCGCGGAGCTGGGTGCGCATGCGGCCCGGATCTACGATGCTGGCGCGGATGTTGGTGCTCTCAATTTCGTCGGCCCAGCATTTCATCAGGGCCTCGGCCCCAGCCTTGGTCGCGGCATAGGCCCCCCAGAAGGCCTTGGGGGCGGAGGCGACGCTCGAGGTCAGATAGATGGCCCGCCCGGCGTCCGACGCCCGCAGCAAGGGCTCCAGCGAGCGGATCAGGCGATAGACGGACGTGAAGTTGGTCTTCTCGATCTTGGCGAAGCCGCGCGGGTCGGCGTGGGCGACGGGCGTCAGGCCTTCCGCCCCCATGATGGCCGCCGACTGCACCCAGATGTCCAGCTTGCCAAACCGCTCGAACAGCGCCCCGCCCAGCCGGTCGATCGCGCCGCCATCGACCAGATCGAACGGGATCAGGGTCGCATGCTTGCCGGTGGCCGCAAAAATGGCGTCGTCCAGCTCTTCCAGCCCGCCTTGGGTGCGCGCGGTCGCCACGACATGGGCACCGGCCTTGGCCAGGGCCAGGGCGGTCTCATAGCCGATGCCGCGCGAGGCCCCGACGACGAGGGCGATGCGATCTTTCAGGGAGAGGTCGGTCATTTAGGGGTCAGGCACTCACCAGCAGGGACAGCTGACGCTGGGGCTCCTCCCGGCCGCCTTCCTCGATCTCGCGATCCAGCAGGCGGGTGGGGTATTCGCCGGTGAAGTAGTGGTCGGTGAACTGGGGCGTCTTGGGATCGCGGGGCCCGGCCTCCATGGCGGCATACAGGCCGTCGACGGACAGGAAGCCCAGCGAATCGACCTCCAGATGCCGGCGCATCTCTTCCAGCGTCATGTTGGCGGCAATCAGCTGGTCCCGCTCGGGCATGTCGATGCCGTAGAAGTCGGGATACAGGATCGGCGGGCTGGCGGAGCGCAGGTGAACCTCGGTGGCACCTGCGGCCCGCACGGCCCGGACCAGCTTGACCGACGTCGTACCGCGCACGATCGAGTCGTCGATCAGGACGACGCGCTTGCCCTCCAGCACCGAGCGATTGGGGCTGTGCTTCATGCGCACGCCTTTCTGGCGGGTGGCCTGGCTGGGCTGGATGAAGGTGCGGCCCAGATAGTGGCTGCGGATGATCCCCATCTCATAGGGAATGCCGCTTTCCTGAGCATAGCCGAGCGCGGCGGGCACGCCCGAGTCGGGCACCGGCACGACCACATCCGCCTCGACGCCATGCTCGCGGGCCAGGCCCTGTCCCATCCGCTTGCGTACGCCATAGACCGAGCGCCCGTTCACCACGCTGTCGGGGCGCGAGAAATAGACGTATTCGAACAGGCAGGGCCGGGCGGCGCGGGTCGGAAAGGGCTTGAGCGAGCGCAAACCCTTTTCGTCGATGATCACGACCTCGCCATGCTCGACATCCCGCACGAAGGTCGCGCCGATGGTGTCCAGCGCACAAGTCTCGGACGCCAGCACCCAGGCCTCGCCGATCTTGCCGAGCACCAGCGGGCGGATGCCCAGCGGGTCGCGCGCGCCGATCATCTTGAACCGCGTCTGGCAGACCAGGGCATAGCCGCCCTCGATCCGGCCGATGGCGTCGATGAAGCGGTCGACGATCTTGGCCTTACGGCTGCGGGCGATCAGGTGAAGGATGACCTCGCTGTCCGAAGTCGACTGGAAGATCGAGCCTTCGCCGACCAGTTGTTTGCGCAGATAATGGAAGTTGGTCAGGTTGCCGTTGTGGGCCACGGCGATGCCGCCGGAATCCAGATCGGCAAACATGGGCTGGATGTTGCGCAGGAAGCTGCCGCCCGCGGTGGAGTAGCGGGTGTGGCCCACGGCGGCCCGGCCCGGCATGCGGGTGGCCAGGTCGGCCCCGCCGAAGGCCTCGCCTACCAGACCCATGTGGCGCTCGGTATGGAAGCGGCTGTCGTTGACACTGGCGATGCCGCAGGCTTCCTGACCGCGATGCTGGAGCGCATGCAGACCCAGGGCCACGATGGCGGAGGCGGCGTCTTCGTCGGCCCCCCAGACGCCGCAGACCCCGCACTCCAGGCGCAGGGTGTCGTCATCGGCGTCGCGCCAATGCTCGCGGTGGATGACCGGATCGGCGATCAGGTGGCGCATCGTGGGGCTCCGATGACCTGCTGAAACTATATCAGGGGGCTGTGGCCGGGGAGTTAGGCGGGCTTTGCGTCGGGGGCAAGGCTTGATCGTCCGAAAACCCTCTGCTGACAGACGAAGAGACCAGCGGGGTCAGGGCGTCGGCCCCACGCCCCAGGCCCGGCAGGATGATCTGGATCACTCGCGCAGACCCTGCCGACAACGGCCGGACGGCCGCATCCGTCAACCAGCGCGGCGTTCGCTCGCCCGGCATGGCGGCGACCACGACCAGATGAATGGCACCCAGCAGGACCAGCGCCCGCACCGCCCCGATGAAGACGCCCAGGAACCGGTCGATCCCGCCCAGCTGCGGATGATCCTTCGCGCCTTTGGACAGGGCCGAACCCGCCAGCCGGATCAGGAAATAGATCAGGACGAAGGACACGATCACGGCCACGATCGACCCCAGCCAGTCCGGATCGATCAGTCCGCGCCCGACGGGGGCCGTGACCGGCAGGGCCAGCATGGCGACAAAGGCCGCCAGCACGAAGCTGAACAGGGTGATGACCTCGCGCAACGCCCCGCGCACCCACCCCGCGCCGGCGGAGATCAGGATGACGAGGAGGGCGAAGATGTCGAAACCGGTCACCCGACCTCAATAGCGGTTCTGCGAGATTCGTTCGACCACTTCGGTCAGGCGGGTCACCGGGGTCAGCTTTACCCCCTTGTCCTTGACCGTCAGGGGAGGGGTCAGGGCGTTGTCGAACCCCAATTTCTGCGCCTCGCGCAGACGGGCCTCGGCCCGTCCGACGCTGCGAACCTCGCCCGACAGGCTGATCTCGCCGAAGACGACGCAGCCCTGGGGCAGGGGCATGTCTGTGGCCGAACTGATCAGGGCCGCCGCCGCGGCCAGATCCGCCGCCGGCTCATTGATGCGCAGGCCACCCGCCACATTCAGATAGACGTCCTGGTCCCCGAAGCCGAAGCCGCAGCGTGCCTCGAGCACCGCCAGGACCATGTTGAGCCGCCCCGTATCCCAGCCGACGACGGCGCGGCGCGGCGTGCCATAGGCGGACTTGGACACCAGGGCCTGCATCTCGACCAGCACGGGGCGCGAGCCCTCGATACCGGCGAAGACGGCGGCTCCCGGCGCCCGGTCCTTGCCCTCGCCCAGAAACAGGGCGGAGGGGTTGGACACTTCGCGCAGGCCCGCATCGCCCATTTCGAACACGCCGATCTCGTCGGTCGCGCCGAAGCGGTTCTTGCCCGCGCGCAGGATGCGGAAGGGATAGCCCCGCTCGCCCTCGAAGCTGAGCACCGCATCGACCATGTGTTCGACCACGCGCGGTCCGGCGACCTGGCCGTCCTTGGTGACATGGCCGACCAGCACCACGGCCACGCCCTGCGACTTGGCCAGCCGCACCATCTCACCGGCGCAGGCGCGCACCTGGGTGACCGAACCCGGTCCGGCCTCATGCGCGTCGGACCACAGGGTCTGGATCGAATCGACGATGACGATGTCGAACGTCTCGCGCTTCAGCGTGCCCAGGATATCGCGCAAGGCCGTGGCGCTGGCCAGTTCGACAGGGGCCTTCTCAAGTCCCATCCGCTTGGCGCGGGCACGGATCTGCTCGACGGCTTCCTCGCCCGAGATATAGGCCACGCGGCGTCCCGACATCGCCGCCCGCCCGGCCACGTCCAGCAGCAGGGTCGACTTGCCCACACCGGGGTCGCCACTGAGCAGGATGGCCGAGCCCGGAACCACGCCGCCGCCGCAGACGCGGTCGAACTCGGTCACGCCGGTGACGATGCGGGGCGGTTCGGGGGTGTCGGACTGAAGGGTTTCGAACTGCAGGCCGCGGGTCTTGGCAGCACTGACCGGTTTCAGGGCACCGGGCGGAGTCGAGCGGCTCTCTTCCACGATAGAGTTCCACTGTCCGCAAGCCCCGCACTGACCGGACCACTTGCCGTGGACGGCTCCGCAGGCCTGGCAGACATAGATCGCACCGTCGCGGGCCATCAGGAACTGCACTCGAAAAAAACAGGGTGCAAAAAGTACAAAACCGCTTCGGTCGCCACTGATTCACGCAGGTCCCATGCCGACAAGGCTGTCATCGATTCCCCCTCAATCCGCGTGAACATAGAGGGAACATATCGGCTGTGCCAGAGGCTCAGCCGATATAGTGCCGGGGCACGCGCGCGGTGATCGAGGCGAGCAGTTCATAGGCGATGGTCCCGGCGGCCTCAGCCGCATCGTCGATCGGCCTGTGGGTGCCGAACAGTTCGACGCTATCGCCCACAGCTACGTCAAGATCGGTCGCATCCACCGCGCAGACGTCCATGGAAATCCGCCCGACCAGCGGCCGGAGGGTCCCACCGACCCAGGCCTGGCCGTTCGGACTGTAGGAACGCAAGACGCCGTCGGCATATCCCGCCGCGACGGTGGCGACCCGGCGCGGTGTGTCCGCGACGTAGCCGCGCGAATAGCCCACGCTCTCGCCCGCAGGCACGTCACGGACCTGAAGAATGTCGGCGGAGAAGGTGGCGACGGGACGGATGCGCGGGTCCGGTCGCCCCTCCGGCCCGCCGCCGTACAGGCATATCCCGGGGCGGGCGGCATCGAAGGCATAGTCGCGGCCCAGGAAATCACCGCCGGAGTTGGCGAAGGAGCGGATCGTGCCGGGGTAACGGGCGGCGATGGTGGCGAACACGTCACGCTGGCGGACGTTCATCTCGGCTGACGGATCGTCGGCGCAGGCCAGGTGGCTGAGAACCATCGTCAGGCCGTCGAACGGTTCAGGAGCCTCGTCAGGGCGAAATCCCAGACGGTTCATGCCGGTGTCGATCTGGATGGCGCAGGCACCGGCCCCGACATCGTGCCAGGCGGCGAGCTGGGCGGAGTGGTTCAGCACGGGCCGCAGATCGGAAGCCTTGAGAACCGCAGCCGCATCGCCGACGCAACCGTCCAGCACATAGATGACCGGCTCTGACCCCAATGTCTTGCGCAAGGCTACACCCTCGGACGCTCGCGCCACGAAGAAGGTTCGAGCGCCTTCCGCCATCAGGCGGCGCGCACAGGCGACGGCCCCCAGCCCATAGCTGTCGGCCTTGACCACCGGATGGACCGGTACGCCGGTGGCCGCTTCCAGCGCATGGAAGTTGGCGGCCAGGGCGTTCAGATCGACGGTGAGACGGGTCGGGGAGGGCATCCGTGCATCTAGAAGGCACAGCTTGTGCGATGCAACAGAGTCGCCTTCTCCCCTCGCGGGAGAAGGTGGCCCGGAGGGCCGGATGAGGGGGCTGCCAGCCGTACGCTCATCGTCAGGCGGCCAGCGAATTTACAGAGCCCCCTCATCCGAACGGCTGCGCCGCCCACCTTCTCCCGCAAGGGGAGAAGGGTCAGATTCTCTGGAACGCCGTGCCGTCTGCATCAAACAGGTGGGCCTGCGATGCCGGAACCTTCATCGTCATGACCTCGCCCGCCGTCGGCCGCGCCTCGCCGGGGAGCAGGGCGGTCAGGGCGACCTCGCCATAGGTCAGATAGGCATAGGTGGCGTGGCCGAGCGTCTCCACGAAGGTCAGAGTGGCCGGGAGGGTGTCGCCCTCGGTTGCTCCGCCGATGTGCTCGGGCCGGATGCCGACGGTGACCGTGTCTCCGGCCTTGGCAGCCGAGGCATCGACCGCGACCGAAAGGGTTTCGCCACCCGCCAGCCGCACCGTCGCGCCGCTCGCCGTCGCCGTGACCAGTTCGCCGGGCAGCAGGTTCATCTTGGGGCTGCCGATGAACTCGGCGACGAACAGGTTGCGGGGGTTTTCGTACAGGTCCATCGGCTGGCCGACCTGTTCGATCACGCCGCCGTTCAGCACGACGATCCGGTCGGCCAGTGTCATGGCCTCGACCTGATCGTGGGTGACATAGATCATGGTCGTCTTCAGCCGCTGGTGCAGGGCCGCGAACTCGTAGCGCATGCGGACACGAAGGGAGGCGTCGAGGTTGGACAGCGGCTCGTCGAACAGAAAGACCTGGGGCTCGCGTACGATCGCCCGGCCGATGGCGACGCGCTGGCGCTGGCCGCCCGACAGGGCCTTGGGTTTGCGGTCCAGGTATTCGGTGATGTTCAACGTCTCGGCCGCGCCGCGCACGCGCCGGTCGATCTCGGCCTTGTCGGCCTTGGCCAGCTTCAGACCGAACGCCATGTTCTCATAGACGCTCATGTGCGGGTACAGCGCATAGGATTGGAACACCATGGCGATGCCCCGGTCGGACGGCGACAGGTCGTTGACCGTGCGGCCGCCGATCGCGATCTGACCGGCATCGACCTCTTCCAGCCCGGCGATGGTGCGCAGCAGGGTGGACTTGCCGCAGCCGGACGGGCCGACGAACACAACGAACTCGCCGTCGGCGATCTCCAGATCGATGCCCTTCAGGACTTCGGTCGTGCCGAAGCGCTTCTTCACACCGGCCAGCCGGACGTCCGCCATGTTCCCTCGACCCGCAGTCTCTTGATTTGCGGGCTACCGTAAACGGTTACAGGGGGCG
>CALRXI020000042.1:0-15793 GCA_943372125.1 Brevundimonas vancanneytii
TCCGCGAGGTAGTGGACGAGGTTGTAGGTAAAGCTGTCGTAGTTATCGACGACCAGGATCATGCGGGCGGTTCTAGGGGGTGAGGGCGCTTCCGCCAAGGTGCCGCGACAGTAAGCGCCCGTTAACCGTTTCCGTCCGATTTCGGGACAGCGAAACGGAGGGGCCCATGACATCGTTCGACTTCGACAAGGTGCGTTCGCTTCTGACGGTCAAGCCGACGTCGGCAGGCAATGCCTATGCCGCCCTGGCCGCGGCCGCGCTCGCTGCCCTGTCTGCCGTCGCCATGGCCGGGGTAATGGTGCTGGGTGCCGGCGTCAGCTTTCCCGACCCGACGGATATAAGCCAGCCTCGCTAGCGGTTGCCGAACGGATAGCGCCAGGCGTCCTCGGCGGCCCGCATCGGGGCATTGGCCTTGGCGCGGGTCTCGGCATATTCGGCGGCCGGGTCGCTGTCGGCGACGACACCCGCACCCGCCTGCACGAAGATCTGGCCATCGGTGAACAGGGCGGTGCGCAGGACGATGCAGATGTCCGCCTCGCCGCCCGCCGAGATGTAGCCGACGCCCCCGCCATAGCCGACGCCACGCTTGGTCGTTTCCAGTTCGTCGATGATTTCCATGGCCCGAACCTTGGGCGCGCCCGACAGGGTGCCGGCGGGCAAGGCGGCCAGCAGGGTGTCGACAGCGTCCAGAGCGGGGTCGGCCGCGCCCTGAACTTCCGAAACGATGTGCATGACCGAGCTGTAGCGTTCGATGCGGAAGCTCTCGATGACTTCGACCGTACCGGGAGCGGAGACTCGGCCAACGTCGTTCCGCCCCAGATCCAGCAGCATCAGATGTTCGGCGCGCTCCTTGGGATCGGCCAGCAGTTCGGCCTCCAGCGCGCGGTCGGCCTCGGCAGTCTCGCCACGCGGACGGGTACCGGCCAGCGGGCGGATGGTAACGCGGCCATCCTTCAGCCGCACCAGGATTTCCGGGCTGGACCCGGCCAGCTGGAAGTCGCCGAAATCCAAATAGAACAGATAGGGCGACGGGTTCCGACGACGCAGGGAGCGATAGAAGGCAAACGGATCGCCGTCCCACGGAGCCGAGAACCGGTGGCTCAGCACCACCTGAAAGATGTCGCCCGCCGCGATATAGTCCTTGGCCTTGGCGACCAGGTCGCTGAAACCCGCACCGTCGACAGGCGAGGCGAAGGGAGCGATGTCGCTCGGGACGGCGGCGGGAATGGCGGGCAAAGGCGTACGCAGGTCCCGCTCGAAAGCATCCAGCCGCTCGACGGCCCGTCGCCATGCGGTTTCGGCATCGTCTCCGCCATCGGGATAGGCAGCGGCGACCAGGACGATCTCGTGACTGACCGAATCGAACACAGCGACCAGGGTCGGGCGGGTCAGGACGGCGTCGGGCAGGTTCAGCGGATCGGGATTGGCCTGGCCCAGCGGCTCCAGCAGCCGGACCATATCATAGCCGAAGACCCCGAATAGACCGGCGGCCATAGGCGGCAGACCCTCGGGCAGGGTGAAGCGCGACGCCGCCATCAGACGGCGCAACGAAGTCAGGGCATCCTCTGCTTCGGGCGAAAACGTCTCGGTAGCGATGGCCGGGCCACGCGCGACCTCGCCTTGCCCATCGCGGCAACGCCAGACGACATCCGGCTCGCGTGTGATGATGGAGTAGCGACCGTTGACGGCTCCGCCTTCGACGGATTCCAGCAGAAAAGCGTGAGGACGACCGTGCCCGACCTTCAGAAAGGCCGAGACGGGCGTCTCAAGGTCGTCCACCAGCCGACGCGTGACGACCTGGGGCCGTCCTTCGGCCCAGACCTTTGCAAAATCCTCGAACCGGGTTTCAGCGACGATTGACGTCATTGCGCCGGGGAAGGCGTGCGAGGCGCGGTCGCGGCACCCGGTGCACCACCCGCGGGAACATCCGGAGCCGTCTCCGGCAGCCCAAGGGCCACACGCGCCGCCGGCTCGTCATAGCCGACCTCGATCCGCGCCGCCGCTGCCTTCAGAACGGTCTGCAGCACACCGTTCATGTTCTCCTGGCTGAGCTGCGGATTGATCTGCTGAGCCAGTGGAGCCGCCAGGGCGGGGGCGGGGGCGGTGATCGCCTCGGTGCGGCCGATGACG
Organism: Brevundimonas vancanneytii; assembly: GCA_943372125.1. Taxonomy (GTDB): domain Bacteria; phylum Pseudomonadota; class Alphaproteobacteria; order Caulobacterales; family Caulobacteraceae; genus Brevundimonas; species Brevundimonas vancanneytii_D. The sequence goes on from CALRXI020000042.1 coordinate 2,131, forward strand.
AAGCTGTCGTTGCTCTGCTGGGCCGAGAAGACTTCACCCTTGGCCGTCGTGAAGGCTCCACGGAACACGCCCGGTCCGACCTCGGCCTGGCTTTCGCGGGACATGGCCGTACGGGTCTGGACTTGGGCCCCCACCGAGGCGGCGACGGCGGCGATGTCTTCGCCGCCCCGGACGCGCGCCGCCAGGGCATTGGATTTGTCGGTCAGCAGGCGGGCGTTCTCGCGCAGCACCCACTGCTGGGCCAGCGGGCCGCGGATCTCGGCCAGAGGCGGCAGGGCTGCCGGCACAATGTTGTCCAGCCGAACCACGAAATACTGGCTGTTGCCGGCGTCGATGACCTCGCTGGCGGCACCCTTGTTGAGCGTCCACATCGATTCGAGGATGCGCGGCGGGCCGTTGAACTGCGAGCCGTTCTGGAAGCGGCCTTCCCGGGTTACCGGCTGCACGGGCAGGGCACGGGCTCCGACCTGGGCGACGGCGTCGTCGACGGACTTGCCCTCTCCGCGCGCCGCCTCATAGGCCTGGACACGGCGGTAGACCCCGGCGCGCACGGCCTCGGCCTGCAGTTCCTCGACGATCTGCGGACGCACATCGGCCAGGGTAACAGGCCGACCGGCGGTGATGCCCGTCACCTGCGCCACGACGAAGCCGACGCGGGCCTGGATTGGATCGGAGACCTGATTGGCGGCCAGGCCGAACACGGCGGCGGCGATCGCCGGATCCGCCACGGCAGTGCGCGGCGTATCGGTATAGGTGGCGGGTTGCAGGTTGTTCGCCTGACCCACGGCCTGGGGCGTCTGACCCGCCTTCAGGGCTGTGGCGATACGGTCGGCCGTGGCGCGATCCGGCGCGGTCAGTGTGGCGAAGGTGCGACGCTCGGGCTGGGCCAGGCTGTCCTGACGCAGGCGGAAACGCTCGGCGACGCGCTCTTCCGTCACAGCGGCCGAGACGTCGGACGCATTGTCGAACAGGATGACGGTGGCGCTGCGGAACTCAGGATTGCGGATCTGGTCAGCGTTCTCGGCCATGAAGGCGGTCAGCTGGGCATCCGTGGGCGTGCCGGCGGTTCCGGCCATGGCCTGGGTCACCGTGAACCAGCGGGCATCGCGGGTCGCCAGCGACTGATTGGCCAGGACGGCGGCGTAGACGCGAGGCAGCCGCGCACCGCCGCCGATCGCCGCGCCGACGTGGCGCTGGATATAGTTGTCACGCTGCTCGCCTTCGAACATCTCTGGCGTCAGACCCACTGCCTGCAGGCGTGACACATACTGCTCCTGACTGAACCGGCCCGTCAGATTATCGAAGAAGGCGCTTTCCTGACGAAGGCGGCTGAGCACCAGCTCCGCGCTGGGGCGGACACCCGCCTTGGCGGCCCAGGCCAGAAAGCCCATCGTCTCGGCCTTCTGGGACAGGAATTGGGTCAGGCCACCGCCCGCCGTCAGTTCCTCGAAGGTGATGGCGCGCCCTGCCTGCTCGCCCTGCTGACGCAGGATGGCATCCATCTCGGCTCTGAAGGCAGGCGCGTCGATGCTGCGGTCGCCGGCCTTGATGATGTGCTTGGGACCCAGATTAGCCAGCACGTCCATCTGGGTGCCGCCCGTGATGACCAGCGCAAGGCCCAGCAGGACCAGCAGACCGACGGCCCATTTGGATTTGGCGAAGTTGCGGAACAGGGTCAGCATGTATCGGTCCTGGGGGCGCGTCTCGAAAGTATGGTCGGGCTATAGGGCCTCGAACCCCCCGACGGCAAGACGAGGTCACGGGATGATGGCTAAAGCCGGGCGTCGTTCACCCATCTTGCCTTGGCCCCCTGTGGCGACCTAGACAGTCGCGCATGAAACAATCCGTGAAGTTGATCGCCGGAAACTGGAAGATGAACGGCCTTGCCGCCGATCTGGCCGAGGTCGATGCCTTGGTCTCCGATCTGGCGAAGGAGCCCGCAGCCTGCAGGGTCGCCTTGTGCCCGCCCGCCACGCTGGTTCAGCGTATGGCGGATCGCGCGAAGGGCAGCCTCGTCGAAATCGGCGGACAGGACTGCAGTCCCGAAGCCAAGGGAGCCTTCACCGGCGACGTTTCGGCGGCAATGCTGGCCGATGCCGGGGCGACCCTGGTCATCGTCGGCCACTCCGAGCGGCGGCAGGGTCATGGAGAGACAGACGCCGTGGTCGCAGCCAAGGCCCAGGCGGCGTTCGAAGCCGGGCTGGCCCCGATTGTCTGTGTAGGCGAAACGCTCGAGCAGCGAGAGGCGGGGCAGGCGGTCGAGGTCGTGCGTCGCCAGGTGATGCAATCCCTGCCCGCAGCCTTGGCGGGACAATCGTTTGCGGTTGCCTACGAACCTGTCTGGGCGATTGGGACCGGCCTGACGCCCACGCTGCAGCAGATCGAGGAGGTCCATCGCGCGGCGCGCAGCGCCATGATCGAGCGGTTGGGTCTGGGTGTGGCGGCTGTGCCGATTCTCTACGGCGGCTCGGTCAAGCCGGACAATGCCGCCGACATTCTGGCCGTGCCGGAGGTCGGTGGCGCGCTGGTCGGGGGGGCATCCCTGAAGGCTGCGGATTTTCAGGGGATCATCCGGGCCGCCTGAGCGCCCAAGTCCGTTTGCTCCCACGCATCATCGATGATAGACGCCGCCGCTTGATCGGCGCAGGCGCGCCACACATATCGGCTGCCATGCTCCAGACCATTCTCCTCGTCGCCATGATCCTCGTCTCGATCGCGCTTGCCGGCGTGATCCTGATCCAGCGTTCCGAAGGGGGCGCGCTCGGCATGGGCGGTGGCCCGTCGGGCATGATGACGGCGCGCGGCGCGGGCAATCTGCTCACCGTGACCACTTGGTGGCTGGCTGGAATATTCTTCCTGCTGGCCGTTGGCCTGACCATCCTCGGCAATGTCGAGCGCGGCGAGCGGTCGCTCGTCGATCCGGACGCGATCGGTGAACTGGCCACGCCGCCGTCGGGCCAGACGACGCCTGCCGACCAGCCTGCGGCTCCGACCCCCGCTGCGCCGGCCGCGCCGTCATTGCAGGACCTGGAAAACAGCCTGTCGCAGCCCTCGGCTCCGGCGGCGACCCCAGCTCCGGCTCAACCCGCACCGGCTCAATAAGGATGGGCGGGGAGGTTATCCCCGCCTTCCGCTCCCGCCCGAACAGTCTGTCCAGCAACGCCGCCGAATCAGCGGTAAGGTGATCTCCCATGGCCCGTTACGTGTTCATCACCGGCGGCGTGGTTTCCTCATTGGGAAAAGGCCTCGCCTCAGCCGCTCTCGGCGCGCTTCTGCAGGCGCGCGGCTACAAGGTCCGCCTGCGCAAGCTCGATCCCTATCTGAACGTCGATCCGGGCACGATGAGCCCCTATCAGCACGGCGAGGTCTTCGTGACCGACGACGGGGCCGAAACGGACCTCGACCTGGGCCACTACGAGCGGTTCACGGGCGTCTCGGCGGCCAAGTCGGACAACATCACCACGGGCCGCATCTATTCGACCATCCTGGAGAAGGAGCGTCGCGGCGATTATCTTGGCGCAACGGTGCAGGTCATTCCGCACGTCACCGACCAGATCAAATCCTTCTGCCTGACGCCCGCCCTGACCGATGAGGGCGAGGAGGTCGATTTCGTGCTCGTCGAGATCGGTGGCACCGTCGGCGATATCGAAGGCCTGCCCTTCTTCGAGGCCATCCGCCAACTGGGCCAAGACCTGCCGCGAGGTCAGAGCTGTTTCGTCCACCTGACCCTGCTGCCCTTCATCAAGACCGCCGGCGAGATGAAGACCAAGCCGACGCAGCATTCGGTCAAGGAGCTGCGGTCCATCGGCATCCAGCCCGACATTTTGCTGTGCCGCTGCGAATTCCCGATCCCCGAGGACGAGAAGCGCAAGATCGGCCTGTTCTGCAACGTGCGGCCCAGCGGCGTCATCCAGGCGATGGACAGCGCCGACATCTATGCCGTCCCGCTGGACTATCACCGCGAGGGTCTGGACGCCGAGGTTCTGGCCCATTTCGGCATGACCGACGCGCCTGCGCCGGACCTGTCGCGCTGGGAGACCATCGCACAGCGCCGCCTGCACCCTGACGGCGAGGTCACCGTGGCCGTGGTCGGCAAATATACGGTGCTGAAAGATGCCTACAAATCCCTGATCGAGGCCCTGCATCACGGTGGCGTGGCCAATAACGTCAAGGTCAATATCGACTGGGTCGAGGCCGACACCTTCGAGGGCGACCGCGATGCCTGCGAGGCGCGCTTGCAGGGTGCCCACGCCGTGCTGGTGCCCGGCGGCTTCGGCGAGCGGGGGTCCGAGGGCAAGATCGAGGCGGCGCGGTTCGCCCGCGAGCGCAACATCCCCTATTTCGGCATCTGTTTCGGCATGCAGATGGCGGTGATCGAGGCGGCGCGGAACTTGGCCGGATATCCCAAGGCCTCTTCCACCGAGTTCGGCCCGACGACCGAACCGGTCGTCGGCCTGATGACTGAATGGACGCAGGGCAATCAGCGCGTCCTGCGCCAGCAGGGCGGAGACCTGGGCGGCACCATGCGATTGGGGGCCTATGATTCGACTTTGAAGCCGGGTTCCAAGATCGCTCAGATGTATGGTTCCACTACGATCAGCGAGCGGCACCGACACCGCTACGAGGTCAACATTAACTACCGCGAGGCCATCGAGGCCAAGGCGGGGCTGATCTTCGCCGGCCTGTCGCCGGATGGCGTCCTGCCCGAGACCGTCGAGCGCGAGGACCATCCGTGGTTCGTCGGTGTCCAGTATCATCCCGAGCTGAAGAGCCGCCCCTTCGCGCCGCATCCCCTGTTTGCCGGCTTCATCGAGGCAGCGGTGGTGCAGAGTCGGCTGGTCTGATCATTCGCTCCTTGGGCGGATCGACCGTCATCGAGGCGTCGGCATAGCTTCACGGTTCGTGCGTCGGATCGTCGTCTGTCGTGCATGAACGATGGTTACCTCCGGACCCTGCATTTCAGCGGGGGACACCATGCGCACTTCGATCGGTTTCAGGACGCGGCTGCTTTGTGCAGCGACGGGGCTGGCCTTTGCCGGTCTGGCGAACAGTGCGGTGGCGCAAGACGCGCCCGCGATGACCGAGCTGGACGAGGTCGTGGTCACGGCCCAGCTGCGGGCCCAGGACCCGATCGAGGTACCGTTCGCACTGACCGCTTATACCGGCGACTTCCTGGAAAAGCTGGGCGTGCAGGAATTCGATCAGCTGTCGGCCTTCGTGCCGGGCTTTCTGGTGCAGAACCAGTCGCCCAATAACCCGGGTTTTGTGATGCGCGGCATCACCTCCGATTCGGGGGCGTCTACCGCCGAGCCGCGCGTGTCGGTGTTCCAGGATGGCGTTTCGATCTCCAAGTCGCGCGGGTCTTACGTCGAACTATTCGATCTGGAGCGGGTCGAGATCGCCAAGGGGCCGCAATCGACCCTTTATGGCCGTGGAGCCCTTATCGGTGCGGTCAACATCGTCCAGAACCGCGCGCGTCCCGGACTGTTCGACGCGGCTGCCTCGGTGGAGGTCGGCAACGACACCTATCGCCGCTATGACGGCATGATCAATGTGCCGCTTGGCGACGACGCAGCTCTTCGTTTCGCCACCCGCCTGAAGACCCGTGACGGCTCGGTCGAGAACCTGCTGGGCATCGATGACTACAACAGTATCGACACCGAGGCCTTCCGTTTGTCCGGTGCCTGGCGTCCGTCCGAGGCTCTGCGCATCGACGTCATCGCCAACTATCAGCACGACGAGGCCTCGGGCACCTCGTTCAAGTCCAACTTCTATCTGCCGTCCGATCCGAACACGGGGACTGTGCTGGGCGCGTCAGAACCTTGGGAGGGGGCGGCCCTGACGCCCTTCGCCAATTTCGACGGCGGCAAGACCCTGGGTCTGGACCGCGACGTCTGGGGCGTGACCGGCGTGGTGCGCTGGGATCTCACGCCCGCGATCAGCCTGAACTCGACCACGGCCTACCGCGAGTTCAACTCCTATGAGACCTTCGACGCCGACGGCCTGTCGCTGCCGCTGCTGACGGCAGCCGAGGACGCGCAAGGCGAGCAATGGAGCCAGGAGTTCCGCCTGGCCTATGACGACGGCGGCCGTTTCAGCGGCTTCGTCGGGGCGGGCTGGTTCCGCGAGGAAGGCTTCCAGCGCACGCCGACCCAGTTCGACGAGCGCATTGTCCTGGCTCAGCTGGCGGGTCTCCTTGACGGCTCCCCAACGGCAGCGGGCCGCAACACCTTGCCCTTGGCCGCCTATCCGACTGTGGCGACGGGCTTTCTGACGGCGGCTCTGACACCTCTCGGGGCAGGGGCCTTTGCCGCGCCGATCGCGGCCAATCTGAAGCCCGGCCACATCGAAATCCCGATCAATAGCGCCGAACTGACCTCCTACGACGTGTTCGCTGACGTGACCTTCAAGGCGACCGAGCGGCTCGAGCTCGCGGCGGGCCTGCGCTACACGACCGATGACAAGACCACCGGCTATGCCAGTTCGGTCGCCAATGGTCGGTCCATTGCCGGTGGCTTGCTGGCAATCCTGAGCGGCGCGGTGCCGACGGCCCAGGTACCGGCACTGCTGGGCGGTCTGGCCAATCCCAATGCGGTGAACCTGCCTGCAAGCGTCCTGCCGCTGTTCGGCCTGACGTCGCAGCCGACGGCGAACAACGGCGACTTCATCTATCAGGATCTGGAAGACGACGGCTTCACCTGGCGTCTGACCGCCCGCTATGCCCTGTCCGACGACGCAAGCGTCTATGCCAACTATGCGCGCGGTCGTCGTCCGCAGGTGCTGAGCGCCAGCGGACCGTCCGCGCCGCTGGGATCGCCGACCTTCAACGTCATCGACGCCGAGACGGTCGATAGCTTCGAAGTCGGGGCCAAGACGGCCCTGATGGACCGTCGCCTGCGTCTGGAAGGGGCCGTCTTCTACTACGGCTACGAAAACTTCCAGACGACGATCCAGAACGGCACGACCTTCATCACGACCAATGCGGGCGAGGCCACGTCCTATGGTTTCGAGGGCCAGACGACTTATGAGTTCTCCGACGCCTTCGACGTCTTCGCCACCTACGCCTATAATCACTCGCGGTTCGAGGCGGGCATCTTCGATGGCAACCGCTTCCGCCTGTCGCCGGACCACAAGGCATCGATCGGTGCGACCTGGCGGGTGACCGCAGGCGATGGGCGGTTCGAGGTCCAGCCGACCTATACCTGGCAGTCCAAGACCTTCTTCGACGACAACAACGACATCCCCGCGCTGCAGACCCGCAACTTCGTGGCCGATCTGGTTCAGGACGAGTTCCAGGACAGCTATGGCCTGCTGAACCTGCGCGTCCGCTATGTGCCCAACTCGGGCAACTGGGGTGTGGAGGCGTTCGGCGACAACATCCTGGACGAGGAATACATCAAGGATGCGGGCAATACCGGCGACGCCTTGGGCCTGCCGACCTTCATCGCAGGGCGCGGGGCCAGCTACGGCGTCGGCTTCACGGTCCGGTATTGAGGACATGACCATGAACATGGATCGCCGCAGTCTTCTGGGTCTGATCGGGGGCGGGGCCGTGGCCCTGCCCACCAGTCAGGCGGGGGCACAGTCGCCCGGCACGGTCGCCTTCCTGCACGGAGTGGCCAGCGGCGATCCGGACCGGCACTCGGCCGTATTCTGGACGCGGGTGACACCGGCAGATACCAACTCCGGCGACATCGAGGTGCGGCTGGAGGTGGCGCGGGACGAGGCCTTTGCCGACATCGTGCGGACGTCTAGTGGGCTGCGGGCGCGAGCCGAGCGCGACTTCACCGTCAAGCACGACCTTGACGGCCAGGGGCTGGAGCCGGGGCAGGGCTATTTCTACCGCTTCGTGGCGGGGGACGTGGTGTCGCCTGTCGGTCAGGTCAGGACCTTGCCCGAGGGCGCTACGCCCGACCTCAGCCTCGCGGTCGTCTCCTGCCAGCTCTATCCCGGCGGACTGTTCAACGCCTATGACGCCATCTCGAAGCTGGACCGGCTGGATGCGGTCGTCCATCTGGGCGACTACATCTACGAGTACGGGGCCGAAGCCGACGACTACGGCATGATCACGGGCGCAGCCCTGAGCCGCCTGCCGCAGCCGCCGCACGAGATCGTCAGCCTGGAGGACTATCGGCTGCGTCATGCCCAGTACAAGTCCGATCCGGATTTGCAGGCGGCGCATGCGCGGGCCCCGTTCATCTGCGTCTGGGACGACCATGAGGTGACCAACGACAGCTGGGTCTCCGGGGCCGAGAACCATCAGCCGGAGACCGAGGGCGACTATGCCACCCGCAAGGCGACGGCTCTGAGGGCCTATTACGAATGGATGCCCATTCGGGAGGCGGCTCCGGGAGCCTTGCGCGAGGCGATCAACCGGACCTTCCATTTCGGCGACCTGGCCAGTCTGATGATGGTCGAGACGCGGCTGTCGGGGCGCAGCGAGCAGCTGACCTATGAGAAGGATCTAACCTTCGCGGCCGGTCCGGACGGCCAGCCTGTGCCGGACGTAGCGGCGTTCCGCACGCGGCTGGCCGACCCCTCGCGCGATCTGCTGGATGCCCCACAACGCGACTGGCTGGGCCGCGAGCTGGCCGCATCGAAGGCGGCGGGGCGGCCGTGGCAGGTGCTAGGCAATCAGGTGGTCACCGCCCGCGTGGCCGGGCCGAACCTGTCGGAAATGGCCAGCCCGCAGCAGATCGCGACCATGATCGGCAGCCTGCCGGAAGCTGTGCGGCCGCAGGTGGCCCAGTTGATCGAACTGTTCAAATCGGGCCTGCCGTTCAACCTCGATGCCTGGGACGGCTATCCGGTCGGGCGCGAGCGTCTGTACCAGACGTTCAAGGCGGCGGGCGTGACCCCTGTAGTGCTGGCCGGCGATAGCCACGCCTTCTGGGTCAACGACCTGAAAGACGATGCCGGAGAGCGGCGGGCGGTGGAGTTCGGCACCAGCGCCATCTCCAGCCCGTCGCCGGGCGACTTCCTGGGGGTCTTCCCTCTGGGCATGGCACTGACCCAGGCCAATCCGGAGGTCGAGTTCTGCGACCAGAAGGCCAAGGGGTTTGTTCTGCTGAAGTTCACGCCCGAGGCTTTGACGGCGGAACTGCACACGGTTTCGACCATCCTGGCCAAGCCGTATGAGGCGCGGGTCCTGGCGACCTATCGCGTGGCACAGGCAGACGGCGGCCTGGGTCCGCTGGAGAAGCAGGGCTAGAGCCCGCACGCTCGCCAGAGGCGGGCGGATGTGGCATGGGGCGCACCCCATGACCGACCCGTCCGCCCCGTTCCGCGTCGCCGCCCTGTACCGCTTTGTGCCCGTCGCGGACTGCGGCGCCGTGCGCGACCGGCTGAAGGCGCTGTGCGGCACCGAGGTCCGGGGCATCCTGCTGGTCGCGGCCGAGGGGATCAACGGGACGATCGCGGGGCCGGACGCAGCGGTTCAGGCGGTAATCGACGGCATCCGGGCCATGCCGGGGTTCGGCGATCTGGACGTGAAATACTCGACCGCCGCCACGCCGCCGTTTCTGCGGCTGAAGGTCAAGATCAAGGCCGAGATCGTGACCATGGGCCAGGTCGGGCTGGATCCCGTGCGCCTGGCCGGGACCTATGTTGCCCCCGAGGACTGGAACGCCCTGATCGCCGATCCGGACACCATCGTGATCGACACGCGCAATGACTATGAGGGCGCGATCGGGGCGTTTGCCGGGGCTGTGCAGCCCAATACCCGCAGCTTTCGAGAGTTCGCCGACTGGTTCGAGCGCGAGGGCCGCGCCTTGCTGGATCGACCGACGCCGCCGCGCGTGGCCATGTACTGCACCGGCGGCATCCGCTGCGAGAAGTCGACGGCCTATCTGAAGGCCCAGGGCGTGCAGGACGTTCACCATCTGGAAGGCGGCATCCTGCGCTATTTGGAGACGGTGCCGGAGGAGCAGAGCCTGTGGTCGGGCGAATGCTTCGTGTTCGACGAGCGGGTCGCGGTGGGGCACGGCCTGTCCCCCGGTACCCACAGCCTGTGCCGGGGTTGCCGCATGCCGGTCAGTAAAGCCGACCGCGCCTCGCCCCACTATGTCGAAGGTGTCTGCTGCCCCCGCTGCCACGACGAGCGCTCTGAGACCCAGAAGGCCCGCTATGCCGAGCGCAAGCGCCAGATGCAGATCGCCGAGGCGAAGGGCGTGGCCCATATCGGCGAGGTGGTGGGAACGGGCCGAAGCTCTAATCCCGCCGAGTGAGGCCTTCGACGGTCAGTCGGCCTTGTCTGAGGACTGGCCCGGCGTGGTCTTGAAGGTGTCGCCGACAACCGTGGCATCCGGTCCATCCGGCCCGGCGGCCTCGCGCGACTTCAGCCCGGTCCGGCGCACCGCCTCGTCCGAGGTGGCGGGATCCGGCTTGCCGCCCGGCGAGGCGGCGTTGTCCTGGCGTCCCTGAGACTGTTTATCGGCCATGGTCCTGATCCCTGAATGAGTGGTCCAGAGCCAACAGGGCTGGGGCGAACCGGTTCCAGATGTGCGGCTGCCGCAAGGCCAACCGTGTGCAAAGGGTCCAAAAGGACCGATGTCTCGCCAAAAACTGGTGTGCCCTTTTCAGGGTTGAAATGCGGAGTGTCGGCCGGGTGTGAGGCGGAGCCAAGGCCCCATTGAGGCCCGCGTTCCGATGATGATGACGATGTGAAAGACCCCTGCGCGGCCTGTATCGCCGCCGATACCGCCGGGACTGACAAGGGGAGGGTGCGGGGCGGTTGCAAGGGGGCTGAAGCTGGAAGTTCGCGGTCGCTGAGGGTCGAGAGTCTCCACTGCGGGGTCGAGATGGGTGGGAGGATTGGGGTCGGAACGGCACCATGAACGGATCCCTTTCGCCACCCGGTTCAGACCGTCGGGATGGTGCCTCCGTCGATCACATATTCGGCACCGTGAATGGCGGAGGCCCGCGTCGAGGCGAGGAAGACGATCAGCTCGGCGACCTCCTCGGGTCTGGCGGCGCGGCCAAGAGGTATGCCGCCCAGCCCGTCGAGGACCGTCTGCCGGGCCTGTTCCACCGACCCTCCGGTCTCGGCCGCGATCCGCTGAAGCAGGGCGTCGGCCGCCTCGGTCGCGATCCAGCCGGGCGACACCACATTGACCCGCACGCCCTTCGGCCCAAGCTCCTTGGACAGGGCCTTGCTGTAGGTGGTCAGGGCCGCCTTGGCCGCCGCATAGGCGATGGTGGACTCCGGCAGCGGCAAGGCGCGCTGGATGGAGGCGCTATGGACGATAGCCCCGTGTCCCCGCGCGGCCCTTCCCGAGTCGCTGCTATCCAGCGGTGATGGAGGAAGAAAATGCAGATCCAATGCAAGACCCCAGAGCAAGCCACCGCCCAAGACGCGGTGCTGGACTACGTCTGGAACATGCTCCAGCAACTGATCGGCATGATGTCGGCAGCGGCGCTGGCCGACCAGGCCGCACGGCTGAGCGTGTACGAGCAGTAGGCACTGCTGCCCGCTGTCCTTCGGGGCGGCGGGCTTTGTTGTATCCGCAAATCAGCTTTCTCACTCAGAAGGCTTTTCGGCCAACGTCGGTCGCGTAATGAGCTGGGTAACTAACTCCTATCGGCAGTAGGCCATGTGTAAGCAAAGCCTGGTCGGTGCTGCACGCCATCCAGCACCGACTGAAATGCCTGCACGATAACATCAAGTGACTCGCTTGCGATTTCTATGCTGCCCATGGTGCCGGCGGCAGTCGGTGTCAAAAAAGTAGAATTGACCAAAGTGGACTCAATCCAAATATCTCGGCTGACAACTCGCTCCAGTTTGGGGTGGAGTGCGGGAACAGGAATCTCCTTCTTGAACGCCCGACGCATCGCGCGGTCCTCGGTGTGCTCATTGGAATCTCTGACTCCTTTGAGATCAGGAAGTGCAGAATCAATAAGTGCCGTACCGACTTTGCTGGCAGCTTCAGACTCGGGAAACTGCTGTAGTGCTGCGATGAGCCTGTGGGTGCGGTTGAGGCTCGAAATGAAGCCCTTGGCTGCCGCGAAGGCTTGCGTGTGCGCCCAGCCGTCGGGAAGCTTTCCGGCAGCCAACGCCCATTCGAGTTTCACTTGCCGCGCCAGTTCGGCGACCTCAATCTGCTCCATCAAATGGATCGAACTTTCGTATCGACGCCTCGCTTCTGACACTGCTCTCCTGTTTAGCTCCACCGACCGTTGCCACTGAATTTCTGCGGGAATGTATTCGTCAGCATCACCGTCAAAGGTCTGCAGGGCTAGCCAAGCCTCTACGATCTCCGTTTGGATGCGCGAGAAGAAACCCTGGATATGAAAACCGTTGTCCCCTGCCACGAAGGAACCGGGATAACGGATGCGCGGGATATAGATTTCGGCCATCATGCCGACTGCGAGGTCAACAACGCCCCTTCAGGCAAAGCCCGTTGTAGCGCCTTCGCCTCGCTCCAAGGAGAGAGCATCCAGGTCTCGCGCTCTTCGGCTGTCGTCAGGATGACCGGCATCGCCTTGGGGTGGACCGACTTCACCGGCTCACTGGGCTCGGTCGTCAGGAAGGCGAAAAGGTCGATCGTCTCCATCCCCGTCTTGATCTTGCGGACGCAGGACCAGCCGCGCACGTGGACGCCAGCGAAAAAGGCCAGCGGCTCCGGATCGTCGCCAGCCAGGCGGAACCAGACGGGGCGATATTTGCCCTCCGCATCGCGCCCTGGCTCGCTGAAGGCCGTGAACGGGACCAGACAGCGGTTGGCCGGTTCCAGCCACGGCTTCCAGTGCGAGGAGGTGGTGTTGCGCACATTGGTGGTGCCGCCGTCGGGCTCCAGCTCCAGCAAGCGAGGGAAGTCGACATCCTTGCCCTTGGTCCTCAGCTTGTCGGCCCGCTTCGTTGCCGCATCGAACAGCGCCTTCTTCGACGACGGCATTCCCCAGCGCGACAGCGCCAGCTCGCGCTCGCCGTCCAGTCCGTGCCGAACGATGGGTGCTGGATAGTCAGGATAGACGTCGCCGGGCGCGAGGTTGCCGACGTCGGATCGCATGGCATTGGCCAGGTCCATGATCGCCTGAGGGCCGGATCGCTGGCGGTAGAGATTGCACATGGGCAGAGCCTGACACGCCGTGCGGCGGATGTCAGCGGTCCCCGATCTTGGCCATGTAGGTCTTCTCGCGCGGCACGCCGCTGTGGTCCGCTCCGGGTGCCAGGCCATCCCGCGTCACGGCGCTGTCGGGATAGGACCAGCCTGCCAGAATGGTCGCTCCACTGAGGTCGGCCCAACAGGCCCGCAATGTGGCTGTCGCGGCCATCAGCGGCATATGCTGGGGAGAGCCATGGTTCAGGTTTGAGTGGATGCGCTGAATGCGCCGGTAGCAATCCACGATCACGGCCAGGTCCTCTGCCGTGACGGCCGTGGCGCTGGCCTGTCCCTTGTACCGGGCCATTACTGTTTCAGCCCCATTCGCCGCAGCTCCTCGCCCGCATTGACCTGGGCGATGATGCCGGGGGATTGGGCCTCGATTTCGCGCAGGAGGCAGCGCACGCCGGCGCGGCCGTCGGCGCTGGTCAGGTCCAGGCCCTCCAGGCATCGGCGCAAGGGGGCGGTGGGATCGGGGGCGGTCATCGGTGTCGAGTCTTTCGGTTGGACGGCCATGTCCCGAGAGGATGGGTAGCGCGGGGATAGGGGGCGGGGCAAAGGAA
>CALRXI020000043.1:0-15730 GCA_943372125.1 Brevundimonas vancanneytii
GTCGAGATGGGCACCGGCCGGTTCCAACCCTATGCCAAGAAGCCTGCGGGATCCAAGGAGGACGTACCCCACCCCGAGGCCCTGCCCCTGGCCGACGCTGCTCACTATTTCGAGGAGGGCGAGCATCAGGAGATGATCGAGGCGCAGGAGCTGGTCGAGGCCGGCTACCCGACCTTCGACCGTCAGTCGTTCCTGGAGGGGCATATGACGCCGGTGCTGTGGGGCTCGGCCCTGCGCCATTTCGGCATCGACGAACTGCTGGCTGCCATCGGCGAATGGGCCCCGCCACCCAAGGTCATGAAGGCCCAGAAGGCCTCACCGCCCGAGACCCGCAACGCCCCCGCCCCCGTCGATCTGACGGTCGATCCGGGCAGCAACGAGGTCACCGGCTTCGTCTTCAAGGTCCAGGCCAATATGGACCCGAACCACCGCGACCGAATCGCCATGTTCCGCATGGCCAGCGGCTCGTTCAAACGTGGCATGAAGCTGAAGGTCCAGAACACCGGCAAGCAGCTGTCGGTCAACGCCCCGATCATGTTCTTCGCCAGCGACCGCGAACTGGCCGAGGACGCCTTTGCCGGCGACGTGATCGGCATTCCCAACCACGGCGTGCTGCGTGTCGGCGACAGCCTGTCCGAAAGCGGCATGATCCGCTTTGCAGGCCTGCCCAACTTCGCGCCCGAGATCCTGCAGCGCGTCCGGGTCAAGGATCCGCTGAAGGCCAAACACCTGAAGAAGGCGCTGGACGGCCTGGCCGAGGAAGGCGTCACCCAGCTGTTCCGCCCCGAACTGGGCAGCGACTTCATCGTCGGGGCCGTCGGCCAGCTGCAGTTCGAGGTCATGGCCGACCGTCTGGGCGAGGAATACGGGCTGGAAGTCATCTTCGAGCCGAGCCCGTACGCCGAAGCCCGCTGGGTCACTCCAGCTTCGGGGGGCTCAAAGGCCGACGTCGAAGACTTCGCCGGCAAATACCGCGGCCAGATGGCGACCGATATCGACAACGACCCGGTCTTCCTGGCCAAGTCCAGCTGGGAAACCGGCTATGTCGGCGAACGCTTCCCGAACGTGGCCTTCACGCGGACGAAGGAGCGGGGCTAGCGAACAGCCGGGCTGGACTGTTCGTCGCATTTCGAGGCTAGATGGCTCTCCATCCCGGAGGCTGCCTTGATTTCGACCGCGCGTTTCATCGCCCTTGTTCTGGCCCTGCTGACGCTCGCCCCCTCTGCGGCATGGGCCGATTGGCGCAAGGCCGAGAGTGAGCATTTCATCGTCTACAGCGACGGGTCCGAGCGCTCGCTGCGGGACTACACCGCCAAGCTGGAGCGCTTTCACAGCCTGCTGCGGGCGCGGCTGGGAGGACCAGCCGTCAACGATGTTCGCAAACTGCCCGTCTATCTGGTCGGCGACGACCGGGCGCTGCGCATAGCCCAGCCCCAGCTGCCGGACGGCATCGAAGGCTATTACATGGCCAGCGAGAACGACATCTTCGCCATTCTGGTGCGTGGCCAGAGCGATGATCTGCTGCTGCATGAATACACCCACCATTTCATGGCCAACACAGGTCAGGGTCGCCTGCCCGGCTGGTTCAGCGAGGGCATAGCCGAATACTATTCGACGGCGACCGTCAGTGACCGCGGGGCGGCGGCCTTCGGCATGCCCAATGCCGGTCGTCAGCAGCGGCTGCAGCAGGGCCGCTGGCTCCCGATGGATCAACTGCTGCGCGCCAAGGGCTCGTTCGACATCGACACCGAGGCCGGGCGCAACATGTACTATGCGCAGTCCTGGGCCCTGACGCATTGGGTGCTGGCGGATCAAGGCCGGGCGCGGGCGCTGAACGGCTATCTGAACGCGGTGGCGAATGGACAGGACCCGGTCGAGGCGTGGCAGGCGAGCTTCGGCTTTCCTTTGGCGGCGCTCGAGGGACAGCTGAAAACCTATGTCCGCGGCCGACTGTACTTCTCCGAGATGGACATCCCGCCGATCACGCCGCAGATCACGGTGTCCAGCCTGCCGCCGTCTTGGAACAGCGTGATCCTGCCCTTGGTCAACGCGCGCAGCCCTCGTCCTGAGGAAACTGACGGCCCCGCTCTGCTGGCCATCAGCCGGGCCACTGCAGCCCGGCTCCCCGATGATGCGCTGGCCCTGGTCGCCCTGGGCCGCGTCGAACGTCGGTGGGGGGACGCAGCGGCGGCCGAGACGGCCCTGACGCGCGCGCTGGAGCTGGAGCCCGCACAGGTGGAAGGCCTGCTGCTGCTGGCGGATATCGTCGAGGAGCGGGCTGATGTGGCGGCGGACGAGGCCGAGGGCGAGCGTGAAAGGGGCCGCGCTCTGGACCTGCTGAACCGGGCAAGGGAGGCGGACCCAAAGGATTACCGTGTCTATGCCGCGCTCGCACGGCTGCGGCGCATGGCGTCAGACTATCCGACGCAGGACGATCTGATGACCTGGGCCATGGCCGTTCGCTATGCGCCCCAGGTGATGTCGATCCGCGGAGATGCCGCGATCGCCATGCTGGAGGACGAGCGTTACGACGAGGCCGTGGCGCTCCTGACGCCCATCGTCAACGATCCGCATGGCGGCCCGGGCGTGCAACAGGCCCGTCAGCTTCTGGGCCAGATCGCATTAAGACGCGGACAGTCTGGGGATGAGTGAGGCCGCGACCGGCCCTGTTTCGCTTTCGACAGCCGTGCGGCGTTGGTCTATGTGCGCCAGGGTCGCGGTCGAGCGTTTTGGGGAGGTTTCATGATCATAGTGACGGCGGCCGCCTTGCTACTTTCATTTGATCAGACACCGCCGACTTCACGCACGGCTGCGCCCACCTATGCCGAGGCCTTGCGCTGTTCGGGCCTGACCCAGGCGGCGTCGGAGCTGGAGGGCGGCGAGAGCGGCGAAGGTCAGGCGCTATATGACGCAGCGCTGTACTGGTCGCTGACCACGATCCAGTCCGGCCAGGCCATGCGGCGTCCGACGGCGACGGTGGAGGCCGAGATGACGCGCGCGCGGGTGCAGGCCGTGCGCGAACTGACGGCGCGGAACGAGGCTGCGCAGACGGCCCTGAGCGCTTGCCGCGCCCGCACGCCCTCTCTTGGCTGACGCTTGACGACGGCCAGTTCGCTTCGCCCCGGCAGTTGTGTCTGTTCAAAACTCAGGGCTATGTGAGGGCTGAGCGGGGGACTCACCACATGCGACTTTTTGTGACGACGTCAGGCCTGTCTGTGGCACTGGCCCTGGCGACAAACGCGCCGGCGATGAGCGCTCAGGAAAAGGCCCCGCCAGCGCGAAGCGAGACCGCCACGATCTACCGGTCGCTCACGGCCGTAGAGCTGAAGGACGTGCTGGACCGCCAAGGCTACAAGTCGGTTGTCAAGCAAAATGAAACGGACTTCGTCATCACGACGACGAGCGGGTTTCAGTTCCGCGCGCTGCTGATGACATGCGACATCGAGGGTGAGCCTTCGGGTTGCCTTGGCCTGATGTTGCGCGCGGCATGGAGTATCGAGACTGGCGACGAGGTGAAAATCATCCCGGTGGTCCAGGATTTCAACAACCGGTTCCGGATCGGAAAGGCCTTGATCGAAGAGGACTCTGTCTACCTCGAACGCTATGCGATTACCGACGGCGGCGTGACTCTGGATCATATCGGTGAAGAGGTGGACGAGTTTCTGGGCTCGGCGGACGCGCTTCAGTCCAATATGTTTGATGCCCTGAAATAGACTTCCCCACGGCCAAGCCGAACCGCCGGGCTGGCGTCGCGTTTGCGTGGGACGGCCCCGGGGCGCATCCTTCGTCCCGAACCGGGATAACGGAGTCGCATCGCCCATGTTCGAGTTCGGTCGTGACCTGCGCAAGCTGTTCGAAAAGGCGCGCGAAAGCGACGATCTGGGCTGGCTGGAACTCATCGGTGCCGACCTGATCGAGGCCGAGGCGCGGCGCGAGACCACCGACGCGGGCCGGGTGTCCTGTGCCCGTCCGTTCGAAGCCTGGATGCGGGCCTCGCTGCTTTGGCGAGACCATGCGCGGCGAACTGGGTCGGCGGCCTCGCTGACCAAGGCCGCGTCCTGTGCATCCGATGCCGCGAGACACGCCCGCACGACCGATCAAGCCGCGGCCGCGGGGCTAGAGGCTGGCGAAATCCACCTGGCACGCTTCGATCTGTTCGGCGGACCGGAACGGCTGATTGCGGCCATCGGCGATGTGCAGGCCCTGGACCCGGAGCGCGCGAGAACCCGCGCCTGGGCCGTGGCGCTCGGCGCAAGACTGGCCGCGCGCCGCACCGACATGAACCCCACGCAGGACGCTGCACCCACGGCGCTCGCGCTGTTCGACGCCGCTCGTCGCGAGCAGCGTCACCTGCCGGCCACCGTCGCCGACGAGTTGACCCTGGATTGGGCCGGGCTGGCCCTGCGGCTCGGGATCGAGCGACGCGACATCGTCCTGCTGGACCGGGTGGGTCAGGACTTGCGTGCCCTGGTCGAAGCCTCCGCACCGGAACAGCGCCCGATCACGCGGGCGCGGGCCCTGACGCTGGCAGCGGTCGGGCTGAAGGCGCTGGCCGGTCTGGCGGGCGACACGACAGCCGAAGCCCAGGGGCAGGCCCTGTTCGACGCCGCCGCCGATCAGTTCACGCCCGATCACAGCCCGCTGGACTGGGCGGCGGTCCAGTTGGCCCAGGGCCCGACCCAGACGCCGCTGCTGATCCTGGCCCAGGCCGAGGCGATGACGCGTGAAGCGGGCCTGATCCTGGGCGGCATGGCCCGCGAGCGTCGCCTGTCCGCCGAGGCGTCGCTGGCCGAGGCCATGGGCGATTTGAAGGCTATCCACGGTCTGGAGGCCATGGTGCATCGTCGCCTTGCCGCTCCCGTCAGCCGACCCCCGCTGGACTGGGCGGCCGACCAGATCGGCATGGCGCACCTGATGCTGGCGCGCAGTCGTCTGACCGGGACGTCAGCGAGTGCCGTCGGCATGATGCTGGCCGAAGCCGCCACGACAGCCCGGGAATGGGGCGCGACGGCCCTCGCAGAACGCGCCGAGCAGGTGTCGCTTCGGATGGCGCGGGCCTAGCTGCCGACGGCCACGAAGCCACCGTTCAGGAAGCCGGGCTTGCCATAGCGGAACGGCGTGCCGTCCTCGGCCATGACCCGCCCGCCGGCGGCCTCGAGTACCGCCTGGCCTGCCGCGGTGTCCCATTCCGAGGTCGGGCCGGTGCGGGGATAGGCATCAAAGCGCCCCTCGGCGATCAGGCAGAACTTGAGCGATGAGTCCGTGCCCTGCCAGTCCATGCAGCCGTGGCGCGAGGCAAGTCGCTGGGCCTCCTCGTCCGTCAGGCTGTGGCTCATAACCGCGACAGGACGGGCCGGGCGGTCGCGGACCTTGATGGCCTGCCAGCCCTCACCGAAGCGGCGACGGAAGGCTCCGCCGTCGGGATGCGGGCCGCTGCGCCAGGTGGTCGAGGTCGCGGGCGCCGTCACCACCCCGGCGACCACCACACTGCCGCGCACCAAGGCGATGTTGACGGTGAAACTTTCCTTGCCCGCCACGAAGCCGCGCGTGCCGTCCAGCGGATCGATCAGCCAGAACCAGTCGCCGGTGATGGCGGGCGCACCGCCGTCGGCCACCGCCTCTTCCGCCACGGCCTGGACGTCCGGATACAGAGCCGCCAGCCGCGACAGGATCAGCGCTTCCGCCTGCTGATCGGCCAGGGTGACGGGGCTGTCGTCGGCCTTGGTGGTCGCCACCGTGCCGGTCCGCCAGTAGGGCAGAATGACCCGAGCGGCGTCCTCGGCGATGTCGGCCAGGGCTTCGGTCAGGGCACCGGAGGCAAGGTCTGCGATCAGGTCGGGTCTGGCGGCGGCGATCATTCGCGCTGCGATAGAGCATCCGCACGGTTTCACGAACCGGCAAATCAGGGCAGCGTCGCCGCATCTCCTCAAGTAATCCGTTTCCAAGGCCCGATGACCGATACCGATACGCTCGACGCCCCTGCCGGCCCCGCCGCCGACATGCCCGACGGCCAAGCCCTGGCCGCCCTGATCGCGGGCAAGCTGTGCCACGACTTCATCAGCCCGGCGGGGGCGATCTCGTCCGGTCTGGACCTGCTGAAGGACCCCTCTGCCCAGGACATGCGCGATGACGCCATGGGCCTGATCGAGGCCAGCGCGGCCAAGATGGTCGCCCTGGTCGCGTTTGCCCGTGTCGCCTTCGGGGCCGCCACGACGTCGGAGACATTTTCGGGCGGAGAACTGGGCGGGATCGTCGATGCCCTGACCGGCGGCGGCCGCGCCAGCCTGGTGTGGAAAGTGCCGGACCAGACCTGGTCCAAGGCCCAGTCGCGGGCGCTGGTCAATCTGGCCTATCTGACCATGGCGGCCCTGCCGTCCGGCGGCATCGCCACGGTCTCCAGTCGCGTTGAGGACGGCATGGTCGTATTCGAGGGCCTGGCCGAGGGCACGCGTGCGCGCTTGAAACCCGAGGCGATCGCTGGCCTGGCGGGTCAACCGCTGACCGAGGGCCTCCAAGGCCAATGGATTCAGCCCTACTGGCTGTGGCTGACGGCCCACGATGCGGCCGGAAACCTGACGGTACAGGCCGAAGAGGGGCGAGTTATCCTCACCGTCACAATACCCGCGTAATGTCTTAACGCGGCTTGCCAAGGTTCCGTTAACCGGCTCCGACCATCATAGGGGCGTCGCACACGTAAACGTTGTGGACGCCAGTCGGAGTGACACTGTCTTGACCCCCAGAACCTGTCTGATCGTCGATGACAGCCGCATCATCCGCAAGGTGGCGCGCCGCATCGTCGAGGGCCTGGGTTTCGAGGTCGACGAGGCGGGCGACGGTGCCGAGGCCTTGATCTTCTGCTCGTCTTCCATGCCGGAGGTGATCCTGCTGGACTGGTCCATGCCGGTGATGGATGGGATGGCCTTTTTGCGTCGGCTGCGCACCCTGCCCGGCGGCGGCGCGCCGAAGGTCCTGTTCTGCACCATCGAGACCCGCGCCGAACGCATCGCCGAGGCCCTTTCCGCCGGGGCCGACGACTATGTGATGAAGCCGTTCGATGGCGACATCCTGACGTCCAAATTCGCCGAAGTGGGAGCCGTCTGACCTGATGTCTCCGGACGATTTCGATCGCCTGCAAGCCCTGATGTCCTCGCGTGCGGGGATGCGGCTGACGCGCGAGCGGATGAAGCTGGTCGAGCATCGGCTGGGGCCGGTGGCGCGGGCGCAATCATTCGAGAGCGTCGAGGTCATGCTGGCGGCTTTGTGGGCCAAGCCGGTGGCCTCGCTGGGCTGGGCGGTGATCGAGGCCCTGCTGACACCAGAGACCTGGTTTCGGCGTGATCGCACGTCTTTCGACACCTTTTCCGGCGAGCTGTTGCCCGCCCTGTCGGCCGCGCGTGGCGGCGCCCCCGTCACGGTCTGGTCTGCGGGTTGTTCGACGGGTCAGGAAGCCTGGTCTCTGGCCATGCCGGCGCTGGAACAGGGACTGGCCATCGAGGTCACGGGCACCGACCTGTCACGCCGGGCGCTGGAGAAGGCCAAGTCCGGCGCCTACACCGGTTTTGAGATCCAGCGGGGGCTGAAGGCCCAGACCATGCTGCGCTGGTTCGATCAGGTCGAGGACACCTGGGTCGCCAAGCCACAACTGAAGGCCGCGGTGCAGTTCGCCCGCTCCAACCTGGTCGAGCCGCCCAAGGACGACTACCGCTTCGACGTCATCTTCTGCCGCCATGTGCTGAGCGACGCCGAACCGTCGCGGCGGGGCGACATCCTGGACAATCTGGAGCGTCGACTGGTCGACGACGGCTGCCTGTTCCTGGGGCCTGACGAGCAACTGGCCGGCGACAGCGTGGCCTTCCGACCCGTGGCGGGCCGCAAGGGACTGTACGTCAAGGCTCCGTCGGCACTGAGGCGCGCGGCCTAGATTTCTCCGCACCGCTCGTGCCGGGATGACGCTGCTGGAATAGCCCGCTAGCTTGTATCCCTCTCGGGGGAGGAACCGCGCATGCGCTTGATCGCACTGATTGGATCACTGGCTCTGGCGCTGCTGCTGGCCGTGCTCGCCTTGCAAAGCCCCTCGCCACGCGATGCCAGCGCCAACGGTGATCTCTTTTCCGCTACTCGCGCCATGGTCATCGTGCGCGAGATCGCGCAGCGACCCCATCCCGTCGGCTCGGCGGACCACGCGCGGGTACAAGCCCTGCTGGTCCGGCGCATGCAGGCGCTGGGCCTGGAAGTCTCGGCCCAACGCGGGCCGCTGTCGCCCCGGGCCGTGCAGCGTATCGAGCGCTCGGGCCTGACCCTGCCGCCCGAAGCCCTGACGGCGACCAATCTGATCGGCGTCCTGCCCGGCAGCCGCCCCGACCTGCCCGCCGTCGCCATGATGGCCCACTACGACACCGTGCCCGACAGCCCCGGGGCGGCGGACGACTCCACGGGCGTGGCCGCCATTCTGGAGACCGTGCGCGCCGTCCGCGCGCGCGGCCCGGCGGAGCGGACGCTGGTCGTCATCCTGACCGACGCCGAGGAGTTGAACCTGGACGGGGCCCGGATCTTCTGGGGCGGCCACCCCTTGCGCGACCGCATCGGAGCGGTGGTCAATCTGGAGGCGCGCGGCGGTGGCGGCCGGGCCATGATGTTCGAGACCGGCCGCGGCAATGCCCAGACCATCGACCTGTTCGCCGACATCGCCGAACGCGTGGACGGCGGGGTGACGTCCAACGCCCTGGCCGTCTTCGTCTACAGCGTCATGCCCAACGGCACCGACTTCACCGTGCCGCGCGAGCGGGGTGTGCAGGGCATCAATCTGGCCTTCATCGGGCGACCGGACCAGTATCACGCCCAGGCGTCCACGCCCGACGCCCTGGATCAGGGCAGCGTGCAGCATATCGGCAGCCAGGCGCTGGAGATGACCGATGCCCTGCTAAGGGCCGAGACCCTGCCCGCCGCGTCCTACGACACCGTCTATGCCGACCTCTTCGGGCGGGTGGTGATCGGCCACCATCCGGCCTGGGGCTGGAGCCTGCTGTTGCTCGCCATCGGCGCGCTGGGCACCGCCGTCTGGCGCGCGCGCTCGCATGCGGGCCTGACCTTCGCGGACAGCGGGCGCGGTGTGATCGAGGCCGTCTGGTTCGTCGCCACCGGCATCGTCCTGACCCAGGCCGTGCGACTGCTGGCCGGACCGCTGTCCGCCCGGGCCGAGAGTGCGGAGGCCTATTACACCCTGCTGGCGCGGCTGCCCTGGATAGAGGCCGGGGCCGTGCTGACGGTTCTGGCCGTAGGGCTGGCCGTGCTGGGCGGACGGGCCCGGTCCGACCCGCGCGTGACGGCGGGCGCCATCGCCCTGGCCGCGCTCGCGACCATCGGGCTGGGCGGCGTGGACTATGTCGTACTGGGGGCCGCTGCGGTCGCCATCGCCGTGTCCTTCCTGCCCAAGCTGGCGGTGAAGACCGTCTGGGGCGGGTGGAGCGGTCTGATCGGACTGGTCGTCGTTCTGGCGGGTCTGGCTCAGTTTGCCGCCCCGCAGACGGCCTTCCTGTTCCTTTGGCCCGCCCTGCTGGCCGGCGTCGTCGCCCTGATCGTCGCTTTCGTCGATCCCGGCCTGACCCGGCGGCAGAGCCTGATCCCGATAGCGATTGGAGCCGTTGTCGGCGTCGGCTGGCTGATGACCCTGGCCCATCCGGTCTTCCTGGGCATCGGCATGGACCTGCCGGCCGTGCTGGTTCTACTGGGCCTGCTGATGCTGATGTTCGTCAGGCCGCTGTCGCCCGAGCAGACGTCCGTGCGACCCCTGCTCGCCGCGGGCCTTATCGCTCTGTGTCTCGGCGCAGCCCTGTCGCTGGCCAGCCGGATCGCCGAGCCGTCGCCGGCACCTCAGCCCCCGTCGGTCCAGACCGTCTTGTAGAGGTCGAAGCGGCGGTCGCGCAGGTTGCGCACCGTCCCCTGCGACTTGGCCCACGCCAGGTCGGACAGGTCCAGATCGGCGACGGTGACCGTCTCCACATTCTCCGACGCTTCGGCCGCGATGCCGTCGCGTGCGAAGGGGAAGTCGCACGGCGTGAGAATGCAGGACTGGGCATACTGGATGTCCATGTTCTCGACATTGGGCAGATTGCCGACATTGCCCGACATGGTGACATAGCACTGGTTCTCGATGGCCCGCGCCTGGCTGCAATAGCGGACACGCAGATAGCCCTGACGGTTGTCGGTGCAGAACGGCACGAACAAGAGCCGCGCCCCCTCGTCCACCAGTCGCCGCGCCAGTTCCGGAAATTCGCTGTCGTAACAGATCAGCACCCCGATCGGCCCGCAGTCGGTCGGGATGGCATGCACCCGGTCGCCGCCCTTGATGTTCCACCAGTGCCGCTCGTTCGGGGTGGGGTGGATCTTCTCCTGCTCGTGCACCGAGCCGTCGCGCAGGAAGACATACGCAACGTTCTGGATGTCGCCGTCCTCGGCCCGTGTCGGGTGCGAACCGCCGATGATATTGATGTTATACTCCACCGCCAGCTTGCGCAGGGCTTCGACGAAGCGGGGCGTGTAGCGGGTCAGGGCCTCGATCGATTCCTGCGGCGTCAACTTCTTCTTCTCCAGCGACAGCAGCTGGAGGGTGAACAGCTCGGGGAAGACCACAAAGCCCGACCGATAGTCCGAGGTCACATCGACGAAATATTCGATGTTTGCGATGAACTCCTCGAAGCTCTCGACCTTGCGCGCCTGAAGCTGGACGGTCGCGACACGCACCGTCTCCTTGGTGGCGAAGGCTGCGCCCTTGCCCCTCGCCTCGACGTGATAGGGATTGCGCCAGACCATGTGGGCCGCATGACCCATCGAGGCCGTGTCGGACGTCATATAGTTTTCCAGCACCCCGACCGGCTCGAACCCGCCGCGCAGGTGAAAGCCGATGACCGGATCGTTCAGCTGGCGCGCCGTCACCGCATCCAGATAATCCCGGGCCTGGGGATAGGCCCCCTTCTTCTTCGCCAGTCCGGGCATGCGGCCGCCGAAGACGATGCCCTTCAGATTCTCCGCCTCGCACAGTTCGCGCCGGGCGTCGTACAGCCTCTGGCCGATACGCAGGCGACGACGGCTGGGATCGACGCAGACCTCCATGCCATAGAACCAGTCGCCGACAGGATCGTGCCGGGCCGCATAGCCGTTACCAGTGATCTGGTCCCAGGTGTGCGGGGCCATGGCCACAGCCTCGTCGATCCGGAAACCGGCGGCATAGCCGACGATGGCCCCCTCATATTCCACCACGAACTGCCCTTCGGGATAGGTGGCGATCTGGCCTCGCAACATGCCGGGCGTCAGTGACATTCCGCCCTGCCGGTAGACCTTCGTCCCTAGTCGGGTGATGGCGTCGACATCGGTCAGGGTGGCATTGCGGATGGTCAGGACGGCAGGCTTGGCGGAGTTTGTCATGGCCCCCTAACGCCTAGCTTGGCCATTGGATCAGTCGCGCTGGAACAAATCGATTGCGACAAAAGCGGTCGTACCATTCGGCCGACCGAAAAGAACATATTGGCAACCGGAACAAACCGTGCACATAGTCCGTCTCACAAGGGAGCGGGTCACGATCACAGGATCGAAGGCGGGCCTCTCCCTCTACGGGTACCGAACGGGAATCATGGCAAAGGAGGGTGGTAAGGTGGCAGCACAGGCAAATCTGAAATTGGTGGGCAAGGACGACGGTGACAAGCAACGCGCCCTGGAGGCGGCGATCGCGCAGATCGATCGCGCCTTCGGCAAGGGCTCGGTCATGAAGCTGGGCAAGAACGGCGTGACCGAGGCCATTCCCTCGGTCTCGACCGGGTCGCTGGGCCTAGACATGGCCCTGGGCATCGGCGGCCTGCCGCGCGGGCGGGTGATCGAGGTGTTCGGGCCGGAAAGCTCGGGCAAGACGACCCTGGCGCTGCACACGGTGGCCGAGATCCAGAAGGCCGGCGGCGTCGCCGCCTTCGTGGATGCCGAGCATGCGCTGGATCCGGGGTATGCCCAGAAGCTGGGCGTCAATCTGGATGACCTGCTGGTCTCGCAGCCCGACACGGGCGAACAGGCGCTAGAGATCGTCGACACGCTTGTGCGCTCCGGAGCCGTGGACATCGTGGTGGTCGACTCGGTCGCGGCGCTTACGCCCCGCGCCGAGATCGAGGGCGAGATGGGCGACAGCCTGCCCGGTCTTCAGGCCCGCCTGATGAGCCAGGCCCTGCGCAAGCTGACCGCCTCGATCAACAAGTCGCAGTGCATCGTCCTGTTCATCAACCAGATCCGTCACAAGATCGGCGTGATGTACGGCAGCCCGGAGACGACGACGGGCGGCAATGCGCTGAAGTTCTACGCCTCGGTCCGTCTCGACATCCGCCGCACCGGCGCGATCAAGGACCGCGACGAGGTCGTGGGCAACACCACCCGCGTCAAGGTGGTCAAGAACAAGGTCGCCCCGCCGTTCCGCGAGGTCATCTTCGACATCATGTATGGCGAAGGCATCTCCAAGCTGGGCGAGATCATCGACCTGGGCGTCAAGGCGGGCATCGTCGAGAAGTCCGGTAGCTGGTTCTCCTACGACAGCCAGCGGATCGGCCAGGGGCGCGAGAATGTGCGCAACTTCCTGAAGGCCAACCCGGATGTCGCCGACTCGATCGAGAAGGCCGTCCGCGCCTCGACGACCAAGATCGCCGACGAACTGCTGGGCACGCCCGAGCCGGACGAAGGTCAGGATCTGGAGGGCTGACGTCAGGCGCTCAAGTAGCGAGGCTCCGCGAGCCGGGCATTAGTGGCCCAAGAATGATCAGCCTGATCTGACTTTGCACTTTTGGACTCGGTTTTTCGGAGTCCAAACCAACCTTCTCCGGTCGGGTCCAGGCGACCCGCCATGACCCTGCCGGGCCAGGCCGGACGAAGCGGCCGCCCGATCTCACGCGGATCGGGCGGCCTTTTTTGCGTGAGGGAAGCACGGCACCGCGGCGGGTGATGCCTTGGCGGCGGAAACCCTATATGACGCCCGTTCCGCCTTTTCCTGACCGAGACGACCGTTCGCCATGTCCAGCCTGAAACAGATCCGTTCGACCTTCCTCGACTATTTCGCGGCCGACGGTCACGCCAAGGTCCACTCGGCCCCGCTGGTCCCTCAGAACGATCCGACGCTGATGTTCGTCAATGCGGGCATGGTGCCGTTCAAGGACTATTTCACAGGCGCGGCCACCCCGCCCTACCCCCGGGCCACGTCGTCGCAGAAATGCGTCCGCGCCGGTGGCAAGCACAACGACCTGGACAACGTCGGCTACACCGCCCGCCACCTGACCTTCTTCGAAATGCTGGGCAACTTCAGCTTCGGCGACTACTTCAAGGACCACGCGATCGACAGCGCGTGGAAGCTGGTCACCCAAGGCTATGGCCTGGACCCCAAGCGCCTTCTGGTCACCGTCTATATCGATGACGACGAGGCCGCCGCGATCTGGAAGAAGGTCACGGGCTTCGGTGACGACAAGATCATCCGCATCGCCGGTGCCGACAACTTCTGGGCCATGGGCGACAGCGGCCCGTGCGGCCCCTGCACCGAGATCTTCTGGGATTACGGCGACCATGTCCCGGGCGGCCCTCCCGGCTCGCCGGACGAGGACGGCGACCGGTTCGTCGAGATCTGGAACAACGTCTTCATGCAGTTCGAGAAGGAGAACGACGAGATCGTCCGTTCCCTGCCCAAGCCCAGTGTCGACACCGGCATGGGGCTGGAGCGCATGACCTCAGTGCTGCAAGGCAAGAACTCGGTCTTCGACACCGATCTGTTCCAGACCCTGATCGCCGCTTCCGAGGATGCCACCTCGACCAAGGCCGAGGGTGATCGCGCCGCCAGCCACCGCGTCATCGCCGACCATCTGCGCAGCTCGTCCTTCCTGATCGCCGACGGCGTGACTCCGTCGAACGAAGGCCGCGGCTATGTCCTGCGCCGCATCATGCGCCGGGCCATGCGCCACGCCCACCTGCTGGGCGCCGGTGACCCCCTGATGCACCGTCTGGTGCCGACCCTGGTCTCGGAAATGGGCGAGGCCTATCCCGAACTGGCCCGCGCCCAGGCCTCCATCGAAGACACGCTGAAGCAGGAGGAGATCCGCTTCCGCACGACCTTGGGCCGCGGCATGGGCCTGCTGGAAGACGCCACGCGCGATCTGACCGAAGGCGGCGTCATTCCCGGCCAGACGGCTTTCACCCTCTATGACACCTATGGGTTCCCCTTGGACCTGACCCAGGACGAGGCGCGCCGTCGCGGTTTCACCGTCGACACCGCCGCCTTCGATGCCGCCATGGAAGAGCAGAAGACGCGCGGCAAGGCCAACTGGAAGGGTTCGGGCCAGACCGCCTCGACCGGCGAATGGCTGGCCCTGAAGGATCGTCTGGGGCCGACCGTCTTCACCGGCTACGACGCCGTGGACGGCTCGGGCGAGGTGCTGGCGATCCTGAAGGACGGGGCCCAGGCCGACAGCGTCGCGACTGGCGAAACCGCCGAGGTCCTGTTCGACCAGACCCCCTTCTATGGCGAAGGCGGCGGCCAGGCCGGCGACAAGGGCGAGATCGAATGGGACGGCGGAACTGCCCGCGTCATCGACGTCCTGAAGCCGACCGGCGACCTTTACGCCCACACCATCGAGGTTACCTCCGGCACCCTGGCCATCGGCACCCGCGCCCAGCTTCGCGCCGCGCCGGACGCCCGCCTGACCACCCGCGCCAATCACTCAGCCGCGCACCTAGTGCATGCGGCGCTGAAGAATGTGCTGGGGCCGCACGTCGCCCAGAAGGGCCAACTGGTCGATGCCGAACGCATGCGCTTCGACTTCAGCCACAACGCCCCGGTGACCGAGGCCCAGATCGAAGCCATCGAGGCCGAGGTCAACGCGGTGATCCGCCAGAACCTGCCCGCCGAGACCAAGCTGATGGGACCGGAGGAAGCCATCGCCGCCGGGGCCATCGCCCTGTTCGGTGAGAAGTACGGCGACGAGGTGCGCGTGCTGACGCTCGGCAGAAGCCTGACGGACGACAAGCCCTATTCGGTCGAGCTGTGCGGCGGCACCCATGTGGCCCGCACCGGCGACATCGGCCTGTTCAAGATCACGGCCGAGACCGGCATCGCCGCCGGCATCCGCCGCGTCGAGGCCCTGACCGGCGAGGCCGCGCGCCAGTATCTGGAAGCCCAGGCCGGAGTCGCCCGCCGCTTGGCCCAGACCTTCAAGGTCCAGCCGCTGGACGTGCCCGCCCGCGTCGAGGCCCTGACCACCGAACGGAAAGCGCTGGAAAAGCAGGTCTCCGATCTGAAGAAGCAGTTGGCCCTGGGCAGTGGCGGCTCGGCCAGTGCCGCGCCGGAAGAGATCAACGGCATCAAGCTGATTGCCCGCGTCCTGGACGGCGTCGATGGCAAGGGCCTGCGCGGCGTGGCCGAGGATTTCCGCAAACAGGTCGGCTCCGGCGTCGTCGCCCTGATCGGCGTGAACGACGGCAAGGCCGCGATCACTGTTGCCGCGACCTCGGACGTGACGGATCGCGTCAACGCCGCCGACCTGGCCCGCGCCGCCGTTCTGGCGCTGGGCGGTCAGGGTGCCGGTGGCAAGCCGGACTTCGCCCAGGGCGGAGCGCCTGATGGGTCGCGAGCCGAAGAGGGTCTGGCGGCCGTGCGGGCGGCGCTGGCGGGCTGATCCCGCCTATTCCGTCCGCAGGTCCACCGCCGCCAATCGCCAGGTGA
>CALRXI020000044.1:0-14902 GCA_943372125.1 Brevundimonas vancanneytii
AGAACAAGCGGGCGGTCGAAGAAAAGAACATGGGTCCGACGATCAAGACCTATATGACCCGCTGCATCCAGTGCACGCGCTGCGTCCGCTTCGTCACCGAAGTGGCGGGCGTGCCGGACATCGGCATGATCTCGCGCGGCGAGGATGCCGAGATCACCACCTATCTGGAAAAAGCGGTCGACAGCGAGTTGTCGGGCAACGTCAACGACCTGTGCCCCGTCGGCGCCCTGACGCACCGCCCGTGGCAGTTCCACTACCGCCCTTGGGAACTGAAGAAGACCGAGACCATCGATGTGATGGACGCCCTGGGCTCCAACATTCGTGCCGACGCCAAGGGGGCCGAGGTGATGCGCATCCTGCCGCGCGTCAACGAGGGCATCAATGAGGAGTGGCTGTCGGACATCAGCCGCTATGCCGTCGACGGCCTGCAACGTCAGCGTCTGGACAAGCCCTATGTACGCGAGAACGGTCGTCTGCGCGCCGCATCGTGGGACGAGGCGCTGGCCGTCGTGGCCGAGAAGCTGAAGGCGGTGCCTGCCGACCGGATCGGCGTCGTGGCCGGCGATCTGCAGGACGCGGAATCGATGAAGGCGGCGCTGGATCTGTTCCGTGCCCTGGGATCGGCCAATACGGACTGCCGTCAGGAGGGTTCGGCCCTGGGTTATGGGCCGCGCGAGAGCTGGCTGTTCAACAGCGGCCTGGCCGGTATCGAAAACGCCGATGCCATCCTGATCGTCGGGGCCAATCCGAGGACCGAGGCCCCGCTGCTGAACGCCCGCCTGCGCAAGGCCTGGCTAGGCGGCAAGACCGAGATCGCCCTGATCGGCGAGCAGGCCAATCTGACGTTCGACTATGCCTATCTGGGCGCGGGGTCCAAGACCCTGGCCAAGCTGCCCAAGGCGGCGATGGACATGCTGACCAAGGCCGAGCGTCCCGCCATCATCGTGGGGGCAGGGGCCGTTTCGGGCGACAAGGGCTCGGCCGTGCTGAACGCCCTGGGTGCGCTGGCGCAGAAGGTCGGCGTGGTCGCCGAAGGCTGGAACGGCTTCAACGTCCTGCACACCGCCGCCGCGCGCGTCGGAGGCCTGGACATGGGCTTCGTGCCGGGTGAAGGCGGGCTGAGCGTGGCCGAGATGGTCAAGCCGGGCGCGCTGGACGTGCTGTTCCTGCTGGGGGCCGACGAGGTCGATCCGACGGGGTCCGATGCCTTCCGCGTCTATCTGGGCAGCCACGGCGACCGCGGCGCGCATGGGGCCGACGTCATCCTGCCCGGCGCGGCCTATACCGAGAAGTCGGGCCTGTATGTGAACACCGAGGGCCGGGTGCAGATGGCCGAACGGGTCGTCTTCCCCAAGGGGCAGGCCAAGGAAGACTGGGCCATCCTGCGCGCCCTGTCGGCGGCGGTGGGCCAGACCCTGCCGTACGACACGCTGGAGGCCCTGCGCAGCAGGCTGATGGCGGATCATCCGACCTTCGGACGCATCGACTATCTGCCCGCGCCCGCGTCGTTCGACGTGACCTCGCTGGGCAAGAAGAGTGACCTGGGCGACGTGGCCTTCGTCTCTGCGGTCCGCGATCCCTATCTCAACAACCCGATCACGCGCGCCAGCGTGACCATGGCCGAGTTGTCCGCCCTGCGGATCGCCCCGGTCGCGATGGCGGCGGAGTAAGTCATGGCGGACGTACTTCCCGTTCAGAAGAAAAATCCACTGATGGCCTTAGCTGTCGGCCTGCTCGCCTTGGTCTTGATTGCCGCGCTCGGTCTTGGCGTGGCTTGGGCCTGGAGCCAGATTCCGACTGAGTTCTGGTCCAGTCCGACTGGGTGGCTGCTCATTACCGCCGGCGGCATCCTGCTGGTCACCGTCGGCATCCTCATCTCGCTGGCCTTCCTCTTGCTGGCTGACCGCAAGATCTGGGCGGCCGTGCAGATGCGCAAAGGGCCCAATGTCGTGGGTCCGTTCGGCCTGCTTCAGTCGTTCGCCGACTTTTTTAAGTTCGTGCTGAAGGAAATCGTCGTGCCGGCGGGCGCGGACAAGGTGGTCTTCCTGCTGGCCCCGCTGCTGACCTTCATCCTGGCCTTCATCGCCTGGGCGGCCATTCCGTTCGCGCCGGGCTGGGTCGTGTCGGACCTGAACGTCGGCATCCTGTACATCTTCGCCATCAGCTCGCTGGGCGTCTACGGCATCATCATGGGCGGCTGGGCTTCGAACTCGAAGTATCCGTTCCTGGGTTCGCTGCGGTCTGCGGCCCAGATGGTGTCGTACGAAGTCTCCATCGGCCTGGTGATCATCAACGTCATCCTGCTGGCCGGGACGATGAACCTGACGGAGATCGTGACGCGTCAGGAGGGCATGTTCTGGAACTGGTTCGTTTTCGGCGGCGGGGCAGGGACCTGGCCGACCATCATCGTCCTGTTGCCCATGGCAGTCGTCTTCTTCGTGTCGGCCCTGGCCGAGACCAACCGTCCGCCGTTCGACCTGCCCGAGGCTGAGTCCGAACTGGTGGCCGGCTATCAGGTCGAATATTCCTCGACGCCCTACCTGCTGTTCATGATCGGCGAATACGCCAACATCGTCTTCATGTGCGCCATGATCAGCCTGCTGTTCTTCGGTGGCTGGAACCCCGGTGTTCCACAGGCGTGGCTGGACAGCCTGCCGGGCTGGCTGGAGCAGGGCATCTATCTGGTCACCTTCCTGTTCAAGATCGTGGTCGCCTTCTTCATGATCGCGCTCGTGAAAGCCTTCGTGCCGCGCTACCGCTATGATCAGCTGATGCGTCTGGGCTGGAAGATCTTCCTGCCGACGTCGCTGGTGGCCGTGGTGGTGGTGTCGGGTTGGCGGGTCGCCGTCGAAGCGGGCCTGATATGACACGCATCCTGATCCTGACGATGGCGCTGGGGCTGACGGCCTGCACCATCCCGACCTATGAGCCCGACCCGGTCTCGGCAACCCAGTGGGAACGACGGCAGGAATCCATTGCTCGCCAGCAGGCCGAGAAAGCCCGCCTGTGCCAGATCACCAAAGATGACGATCCGCGCAAGGAAGAGCTTTGTCGCGGCGTCAGGAGAGATCGCTGATGTTGAACCGTATCGTCCAGGCCGCGAAGGGTGCGCTGCTGATCGATGTGATCGGTGCCGTCGGCCTGTCGCTGAAATACATGGCCCGTCCCAAGATGACGGTGAACTATCCGTTCGAGCGCAATCCGCAGTCGCCGCGCTTCCGGGGCGAGCACGCGCTGCGCCGCTATGCGAATGGCGAGGAACGCTGCATCGCCTGCAAGCTGTGCGAGGCCATCTGTCCCGCCCAGGCCATCACGATCGAGGCCGAGCCGCGGGCTGACGGCAGCCGCCGTACGACCCGCTATGACATCGACATGGTCAAATGCATCTACTGCGGCCTGTGCCAGGAGGCCTGCCCGGTGGACGCCATCGTGGAAGGTCCGAACTCGGAATTCACGACCGAGACCCGCGAAGAACTGCTGTACGACAAGGATCGACTGCTGGCCAACGGTGACCGTTGGGAGCGTTTGATCGCCAAGAATCTGGAACTCGACGCGCCTTACCGGTAAGGCGCACACGCTGAAACGGGCCGCGATTCCTGCGAAGGGGTCGTCGCCATAGTCGAAAGGGGCGAAGGCCTCCGATGTTGCAAGGCATTGCCTTCTATCTGCTGGCGGCGGTAGCCGTGGTGAGCGCCCTTCTGGTCGTCACCGCGAAGAACCCTGTGCACAGCGTTCTGTGGCTGATCCTGGCCTTCTTCTCGTCGGCCGGGCTGTTCGTCCTGCTGGGTGCGGAGTTCCTGGCCATGCTGCTGGTCGTCGTCTACGTCGGCGCGGTCGCTGTGCTGTTCTTGTTCGTCGTCATGATGCTGGACGTCGACTTCGTGAAGCTGCGTGAAGGCTATGCCCGCTACCTGCCGCTGGCGGCGATCGTGGCGGCGGTGCTGCTGGCCGAGATGATCGTGATCTCGCTGACGGTGGCCAGTGGCGGCGCGGCGGCCGATGCGGTCGGACCGGTCGCGGCCACGGCGGACCAGAGCAATGTCGAAGCCATCGGCCGGGTGCTCTACACCGACTACGTCTACTTCTTCCAGGCGGCGGGGATCGTGCTGCTGATCGCCATGATCGGGGCCATCGTCCTGACCCTGCGCCACAAGCCGAACATCAAGCGCCAGAACATCGCCCGCCAGGTCGGCCGCGATGCCAAGACGGCCATGGAGGTCAAGTCCGTGACCACCGGGGCCGGCGTTACTCCGGAGGATCTGATCTGATGGTCGTCTCGCTCGCACATTATCTGGCGGTCGCCGCCATCCTGTTCACCATCGGTGTCTTCGGCATCTTCGTGAATCGCAAGAACGTCATCATCATCCTGATGTCTATCGAGCTGATCCTGCTGGCCGTGAACATCAACTTCGTCGCCTTTTCCGCCTATCTGAACGATGTCCAGGGGCAGATCATGGCCATGTTCGTCCTGACCGTGGCGGCCGCAGAAGCCGCCGTCGGCCTGGCCATTCTGGTGACCTTCTTCCGCAACCGCGGCGACATCGCGGTTGACGATGCCAGCGTGATGAAGGGCTGATCGTGGACTATAAGACCCTCGTCATTCTGGGCATCTTCGCCCCCCTGATCGGTGCCGCGATCGCCGGCTTCTTCGGCCGCCGCATCGGCAATACGGCGTCGCAGGCCGTCACGACCGGCCTGCTGTTCGTCTCCTGCATCGTCGCCTGGATCGTCTTCGGCAACTGGACCTGGGGCGAGCTGGAGCCGTTCACGGTCACCCTGGCTCCCTTCATCAATGTCGGTGATTTCCAGTCCGACTGGGCCATCCGCATCGACGCCCTGTCGGCGACCATGCTGGTGGTGGTCACCACCGTGTCCTCGCTCGTCCACCTCTACAGCTGGGGCTATATGGCCGAGGACCCGGACAAGCCGCGGTTCTTCGCCTATCTGTCGCTGTTCACCTTCGCCATGCTGGCGCTGGTCACCGCCGCCGACTTCATGCAGCTGTTCTTCGGCTGGGAAGGGGTGGGGCTGGCGTCCTATCTGCTGATAGGATTCTGGTTCAAGAAGCCCACGGCCAGCGCCGCCGCGATCAAGGCCTTTGTCGTCAACCGCGTCGGTGACTTCGGCTTTGCGCTGGGCATCATCACCGTCTTCTGGATGTTCGGCACAATCCAGTTCGCCGAACTCTTCCCGATGATCGCGGCCAAGGCCGGTACCGGCTGGGATTTCCTGGGCCACCGCTGGTCGGCGCTGGATCTGGCGGGCTTCCTCTTGTTCATCGGGGCGATGGGCAAGTCGGCGCAGTTCTTCCTGCACACCTGGCTGCCCGACGCCATGGAGGGCCCGACGCCGGTGTCGGCCCTGATCCACGCCGCGACCATGGTCACGGCCGGCGTCTATATGGTCTGCCTGCTGAGCCCCATCTACGAATACGCACCCGTCGCGGCGGGCATCATCGCCGTCATCGGGGCCATCACCGCCATGTTCGCGGCGACCGTCGGCCTGATGCAGAACGACATCAAGCGGGTCATCGCCTATTCGACCTGTTCGCAGCTGGGCTACATGTTCTTCGCGGCGGGCGTCGGGGCCTATCAGGCCGCCATGTTCCACCTGTTCACCCACGCCTTCTTCAAGGCCCTGCTTTTCCTGGGCGCCGGCTCGGTGATCCACGGCATGCACCATGAGCAGGACATGCGGAAGATGGGCGGACTGTGGAAGCTGCTGCCCGTCACCTATGCGGTCATGACCATCGGCACCATCGCCATCACCGGCCTGGGCATCCCCGGCGTCGGCGGCTTTGCGGGCTTCTATTCCAAGGATTCGATCATCGAGAGCGCCTATGCGGCGGCGATGACGGGGCACAGCCCGTTCGGCCTGTTTGCCTTCTTCATCGGCATCGTGGCGGCGGGTCTGACGGCCTATTACTCCTGGCGTCTGGTGTTCATGACCTTCCACAACAAGCCGGTCTGGAAGGAAGAGGACGCGCATCATCATGACGATCATGCCACCGACGCCCAGCTGGAAACCCATTCAGAGCCGCTGGCCGACGACGACCATGCCCACGACGATCATGCGCATGACGACCACGCCCATCACGGCCCGCTGAACCCGCACGAGAGTCCATGGGTCATGCTGGTGCCGCTGATCATCCTGTCGATCGGGGCGGTGGCTGCCGGTCTGGTCTTCGCGCCCAGCTTTATCGGGGATCACGAACATCACTTCTGGCGCGGGGCGATCTTCGTGTCCGAGGCCAACCATGTCCTGCACGAGAGCCACTATGTGCCGACCTGGGTGAAGTGGTCGCCGCTGGTCCTCACGCTCATCGGGACCGCCTTCGCCTTCTGGATCTATGTCCTGAAGGAAGGCATGGCCAAGCGGATGGCCGACAGGGGCGGGGTCATCCACGGCTTCCTGTACAACAAGTGGTATTTCGACGAGCTGTACGCCTTCGTCTTCGTGCGCGGGGCCAAGGGGCTGGGTGACCTGTTCTGGAAGGTCGGCGACGTGAAGATCATCGACGGCGGCGGGCCCAATGGCGTCGCCTGGCTGTCGCGCCGGTTCGCCGGCGGTCTGGCCCGCTTCCAGTCCGGCCAGGTCTATTTCTACGCCTTCGTCATGCTGATCGGCCTGGTCGGTTTCCTGGCCTATGCCATCACCTCGTGGGGAGCCTGATCTTGCCCCAGATCCCCTTCATCCTCAGCCTCATCACCTTCCTGCCGCTGATCGGCGGGGGGTTGATCCTGCTGTCGCGCCTGTTCAACAAGGCCGGGGCCGACAATGCCGCGCGCTGGATCGCCATGGGCACGACCCTGATCACCCTGGCGCTGTCGGTCGTGTTGGTCGGCGCCTTCGATCAGTCCAGCGCGGCCTACCAGTTCGTGGAACGCTACGTCTGGTTCGTCGGCGCGGAATACCACATGGGCGTGGACGGGATTTCGATCCTGTTCGTGCTGTTGACGGCCTTCCTGATGCCGATCTGCATCCTGGCCAGCTGGAAGACCATTACCGACCGCGTGGTCGAATATATGATCGCCTTCCTGGTGTTGGAGACGCTGGTGATCGGGGTGTTCACCTCGCTGGATCTGTTCCTGTTCTACATCTTCTTCGAGGGCACCCTGGTGCCGATGTTCCTGATCATCGGCATCTGGGGCGGGGCGAACCGCATCTACGCCTCGTACAAGTTCTTGCTCTACACCCTGCTGGGGTCCGTCCTCATGCTGCTGGCCATGCTGTGGATGGCCCAGGATGCGGGCACGACCAGCATTCCGGCACTGAAGGAACACGTCTTCGACGCCCGCTATCAGCCGCTGCTGTGGCTGGCCTTCTTCGCCTCGTTTGCGGTCAAGATGCCGATGTGGCCGGTGCACACCTGGTTGCCGGACGCCCACGTTCAGGCTCCGACGGCGGGCTCGGTCATTCTGGCCGGTATCCTGCTGAAGCTGGGCGGCTATGGCTTCATCCTGTTCAACATCCCGATGTTCCCGCTGGCATCGCAGATGTTCGCGCCGCTGGTGTTCGCCCTGTCAGTGATCGCCATCGTCTACACCTCGCTGGTCGCCTTCCGGCAGACGGACATCAAGAAGCTGATCGCCTATTCCTCGGTGGCCCACATGGGCTTCGTGACCATGGGCATCTTCGCGGGCAATGACACGGGGGTTCAGGGCGCGGTGTTCCAGATGCTGAGCCACGGCCTGATCTCGGGCGCGCTCTTCCTGTGCGTCGGCGTCGTCTATGACCGCATGCACACGCGAGAAATCGCCTTCTACGGCGGCCTGACCAATCGCATGCCCTGGTTCGCGGCCATCTTCCTGATGTTCACCATGGCCAACGTCGGCCTGCCGGGCACCAGTGGCTTCATCGGGGAAATCCTGACGATGACCGGCGTCTATCAAGTCTCGACATGGGCGGCCTTTGTGGCGGCGTCGGGCGTGATCCTGTCGGCCATCTATGCCCTGACGCTGTATCGCAACGTCATGTTCGGCGAGATCGTCAATCCGGCGCTGAAGACTATAGCCGATATCGACAAGCGCGAGCTGGCGCTGTTCGTGCCGCTGATCGTCGGCACCATCTGGCTGGGCGTCCAGCCGGGTCTGGTGCTGAACTATACCGCCGCCTCGGTCGAGGCGCTGACCGCCACCTATCGCGCTGTGATCGGCGGGTGAGACCATCATGCAAGATCTGATTCCTGCCCTTCATCTGTCCGCGCCGGAAGGCACGCTCGCCGTCGGCGGGCTGATGCTGCTGATGATCGGGGCCTTCATGGGCGAGAAGAGCGCCCGGCTGGTCTCCATCCTGTCGGTGGCCCTGCTGGTCGCCGCCACCGCCGTGACCGTGACCGGCCCGCTGGGCCAGGCGTTCAACGGAGCGTATGTGGCCGATCCGCTGGCCGTCTACGGCAAGGCGATCATCTTCCTGTCCAGCGCGGTGTGCATCGTGCTGGGCGGCGGCTGGATGCAGCGGGCGAAGATCGCGCGGTTTGAGTATCCCATCCTGATCGTGCTGGCCTCGGCGGGGATGGGCATGATGGCGTCCTCGGGCGACCTGATCTCCATGTATGTCGGCATCGAGCTGCATTCGCTGGCGCTGTATGTGCTGGCCGCCTTCCACCGTGACGACCTCAAGGCGTCCGAAGCGGGTCTGAAGTATTTCGTGCTGGGGGCCCTGTCGTCCGGCCTGCTGCTGTACGGGGCCAGCCTGGTCTACGGCTTCACCGGCTCGATGAACTTTCAGGAGATCGCGGCCTATGCGGCGCAGAACCCGTCGGTAGGTCTGGTTTTCGGCCTGGTCTTCGTGATCTGCGGTCTGGCCTTCAAGATTTCGGCCGCGCCGTTCCACATGTGGACGCCCGACGTCTATGAGGGTGCCCCGACACCGGTCGTGGCCCTGTTCGCTACGGCGCCCAAGATGGCGGCCATGGTTCTGGTCGCACGGGTCCTGATCGATGGCTTTGCGGGGTCGCACGACCAGTGGGCCCAGGTGCTGGTGCTGATCTCGCTGATCTCGTTCGCCGTCGGTGCGTTCGGCGGTCTGGCGCAGAAGAATATCCAGCGCCTGCTGGCCTATTCCTCGATCGCCAACATCGGCTACGCCCTGCTGGGCATCACGGCGGGGACGGAGGCGGGCCTGCAGGCCATGCTGATGTTCATGACCCTATATGTGGTCGATCAGCTGGGCTTCTTCGCCATCCTTCTGTCGCTGTCCAAGGGCGGCAAGCCGGTGCGCACCATCGCCGATCTGGCGGGGCTGAGGCGG
Organism: Brevundimonas vancanneytii; assembly: GCA_943372125.1. Lineage (GTDB taxonomy): Bacteria > Pseudomonadota > Alphaproteobacteria > Caulobacterales > Caulobacteraceae > Brevundimonas > Brevundimonas vancanneytii_D. The sequence goes on from CALRXI020000044.1 coordinate 9,253, forward strand.
ACGCGGCCGGTGACGGCCATCGCCCTGACCGTGCTGTCGCTTTCGGTGCTGGGCATGCCGCCGTTCTCGGGCTTCTGGGGCAAATACTATGTCTTCGGTGCCGCCGTGGACGCGGGCTACTGGATGGTGGCGACCGCCGGTCTGGTCGCCTCGGTCGTGGCCGCCTTCTACTATCTGCGGATCATCAAGCTGATGTGGTTTGATCCGCCGGTGGATGAGGTGCCGTTCGATGCGGCACCGGTCGAGGCCAGGACGATCGCCGTCGCCGGTGCCGCCTTCGCCTTTCCGCTGGTCATCGTCGGCCTGACGTGGATCGAGCCGCTGAGCCGCGTCGCCGCGACCAGCTTCAACGCCGGCTAGGGTGGACGCGGCCCCCGTCCTGCTGTTCGATCAGCTCGACTCGACCAATGCCGAGGCGCGGCGTCGGGCCGAGGCAGGGGAGGCGGGGCCGCTGTGGATTACCGCCCATCGCCAATCGCAAGGGCGCGGGCGCCGGGGCCGCGAATGGGCCAGCCAGGACGGCAATCTGTTCGCCACCCTGCTCCACGTTGTGACCAAGTCGCCCGCCGAGGCGGCGCAGATCACCTTCATCGCGGCCCTGGCCGTTGCCGACCTGCTGGACCGGTATGCGCCGCCGTCGCTGGTCACGATCAAATGGCCCAATGACGTGATGCTGGCGGGCGTGAAGGCCTCGGGCATTCTGGTCGAGTCCGGAGCGCATGCGTCCGGTGGCCTGTGGCTGGCGGTCGGGATCGGCGTCAATCTGGCCCATGCGCCGCAGGCGACCGAACGACCGGCTGCGGCTTTGGTCGATCATCTGGCCGCCGGTGTCGCCGCGCCGCCGGCGATCGAGGTGGCCGCGCGCCAGCTGGCCGAGGAATTTGCCATCTGGCTGCACCGCTGGGAGACATTGGGTTTTCAGCCAATCCTCGATGCCTGGGCCGCCCGCACGCCGGGGCTGGACGGTCCTGCCGTTGCACGATTGGGCCATGAGACGGTCGAGGGTCGGGCCGAGGGCGTGGCCGCTGACGGTGCTTTGAAACTGAGACTGGCCGACGGGTCGCTGCGGTTGATTTCCGCCGGCGATGTCTTCTTCGGAGAGGCTGCCTGATGCTGCTGGCGATCGAGCAAGGCAATACCAACACCCTGTTCGCGATCCATGACGGATCCGAATGGATCGCCCAGTGGCGCACCTCGACCTATGCCAATCGCACGGCGGACGAATATGCGGTCTGGCTGCATCAGCTGCTGACCATGCGCGACCTTTCGATCAGCCAGCTGGATGGCTGCATCATCTCCAGCGTGGTGCCGCAGTCGATCTTCAACCTGCGCAACCTGGCGCGGCGCTATCTGAACGTCGAACCCATGGTCATTGGGGAGAACGTCGACCTGGGCATCGCCGCGCGGATCGACAAGCCCAGCGAGGCGGGGGCCGATCGGCTGGTCAATGCCATCGGGGCGCATCTGGTCTATCCCGGCGACCTGATCGTGATCGACAGCGGCACGGCCACCACCTTCGATGTCGTGGCCGCGGACGGGGCGTTCGAGGGCGGCATTATCGCGCCCGGCGTCAACCTGTCGCTGCAGGCCCTGCACGAGGCCGCCGCAATGTTGCCCCGCATCGCCATTCAGAAGCCCGCCAAGGTTATCGGCAAGGACACCGTCTCCAACATGCAGTCCGGCGTCTTCTGGGGCTATATCGCCCTGATCGAAGGTCTGGTGGCGCGCATGAAAGACGAGTGGGGCGCGCCCATGACCGTCATCGGCACAGGCGGCGTGGCCAGTCTGTTCGAGGGCGCAACCAATTCAATCGACCGGTTCGATCCGGACCTGACCATCCGCGGCCTGCTGGAAATCTGGCGGCGGAACACCCACCTCAAGGACACATGAAAAACAACACAAACGACGAACTCGTCTTCGTGCCGCTGGGCGGTTCGGGCGAAATCGGCATGAACCTGAATGTCTACGGCTATGGGCCGGAGGCGAACCGCGAATATCTGATCGTCGACGTGGGCGTGACCTTCGGCGACCTGTCGACGCCCGGCGTCGATGTGATCGTGCCCGATCCGGAGTTTCTGGAAGGCGAGACGATCCGCGGCATCGTTCTGACCCATGCGCACGAGGATCACATCGGCGCGCTGGGCTGGCTGTGGACGCGCATCAAGGCTCCGATCTATGCGACGCCCTTCACCGCCTTTCTGATCCGCGAAAAGCTGCGCGAGGCGGGGGTGCTGGATCAGGTGAAGATCGTCGAGGTGCCGCTGTCGGGCACGGTCGAACTGGGCCCGTTCCAGGTGACGATGATCACCATGACGCACTCAATCGCCGAGCCGAACGCCCTGGCCATCAAGACGCCGCTGGGGACCGTGCTGCACACCGGCGACTGGAAGCTGGACCCCACGCCGGTCATCGGTCAGCCGACCGACATCGCGGCGATCACCAAGCTTGGCGACGAAGGCCTGCTGGCCATGGTCTGCGATTCGACCAACGTCTTCGTCGAAGGGCAGGCGGGGTCGGAACTGGACGCGCAGGCCGGTCTGATCGAATTGATCGGCAGCCTGAAGAAGGGCCGGATCGCGGTAGGCTGCTTCGCCTCCAACGTCGCGCGGATGGTCAGTGTGATGAAGGCCGCGCAACTGGCCGGGCGCCGCGTCGCCCTGGCCGGGCGGTCAATGCACAAGATCACGGCGGCGGCGAAACACGTCGGCCTGTTCGGTGAGAGCCAGCGCATCCTGTCCGAGGAAGAGGCCCGCGTCTTGCCTGCCGACGAAATCCTGTACCTCTGCACCGGCAGCCAAGGTGAGGATCGCGCCGCCCTGTCCCGCGCCTCGCAGGGAACCCACCCGGTCATCAAACTGGGTCTGGGCGATCACTGCATCTTCTCGTCGCGGGTCATCCCCGGCAACGAACTGGCCATTGCGGCCTTGCAGGACCGGCTCGCGGACCGTGGCGTGCGGCTCTACACCGAGAAAGATCATCCGCACGTCCACGTCTCGGGTCACCCCTGCCGCGATGAGATGAAGCAGATGTATGCGTGGGCACGGCCGAAGATCGCTGTCCCGACGCACGGTATGCGTCGACACCTGGCCGAACACGCCAACCTGGCCAAGGATCTGGGTGTGGCCGAGACGGTGCAGCCGCGCAACGGCGACATGGTGCGCCTGGCCCCTGGACCCGCCGCCATTATCGACGAGGTTCCGAGCGGTCGCCTGTATGTCGACGGCGGGCGTCTGGTCACCGAACAGGGCGAGGCCATGCACGAACGCCGTCACGCCTCGAACAACGGCGTGCTGATCGTCAGCTTTGCGATGGACAAGCGCGGCAAGATCGTCAGCGACATCGACGTCCGCTCCATCGGCCTGCCGGGGGACGCCGAGCGTCCGCTGGGCGATGCGCTGGACGATCTGGCCGAACGGGTCGAGGTCGCAGTCGGCAAGCTGAAGGGCGAGGCGCTGGAGGATGAACTGGTCATCGAGCAGGCTGTGTCGCGCGCCCTCAAGAAGGCCAGCCAGCAGATCTGGGATCGTCGCCCCATCGTGGAGACGGTGATCCTGCGGCTCTAGAGGCCAAGGCGATGGGCGGGCGCGAACGGATCAGGGCAGGCGGACGTAAGGCGCTTGAGCGAGTCCGGCATGCCCGCCACCCGCTGCATGGCTGGCGCAAATGGGCGCTGATTCTGTTTCAGGCCCTCCTGGGTCTCGTCGTCCTGTTCGCCGTCGTGAACCTGACGCTCAGCCTGACCACATTCCGGGGCAGCAATCCCGCCGATCGCATGGTGGACGAGGTGCGGGGCCTTTGGTTCAGTCCTGCGGATGGTCGCGCCGTCTCGGACGCAGCTTTCCTCGCTGTGCATGGCGAGGAACTCGGGGCCGATCCGTCGGCGGAAGCCATTCGCAGATACTTCGAGCGAGAAGCGGAACAGGGCGTGTTCCTGCTGGACCACGTGATGGCCGACTACATTCTGGAACAGTTCGGGCGGATCGACGGTCGAACCATACCTTCGGGCGTCTATGTCGGCGCGCATGCCCTTGGGCCGGATGGCGATCCATGGGTGCGCATGACCAAATGGCCGGCGCATTATCTGATGTTCCCGCGCCACGCCTACATCCTGGTGGTGCCGCAGACGGGCCCGGCCATCGCCTTTTCCGCCAGCCAGAATGCCAAGTTCGATCCCGACCTGCCCGACGGCGACCGACTGGGGGCGCGCATCGCCCTCTATGATCCCGATGCCTATGACTTTCCCAGCTCAGGTCAGGCCCTGCATGAGATGACGCTGATCACCAGGGATCCAGCCGAGGTCGCTGCCGCACCGGCCGATCTGGCGCGGGCGCGGGCGGAGCTGGACGCCAGCGGCCTGCGCTATGGCCTGCTGGCTCCGAATTCCAACACGGTTGTCGGCTGCATCCTAGAGCGGTCGGGGGCCATGACGGCGGAACAGCGCAGCCGCATCCTGCTGGCGGTCCGGGCACCGGGAATCGGCGCTGACTGCTGGTAGGCTTTGAATCCCGGCGCAGGCCTACCTATAAGGAGCCGAATCCCGCCGCCCCAAGGTTCCCAGTATGCCCGACGCCCCTTCCGAGTTTCGCTACAAGCGCGTCCTGCTGAAGGTCTCGGGCGAGGTGCTGATGGGCGATCAGGCCTATGGCATCGATCAGAAGACGGTGGCGACCGTGGCCCAGGCCGTGGCCGACGTGGCGCGTGACGGCATCGAGATTTGCCTGGTCATCGGCGGCGGCAACATCTTCCGTGGGCTGTCCAAGGCTGCGGGCGACATGGAGCGGGCCACCGCCGACTATATGGGTATGCTGGCCACGGTCATGAACGCCCTGGCCATGCAGGCGGCGCTGGAGAAGATCGGTGTGCAGACGCGGGTGCAGAGCGCCCTGACCATGAATGCCGTGGCCGAGCCCTATGTGCGTCGCCGCGCTCTCCGCCACCTCGAGAAGGGCCGCGTGGTGATCTTTGCCGCCGGCGTCGGAGCGCCGTTCTTCACGACCGATTCCGGAGCCGCCCTGCGTGCTGCCGAAATGGGCTGCGATGCCCTGCTGAAGGGCACCAGCGTGGACGGCGTCTATACGGCCGATCCCAAGAAGGACAAATCCGCGACGCGGTATGAGACCTTGACCTATCACGATGTGCTGGCGCGCGACCTGAAGGTCATGGACGCCTCGGCCATCGCCCTGATGCGTGACAGCGGCATCCCGATCGTGGTCTTCTCGATCCGGGAAGATAATTCGCTCCGTCGCACTCTGACGGGCGAAGGCACGTTCACCGTGATATCGTCCTCCGAAAAGGCCGCCTGATCGGCCGCTACTCACGAAAAGAATCTGGCGCAGACAAGAAACGACGAGAGAAACGACAATGGCCAAGCCCGATCTGAAGACCTACCGCGACCGCATGGACAAGGCTGTCGCCGCCCTGAAGGAAGAGTTCAACGGCCTGCGCACCGGCCGCGCCAACGCCGGCCTGCTGGATCCGGTTCAGGTCCAGGCCTATGGCTCCAACTCGCCCCTGAATGCGGTGGCGGCCATCAGCGTGCCGGAACCACGCATGATATCGGTCAGCGTCTGGGACAAGGGCATGGTGGGCCCCGTCGAGAAGGCCATCCGCGCGGCGGGCCTGGGCCTGAACCCGATCGTCGATGGCCAGA
>CALRXI020000045.1:0-14854 GCA_943372125.1 Brevundimonas vancanneytii
CGCCTGAAACAATCGGAGGATGTGTATCCGTTACAGTCTAGTTCAGGATTGAAAGTCGCTTTACTCCGGCTTTACGCGTGCAGGCCTATTGATGCCTGATGAAGTTCCAGTTTCTTTGCGTTTTGATCTTTTCGCTGATCGCGACCGCCGTCCATGCGGGCGATCTGACGGTAAGCGTGCGGGGCGCAAATGGGCGGGCGGTCAAGGATGCGGTGGTCACCGTGCACCCGGCGGCTGGCGTGCCGCGCGGACCTATCCGCTTTTCCTGGCCCTTACGGATGGATCAGCGCGACATCCAGTTTCAGCCCTACGTCCTGATCGTGCCAGTGGGCGGAACGGTCAGTTTTCCCAATCTGGATCGCGTGCGGCACCAGGTCTATTCCTTCTCGCGTGGCAACCGGTTCGAGCTGCCGCTGTATGCACGCGGCGAGGCTCCGAGCCGGACCTTCAGCGCCGTCGGCGTCGCGGCTCTGGGCTGCAATATCCACGACCAGATGCTGGCCTATATCAAGGTGGTCGACACGCCCTGGGCGGCCAAGACGGATGCTGCCGGAAACCTGACCCTGCGCGGTATTCCTGCGGGTGGTGCGACCCTGCGCGTCTGGCATCCGACACTGGCCGGGCGCGGCAATGAGATCAGCCAGGCCATCACGGTCGGCTCAGGTCCTGCCAGCCGCACGGTCACCGGCGACTTCAGCGCCCGGGCCGCAGTCAGATGACTCTCGTCGAACGGGGTCACAGACTGCTGGATTTTCGCCATCTGCGGACTCGGCTGACGGTGCTCTATCTCGGCCTGTTCGGTCTGGCCCTGATCATCAGTGCCATCGCCGTCGTGACGGCCGTCTCGGCCAGCGCCAAGGGCGTGGTGCGCGAGGAAATGCGGGCTTCGGGAGCCGTCTACGACCAGCTGTGGAAGGCCCGCTCGGCCCAGCTATCCCAGGGCGCGGCCGTCCTGGCCCAGGACTACGGCTTCCGCGAAGCCGTCGCCACCAATGACGAGGCCACCGTCCGGTCGGCGCTCGATAATCTCCGAGCGAGACAGGGCGTTGATGGCGCATTGATCTTGGGCACCGACGGCTATGCCACGACCACGGGTCTGGCGCTGAGCGACGACACCCTGGACACCCTGTACAGGAGCCTCGATTCCGGTCGCATTGAAGGCGGGGTCCTGAACATCGACGGCCAGCCCTATCAGATGGTCGCCGCACCGGTCATGGCTCCGGTCCTGATCGGCTGGGTGGTCTTTGCAGAACGCCTGGACGCCGCCCAGATGCGCATGCTGGAGGGTCTGTCGGCCATCCCGCTGTCGGCCTCGGTGATCGTCGCCGCCGGATCGCAGGCCGAACAGTCGCAGCCCACGACGGTGCCGACGCCCGACGGACCGTCCATGCTGGTTGTCCGCACGTTGCCGAGTCTGGATGCCGACGCCGGAGCGGCCCTGCGCCTGACCTATCCGATCTCCAAGGCGATGCAGCCCTATTCGGCTCTGTTCATCTGGCTGGCCGTGATCGGTGTGGCGGGGCTCGCCATCATGACGATCGGCACCTGGGCCCTGTCGCGCGGCCTGACGCGTCCGATCGCGGCCCTCGATGACGCCGTACAACGCCTTCAGCAGGGCGACTATACCGAGGCCCCGGTGACCTCGGTGGACGAAATCGGCCGTCTGGCCACCAGCTTCAACGCCATGGTCGGCGATCTGCGCGACCGCGAAATCCGTCTGACCCAGATGGCGTTGCAAGATCAGGAAACGGGCCTGCCGAACCGGGTGGCCTTGGAGCAGCGTGCGCGTCAGATGCCAGAGGCCTGGGTCATCCTGTTCGGCATCGAACGCTTCACCGTCGTGCGCAATGCGATCGGCTATGACTCCATGGCCCTGCTGCTAAAGGCTCTGGCCGAACGGCTTTCGCGGCTCGCGGCCGGGTCGCCCATCTCCCTGATCGGGGCAGGTGCCCTTGGTGTGGTCGTCGAGGCCAGCAGCCAGTCCCAAGCGGTCAAGCTGGCCGCCCGCATGGTCGAGGCCGCGCAAACGCCGATCAAGGTCGGCCGCGCCAAGGTCGACATCGCCCTGACCGCAGGTGTGGCGGCCCATGACGGCGGCGATACCGATGTCTCCGTCGTCGACCGCGCGGCGATTGCCGTGGATCAGGCCCGCGTCGCTCGCCAGACTGCCGCGGCCTTCGACGCCTCCGCCTATGGCGACCCCGGCGATAATCTCTCGCTAATCTCCGATCTGATGGCGGCCATGAAGACGGGCGGCGTCTGCCTGGCCTATCAGCCCAAATACGATCTTCGCGCCCAGGCGATCACGGGCGTCGAGGCCCTGATGCGCTGGACCCATCCGCGTCGCGGGTTTGTCTCGCCGGATCTCTTCATCGGCATGGCCGAGGAAACGGGCCATATCCGCCCCATCACCGAATGGGCCATTCGCCGCGCGATCGACGACCAACTGGCGCTGGTTCAGGCGGGCCACGATCTGATGGTCTCGGTCAATATTTCCGGACGATTGTTGTCGGACGACGCCTTTGCGGATTTTGCCCTGGGCGAGGTCAGGGCTTCGGGCGCGCGCCTGTGTTTCGAGATCACCGAGACGGCGGTCATCGACCATCCCGACGTCGCCTTGCGCATCGTCGAGCGGTTCGCAGAGGCCGGCATTCCGGTATCGCTGGACGACTATGGATCGGGCCTGTCGTCTCTGGCCTATCTGAAACAGATCCGCGCCGACGAGTTGAAGATCGACAAGGCCTTCATCCTGGGGCTGGACGAGTCCGCCCGCGACGCTCTCCTGGTCAAGTCCACGATCGACCTGGCACACAGTCTGGGCTTGAAGGTCACGGCCGAAGGGGTCGAGACGGCCAGCGCCCTGGCCCTGCTCAGCGGCATGGGCTGCGACCTGGCCCAGGGCTATTTCATCGCCCGGCCCATGCCGATGGCGGGGCTGCTGGAGTTTCTGGCCACACCCGCCGCCAGCGAAGCTGAAGTCGCCGCCTAGACCATACTGTCGATGGCGCAGGCCGACGGATCGCCCGCCTCATAACCACGGCGCAAGGCAGCGACCCGCTGGGCGGAAGAACCGTGGGTGAAGCCGTCGGGCTGGACCGCGCGACCGCTGCGCCGCTGCAGATTATCGTCACCGATGGCTGCCGCCGTGCGCATGCCTTCTTCCAGATCGCCCGCCTCGACGGCGACCTGGCCGTTCGACACCGCTGACGCGTTGCGGGCCCACATGCCGGCATAGCAGTCCGCCTGAAGCTCCAGGGCGACGGAATAGCGATTGGCCTCGGCCTGCCCACGCGCCCGTTGCTGGGCGCGCTGGACCTGCTGCGAGGTGCCGGTCAGGGTCTGGACGTGGTGGCCATATTCATGGGCAATGACATAGGCGCGCGCGAACTCGGCCCCAGAGGCGCCCAGCGATGTCTCCAGCTCTTGCCAGAAGGACAGGTCCAGATAGACCTGCTGGTCGGCCGGACAGTAGAAGGGGCCCATAGCCGCCTGGCCGGTGCCGCAGGCCGTGCCGGTACCGCCTTCGTACAGGACGACGGTCGGCGGCTGATAGCCCTGCATCTTCGTACGCCAGACATCGTCGATATTGGCACCGATCACATCGACGAAGGCTCCGGCCTGATCCTCGGGACTGCCGACCTGACCTTGCTGGCTGCTGCCCTGACCCTGCTCGACCGTCTGCAATACGCCGCTCACATCCTGGCCGGTGAACAGATAGATCAGGCCGACGATGACGACGCCGCCCAGGCCCAGTCCACCCGCAGCGATGCCACCGCCCATTCCCCGCCGGTCTTCGATATTGCCGCCACGCCGTCCGCCCTGCCACCGCATGATCGCTCTCCCTCGCCCCGAAGCCCTCGATGGCTCAAGCTAGGCCGGAACGCCGCAGTGAGGGAAGGGATGCAGTGCGATCGCGCCGTTCAGGGAACGGGACGGTCCAGCCAGGCGTCGATCTGGCCGACCGTGGCACTATCTGTGCGCCGTCGCTCTTCTGCCGCCTGCCGCGCAGCGCGTTCCTGCTCGGGGGAGCGCAGTGCCGGCAAGGGCCGCGGCTGTACAGGCTCGGGTTGACGGGCCCCAACGATCCGATCCCGGCTCGCCTGTGCCTCCAGCTGTCCCAGCTGCGCCTCCAGGCGGCGCTGATCGGCCCCCAGCCGCAGCCGCTGCATTTCGAGGCGGTTCTGATCCGCGCGATATCTCTGGGCATCGACGGCGAGCGCGCCGGGCCGTGTCTGCCAGGCGGGTGGCGGAGTCTGAGCCAAAGCCTCGGCGGGGATCGCCACGACAGCGAGCCCGAGCCCGAGCAAGGGGTACAGCAGGGCTTTCATCACGCGAACATGGCCCCACATCGCCGGATCGCCAAGCGTGACAGTTCAGACGTCAGCCAAGGTCCAGACGCGCGTGCGCTTGACGGCAAGGTCCTCGAGCTCCCGCGTGGTCGGTACCTGATATTCGGCCAACAGCTCAAAGCCGCTCTTGGGGAAGTAGGTCCGCATGGGATCGCCGACCAGAACGCGGATCCCTCGTGCGTGTGCCTCGACCAGCCAGGCCAGGACGGCGTCCGCCATCGGCTTTTCATAGAAGACATCACCGGCGCAGATTACGTCCACATCCGGTATGGACCGATCCAGCAGATTGTCTGTCGTGAACGCGGCTTCGACCCCGTTCAGCGCCGTGTTCAGCGCCACTGCCGCCTCGCAGAACGGATCAATGTCCGCGCAAAGGACCGAGGCCGCGCCGGCCTTCATGGCGGCGATCCCGACGAGGCCGGAGCCCGCCGCAAAATCCAGCACCCTCCTGCCTGCCACCTCCTGCGGGGTATCCAGAAGCCAGCGGGCCAGTCCCTGCCCTCCCGCCCAGGCGAAGGCCCAGAACGGCGGTGGAAGTCCGATTTCCTCAAGTGCCTCCTCAGTCAATCGCCAGAGCGGCGTCACTTCGTCGGCCAGCCATAGAGAAATCTCCGGCGCATGCGGCACGGTTTGCACGCGCGTGTTGTCTCTGATGAAGGCAGTCGGATCGGCGATAAGCATCCGTCGCGAGAAGCGCGCGTCTGAGACTCGGGTCAAGAGCAGCCTGCGGGGCAAGTCAGGCGCGCCTGATAAAATGTCAGGTTGACACGACATATTGCTAGTGTAAGGTCAGCCTTACATCGAGAGGACGCCCAATGTTGAACGCCTGGAAGACCGGCACGCCCGCCCATCGGAAATACATCATCCGCACACTCGCCTTCATGATCCCCTATATGCTGGTCTGCATCTCGATGATGACGACCGACGCCTTTGACGACATCATCGGCAAGCCTGCGGGATGGGGTCTCGCCGCCGCCGTCGCTGCACCCGTCGTCGGTCAGTTGTGGGCGACGCTCAGCCTGATCCGCGAGAGCGACGAGTTCATGCGGGCCGTGACGGCCAAGCAGTTCATCGTCTCCGCGGGCCTAGCCATGGCACTGGCGACCTTCTGGGGGTTTGCCGAAACCTTCGCCAATGCCCCGCACCTGCCCGGCTGGCTGATCTATGCCGCCTTCTGGGGCATCTTCGGCTGCGTCTCGCCATTCATCCAGGGCAGCCGCCCATGAAGAACCGGCTCAAACTGCTGAGGGTCGAGCGCAACTGGACCCAGGAACAACTGGGCCAGGCACTGGGGGTCTCTCGTCAGGCGGTCAATGCGCTTGAGACCGAGAAGCATGACCCCTCGCTGGATCTCGCCTATCGCATCGCCGTGCTGTTCGGACGACCGGTGGAAGACATCTTCGAAAACCCGCACGGCTGAGGCCGGCGACAACCCCCAATACTGGAGACTGATATGTGGAACGCCTTCTTCAAGGCGCGGCCCCGGCTGCGTGCTGCCCTGTTCGGACTGGCCGTCTGCGCCCCCTCTTTCGCGGTCGGTGTAGGACAGGCCTTCGCTCAAACCCCCAACGCTGTTGCAGCGCCGGCTTTTGCTTCTGACCGGCTGTCGGTGGAGGTGGTCGGCACCGGCCCCGATGTGATCCTGATCCCCGGCTTCGCCTCCTCTCGCGAGGTCTGGCGCGTCGAGGCGAACCGGCTGAAGGCGACGCACCGGGTGCATCTGGTCCAGCTGTCCGGTTTTGCGGGCGAGCCCTGGACCCACGGTGAAGGCCCTTTCGTGGCCCCGATGATCGAGGAGCTGGCCCGCTACATCCGCGACACAGGGCTTGAGAAGCCCGCCGTCATCGGCCATTCGATGGGCGGGCTGAGCGGCATACTACTGGGACAGGCGCATCCCGATCTGATCGGGAAGGTCATGAGCGTCGACAGCCTGCCCTTCTTCAGCGCCCTTTTCGGGCCGCAGGTGACGGTCGAGGCCGCGCGCCCCTTCGCCGAGCAGGCGGCGCAATCGATGCTGAACCCCGACGCAGACGCCTTCCGGGCAGGACAGGCCCAGAGTGCCGTCGGACTGGCGCGCGACCCCGCGACGCGCACCGCAATGGTCGATTGGTCGATGGCTTCGGATCGTCAGGCCCTGGCCTCGGCCATTCGCGACGTCATGACCACCGATGCCCGCCCGGGTCTGGCCGGCATGACGACACCGGTCTGGGCGATCTACGCAGTCGATGCGGACGGCGGTGCCCCGGCCGCCATGGCCGATGCGATGTGGACCCGCGAATACGCCACTCTGCCCGGCGTGCATCTGGAGCGGGTCGACGACAGCCGCCACTTCATCATGGCCGATCAACCGGAACAGTTTGCCGCGATCGTGGACCGCTTTCTGGCCCCGTAATTCTCAGGCCGTCAGTCCAGCCGGAACGCCTCGGCCAGCAGCCGGGCCTCGGGCGCCCGGCTGGACCCCTTGCGCCAGGCGACGACGATCTCGCGGCGCGGGGCCTTGGCCGAGATGGGGCGCACGACCACGCCGGGCATGTCTGCCAGACCGGCACGCACGGCCATCTCGGGCAGGAAGCTGACCCCCAGGCCCGAAGACACCATCTGGACCAGGGTGTGCAGGCTGGTCGCGGCGAACACATCGTCGCCCTTGGGCGGGTCGATGTCGAAGGCGGCCAGGGCCTGATCGCGTAGGCAGTGGCCGTCCTCCAGCAGGATGAGGTCTTCGGCCTTCAGCGATCCTGCGGGGATGGGGCCTGTTCCTGCCAGCGCGTGGCCGACCGGGGCCGCGGCCAGTATCTCGTCGTCGCCGATCCGCGCGTGGTCGATACCGGGGGCCGTATAGGGCAGGGCGATGACGGCGGCGTCCAGCTGTCCCGCTTTCAGCGCCCCGATCAGGCGCGGTGTCAGGTCCTCGCGGATGAACAGGCGCAGGGCGGGATAGGCCGTCTTCAATCCGGGCAGTTTCGCAGGCAGGAGGAACGGCGCGACGGTCGGGATGACGCCCAGCCGGAATCGGCCCGACAGGGGCTTGCCGGCATTCTTCGCCGCCTCGACCAGATCCTCCGTACGGGCCAGCACGTCCTCGGCCCGGCGCACGGCATCGGCCCCGACGGGGGTCAGCTGGACATTGCCGCGCGTCCGCTCGACCACGGCCGCCCCCAGAATTTTCTCGAGTTCCTGCACGCCTGCGGACAGGGCCGGCTGGCTGACGTGCGCCGCCTCCGCTGCCCGGCTGAAGGACGCGTGTTCGGCCAAGAGTTTCAGATACTGGAGCTGTCGCAGGGTGGGGAGCATGCATAGGCCGAGGTTTGCGTAACCGTCAGGACCTATCAGTTGTCTTGATGGTTGGCGAGACGTCAGCGTCGTCCGACCGACACCGAACGTGGAGACGACCGATCATGCTGACGACGCTATTGGCAACCAGCCTGTTCGCCCTGACACCCACACAGAGCCTGTCGCCTTCCGAGCGTGCCTTCGAAGCGGCCAAGCGGCTGGAGATCGAGGGCCATACGCCCGACCTCGTTTTCATGATGGAGGCCCGACACGATAACAGCCGGCAAGTCGTCAGCTTCTATCGCGTCGATTCAAATCTGATCGGAAACCGCTGGGTCGTTCGACGTCAACGCGAGGGAGACGCCCGATGGGGCGACGACCCCGATGCCCCTCGGATGCCCTTGGCATGGGCGGACTCCCTGAGTTGCCCAGGCGTGCGAGCGACTCTGCAAGAAATAGAAGACATCCCTCCGATGCCCTTGGATGTCTATCGCGTCGGCTCGGAGTATGGGGTCAATGCCCCTCTTTTCGTCGGCGGCGCACGAACGACCTTCTGGCTTGCGGGCGCATCGATCACGTCGTCTATCCAGATGACCGGCTACCATTACCTCGGCGACTGGTGGTCGAACGGTTCCGAGGCCATGCTGTCCTGCTGGATGACCACCAGGCCGCAAATCGAGCGCGACGACTGATCGAAGAATAGTGTCGGCGAAGGGCAGCACCGCCCCTCGCCGACAGCTCAGATCTAGGCCGCGATCTTCTCGGCGTGCAGGGCGCGTTTGGGCAGATCGTAGCGGTCGTTCTCCATGACCTGGACCCAGGCCTTGACGAAGTCGCGCACGAATTTCTCGCCCGCATCGGCAGAGGCATAGACCTCGGCCAGGGCGCGCAGCTGGGAGTTGGCACCGAACACCAGGTCGGTGCGGGTCGCCGTCCAGCGCTGTTCGCCCGTGTCGCGGTCCGTGCCGACGAAGGTCTCGTCGGAGTGGTCATCGACCTGTCTCCAGGCCGTGCGCATGTCCAGCAGATTGACGAAGAAGTCGTTGGTCAGCTGGCCCGGGCGATCGGTCAGGACGCCGTTCTGGGACTCGCCATGGTTGGCCCCCAGGACGCGCAGGCCACCGACCAGCACCAGCATCTGCGGCGCGGTCAGGCCCAGCAGTTGCGCCCGGTCGATCAGCAGTTCCTCGGTCGGAACGTTGAACTGGACCTGCAGATAGTTGCGGAAGCCGTCAGCCTTGGGCTCCAGTACCTTGAAGCTGTCGGCATCGGTTTGCTCGGCAGAGGCATCGGTGCGGCCCGGCGTGAAGGGCACGGCGATGTCGTGACCGGCGGCCGTGATGGCCTGTTCGACACCGACGGAGCCGCCCAGCACGATCAGGTCGGCGATGGAGACGTTCAGGCCCGACGACGCCTTGATGCCTTCATAGACCTGCAGAACCTTGGCCAGCTTGTGCGGCTCGTTGACGTCCCAGCTGCGCTGCGGCTCCAGACGGATGCGCCCGCCATTGGCCCCGCCGCGGTGGTCGGATCCGCGCCAGGTGGCGGCAGACGCCCAGGCCGTGCGGACCAGATCGGCGATCGACAGGCCCGAGTTGGCGATATGCCCCTTCAGCGTTTCGACCTCGGCCTCGGTCAGTTTCGGGCCGGTGTGGGCGGGGATCGGGTCCTGCCAGATCAGTTCTTCGGCCGGAACCTCGGGGCCCTGGTAGCGGATCTTCGGCCCCATATCGCGGTGGCACAGCTTGAACCAGGCGCGGGCGAACTGGTCGCCGAAATAGGCCGGGTCGGCGCGGAACGCCTCCATGATCTTGCGGTATTCGGGATCGACCTTGAACGCCATGTCGGCGGTGGTCATCATCGTCGGCACCTTCTTGCCCGGCGTATGGGCGGCGGGGGCCAGGGTCTCTTCCGGATTGCCGACGGGCTGCCACTGCTTGGCCCCCGCGGGCGAGCGAACCAGCTCGTATTCATGATCCAGCAGCATGTCGAAATAGGTCATGTCCCAAGTGATGGGGGTCGGCGTCCAGGCCCCCTCGATGCCCGAGGTGATGGTATGGTCACCCATGCCGCTCTCGTGGCCGGACACCCAGCCCAGACCCTGTTGAGCGATGTCTGCGCCCTCGGGCGAAATGCCGACCTTGGAGGCGTCGCCATTGCCGTGCGCCTTGCCGAAGGTGTGACCCCCCGCGGTCAGGGCGGCGGTCTCGACGTCGTTCATGCCCATGCGGGCGAAGGTCTCGCGAATGTCGCGGGCCGACTGCAGGGCTTCGGGCACACCGCCCGGACCTTCGGGGTTCACATAGATCAGGCCCATCTGGATGGCGGCCAGCGGCTCTTCCAGCGCCATATCCTTGTCGGGTTGGATGCGGGTCGGCGCGCCCTCGGAGCCCACCCACTCCTCCTCGGTGCCCCAGTAGACGTCCTTCTCGGGTTCCCAGACGTCGGCGCGACCGCCGCCGAAGCCGAAGACCGGTCCGCCCATGGATTCGATCGCGACATTGCCCGCCAGGATGAACAGGTCGGCCCAGCTGAGCTTGGCGCCATACTTCTGCTTGATCGGCCACAGCAGGCGGCGCGCCTTGTCCAGATTGCCGTTGTCCGGCCAGGAGTTCAGCGGGGCGAACCGCTGCTGGCCCGCGCCCGCACCGCCGCGCCCGTCGCCTGTGCGATAGGTGCCGGCGGAGTGCCAAGCCATGCGAATGAAGAAGGGGCCATAGTGGCCATAGTCCGCCGGCCACCAGGGCTGGCTGTCGGTCATCAGGGCCGTCAGGTCGCGCTTCACCGCGTCGTAGTCCAGGGTGTTGAACGCTTCGGCATAGCTGAAGCCGTCGCCCATCGGGTCGCCGGTCTTACCCTGCTGGTGCAGAATATCGACCGCCAGATGGTTGGGCCACCAGTCGCGGTTGGTGCGGCCCAGCAGGCTGCGGCGCGCGGCCTTTTCCTTCTTGGGGTCGCTCAGGGGCGAGGGTCCGCCAGCGTTTCCGTCCATGATTCAGCTCCCGTGGATTATGGTTGTAGGGCCAGCCTATGCCCACAATGACGACAGGCAAAATCAATAAGTTTTGAGTTTGGGAACAACTGAAGTTATCAAGGTGCGGGGCAGGGATACTGACGGCGCATGATCTCGCGTATGCCGTCGGTAATGGTCATTCTGCGCCGCTGTGGTTCGGGGATCGCTTTCAGCCTGCGGAGCACATCTTCGGGGTCGAACGAGAAATCGCCCATCGGAATGCAGGTCTGGCTCGGTCGGTTCGCCTGCTGGGCGCGATACTGCTCGGTCAGGACGGCCGAAATGCCGGCCTCACCTTCGCGCTTCAATCGGCGATAATCAGATCTCAGTAGGGCCGTGACATTGCGTGGAATGCGGTCGGCCGTCGCAATGAATTCGTTCAGCGGCATGGTCTGGGCCGATGCTGCCCCTGGCCACAACCCGACAGCCATGGCGGCCACGGTCAGAAACAGAATGCCCCTCATCGACCTTCCCTTGGTCACAGCTCTTGAAAAGTCACCGCCGAGATCGTGGATCAATCCTAGGGAACTAATCCAGCCTCAAAACCTGATTCATGCCGCCTCTGCCATCCAGCGCAAGCGGCAGGCCATGATGGCCGTTTCGCCCAGCCGCTCGACCAGCCGCCAGTTGACCACCGCTCCGATCGGTGCGCCGACGACGGGGATTAGCTGAGCCATCTTGGCCAAGTCGATGTGGTCGCGATACTCGATCTGGAAGGTGCGCCAGTCGTAATCGGTGATGGCCTGAGGCTGGTCGACATCGGCGATCCAGCGCTCCAGATCGGCGAGAGCCTCGGGTCTGCGCCGGGCGCTGGCGAAGGCCAGGTGGAAGATGTGCAGCACGAACAGCCGCTCTCTCAGAGACCCGCCGCCCCAGCCATAGGCTGCCACAATGTCGGCCAGCATCCGCACCTTGATCGCCATCAGGGCGGGAAAGTCCGCCGCGGCCAGGACGAAGCCGCCCGCCCCCGCGACCCCGCCCTCGACACTGGCGGTGTTGCGATAGACCTTGATCGCGGCGCGGGCCTTGAGCTCGGACGCGGCCAGGGTCTCGCGTGGTCCGGGTCTGGCCTGCAGGACGTCGGAGCCGAACAATATGCCCTTGGTCATCGCCTCGACCCCGGCGGTGATGACCTGATGCACGCGCTCGGGGATGATGCGGTTGATCCGGTCCTGGGTGCCGCGCGTGGCCTTGTCCCACAGGCCGGGTCGTTTCAGGACGCGGGCGCGCCAGGCCGCGACCTCGGCCCGCACCGTGGTCTCGTCCACAACGGTGACCAGGCCGTCGGGGGTGTCCTCGGCGGCGATCATGTCCTGTCCAGCGGTCATCAGGCCCTCCGGTAACGCGGGGTTACGGTTGCAGGCGAATGCGGCTGGGTCTAGACCGCCCCACGTTTCCTCCCCAATCAGCCACCCGGCCTCAAGTAGCGCGAAGCGCGATAGGCCAACGGAGAATGTTCATGGCTCGTGCGAAGATCGCCCTCATCGGCGCCGGAATGATCGGCGGAACCCTGGCTCACGTGGCCGCGCGAGAGGCGCTGGGCGACGTCATTCTGTTCGACATCGCCGAGGGCACGCCCCAGGGCAAGGCCCTGGACATCGCCGAGGCCACCGCCGTAATCGGCACCGACGTCGCCCTGAAGGGTGCCAACGACTATGCCGACATCGCCGGCGCCGACGTCTGCATCGTCACCGCCGGCGTGCCGCGCAAGCCGGGTATGAGCCGCGACGACCTGATCGGCATCAATCTGAAGGTCATGAAGGCCGTCGGCGAGGGCATCAAGGCGCACGCCCCGAACGCCTTCGTCATCTGCATCACCAACCCGCTGGACGCGATGGTGTGGGCCCTGCAGAAATTCTCAGGCCTTCCCAAGGAGAAGGTCATCGGCATGGCCGGTGTGCTGGACAGCGCCCGCTTTGCCTATTTCCTGGCCGAAAAGACTGGTGTGTCCATCCAGGACATCCACGCCTGGACCCTGGGCGGTCACGGCGATGACATGGTGCCGATGGTGCGCCACTCGACCGTCGGTGGCCTGCCCCTGCCCGACGCCGTCGCGGCCGGCATGCTCAGCCAGGGTGACTTGGACGCCATCGTCGATCGCACCCGCAAGGGCGGCGGCGAGATCGTGGCCCTGCTGAAGACCGGCTCGGCCTTCTATGCCCCGGCCGAAAGCGCCATCGCCATGGCGCGTTCCTATCTGCTGGACCAGAAGCGCGTCCTGCCCTGCGCCGTCTGGCTGTCGGGTGAGTACGGCCTGTCCGACCTCTATGTCGGCGTGCCCGCCCTGATCGGTGCCGGCGGCGTCGAAAAGGTCATCGAGTTCAGCACCAATGACGACGAAAAGGCGATGTTCAAGAAGTCGGTCGAGTCGGTCCAGGGTCTGATTCAGGCCTGCAAGGATATCGATAGCTCGCTTTCCTGAGGGCGCTAACGCGAGGCTCGCGGAGCCTCGCTGCTTGAGCGCGTACAAGCGATCGCCCTCAAACAGCGAGCGTCCGTGACGCGAGCGAAGGGCTGAGAACATTGAAGGCCGCGGAGCGATCCGCGGCCTTTTTCTTGTCTATTGCGCTGGCGTTTCACCGGTCAGCATCTGGGCGAAGCCGCGCAACTGCTGGAGCCAGATCACGGTCGGCTCCTGAAGCTGGTCAGGGCCGGTCTGGGTCAGCAGGACGTCGTACTGCAGCACGATACTGGGGTTGCCGCCGGTCGCCGGAGCCGGAGAGAAGGCGGCCTTCAGATAGCGGCTCTGCAGATTCCACTGATTGGCTTGCTCGATGGTCAGGGGACCCGTGAAGACGGCACTGAATTGCAGGTCGTCGCACAGGGCCGTGCAGGCGTAGAAGGTGAGGTTCCAGGGCAGGGGTTCGTCGGCCACGCGCAGGATCTGGGCCCCGGTCACGGCTTCCGGCTCGCCCACCGATCCGCCCAGGCCCGTCAGCCAGGTTCGGGCATCGGCAACCGTGACGCCGACGGCGGGGGCTGGCGCGGTGGTGGGCGCAGGCGTCTGGGCCAGCGTCACGGTCGGCAAGGCGGCGCTCAGGGCGAGGGCAGCGAACAGGGCGGGCAGGCGCATGAGCAGGTCTCTCTTGAGGGAAGGCCAGGCAGTTGCGCCGCGCGGTCCAGCAGAATTAAGGCCAGCCTAGACCGAACGCTCGCGCGTCATCCAGTCGGCGGCCTGCATTTCGTTAAGGCGCGAGGCGGTGCGCTCGAACTCGAAGGCCCCGACACCCTCGGGATACAGGCTCTCGGGCGCGGCCGCCGCCAACGTCACCAGCCGTGTTCCGGCTTCATAGAGCGCGTCGATCAGGGTCACGAGACGCCGCGCCTCCTGCTGATTGGCGGGGCTGAGCAGCGGCACATCCTCAAGGAACAGGGTATGGAAGCGTTCGGCGATGGCCAGATAGTCCTGTGGTCCCAGCGGCCTGCCGCACAGTTCGGCGAAGGTAGCGCGGGCCATGCTGCCGGCGGTACGCTCAACGACCACGTCGCGGCCCAGCACGGTCAGATGCGCAGGCTCCTCCGGCTCGCCACCGCGCAGGTCGGACCACAGGTCCTCGAACCCCCGGCGCGCCGCCTCGTCCACCGGCGAAAACCAGACCTTGCCGCCGGTCAACCGATGCAGGCGCCAGTCGCGATCTCCGGTCAGGGACACGACCTCGCACCGCGCCTCGATCTGTTCGATGAAGGGCACGAACAGCTGGCGGTTGATGCCATTCAGATACAGCTGGTCGGGGGCGCGGTTGGAGGTGACGGCCAGGACCACCTTCTTCTCGAACAGCGCTTCGAACAGCCGCCCCAAGATCATGGCATCCGCGATGTCGGTGACCTGCAGCTCGTCGAAGCACAGCAGCCGGGCCTCCGAGGCGATCAGGGCCGCGATCGGCGGAATGGGATCGTCGCCCCCCCTCTTGCCGGAATGGTGCGTGCCGAAGACGGCCTTGCGGGCCTTCGCATCCCCCTCGCGCCACTGGCGGACCAGGTCATGGATACGGGCCATGAAGGCGTGGAAATGCGCCCGCAGCTTCTTCGGCTCGGGCGTCGAGGTGACGAACAGGTCCATCAGCATGGACTTGCCCCGCCCCGGCGGCCCCCAGATGTAGAGCCCCCGCACCTCCGGCAGTCCGCCGAACAGGCCGCGCCTGGCCAGATCCTCCTCCAGCCGCTCCATCGCCGCGATCAGCGGGGCCTGGGCCGGATCGGGCGCGATGACCCCTTCCTCGAT
>CALRXI020000046.1:0-14683 GCA_943372125.1 Brevundimonas vancanneytii
CGCCGCTGCGTTGTAACGACTGGGACCGGACGGAGGCGGCGGGATGCGCGGTGAACTGAAGACCTATCAGGCCAAGCGAAAGTTCGGCGAGACGCCGGAGCCGAAGGGCAAGAAGGCCGCGCGCGCGAAGGCGGGGTGGACCTATCTGATCCAGCGGCATGCGGCGACACGGCTGCACTATGATTTTCGCATCGAGGCGGACGGGGTGCTGAAGTCCTGGGCCGTGACCAAGGCTCCGTCGCGGGACACCTCGGTCAAGCGGCTGGCGGTCGAGGTGGAGGATCACCCGCTGGACTATGGCGGGTTCGAGGGCACGATCCCGGACGGCAACTATGGGGCCGGGACGGTTCAGATGTGGGACACCGGCACCTGGGAGCCGCAAGAGCCGGATCTGGAGGCGGCCTGGGCCAGGGGCCAGATCAAGATGGTCCTGCACGGCGAGCGGCTGAAAGGGAAATGGGCGCTGATCCGGCTGAAGAGCGACCGGGGCAAGCCATCCAAGCGCAACAACTGGCTGCTGCTCAAGGAGAAGGACGAGCACGCGGTGGCGGGCGAGGGCGATGCCCTGGCCGAGATCGACGCCTCGGTGACGACGGGACGGTCGTTGGCCGAGATCGCCGAGGGCAGGGCGCAGTGGACCTCGTCCAAGCCGACGGGCCGCAAGGGGCCTGTGAAGCCCAAGCCGTCGAAGGCCGCGACAAGCCGCGCGACGAAGCCGCCTGCGTTCGAGCCCATCCAGCTGTGCAAGGTGGTCGATCATCCGCCGGGGGCCAAGGGCTGGGCACATGAGATCAAGTTCGACGGCTATCGGCTGCAGGTTGGCATCGGTGGGGGCAAGGCGGTCTTGCGCACCCGCAAGGGGCTGGACTGGAGCGACCGGTTCCCGGAGTTGGCGGCTGATGCGGCGGCGTGGCCCGATGCGGTGATCGACGGGGAGCTGTGCGCCCTGGACGACGATCACATGCCGGACTTCTCGGCCTTGCAGGCGGCCATCTCGGACGGGAAGACCGGCGGCCTGGTCTATTTCGCCTTCGACCTGTTGTTCGAGGGGGGTGAGGATCTGCGCAAGCTGCCGCTGTCGCATCGCAAGGCGAGGCTGCAGGCCTATGTGGATCGGGTGGGCCAGAAAGCCGGGACGCGGCTACGCTATGTCGAGCATTTCGCCTCGACCGGCCAGGCGGTGCTGGAAAGCGCCTGCCGGATGGACCTGGAGGGGGTGATCTCCAAAAAGCTGGACGCCTCCTATCACGCCGGGCGGTCGAGCAGCTGGGTCAAGTCCAAATGCCGGGGGCGCGACGAGGTGGTCATCGGCGGGTGGTCGTCGGAAGGCGGGACGCGGTTCCGCTCGCTGCTGGTCGGGGTAAAGGACAAGGGAGGGCTGCGCTATCTGGGGCGAGTCGGCACCGGCTATGGCGAGGCGGTGACGAAGACGCTGGTGCCCGCGTTGAGGGGGGTGTCGGCCGACAAGAGCCCCTTTACCGGCGCAGGGGCACCCAAGGCGGCCAGGGACATTCACTGGGTCAAGCCGGTACTGGTCGCCGAGGTCGAGCACGGCGGCTATACCGAGAGCGGCTCGCTGCGCCAGGCGGCGTTCAAGGGGCTGCGGGAGGACAAGACCGCCGCCGAGGTGACGGAGGCTCCGCAGGCTCCGGCCAGCACTCTGGCGAAGGCATCCGCACCGAAGACGGAGAAGGCGACGACGACGGTCAAGGCCGCACCGACGCCTGGCAAGGGCAAGGTGATCGTGGCGGGCGTGACCATCTCCAGCCCGGACAAGGTGCTGTGGCCCGCGGCCGGCGACCGTCCGGCGATCACCAAGGCCGACCTGGCGCGCTATTACGAGGCTGCGGCCGAGCGCATCCTGCCCCATGTGGCGGACCGGCCAACCTCGATCATCCGCGCGCCTGACGGCATAACCGGCGAGACCTTCTTTCAGCGCCACGCCATGTCCGGGTCTAACCCCCGACTGAAGCTGATCGACGTCAAGGCGCGCACGCCGTACGTCGCTGCCGTCGATGTCGGAGGGCTGGTGGCGATCGGCCAGTCGGGCGGACTGGAACTTCACCCCTGGGGCTGTGCGCCGGGCCAGCCGGAAGTGCCGGACCAGATCACGTTCGACCTCGACCCCGACGAGGGGCTGGACTTCGGCGACGTGATCGCCGCGTCGAAGGTCGTGAAGGCGAAGCTGGAAGACCTGGGGCTCAAGCCGTTCGTGAAGACTACGGGCGGCAAGGGCCTGCACGTCGTAGTGCCGATCAAGACGGACGCCCGCAGCCGCGTGACCTGGGACCAGAGCAAGGCCTTCGCCAAGGCGGTGTCCGAGGCGATCAGGATCGACGCCCCCGACCGCTTCACCATCACCCTGGCCAAGAAGGCGCGGGGCGGAAAGATCTTCATCGACTATCTGAGGAACGGCCGGATGGCGACGGCGGTGGCCCCCTGGTCGCCGCGCGCCAGACCGGGAACGGGCATTGCCTATCCGTTGTCGTGGGGTCAGGTGAAGGCCGGGCTGGATCCGGCGGCCTTCAACCTGTGGACATACGAGGGTCTGCTGAAGAAGGCCGATCCGTGGAAGGATTTCCGGGCCTCGGCAGTCAGCCTGAAACAGGCGCTGAAGGCGATGAAGGTCTAAGCCGCCGCCTTCTTCTTCGCAGGAGCCTTTTTCGCTGCGGCTTTCCTGGCGGGAGCTTTCGCGGCCTTGGCGGCGGGCTTCTTCGATCCCGTGGCTGAGCCTTGCAAGCTCTTCTTCAGCGCGGCCATCAGGTCGATGACGTTGGTGTCGTCTGGCTCGGCGACGTCGACCGTGCCCTTGCCGCCCTTGGTCTTGGCCTGGATCATGTCGCGCAGGGCGTCGTCGTAGCGGTCCTTGAAGTCCGAGGCGTCGAAGTCGGCCTCCTTCTGGCTGATGATGCGGGCGGCGATCTCGACCATGTCGGCGTCGGCCTTGACCGTCGGGATGTCGTCGAAATAGTCGGCCGCGTCGCGCACCTCGTCATGGGCCCGCAGGGTGTAGGCGACCAGCCCCTTGCCCCGGACCTCCAGCGCCAGCTGCCGCTCCTTGCCGCGCAGGACCAGACAGCCCAGGGCAACCTTGCCCTGCTTTTTCATCGCGTCGCGGATGACCGCGAATGCTTCGACGCCCGCGCCCTTTTCGGGGACGACGAAGAAGGGCGAGTCCCAGAACAGCCGGTCGATGTCGGCCTCGTCCACGAACTTGTCGATGGAGATGGTCTTGGTGCTCTCAAGCTTGACCTTGTCGAAGTCCGCGTCGTCGAACAGGACGTATTCGTCCTTGGAGACCTCATAGCCGCGTACCAGATCGCTGCGCTCGACCGGACCGGTGTCCGGATCGGTCGGGACCATGCGGATGCGGTTGTTGGTGTCCGGATTGATCAGATGAAAGCGGACATCATTGGTGCTGGTGGTCGCCGTGAACAGCGCCACCGGACAGGTGACCAGCGACAGCTTCAGATGTCCCTGCCAGGTCGGTCGCGCGGCCATATCGTCTCTCCCGTGAGCCCCCTAAATGCGGCCGGAGGGGAAAGGGTTCGATGGAGCGGTCCGGACGAGCGGCCCCTCAATCGTCGGCGAGCACCGACTTGTCGCCGGGCCCGGCGGCGGGATCGGCCGGGGCAGCGAGCGCGGTCGGCTGTTTCGACAGGGCCGTGGCCAGGGCGTCGCGGTCCAGTTCCCCCTCCCAGCGGGCGACCACCAGGGTCGCTACGGCATTGCCGATGAAGTTGGTCAGGGCCCGGCACTCGCTCATGAACCGGTCGATGCCCAGGATTAGCGCCATGCCCGCCACGGGCACGTCCGGCACCACCGACAGGGTCGCGGCCAGGGTGATGAAGCCCGCACCCGTGATGCCCGCCGCGCCCTTGGAACTGAGCATGGCGACCAGCAGGAGGGTGATCTGTTGGGTGAGGGTCAGCTCGATGTTCAGCGCCTGGGCGATGAACAGCGCAGCCATGGTCATATAGATGTTGGTGCCGTCCAGATTGAAGGAATAGCCCGTAGGGACGACCAGGCCGACCACCGACTTGGACGCCCCGGCGCGTTCCATCTTCTGCAGCAGGCTGGGCAGGGCGGCTTCGGACGACGAGGTGCCGAGGACCAGCAGCAACTCCTCCTTCAGGTAGCGGACCAGTTTGAAGATCGAAAAGCCGTTGGCCCAGGCGACGAGCCCCAGAATGCCGAACACGAAGACGGCGGCGGTGACGTAGAAGGTGGCGACCAGGGCGGCCAGGTTGGCGATGGAGCCGATCCCGTATTTGCCGATGGTGAAGGCGAAGGCTCCGAACGCCCCGATCGGCGCGGCCTTCATCAATATGGCCACCAGTTTGAAGAAGGCGGTGGACAGGGACTCCAGCAGCCGCAGCACCGGCTTGCCCGCATCACCGACCATGACCAGGGCGATGCCGAACAGCACCGAGATGAACAGGACCTGGAGGATGTTGCCCTCGGAGAAGGCAGACACGACGGTGTCGGGAATGATCGACAGCAGGAAACCCACGATGGTCGATTCATGCGCCTTGGCCGCGTAGTCGGCGACGGCGGCGGCATCCAGCGAGGCGGGATCGATGTTCAGGCCGCGGCCCGGCTGAACCAGATTGGCGATGATCAGGCCGACGATCAGGGCCAGGGTCGAGAAGGTCAGGAAATAGGCGAAGGCTTTGCCGACCACCCTCCCGACGCTGCCCAGATTGCTCATCCCCGCGATGCCGGTGACGATGGTGAGGAAGATCACCGGCGCGATGATCATCTTCACCAGCTTGATGAAGCCGTCACCCAGAGGTTTCAGTTGCTCGCCCAGACCGGCGATGGCCTGGCCGTCCGGTCCGATGGTGCTGGGGAAGAAATGGCCGATCAGCCCGCCCAAGAAGATGGCGAACAGGACCTGGAAATAGAGCTGGGCATAGAGGGGCTTGCGCTTGACCGGCTGGCCGTCGGGGGCGGTGAGAGTGCCGATCTGCATGCTGTGCCTCGTATTGCGGACGCCAAACGTGCAGCGATTCTGGCGGAAGCGGTGGGATTCGAACCCACGGACGGCTTTCACCGTCGCTGGTTTTCAAGACCAGTGCCTTAAACCACTCGGCCACACTTCCTGATCGACGGCGAGCCTATGAGGCTGGAATGCCGTGCGGACCGGCGACATAGCGCAGAAGGTTGCGTTAACCAAAGCGGAAATCTGTTCTCCGATACTGACCGCCTGAGTTCGAGGCAGGAGCGGCGCGGTGACGGCGAGGATTGCAAAGGGTCTGGTCGTGGCAGCGGTGATGTCGCTGCTGGCGGCGTGCGCCAGTGGGGCGTCGTCGGGCGGGATCGGTGGTGGCGGGCGTCTGGCGGATGCCGGGCGGATGCCGGTGGTGACCGATCCGGCACCGATCGTGTCGGGGACCATGCGCCCCTATCAGATCCGTGGGCGGTGGTACCGGCCCGAGGAGCAGCCGAACTATGACGAGACGGGGCTGGCGTCCTGGTACGGAGCGCAGTTCAACGGGCGGCCGACGGCGACCGGCGAGCGGTTCGACATGCATGCGCTGACGGCGGCGCACAAGACCCTGCCGCTGCCCGGGCTGGTGGAGGTGACGAACCTGGCCAATGGGCGACGCATCGTGGTGCGAGTCAATGATCGCGGGCCGTTTGCGGAAGGGCGGATCATCGATCTGTCGCGCGGGGCGGCAGAGGCGCTGGACCTGTTGCAGCGCGGCGTGGGCGAGGTGCGGGTGCGCTATCTGGGCCGGGCCCCGCGCGAGGGTGGCGGCACGACGATGCGGTATGCGGCGGCCGAGCCGGTGGCGGCGGCTCCGACGGCCTCGCGCGGGCCGGTGCCCTATCTGTCGGTGGCGGGCGGGCAGGGGGCGGCGGCTGCGGCCCCGGTATCTGAACCCGTGCGATATGAGGCTCCGACCCCTGCGGTCAGGGCCCCGACAGTTGCATCGCCAGTGGCGGGCCAGTGGGTTCAGGCCGGGGCCTGGGCCGATGCGCGGGCGGCGCGGCGGGCGGCGGACAATCTGGGCGGCAGCGCCCGGGTCGAGCAGGATGCGGGCGGGGCCTGGCGGGTGCTGGTGGGGCCCTGGCCCGATGCCAGTGCGGCGGAACGGTCGCGACGGGCGGTCATATCGCGCGGCTATCCCGACGCCCTGTTGATATCGACGCAGTAAAGCTTGCGAAGACGCCCGGCGTCGCCATTGTGCGTCGGTGACCCAGGGCAGATTCATCACATTCGAAGGCGGCGAAGGCACCGGCAAGTCGACCCAGGTCGCGCGCCTGGTCGAGCGTCTGCGTGCGCGGGACCTGGAGGTCGTGCAGACCCGCGAGCCGGGCGGGTCGCAAGGGGCCGAGGAGATCCGCAACCTGGCTCTGAACGGCGACGCCGGGCGCTGGTCGCCGATGACCGAGACACTGCTGATGTTCGCGGCGCGGTCGGACCATCTGGAGCGGACCGTGCGGCCCGCGCTGGAGGCCGGGCGGTGGGTGGTCTGTGACCGGTTCGCCGATTCCAGCCGGGCCTATCAGGGGGTAGGGGGCGGCACGCCGGCCGACTTCATCGAGGCGCTGGACGCCAGTGTGGTGGGCGCGACCCAGCCGGACCTGACGCTGGTGTTCGACCTGCCGGTCGAGGTGGGGCTGGAGCGGGCGTTCGGCAGGGGCCTGTTCGAGACACGGTTTGAATCCAAGGGGCTGGCGTTTCACGAGCGGTTGCGCAGCGGCTTTCTGGAGATCGCCCGGACGCATGATCGCTGTGTCGTCATCGACGCCGATGGCGACATGGATACGGTGACGGAAAGAGTCTGGGCGGCGGTCGAGGGGCGGTTGCTGTGAGCGAGCATGCGCGTGACCGCTTCGACCTGATCCCCGATGCGGCGGCCGAGGCGGCGTTTCTGGACGCCCAATCGCGCGGGCGGCTGCATCACGCCTGGCTGCTGTGCGGGGTCGAGGGCTCGGGCAAGGCGACGTTCGCCTATCGGGCCGCGCGGCGACTGCTGGGGGCAGCGCCTGATCCGTCGCGGGGCCTGCTGGGGGCGCGGCCGGACGATCCGGTGGCGCGGCTGATCTCGGCCCAGTCGCATCCGGACCTGCTGGTGCTGGAGCGGGCGGTCGAGGGGGGCAAGACCAAGAAATCGATCTCGGTCGATCAGGCGCGCGACCTGCCGGAGTTCTTTTCCAAGAGCCCGTCGCAGGCGCAGGCGCGGGTGGCCATCATCGACGCCGCCGACGATCTGAACCTGAATGCCGCCAATGCCTTGCTGAAGGTTCTTGAGGAGCCGCCTGAAAGTGGCGTGCTGTTTCTGGTGACCCATGCGCCCGGGCGGCTGCTGGCCACGATCCGCTCGCGGTGTCGGCGGCTTGCCTTCCCGGTCTGGCCCGAGCATGCGCTCGAGGAACTGGTGCGCAATCGGACGGGCGTGCCCTCCGCCGAGGCGGCGCGGATCGCGGGCATGGCGGCGGGATCGCCCGGACAGGCGCTGGCCCTGGCGTCCGGCGCGACGCTGGAGGCCGATCAACTGGCGCAGGACTGGGTCAATGCTGCCGTCGTGGACCGGGCGGAGGCCATGGCGGTGGCCGACAAGTTCCGGGGCGCGGAAGGGCAGGAGCGGTTCGAGACCCTGATGGAGCGGCTGATTGCGGCGGTGAAGGTGCGGGCGCTGAACGAAGGCGCATCCGGAGCCCGCTGGGCCGAGCTTTGGACGCGGCTGTCCGAGCTGCCGGACCGGACGGCGGCGATCAATCTGGACCGGGCCGATGTGCTGGCCGGGGCGCTGGCAGACCTGCAGCGGACCAAGGCCCAGGCTGGAGCACGCTGATGCTGATCGATAGCCATGTGAACCTGCATGCGCCACAGTTCGACGAGGACCGCGACGAAGTCATCGCCCGGGCGCGAGAGGCGGGGGTCGGGCTGATGGTCGAGATTTCCGACAAGCTGTCGACCTTCGAGGCGACGCACGGCCTGGCCATGGCGCATCCGGACATCTGGTGCACGGTCGGGGCGCATCCGCATGAGGCCAAGGATCATACAGACCTGACGGCGGACCGGCTGGTCGAACTGGCCGGGCGGGACCGGGTGGTCGGGATCGGCGAATGCGGGCTGGATTTCCATTACGACTTCAGCCCGCGCGACGTGCAGGCGGCGGTGTTTCGCCAGCATATCGCCGCCGCGCGCCAGACGGGCCTGCCGCTGGTGGTGCATACGCGCGAGGCGGATGCGGTGATGGGCGATATTCTGGAGGAGGAGATGGCCAAGGGGCCGTTCCGCTTCCTGATGCACTGCTACACATCCGGCCCGGAACTGGCGGAAAAGGCAGCGGAACTGGGGGCGTGGTTCTCCGTCTCCGGTATCGCCACCTTCAAGGCGGCGGGCGATGTCCGCGCGGTGATCGCAGCCATGCCGGCGGACCGGATCATCGTGGAGACCGACTGTCCCTATCTGGCCCCCATGCCGCATCGCGGGCGGCGCAACGAGCCGGCCTTCGTTGGCCATGTGCTGGACAAGCTGGCCGATATCCGGGGCTGGTCGCGCGAGGGGGCCGAGGCGCGGACGACGGACGCCTTCTTCGCCCTGTTCGACCGCATTCCGAGGCCAGCCGGATCATGAGCGCGCTGGAAGTCGTCATCCTGGGCAGCGGATCGTCGGGCGGGGTGCCGCGCGGTGACGGCGACTGGGGCGACTGCGATCCAGGCGAGCCGAAGAACCGTCGCAGCCGCTGCTCGGCCCTAATCCGGCGGCACGGGTCCGAGGGTGTGACCAGTGTGCTGATCGACACCTCGCCGGACCTGAGGCAGCAGGCGCTGGCGGCGGGTATCCGGCATGTGGATGCCGTCCTCTATACCCACGACCACGCGGACCAGACCCACGGCATCGACGACCTGAGGGTCTTCGCCATGCGCACCCGGCGGCGCATTCCGGCCTGGATGGACCGGGCGACGATGGACGCCCTGACCAGCCGGTTTGGCTATATCTTCGAGAGTGTCGAGGGCTATCCGGCCATTCTGGACGCACATCTGATCCCGCCGCATGGCCAGCACTGGGCGGTCGGCGGAGCAGGCGGCGAGGTGCCGGTCGTGACCTTCGACCAGGCGCATGGGCCCATCCGCTCGGTCGGCTATCGCATCGGGCCGGTGGCCTATTCCAGCGACGTGTCCGATCTGGACGAGGCGGCGCTGGAAGCCGTGCGCGGCTGCGACCTGTGGATCGTCGACGCCCTGCGCTGGACGCCCCATCCGACCCACGCGCACGTGGACAAGACCCTGGACTGGATCGCGCGTTCGGGCGTCAGGCGAGCGGTGCTGACCAACCTGCATCTGGACCTGGACTATGCGGCGCTGAAGGCCGTCGTGCCGCACAATGTCGAGGTGGGGTTCGATGGGTGGAGAGCGCGGCTTTAGCCCAGCAGCCGCGCCGCCTTGGGCGCAAAATAGGTCAGTACCCCCGCACAGCCCGCTCGCTTGAAGCCGTGCAGGGTTTCCAGGATCGCGCGGTCCTGGTCCAGCCAGCCGTTGGCGATGGAGGCCTGCATCATCGCGTATTCGCCGCTGACCTGATAGGCGAAGGTCGGAACGCGGTAGGTCTCGTGCACGCGGCGGACGATGTCGAGATAAGGCATGCCGGGCTTGACCATGACAGCGTCGGCCCCCTCGGAGATGTCCATGGCGACCTCGCGCAGGGCCTCGTCGGAATTGGCATAGTCCATCTGATAGGTCTTCTTGTCGCCGACCAGCATGGCGGCCGAGCCGACGGCGTCGCGGTAGGGGCCGTAGAAGGCCGAGGCGAACTTGGCGGCATAGGACAGGATCATGGTGTCGTGCAGGCCGTTGGCCTCCAGCGCCTCGCGGATGGCCTGGACGCGGCCATCCATCATGTCGGAAGGGGCCACGACATCGGCCCCGGCATGGGCGTGGATGAAGGCCTGCTCGGCCAGACGCTCCAGCGAGGCGTCGTTCAGCACCCGCCCGTCCTCGACCACGCCGTCGTGGCCGTGGTCGGTGTAGCAGTCCAAGGCGACGTCGGTCATGACGCCGATGTCCGGCACGGCATCCTTGATGGCCTTGATGCAGTCGGGGATCAGGCCGTCGGGGTCGGTCGCGCCGGTGCCGACCGCGTCCTTGATCGCACCATCGACGTTTGGGAACAGGGCGACCATGGGGATGCCCAGGCTGTGTGCCTCCCTGGCTGCCTCGGCCGCAGCCCTGGGCGACAGGCGAAAGACGCCGGGCATGGACGCGACGGCGATGCGGTCCTCGGCCCCATCGTGCACGATCAGAGGCCAGATCAGGTCGGCGGGGGTCAGGGTCGTCTCGGCGACCAGACGACGCACCCAAGGGCTCAAGCGCAGGCGGCGCGGGCGGGCATACGGGAAGGCGGCGGGCGCGAAGGGCTGGGTCATGGGCGGGGTCATAGACCCGTTATCTGGTTGGGTGAAGGTGGTGGGTAGGCCGGTGAAGATCGGTCAAACTGCCGCTGTTGGAGGTGCTCTAAACGACTGCCTCGTCAAACGATCCCGTGTCAGGGTCGCATACTGACCAATCAAGTTCAGATCCGTCCCAGTAGTCCAAGCCATTCACTACGATCTCCAAACGTGAAATTTTGCTTCTCTCGATATAGATCATAAAGCTGGCACCCGCTTCCAGGCATTGCATATTGAACTGACTGTATTTCGGACCAAACTTACCGTCTGAATGACGAATAAGGCCGTCGTGGTCAAAACAGGTCACCCGACCCGCGCCGAAATCTTCTCGGGACGTCACTACGAAGCTGTCGGGGTTTGGAAATCCCACCTCCTTATAGCGAAGGTGATATCTCAGCAGGAGATCGCGCTCGAGAGGCGAAAGTTGGAGTGCAGAGCTTGCCATTTTATAACCAGCCGTTCCGTGGAAGTTGCCTAGGAGACCCTAGCCGCTTTGGGATGGAGTGCTAGAAGCTCAGGAAACACCAAGGAAACGCTTCATGGACTTCGCCCTCAACGACGATCAGCGCGCCATTCAGGATGCGGCGCGGGCCTTTGCGGAGGCCGAGCTGGCCCCGCACAGCGCGGAGTGGGACGAGACCAAGCACTTCCCCGTCGAGACGATGCGTCAGGCGGCGGAGATGGGGTTCTGTGGCATCTACACCGGCGAGGAGCACGGCGGCATGGCGCTGGGCCGGGTCGAGGCGGCGGTGATCTTCGAGGAGCTGTCGCGGGGCGATGTGTCGACAGCGGCCTTCATCAGCATTCACAACATGGCGACGTGGATGATCGACAGGTTCGGCTCCGACGACCTGCGGGGCCGCTATGTGCCGTCGCTGGTGTCCATGGAGAAGATCGCCAGCTACTGCCTGACCGAACCCGGCTCGGGATCGGACGCCGCCGCGATGCGCACGACGGCCCGGCTGGACGGCGACCACTATGTGCTGAACGGATCCAAGGCCTTCATCTCCGGCGCAGGCACGTCGGACGTCTATGTGGTCATGGCCCGAACGGGGGAGCCGGGGGCCAGGGGGATTTCGGCCTTCGTCGTCGATCTGGGGACGCCCGGCCTGTCGTTCGGGGCACAGGAAAGGAAGATGGGCTGGAACAGCCAGCCGACCGCCATCGTCCAGTTCGACGACTGCCGCGTGTCGGCGGCCAATCTGCTGGGTCAGGAGGGTGACGGCTTCCGCTATGCCATGATGGGGCTGGACGGCGGGCGCTTGAACATCGCGGCCTGTTCGCTGGGCGGGGCGCGACTGGCGCTGGAGACGGCCCTGGACTACGTCGCCAGCCGCAAACAGTTCGGCAAGGCGCTGGCCGAGTTCCAGAACACCCAGTTCAAGCTGGCCGACATGGCGACCCAGCTGGAGGCGGCCCGGCTGCTGGTCCTGCGCGGAGCCTGGGCCATCGACACCAATCATCCGGAAAAGACCAAATGGTGCGCCATGGCCAAGCGGTTCGCCACCGACGTCTGTTTCCAGATCGCGGACGAGGCCCTGCAACTGCACGGCGGCTATGGCTATCTGAAGGACTATCCGCTGGAGCGGATCGTGCGCGACCTGCGGGTGCACCGCATCCTGGAAGGCACCAATGAGATCATGCGGGTGATTACGTCGCGCGAGATGATGCGTCAGTAATCGTCGGCTGACATTCCCCCGGCGCTGTGCTGAGTTTTCGCAAACGGGAGGATGTATGATGCGAATGCTATGGATGGCGGTGGTCGGTGCCGCGATGGCGACCTTGGTTACGGCCGAGCCGGTGTCGGCTCAGGATCAGACCGAGATCGACGAGATCGTCGTGACCGGGTCGAGGATTCAGCGTTACGATCAGGACGTCGATCCATCCTCGGTGCCGTCGGTTACGGTGACGCGTCGGGCCGACAATCTGATCGTGTCCATCCGCGTCGTGAACGATACACGCGAACTGGCCGGTCGGCGGGAAGAACTGATCCAGACCCTGCGCAGCATGGCCCGCGCAGCGGGAAGCGCCCCGGACATTGCCCTGAGCATTGAGGACGAGGGCCAACTGGTCGCTTTCAGCAGCGATATGGTGTCGACGCTGACGCTGGGCGTAGATGGCAACCGTGCCGACACGAGCACTGCCAGCTTGATCGTCAAGACACCCATCCGGCCCGACGACACTCTGGACAGCGCCTCCAGCCGGATCGAACAGTTCATCGCGCGGGTCGAGAAATCCGGCCGCTCGTTGATCTCGCTCAATGGTGGCTGGCAACTGTCCATCATCAACCCGGCGCAGTACCGCCCGTCGATCCTGCAAGCGATCGCAGAGGACTCTCGCAGAACGGCGGCGATATTCGGGGAGGGCTATGCGGCGGAAATCACAGGCATGGCCAACACCCTGACCTGGGTGCAGTCCGGCCCACTCGATCTGGCGATGTTCGTTCCCTATTCGATGACGATTACGCCGAAACCTTAGGGACTGGACCGGTCGGTGACTGGCCCGTATCAGCGGCCCATGACCTCTGAACCCGAAATCCTGACCCGCGTCGCCTCTGGCGTGGGTATCATCACCCTGAACCGGCCCAAGGCGCTGCATGCGCTGAACCGGGGCATGTGCGAGGCGATGACGCGGGCGCTGTTGGACTGGCGCGAGGATGATGCGGTCAAGTCGGTGCTGATCGACCATGCGGGCGAGCGCGGGTTCTGTGCCGGGGGCGACATCCGCATGATCGCCGAGAGCGGGGCAGGGGATGCGTCGGAGGCCAAGGCCTTCTTCCTGAGCGAATACCGGCTGAACCATCTGATGTTCGACTATCCCAAGCCGATCACGGCGCTGGTCGACGGGATCGTCATGGGCGGAGGCGTGGGCATTTCCGAGCCCGCCGTGGTGCGGATCGCCACAGAGCGGACGACCTATGCCATGCCTGAGACGGGGATCGGCCTGTTCCCGGATGTCGGGGGCGGCTGGTTCCTGCCGCGTCTGCCGGGGCAGACGGGGGTCTGGCTGGCGCTGACCGGGGCGCGGCTGAAGGCGGCGGATACGGTGTTTCTCGGCATTCACACCCACTATCTGCCCAGCGATGCGCTGGAGGCGTTTCGAGCCATCCTATCGGCCGATCCGGCCCATCCGGTCGATGTCGCGGACGGGCTGGAGGACGACGCGGGCGAGGCCCCGATCGAGGCCCATCTGGAGGCCATCGACCGGCTGTTTGCCTTCGACACGGTCGAGGACATCTTTGCTGCGCTGAAGGCAGACGGCTCGGACTGGGCCATGGCGCAACTGGCGACGCTGAAGACCAAGTCGCCGCAGTCGCTGAAGGTCTCGCTGCGTCAGATCCGGACCGGGGCCACGCTGACCGATTTCGCCGACAACATGGCCATGGAATACGCCCTGGGCGGTCGTGTGGTTCGTACTCACGACTTCCAGGAGGGGGTGCGGGCCGTGATCGTGGACAAGGACAATTCGCCGAAGTGGTCGCCTGACACGCTGGAGAGCGTGACGGACGCGGCGCTGGACACCCTGTTTGCGCCCCTGCCTGTCGGTGAGGCCTGGACGCCGCTCGACTAATCGGCTGAGCGAGGGCTTGCGTCGCGGCGCGAACACGGGCGTTGATGCGGGTCTGTTCCGGAGAGCCCCATGCTGAAATCCTCGATCCTCGCCGCCACCCTGGCCGTCAGCGCCGTCGCACTCTCGGGGTGCCTGATTATCGCAAACGATAGCGGGACGCGGACGGTCTATGTGTCAGCAGACGAGGCTGCGGCGATGAGCGCGCCGACGGCTTCGGACTATGCGTCGGCGCTGGCCGACCCGCGTCGCCTGGAAACCGAGGTGGCGCGTGATCCGCTGCGTAAGCCCGCCGAGATGCTGGCCTTCGCCCAGATCAGCCCGGGCGATGTCGTGGCCGATATCCGGCCCGAGGAAGGCTATTTCACTCGCCTTTTTGCACCTGCGGTTGGCGAGACCGGCAAGGTCTATGCCTTCGTGCCGAACCAGACAGCGGGGCGCGAAAATGCGTTCGCCGACACCCTGGCCGCGACCTATCCGAACGTCAGCCGGGTAACCGGGGCGCTGGAGACCCTGAGCTTCGACCGCCCGCTGGACGTCGTCTTCATGGGCGAGGAATATCACGACTTCACCATCCCCCGCTTCGGCGTGGATGTGGCGGCGATGAATGCGGCCGTGTTCGCGGCGCTGAAACCCGGCGGTCTGT
Source organism: Brevundimonas vancanneytii (assembly GCA_943372125.1). Lineage (GTDB taxonomy): Bacteria > Pseudomonadota > Alphaproteobacteria > Caulobacterales > Caulobacteraceae > Brevundimonas > Brevundimonas vancanneytii_D. Next base: position 14,620 of record CALRXI020000046.1, read on the forward strand.
ACGTCATCCTGGACCACCAGGCGGCGGATGGCGCGGGTATCAGCGTGGCCGGAACCCTGCACCG
>CALRXI020000047.1:0-14670 GCA_943372125.1 Brevundimonas vancanneytii
GGTTACGCACTGGGTCAAAGCGGCGCTTTCCCGGATCACGGCGCTGCGTGTGCCGGCGCCGATCGGCAGATCGACCAGCGCCCCGACCAGCGGGGCTTCGGTGCGGGACGGAGCCGCCGGATAGGTCGGCCTTGGCGCAGGCTCGGGCAGCATGGCACTGCAACTCGCCAGCGCGACAAGGGCCAGCGGAGCGAGGGTCAGGCGGAGCGGATGCGTCATCGCCGGAACGCTAGCGGAATTCGCCCGACGCTTGAATCACGAGACGGCGAGACGGGAAAAAGAAAAAGGGCAGCTCCGCGGGAGCCGCCCTTCTGATCTCTAGCTGTCCAAGAAAGACCGCAGTTTTCGCGACCGCGACGGGTGCTTAAGCTTCCTCAGCGCCTTGGCCTCGATCTGGCGGATGCGTTCGCGGGTGACCGAGAACTGCTGACCGACCTCTTCCAGCGTGTGGTCGGTGTTCATGCCGATGCCGAAGCGCATGCGCAAAACCCGCTCCTCTCGCGGCGTCAAGCTGGCCAGCACACGCGTGGTGGTCTCGCGCAGGTTGGACTGGATCGCCGCGTCGATGGGCAAGATGGCGTTCTTGTCCTCGATGAAGTCGCCCAGGTGCGAGTCTTCCTCGTCGCCGATGGGTGTTTCGAGGCTGATAGGCTCCTTGGCGATCTTCAGGACCTTGCGGACCTTCTCCAGCGGCATAGCCAGTTTCTCGGCCAGCTCTTCCGGCGTCGGCTCGCGGCCGATCTCGTGCAGCATCTGGCGGCTGGTGCGGACGATCTTGTTGATCGTCTCGATCATGTGGACCGGGATGCGGATGGTCCGCGCCTGGTCGGCGATCGAGCGGGTTATGGCTTGGCGGATCCACCAGGTCGCATAGGTGCTGAACTTGTAGCCGCGACGGTACTCGAACTTGTCGACCGCCTTCATCAGACCGATGTTGCCTTCCTGAATGAGGTCCAGGAACTGCAGGCCGCGGTTCGTGTACTTCTTGGCGATGGAGATCACGAGGCGCAGGTTGGCCTCGACCATTTCCTTCTTGGCCTGACGGGCCTCGCGCTCGCCCTTCTGGACCGTTTGGACGATGCGGCGGTAGTCGTCGATGGGCAGGCCGGCCTCGGTCGCGACGGCGGCGACGTCACCGCGGATCTGGGCGATCTGGGCGGATTCGTTCTCGCTGAACTTGGTCCAGCGGACGCCCATGTCCTTGATGCTGTCGGTCCAATTGGGGTCCAGCTCGGAGCCGAAATAGGACTTCAGGAATTCGGGACGCGAAATGCCGTAGCTGTCGGCCAGACGCAGCAGGCGCCCCTCCAGCCCGATCAGACGCTTGTTGATCGCGTATAGCTGCTCGACCAGGGCCTCGATGCGGTTGTTGTTCAGCTTCATCGTCTTCAGGCGACCGGAGATGGTCGCCGTCAGGGTGTCATAGGTCTTCTGATCCTTGGCGCTCAGGACCTCGCCCTTCAGGCGGCTCTCGACTAGCTTGTCCTGCAGCTTGCGGAAGGCCCCGAAGTCGGCGGCGACCGCGTCCAGAACTTCCATGACGCCGTCGCGCAGCTCGGCTTCCAGCGCCGAGATCGACATGCCTCCGCCGTCGTCGAAATCTTCGTCTTCCTCGTCCTCGCCGTCGGGCTTGTCCTCGCTCTGAGGCTCGGCGACGGGCTTTTCGCCCGGGAGAGGCTGCGGCGGCTGGTTGTGCGGCAGGGACGACGGGTTCAGCACGCCATAGGTGGCGTCCAGATCGATCACTTCACGCAGCAGGATGCGGTTGTTGGCCAGTTCGTCGCGCCAGACCATGATGGCCTCGAACGTCAGAGCGCTTTCGCACAGGCCCGAGATCATGGCGTCGCGGCCGGCCTCGATGCGCTTGGCGATGGCGATCTCGCCCTCGCGGCTCAGCAGTTCGACCGAGCCCATTTCGCGCAGATACATCCGCACGGGATCGTCGGTGCGGTCATAGGCTGACTTGGCCGGGACCTCGGCCACGGCGGTGCCCGCAGCGGCGGCCACATCGGTACCAGTCGCCTCGCCGGCGTCCTCTTCGGCCTCGACGACGTTGACGCCCATTTCGGACAGCATGGCCAGGGTGTCCTCGATCGCGTCGGGGGTCACCTCTTCGGAGGGCAGAACCTTGTTCAGCTCCTCCATCGTCACATAGCCCTTGGCCTTGGCTTGCTTGATGAATTTCTTGACGCCGGCGTCGGTAAGGTCGAGCAGCGGGCCGTCGCTCTGGACTTCGGCTTCCTGCGTCTCGGTCTGTTCACTCATTCAGTCAGTCTCCGGACAGAGGGCTGATCAGGCCGTCCATCGCATATAATGTGTGACGGGGTCGTTGGTTACGAACCCGCGTTCTCTTCCCAAATCTCGCCGGTTTTGACCGCGCGACGCAAAGCATCCCGCTCGGCTTTCAACCTGCGGAACGCCTCATCCTGACCCGGCATGGAGGCCGCCGAGGCCAGCGCATCTTCAAGGGCGGCGACACGGGTAAGTGCGTCGAACGCCTGCGACCATCGAATCCTTGCTTCGGCGAGGGGCGCATTTGCGGCCAGGAAAGGCGCGCCGGACTTTGCCGCCGCCTTCTCGACCTCGCGCACTAAAGCATCGTGACCCGACTGCGCCAGATGGCGTCGCAAGGCCGCGCTGTCAAGGGTTTGGGCGGTCCCCTGGGCACCGAACCGCAGACGGACCAGTTCCTGCGCCAGACCATCCAGCGCCTTGTCGCCGAAGCCGTGCGCCGCGATGTCTTCCAGATGGTCGTCCATGCGCGCGGGATCATCGATGGCCCCATGCGCCAGGGCGGCGGCCACCGGTTCTATGGAACGGGACAGCGACTGCATGGCCTGCGCGCCCTCCGTCGTCTGACCCAGTATGGGCGGCGGGCCGAAACGCCCCCTGCCCCTTCCGCCCGGAAAGGCGTTTGTGCCCTGACGGGCCGGTATCGCCTGCAGGCCACGCTGAGGCGCGAACAGGGCGTCGAAACGGTCGAACAATTCGCGCCGATACTGGTCGGCCAGATCCTTGTCCTGGATGGCCGCGGCCGCCTGACGCAGCCGCCCCTTCAGGCCTGCGCGCCGCTCCGGCGTATCCAGCGGTTCGAGTTCGGCCTCCTTTCCGAACAGGACCTCGGCAAAGGGCCGCGTGGCTGACATAGCCTGGCGCAGGGCAGGTGCGCCCTTGTCGCGCAGGATGTCGTCGGGGTCCTGACCACCATCCAGAAGCGCAAAGCGGAACGACTTGCCCGCCTTCAACTGAGGCAGGGCGCGATCCACGGCCCGAAACGCCGCGCGCCGGCCCGCCGCATCCCCGTCGAAGCACAGCACCGGCTCGGACGAGACCCGCCAGAGCAGAGCCATCTGCTCCTCGGTAAGGGCGGTGCCCATGGGGGCGACGGCGGGGATGCCCGCGCGCTGGCAGGCGATGACGTCCATATAGCCTTCGACCACGACGATGGCCTGTTCGCCCTTGCTTTCGGCCCCCAGGATGCGCCGCGCCTCGGGCAGGCCGTAGAGGGTGGCTCCCTTGTGAAACAGCGGGCTTTCCGGGCCGTTCAGGTATTTGGCGCGGTCGTCGGGATTCATGGCGCGACCGCCGAACGACACGATCCGCCCGCGCGCATCCAGAATCGGGAACATCAGCCGGTCGCGGAACCGGTCGTAGGGGTTGCCGCCGCCTTCGGGCGCGATCAGCATGCCGGCCTCGACCAGATCGCCCGGCTTGGCCCCGCGCTGGACCAGGGCCTGTTTCAGCCCCTCGCGGTCGTTGGGGGCGTAGCCCAGGCCGAACCGCTCCCACTGATCCTCCGGCAGGCCGCGCCGCTCCAGATATTCGCGCGCCGCCTTGCCGACCGAGCGACGCAGATTGGCGGCGAACCACTTCTGGGACAGGTCCATCCAGTCGGCCAGACCCTTGCGCTTCTCCTCGCGCTCGGCCGACTGGGGGTCTTCCGCCGGCAGGGCCATGCCCGCCTCTCCCGCCAGACGCTGAACCGCCTCGACGAAGGTGAGCCGCTCGGTTTCCTGCAGGAAGCTGATGATGTCGCCGTGCTTGCCGGAGCTGAAATCGTGGAAGAAACCCTTGTCATCGTTCACGAAAAACGACGGCGACTTTTCCTTGGAGAAGGGCGACAGGCCGACGTATTCCCGGCCCTGACGCTTGAGCTTCACCGACCGCCCGATGACGTCGGACGGCCGAAGGCGAGCCTTCAATTCCTCAATGTATCGTTCATCAAAGCGCACGAATGATCTCTATAGCCCCCGGCATGACAGGGGAACGCGTGAACTGATCGCCCTTCACCGATCTCCACGTTAAGGTTTTGTTTACCAAAACGGCCAGAAAGCGACCACAACCGCTTGATTCACTTGAACATTATTTCGTCAGATTGCGGAACTATCCACAGACCCTGTGGTTAACTCCCCGAACCCGTGATGCAGAAGCGTCGGCCCTCCTGACAAAGAGATACAGATGTTCATCGCCATCGCCCGTCCGGCGGTGGAACCCATCGGCCCCGACGCCGTCGCCGTCCCCGGTTCCCCCGCCATCACCGAACTGTCGCCTCGCGCGCTGCATGCGCGCCTGCTGGAGAACGCCGCCCTACGCCGCAAACGCGCGATTGAGCGACGCCGGGCCCAGCGTGAAGACGACGCCGGCTACTGGTTCAACGCCGCTCCGATGGCCATCCGCAAGGCGAGCGAGCTGCGTTGCGAGAGCAAGAGTTTCGCGCCCCTGCCCTGATCGGTCTCAGCGCATCGAGTCCGCGAACCGCTGGAACAGGTAAAGGCTGTCGGTCGGCCCCGGCGACGCTTCCGGATGGTGCTGGACGCTGAACACCGGACGGTCCTTCAGGGCGATGCCGCAGTTGGTGCCGTCGAACAGCGACACATGTGTTTCCATAACCGCATCCGGCAAGCTGTCGCGGTCGACGGTGAAGCCGTGGTTCATGGACACGATCTCGACCTTGCCGGTGGTCAGGTCCTTGACCGGGTGATTGGCCCCGTGATGCCCCTGGTCCATCTTGATGGTCTTGCCGCCGAGCGCGAGGGCCAGCATCTGGTGGCCCAGGCAGATGCCGAAGACCGGCTTGCCGCTGTCGATCAGCTTGCGGATTTCCGGCACGGCGTATTCGCCGGTAGCGGCGGGATCGCCGGGCCCGTTGGACAGGACCACGCCATCCGGGTTGCGCGCCAGAACCTCCTCGGCGGTCGTCGAGGCCGGCACCACCGTGATCTTCGCACCCGTCGAGGCCAGAGCCCGCAGGATGTTGCGCTTGACGCCATAGTCGATGACCACGACGGACTTGTCGGCCGCATCGACGCGCGGATGCCCCTCGGGCCAGTCCCACAGACCCTGATCCCAGTCGAAGGATTGCAGGGTAGAGGCGTCCTTGGCGAGGTCCAGCCCGACCAGACCCGTCCAGGTCTTGGCCTGGGCGACCAGCGCCTCCAGATCGAACTGGCCGTCCGGGTCATGGGCGATCACGGCATGCGGTGCGCCGCCGTCGCGGATCAGCGCCGTCAGGGCACGGGTGTCGATCCCTGCCAGACCGACCACGCCCCGCCGTTTCATCCACGCATCCAGATCGCTTTCGCTGCGCCAGTTGGCCGGATCGGTCGGGACGTCGCGGAAGATGGCCCCGCGCGCGGAGGTGTCCGAACCGCCGCCGATCTGCTCGATGTCGTCCGCATTGGTCCCCACATTGCCGACGTGCGGAAAGGTGAAGGCCAGGATCTGGCTCATGTACGATGGATCGGTCAGGATTTCCTGATAGCCGGTCATGGCCGTGTTGAAGACCACCTCACCGAGAGCTGAACCTGTCGCGCCACAGCCGAGGCCTTGCAGGATGGTGCCGTCCGCAAGCGCGAGCACGCCGGTGACGCCAGGAAGAAGAGCCGGATAGGAACTTGCGGTCATGATCGCTCCATACCACCGAATCCCGGCGGGCAAACGGCGGCGTTGCTAAAGGGTAGGCGGTACGGGGTCAACGCGGTGGTCTGCGCCCTTTCGCACCCAGATCCACCCCACAGACGCCACGCAGAACAGCACGATGGCCGGAATGACGTTGCCCGGTGCCGCCGCGACCACGGCCCCGACCGCAAACACCAGCCCTACGACCGACAGGATGCGCCAGCCGACCGATTTGCTGAAGCGGAACAGGCTGATGCAGCACAGGGCGTACAGGCAGATGGTCAGGACCGTGCAGGCCCCGATCAGCAGGCCGAACTGTCCCGCCAGCGTCGGCTGGATCGTCGCCACGATCAGCAAAGCCATGATCGCGCCGTTGATCAAAGGATTGGACAGCGGCAGATGTCCCGGCCGACTGGCGTGGCCGAACACGCGCGGCAGATAGCCCGCCTCCCCCGCCGATCTTGCCGTCTCGCCACCCAGGATGGTCCAGCCGGCGATGGTGCCCAGCGCCTTGATGACGGCGCAGGCCGCGACCAGGCCGGCCACCGAGGCCCCGAACACGCGGGCCGCCAGATCGGCGAACGGGCTGGTCGATTGCGCCAGCTCGCCTGCGGGGATCACGCCGAATACGGCGGCGGACGCCAGCACATAGACCACCAGCGCCAGCCCCACGCCGCCCACGCTGGCGCGGCCCACGTCACGCGCCGGGTCGCGCACCAGTTTCGACAGGGCGGCGGCGCTTTCCAGACCCAGGAAGGACCAGAAGATCACCACCAGCGACGCGGGTATGGTGGCCGTCAGCGGTTGTCCCGACGGGTTCCACGAGGCGGAGAAGGTCGCGCCGCTGAAGGCCACAGCCCCGGCGACGATGGCCAGCACCAGCGGCAGCAGGCCGATCACCAGCGTCGTCGCGCCCAGTCGCGCCGCCACCTTGGCCCCGGTCGCATAGGCCGCGGTGGTGATGGCGATCAGGGCCAGATTGCTCATCGCCGCCGGCACCGGCTCGGCCAGCACCGGAAAGAAGAAGGCCAGATAGCCGGTGCCTGCGATGGCCACGGCGATATTGCCGGTCAGGCAGACGCCCCAATAGGCGATGGCCGTCTGATAGCCGATGAATCTCCCCAGCCCCCGCCGCGTGAAATCCGATAGGCCGTCGGCGTCCGGCTGAAACCGGCCCAGGCCTGCAAAGACTGCGGCCAGGATCATCGCCCCGGCCCCGCAGATCAGCCAACCAATCAGACTGGACGAGCCGGTCGAGGCAAGGGCCACGGGGGCCAGATAGACCCCCGATCCGATCATGTTGCCGGCGACCACCAGGGCGGCGATGCCCCAGCCGATCTTTCGGGCGGAGGGCACATCGGGGATGGGCAGGATGTCGGTCTGGCTCATGGCCTTCCGATTACTCGGGAATCCGCGCACCGTCCCATGCGAAAACACCACCGCTGTCGGCGGGCGTCAGGCCGTCCAGCACAGCCAACAGACGACTGGCCGAGTAGTCGGCTGTGAACAGCTTGTCGGTCGCCACGCCCTTCTGGAACGGCACGCTCAGCGCGGTATCGACCGTGCCGGGGTGCAGGCCGGCGACTACCGCCTGCGGGTGGGTCCGCGCCAGCTCGATCGACAGGTTTTTCAGGATCATGTTCAGCGCCGCCTTGGACGCGCGGTAGCTGTGCCAGCCGCCCAGTCGATTGTCGCCGATGGACCCTACCCGCGCCGACAGGGCCGCGAAGACGCCGCGTCGGTCACGTGGGAACAAGGGCAGGAAGTGTCTGGCGACCAAGGCCGGACCGACCGTGTTGACCTGGTAATCCCGCAGCAGATGCTCGGCTGTCATCGCCTTGTAGGTCCGCTCCGGCTCCTGGCCGTGATGCAGGACGCCGGTGGCCACGAAGATCAGCGAAGGCGGCGGGCCCTCGCCCACCCCACGTGCCGACTGTGCGACGCTGGCTTCGTCGGTCAGGTCCAGCCCCGTGCCGGATCGCGACAGGGCGTGGATTGTCGCATAATGCCCCGACGCCCCTAGCGCCTCCACCATGGCCGAGCCGATGCCGCCCGAGGCGCCGATTACTACCGCTGCCTGATCTGTCATGAACGACACTCCCTCTGACGCATCAGCAAGAGGGCAATCCGCGCCGGCCGACAAGGCGACCGATTGACCTGCGCGCGGCCGCGCGCGAGACCGCCCACTCACATTCGAAGCCACGAGACGCCCGCCATGCCCATCACCACCGTCGGCCTCGATGCCGATGACACCCTCTGGCACAATGAGACGATCTTTCGCCTGACCCACGCGCGGTTCGTCGACCTGCTGGACGATCACGGCGATGCCGAGGTGATCGAGGCGCGGCTGGCCGAGACGGAGCAACGCAACCTGCGTCTCTACGGCTACGGGGTGAAGGGTTTCACCCTGTCGATGATCGAGACGGCGATGGAGCTGTGCGACGGCGGGGCGCCGCCCGAGGTGGTGCGCGAGATTCTGGCGGCAGGCCGCGAGATGCTGGCCCATCCGGTCGAGACCCTGCCCGGCGTGGACGAGGCGCTGGCCACTCTGTCCGAGAAATATCGCCTGATCCTGATCACCAAGGGTGACCTCCTGGATCAGGAACGCAAGCTGGCCGCCTCAGGCCTGGGCGATCTGTTCGCCGCCGTCGAGATCGTGTCGGAGAAGGATCGCGGCACCTATGAGCGCATCTTTGCCCGCCACGGCACCGGGGCCGAGGACGCCGTCATGGTCGGCAACTCCATGAAGTCGGACGTCCTGCCTGCCCTGGCGGCGGGGGCTTACGGCGTGCACATCCCCTATCACGTGACCTGGGCTCATGAACTGGCCGATGCGCCGGATGGGCACCCCCGCTATGGCAACTTGAGTAATATAGCACAGCTTCCAGTATGGATTGAGCAAACTGCGTCCTAACGTCGCTCACGATCGTCGGTTCCAGACTATACGCAATAAGGCCAACAGGTGTCCCGACAGGGTCACAAGATGTCCGAATAACATTGTAATATTGCATATTTCATAAGGCAACGCTTGACCATGGTGGAAGTGGTCGGGCTTTTGCGCCCTCTCGTCGAGATTTCGATGTCACCGCGTTTCTCAACAGTTGGGCGTTCACCATATGCTAAATATCCGCAAGACCTTGCTCGCATCGACCATGTTGGCAGGTGCCATGGCCGCGACCGCGCCGGCGCTGGCGCAGACGGTTCCCGCCGATCAGCCCACCAACACCGCGACGGGTCAGGAGCCCCTCAATCAGGCCGCCGACCCGACGACCGAACTGGGTGAGGTTGTGGTTACGGGCTCGCGCATCCGCCGCGATGCCACCAACGCTCCGACGCCTCTGATCCAGGTTCAGCGTGAAGACCTGCTGTCGACCGGCCAGGCCACGGTGATCGACTATCTGGCGACCATCCCGGCCCTGTCGAACTCGGTCGTGCCTTCCGACACCACCGGCTCCAACCTGGGCGACGGCGGCCTGTCGCTGCCGAACCTGCGCAGCCTAGGCTCGAACCGCACCCTGACCCTGGTCGACGGTCGCCGTCACGTCGGCTCCAGCGGCGGCTCGCTGGCTGTCGACATCGACACCATCCCGCGCCTGCTGATCGAGAATATCGAGATCGTCACCGGCGGCGCGGCCTCGGTCTATGGTGCGGATGCCGTCTCCGGCGTGCTGAACTTCATCCTGCGCAAGGACTTCGAAGGTCTGGAAATCGACGCCAACTACGGGATGATCAACCAGGACGGCCAGGCCAACAAGCGCATCTCCGTACTGGCCGGCACCAATCTGCTGAACGACCGGCTGAACGTTTACGTCCACGGCGAATATGAGCAGGTCGATGAAGTCACCTCCAACGACATCGACTGGATCAACAATGCGCCCATCCGCCTGGGCATCGATGCCGATCCGACCAACGACACCTTCGATGGCGATCAGGACTTCCAGCTGTTCAACAATGTCCGGCGCATGGATATTCCGCGCTGGGGCGCCACCACCCTGGCCAACTCCCAGCCCGGCTCGCGGCTGAGCGATCCCGATGTGCCTTACGAAGACTGCTTTGCACCCGACGGTGAGGGCGGTGAATTCTTCACCTACAGCGCGAACTGCTTCGCACCCAACCCCGGCAAGACCTTCTATTATGATGGAGCCACGGCGCGTCCGGCCAACTTCGGTCAGCGCGTGGGCAACACAGGCCTGTTCCGCCCCTACAACATCGGCGGTGACGGCGAGAATATCGCCGACTTTTCGACCGGCTCGCGCGTGCCGCGGTCCGAGTCGGCCCGCTTCCAGGCTGGGGCCACCTTCGCCATCACCGAGGACATTGAGGCCTATGCCGAGGCCAAATACGTCACCGAGGATACGTTCGACGTGGGTCAGCCGACCTTCTTCGACATCGATCTGGTGAACTCCTACGGTGCCGGTGAGAACAACCCGATCTATGCGGTCAACAACTTCGATCTTCGCTACACCGACAACGCCTTCCTGCCGCAGCTGGTCAAGGACGCGATCACAGGCAATGTGATCAATCGCTATGCGCCGCCGACCGATGACGCTGACAGCGTGCTGGTGGGATCGCAGTCGCTGCAGAACGCGCGCCACAGCCTGTTCGGCCCGGATCGGACCCAGGACAATACGCGCGAACTGCAGCGCTATGTCGTCGGCCTGCGTGGATCGCGCGACCAGCTGGGCTTCATCAACGACTTCAACTGGGACATCGGCTACACCTATGGTGAGGTCGAGGTCGAAAACCGCGAACGCGGCGTGGACGGCCAACGCTTTGCCCTGGCGGCCGACGCGGTGTTCGACGACGCCGGTGTCGTGAATGGTCGACCCGGCGAAATCGTCTGCCGCGTCCAGCTCCTCGACGCCCAAGGTGCCGCAGACGGCACATTGGTCGACTACCAGCGCGGCGGCGACCTGCGCGACACCGATTACGGCCGTCGCAGCATCGACGAATGCACCCCGCTGAACGTCTTCGGCAAGGGCAACCAGAGCCAGGCGGCGCTGGACTACGTCGATGCCACCATCGGTGTCACCGAGCGCAACGAGCAGGAGCAGGCCATCGCTTCGGTTTCGGGCAGTCTGTGGGACTTCTGGGGTGCCGGTCCGCTGGGCGTCGCCTTGGGTGCGGAATATCGCCGTGAAGCCACCTCGGCCACCGGTCGCGATCGCGACACCGACGGGCGTCTGCTGTTCCTCAACACCGGCGCGGACTTCCCGGAGGTCGAATACGACTCGAACGAGTATTTCGCAGAGCTGTCGATCCCGCTGTTCCGCGACAGCTTCCTTGGTGAATATGCCGAGCTGAGCGGTTCGTATCGCTACGCCGACTATTCGACCGTCGGAAATGTCGATGTCTATGGCGTCAACCTGGTCTACCGCCCGATCCAGGACATCGCCTTCAAGACCAGCTACAACACCTCGGTGCGCGTGCCGGATCTGGGCGAGAACTTCTCGCCCCTGGGCCAGACGTTTGCCAACGGCTTTGACGATCCCTGCGCCACCCTGGCGATCGCCGCGGTTCAGGACGCCGAGACCCGCCAGAACCGGATCAACAACTGTACGGCGTTGGCCGCCGACCAGGGCCTGACGTTCGACTTTGCCGGTGCCACGGCCAGCAACCTTGATGACTTCAACCCGAACTACACCTCGGGCATCGCCGGCTCGCTCGGCGGCAACCCGAACCTGCGACCGGAGGAGTCGAACAGCTTCACCTTCTCGACCGTCCTGCGTCCGCGGTTCATCCCTAACTTCTCGCTGGTCCTCGACTACTATGAAATCGAGATCGAACAGGTGATCTCGGCCGTCAGCGCCAGTACAGCTGCGGCCAACTGCGTTAACGGCGCGACGCTGAATACCGACGCCTGCGAGACCATCTTCCGCAACAATCCGGACATTCCGTTCGGCGTGGGCGCGCCTGCTGGCGACGCAGTCGGCGGCTTCATCGAGCGGTCGTTCAACTACGCCAAGCTGCAGACCCGCGGGCTGGACTTCACGGCCAACTACCGTCTCGACACCCTGGACGTGACGGGTCGCGACTTCGGCCAGTTCGACTATCGTCTCGCCGGTTCCTGGCTGATCGACCAGAAGGAGTTCCTGAACGAAGGCGATCCGACCGACTTCACGGAACTGTCCAGCAGCCTGTTCTACCCCCGCGTTCGTCTGACCTCGTCGCTGACCTGGGCGCCGAACGACACCTGGAGCGTCAACTGGACAGCCGACTGGCAGACGGCCCAGGACATCGTCAACATTCGTGACTTCGTGAACAACGCCGACGCCCGTCTGGTCAGCGAACTGGACAGCAAGAACTTCACGCGCCACGACTTTACGGTGCGCTGGAATGCCCGCGAGGACCTGACGGTCCGCGCCGGTGTGGTGAATGCCTTCGATGCAGAGCAGCCCGCCTATCTGGGAACGACGCTGTATTCGAACTTCGACCCCTACGGCACGCGCTTCTTTATCGGCCTGAACTACCGCCCGTTCTGATTTCGGAACCGGCAAGACGGATCAGGGGCGGCTCGCAAGGGCCGCCCCTTTTTCGTGCGTGCACAGCAAATGGCACCGCTGAGCGCATTGCGGCTTGCCCCCGCCGCCCGCGCTCATTAGACGGACCGCTTAACCGACAACCCGAACGGAACCGCGCCGGCGTATCGCCCGCGCCGAATTTTCGTGCGCGAAAGGACCGCTGCCGCCGTGACCGCATCCGATGTCCCGCACGACGAGCGCGACGCCATGATCCGGGCGTCCCTGGCCGAGCATGGCGACAGCGGCGTCACGCCCCGGCACACCCTGTTCTACTTCTATGGCGAGGGTGACCACGACGATCTGAACGAGGTCGCGCGGCGCGCCGGCTTCGTGACGCGCGGTCAGGACGAGATGACCGTTCTGGAAACCACCATGGCGGTGGACGAAGCCTCGTTCGCGCCCGTTTCATCCATGATGCAATCCTGGGCCGCGGCCTTTCAGCTGGACTATGACGGCTGGGAGTGTGCGGTCGTGACGAACTGATCAGACGAGGCCGAAGATGCCCAAACGCACAGACATCCAATCCATTCTGATCATCGGTGCGGGGCCGATCGTCATAGGTCAGGCGTGCGAGTTCGACTATTCGGGCGTGCAGGCGTGCAAGGCGCTGAAGGCCGAGGGGTACCGGGTGATCCTGGTCAACTCCAACCCCGCCACCATCATGACAGACCCGGAGGTGGCCGACGCCACCTATATCGAACCGATCACGCCGGAGATGGTCGAGAAGATCATCGCCAAGGAGCGGCCCGACGCCCTGTTGCCGACCATGGGCGGCCAGACGGCGCTGAACACGGCCCTGGCGCTGGACGCCTCAGGTGCGCTGAAGAAGTACGGCGTCGAGATGATCGGGGCCAAGGCCGAGGTCATCGACAAGGCCGAGGACCGCCAGAAATTCCGCGACGCCATGGACAAGCTGGGTCTGGAATCGCCCAAGTCCAAGGCGGCCCATTCGATGGAAGAGGCGCTGGAGGGGCTGGAGTTCGTGGGCCTGCCCGCCATCGTGCGCCCGTCGTTCACCCTGGCCGGGACCGGCGGCGGCATCGCCTATAACCGCGAGGAGTTCGAGGAAATCGTCCTGCGCGGGCTCGACCTGTCGCCGACCACCGAGGTCCTGATCGAGGAATCGGTGCTGGGCTGGAAGGAATACGAGATGGAGGTCGTCCGCGATCATGCGGACAACTGCATCATCATCTGCTCCATCGAGAATATCGACCCTATGGGGGTCCATACAGGGGACAGCATCACCGTCGCCCCTGCCCTGACGCTGACCGACAAGGAATATCAGCGGATGCGGACCGGCTCGATCAACGTCCTCCGCGAGATCGGGGTCGAGACGGGCGGGTCGAACGTCCAGTGGGCGATCAATCCCGCCGACGGCCGCATGGTCGTGATCGAGATGAACCCGCGGGTGTCGCGGTCCTCGGCTCTGGCGTCCAAGGCCACCGGCTTCCCGATCGCCAAGGTCGCCGCGCGTCTGGCGGTGGGCTACACGCTGGACGAACTGACCAACGACATCACCCAGGTCACGCCGGCCTCGTTCGAGCCGAGCATCGACTATGTCGTGACCAAGATCCCGCGCTTCGCCTTCGAGAAATACCCCGGTGCCGAGGCGACCCTGTCGACCTCGATGAAGTCGGTCGGCGAGGTCATGGCCATCGGGCGGACCTTCCAGGAGAGCATGCAGAAGGCGCTGCGCGGACTGGAAACCGGCCTCAACGGCTTCGACGAGATCGAGATCGAGGGCACCGACGGATCGGGCGACGAGGCCTCGATCCGCGCCGCCGTCGTGCGCGCCCTGGGCCAGCCGACCCCGGACCGCATCCTGGTCATCGCCCAGGCCTTCCGCCACGGCCTGACGGTCGAGGAGGTCAACGCCGCCTGCTCCTACGAGCCCTGGTTCCTGCGCCAGATCGCTGACATCGTCCGCACCGAGGGCCATGTCCGTGTCACCGGCCTGCCCGTCGAGGCCACCGACTTCCGCAAGCTGAAATCCAAGGGCTTTTCCGACGCCCGCCTGGCGCAGCTTACCGGCACCACTGAGGCCGCCGTTCGCAAGGCCCGCCGCGCCCTGAACGTGCGTCCCGTCTTCAAGCGCATCGACACCTGCGCCGCCGAGTTCGCCAGCGCCACCGCCTATATGTATTCGACCTATGAGACCGGGGCGCTGGGCCAGATTCCGGCCTGCGAATCCGCTCCGACCGAAGCGAAGAAGGCCATCATCCTTGGGGGCGGGCCGAACCGGATCGGGCAA
>CALRXI020000048.1:0-14338 GCA_943372125.1 Brevundimonas vancanneytii
CTGAAGGAAGATGATCAGAGCCACGAACATGGCCAGGACCGTGCCCAAGGTGATCAGCCACACCATCGGCGAGACCCCCATGAAGCCCTTCTTGCGAGGGGCGTCATAGCGACTGCGATGATATTCGACGGGTGTATCTGTCATCGTTACCTCGCCTTGTCTTCGCCGACGAGGGCGACGCTGTAGAAGCCGTTGTCCTGCAGCGAATTCATGGCCTGCATGAAGTCGCCATAACGGGTCTGCTCGTCACCGCGAATATAGATACGCTCGCGGGTCGGATCCCGACGACCGACAGCGGCCGTCAGGTCAGCGCCCAGGGTTTCATACGTGGTCTCGCCGTCCCCGATGAAGACCCGGCCATCATCCTGAATCGAGATGTACACAGGCTTGGGCGGGCTTTCAGTTTGAGCGGCGACGGCGATCGGCAGCTTCACTTCAACCCCAGGGGTGGCGACCGCGGACGCCACCATGAAGATGATCAGAAGCACCAGCATGATATCGACGAACGGCGTGACGTTGATCTCGGCATTCGCCTCGACAATGTTCGTGCCGCCGCCCGATCCTCCGAGTTTGGCACCCATGCGCCTTAGGCTCCCTTGTCGAGTTGACGCGAGATGGCGTTCATCAGTTCAGCGTTGAAGCCGTCCGAACGGGTGCCATAAGCGGCGATGCGGGTGTTGAAGTAGTTGTAGAACACCACGGCCGGGATAGCGGCGAACAGGCCGATACCGGTGGCCAGCAGGGCCTCGGCGATACCGGGGGCCACGGCGGCCAGGTTGGTCGTGTTCGACTGAACGATACCGATGAAGGAGTTCATGATGCCGTACACGGTACCGAACAGACCCACGAACGGGCCGGTCGAACCGGTCGAGGCCAGGAACTGCTGACCGCCGGACAGGCGACCGGCAACACCGGATTGCACCGCGGCGACGGCGTTCTGGGCGCGACCGATAGCCGAGTCACGGTGATCGCCGTTGACCTGAAGGCCAGCCTGACGCGACAGCTCGACTTCTTCGGTAGCGGCGGCGGCCATGTCGGCCAGCGGGTTGCCGTCAAACTCTTCCGACGACGAGATGCGGCGCATGTCGGCGATCGTGCGGGCCGAGCGGAACTCTTCCAGGAACTGGTCCGTCTTGCGGTTCAGCTTGGAGAACTCGATCAGCTTGATGATCAGCAGGGTCCAGGAGAAGATCGAGGCCAGCAGCAGGCCGATCATGACGACCTGCACGACGATAGTCGCTTCCATGAACATGGAGATCGGGGTGATGTCGCCCGAGTGACCACCGGCTTCCTCGGCGGCGGCTTCGGCCGGCGCAGGCGTTTCGGCGGCGGCCGGAGCCGTCGTCGTGGCCGGAGCGGTAGCTTCGGCGGTGGCCGGAGCCGGGGCGGCTGCATCCTGCGCGAGAACAGGCGAGCTGGCCATCAGGACGGCAGCGCCGGCCATGGCCAGAAGGATGTTGGATTTCTTGATATCGAGCATAGTGCGCCGGTTCCTGCTTGTTTGGTCTGACCGATGAACCGGGATACGATCGCCGAGACGACCGCCCCCAATGAAATTCTCTGTTCGCCTCTCGGAGCTTTGCAGCACCAGAGCGCGGAACGCCTTCCGACGTTAACGGTTGCCGTTCGACGACCGTTACGACGTCGATGGGTTCAAGATTATGACAATCTCTGGCCCATCACCGCGTTCTTAACGAACGCGGCCATTCCCTTTGAACAAGGCCCGCCATAGCGTCAAGGGCGCAATGCCCCGCTGAACCACAGATTTATCCACAGGCTCGCGGCAAAACCTGTCGGAAAAGTCATGATTTGAAAGTGGGCGCTCGCGGCGGAAAAGGGCGGTGGTGCCTGGAGGCGGATTCGAACCACCGACACGCGGATTTTCAATCCGCTGCTCTACCAGCTGAGCTATCCAGGCGAGATGTCCGCTCGCGGGAGGCGGTCTATAGGGGAGGCTGTCAGGGCTGTCCAGCCGGTTGATCAGTCTTCGTCGTCGTCGCGCACGCCATCGTCCGGCTCGGCCGGAATCGCATAGCCGCCGGTGAACCAGCGCTGCAGATCGACGTCGGCGCAGCGCTTGGAACAGAAGGGTCGGTACTCCGGTGTCACCTGCTTCTTTCGGCAGATCGGACAGAGGGCGGCGGTCGTCATGCGGGGTCGATCCTGAAATGTCCCGGTGCACCTGCGGGGTCGATCACCAGGCCCGCGCGTGGCCCCAGGGCCGAGATGAGCTGCGCTGAGATATCCGCTACCATAGCGTCGCACGAAACGACGATCCGCGCCGAAGTGGTGTCTGCAAGCAGGGCCCGCCGCAACGCGCGCGTCATGTCGACCGCCGACCGCCACACGGGCCCATCCTGCACCAATCGCTCCTCAAGCGGCGTCCTGCGCCACGGCAAGGCCAGTTGCAGAACCCCGAACCGGTTGACCGGCCCGTAGACGATGTCCTTGTCGGCACCAAAGGCCGTGCGCGCATCGGCCAGAACCATCGCCCCGTCATGCCCCACGCCGATCAGGTCGATCGCCACCAGCCCGCCCCAGCCTTTCAGCCGGATCAGCCGCGACGCCTCGATCAGCCCCTGTCGATTGGCAATGTCCCTGGCGCGACCGCCCTTGCCTCTCGCCGCGCCCGGCGCGAGGTCCAGATCCACAGCGATCAAGGCCCGCGTTCGCTGAACACAGACATCCAGGCCGATGTCGACGAACAGACCTCCGTCCCGCCGCGCCTCTTCCTCTGCCTCGATCCCGGCCTGGATCGCCGCCAAGCCACGGACCGGCTCATGCCCAGGAGCCAGCGCGCTCAGAATCTGTTCGACGGACGGCCCCTCGGCCAGCAGGCGGGGCTCACCCTCCCCTGCCCCCAGACGACGCAGGGTCGGCCCCTTGCCTGCCCGGGGTTCGGCCGTGACCTCGACCTCGACCTTCTGCCCGACGGCCAGAGGCGCGCCCGGACCGAACGGCAGGAAGCCCGGCGGCGGCTTGGCCCCCAGATCGACGAAGGCGCCCTTAATACCGGGCTGCACATCCACGATCCGCCCGACGCTGCGCGCGCCCAGCCGATGCTGCGCGACGTCCCGGTCGCCCTGGATGATCAGATGCTCGAACCGTCCATTCCGGACCACGACCCCCCGGGTCTCGCCGGGTGTGTCGTCCAGAAAGACCTCAAGACCGCTCACGACGCGCGTAGCCCCGCCCCGGCCAACAAGTTGACGGTCTCGTACAGGGGCAAACCCATCACCCCGTGATGACTGCCCACGATCTGGCGCACGAAGGCCGAGGCCGCGCCCTGGATGCCATAGGCCCCGGCCTTGCCCCTCCAATCGCCGCCGGCGACGTAAGACGCGATCTCGGCCTCCGACAGAACCTTGAAGGTCACGCGCGTCTCATTGACCCGATGTATCACCCTGCCGCCCCGCACCACAGCCACCCCGGTGAAGACGCGATGATTGCGCCCGGACAACAGTTTCAGAAACCGCGTCGCCTCGGCCTCGTCAGCGGCCTTCTCCAGAAACCGACGCCCCACCGCCACGACGGTGTCGGCGGCCAGCACGACGGCATCCGGATGCCGTCCGGCCACCACCTCGGCCTTTGTCACGGCCAAGCGCTGGGCCAGACGCCGGGGCGTCTCGTCCTTGAGAGGCGTTTCGTCGATATCGGCGGGATCGATCGTGTCGGGCGTGAAGCCGACCAGGGCCAGCAGTTCCACGCGCCGCGGGCTGGACGAGGCCAGCACCAGTTCGGGACGGCTCATACCGAGCCCGCCCTTACTTGAAGCGATAGGTGATGCGACCCTTGGTCAGGTCATAGGGGGTCATTTCGACCAGCACCTTGTCTCCGGCCAGCACGCGGATGCGGTTCTTGCGCATCTTGCCGGCGGTGTGGGCGATGATCTCGTGATCATTGCCTTCGAGCAGCACACGGAACGTCGCATTCGGCAGCAGTTCGCTGACGACGCCGGGAAACTCGAGCAGTTCTTCCTTAGCCATGCGGCCTCTCGCGCCCTTGAATACGAATCGAAACCCGCGCCGGACGAAAGCGCGGATCGTAAGGAGCGGGCCTAATGCCTGAAAATGCGGCGGTAGTCGAGGCTACCCCCGCCGGTACAGCGCCGTCACCAGGGTGAACAGCCGCCGCGCGGTCTCGTGGTCGATGGCGATCTTGCCGTCCAGCCGGGCCTTCAGCAGTTCGGCCCCTTCGTTGTGCAGACCGCGCCGCCCCATATCCACCGCCTCGATCTGGGCGGGCGAGGTGCCACGCAGCGCCTCATAATAGCTGTCGCAGATCAGGATATAGTCGCGGATCACACCCTTCAGCGGCGTCAGCGAAAGACCGTGCGCGCGCGCGAAGTCCGGTCCTTCGATGTCGAACACCAGCTTGGTGTCCAGCAACGACAGCTTGAGCCTGTACGGTCCGCCCTCGGCTCCTGCAGGTTCGAAACTGTTCTTCTCGACCAGGTCGAAGATGGCTACGCGCCGCTCGTGCTCGATCTCGGCTGTGGCCGCCGGCAGGGAGACCGGGTCCAGATCGACAGAGCTCAGCCGGTGATCGCTCATTCCGCAACCATCTCCGGCACGTCAGGCTCATCGGCCGCATGCGTCGGGGCCAGTCTGGCGGGCCAGCGTTCCGACAGATCGGTCAAAACCGCATCCAGGCATTCGACATCGACCCGCAGGTCGCCGCCACCCGCGAACATCAGGATGACCCGCCCGCCCGGCGCGGCTTCCGGGTCTTCGTCAGGGATAAAGTCCATGGCCAGAAGTTCCAGCGCCGCATCCGGCGACCGGTGCAGGCGACGGCTCTTGACCGCGATCACATCGCCGAACTGCATGGCGGCCATCACCCGCGTGCCGCCGCATTCCCAGCAGAATCGGCTGAGCGCCAGAGTCAGCGTCCGTGCGCCTGTCTCCCAGACGATGTCCACCGGTCGCATGATCGCGTCCTGCAAGGCGGCGGAGATGATCTGCAGGTCGTCGGCATCCTCAGCCAGCAGACGCAGGGGCTCGACCGGAGCCTTGGCCACCGGTTCCGCCTCTACGGTCGCGGTGTCGCCCCCAAGAACCTGCGCCTCAATGGTCATGCTCGTCGCCCTTGACCCTGCGGATGTCGGCCCCGCACGCGGTCAGCTTGTCTTCCAGTTTCTCGAACCCGCGATCCAGGTGATAGACCCGGCCCACCGTCGTCTCACCTTCAGCGACAAGGCCCGCGATCACAAGACTGACTGAGGCGCGCAGATCGGTCGCCATGACCGGGGCCCCGCGCAACGTCGGCACCCCCGTTACCACCGCACTGCCCGCATGCACCGAAATGTCCGCCCCCAACCGCGCCAGCTCGGGCGCATGCATGAAGCGGTTCTCGAAGATATTCTCCTGGATCGTGCTCTGCCCGTCCGCCGTGGTCATCAAGGCCATGAACTGCGCCTGCAGATCAGTGGCAAAGCCCGGATAGACTTCGGTCGTCAGATCGACGGCCTTCAGCCGCTGGGCCGGGTCGCGCTTGACGATCACCCCGTCCTCGGTCGGCGTGATCTCGACACCCGCCTCGACCATCTTGGTGGTCAGGGCCTGCATCAGGTCGGCCCGCGCCCTGGTCAGACGCACTTCACCGCCCGCCATGGCCGCCGCCACGGCATAGGAGCCCATCTCGATCCGGTCAGGGATTACTGACCAGGTCGCCCCGCCCAGCGAGCTCACGCCGGTGATCGTCAGGACATCGCTGTCGATCCCCTCGACCTTGGCCCCCATCGCGGTCAGGCAGCGGGCCAGGTCGCCGATCTCGGGCTCGCGCGCTGCATTCCTCAGCACCGTCGTGCCGTTCGCCATGACCGCAGCCAGCAGCGCATGCTCCGTCGCCCCGACCGAGACGATCGGAAACGCGATTTCCGCGCCCTGCAGCCCCCTGGGCGCACGCGCGGTGACATAACCCTCTTCCAGCTCGATCTCGGCCCCCAGCGCCGTCAGCGCCTGAAGGTGCAGATCGACCGGTCGCGCCCCGATGGTGCAGCCGCCCGGCAGCGACACCTTGGCCTCGCCCGTTCGCGCCAGCAGTGGCCCCAGCACATTGAAGCTGGCCCGCATCTGCCGCACCAGATCATAGGGGGCGAAGGTCGAGCTGATGCTCGCCCCGTGGAACAGGGTCTCCTGCCCGTCCGCACCATCCCGCTCGGTCACCTCGACGCCCAGCGCCTTCAGCAATCGACCGAGGAACTTCGTATCCGCCAGGCGCGGCATATTGGTCAGCAGCAGAGGCTGATCGGTCAGAATCGAGGCCGCCATCAGCTTCAGCGCCGAATTCTTGGCCCCGCTGACGGGAATCGTTCCGTTCAGGCGGTGGCCGCCCTGGATGACAATACTGTCCATGAAGTCTCTGTATCTGCCCTGACGGCCAGGGCAACGGCCAAGGCGGATCGGCTATCTAGCGCGTCCGCCCCCTTTTGCGAAAGGGCGCGGTTTCAGCGGGCCGATGACATTCAGTTGCGCGGCTTTTCCGGTCGGGACGCGGCCGCCGCCGCCTTGCGCCGCTTCAGATTGTCCCGCAACGCCGTGGCCAGTCGCTGAGCCCGGGGGGTAGCCGTCGCCTTGCTGCCCTTGGGTCGCCCATCCGCCCGCTCGGGCGCGGTGCCGGGGACAGGAACTGCGGACGCTGGGGAATCAGGATCGGCCATGGGACGATCAGACCCTTGCCGCAGCTTTTTCGCAAGCGACCGAATTCGGGGCTTCCCCCGGCCCTTTCGGTTGGCTATAGGCCCCTTCCTCAGTTCGGGCCGCCGTAGCTCAGTGGTAGAGCGCATCCTTGGTAAGGCTGAGGTCGAGAGTTCGATTCTCTCCGGCGGCACCATCTGCAGGCATCGACGGGGCCCAGCTTGTGAAAGCCGGGCCCCGCTGACGTTCTGGCCTATCTCTGGCTTCAGGCCTTGGCGTTGTCGTTCACGGAAGCGTCCGCGATCGTGGTCAGGTCCAGATCGGTCTGCGATTCTTCCTGCAGGGTCTCGTCCAGCAGCTTGGCCGCATCCTTCATGCCCAGCTCATTGGCCCAGCGCTTCAGCGTGCCGTAGCGCGTGATCTCATAGTGTTCGACGGCCTGAGCCGCCGCCAGCAGGCCGGCGTCCAAGGCTGGCGAGCCCTTGTATTCCTCCATGATCTCGTCGCCCTCGGCCAGGATGCCTTCGATGGCATCGCACGTCTTGCCGCGCGGGGCCTTGCCGAGGATTTCAAACACCTGTTGCAGGCGTTCGATCTGGCCCTCGGTCTGATCCTTGTGCTTCTCGAATGCGGCCTTCAGTTCGGGAGATTGGGCGGCCCGGGCCATCTTGGGCAGGGACTTCAGGATCTTGCGCTCAGCGTAATAGTTGTCCTTCAGCGTGTCGTGGAACAGGTCGTTCAGGGTCTTGTCGGCCATGGGGTATCTCCGTGTGGGGGACCCTCACAACCGGCCCGGACCCGGTCCGTTCCTATGTCCAAACATGGACATTGGGCCTGACATCGGCTGTTGGCGGACAAAGAAAAAAGGCCCGATCCTGCGACCGGGCCTTCCACTATTCTGCGGCGGTGACGGCCGGCTCTACAGCCAGTCGTTGCCCAGGCGGACCGCCGGGTCGCGCCACCCGGTCCTCGAAACGCAGGGCGTCTTCCGGCGTCTGACGACCGGGAAAGGCATAGCCGAAGTCGCTGAAATAATTTCGTCCCAGCCCGTATCCGCGTCCGTAACCGCCATAGCCGCCGTACGGATAACCGTAGCCATAGCCGTTCTCGACCTGGCGATAGCTCAGGTTGAGCCGCCCGTTCTCCCCGATCGGCAGCGACACCGCTGCCCCATAGCTGCGATAGCCGCCGGTGCCGAAGCCGACATCGACCTCGCTATGCATCTTGCGGTCGTCCATCAGGCGAAGGGAATCGCTGGAATAGGGTTTCTCATCCGGCGACCGCGCCGCGATCCAGCGATCGATCTGCTCGTCCGTCGTCAGGCCGTGAGCCTCCGACGCCTGCTGGGCCGCCCCTTGGGCACTCGGCGCCGTTGGAGCGATTGCCGCCGCGTCCAGCGAGACGGAGGTTGCCGGAGCGGTCGAGATGACGCCGTCCGGCTCATCACCCATGGGCGGGCTGACCGCCAGGGTCGCCGCCATCATCAGGGTCGTCATCAACATCCGGCCAACTCCTGTACAGATACCACCTTAGCGCCAATTGCGGCCAAGGTCAGGCCCTCCCGTCGCCTCGCCTCAGAGGATCGGGCAAGGCCTCGCCCTCGGCCACGAACGTCAGGGCGACCGAGTTGATGCAATAGCGCAGGCCGCTGGGCGGCGGTCCGTCCGGGAAGACATGGCCCTGATGGCTGTCACAGCGCGCGCAGCGGGTCTCGGTCCGCACCATGCCATAGGACCGGTCGGTGATCGCCTTCACATGGGCCTCGTCCACCGGCTGGCTGAAGCTGGGCCAGCCCGTGCCGCTCTCGAACTTGGTGCCCTGTTTGAACAGCGGCAGCCCGCATTCGCGGCAGCAGAAGACGCCGACCCGCTTCTCGCCCAGCAGGGTCCCGCAGAACGGGGCCTCCGTGCCATGCGCCAGCAGCACCCGGCGCTCTTCTTCATTCAAGTCCGCCTCCAGCCGTGCCCGTTCGGCATCGTCAGGTGGCGTCAGGTCATAGCCGGAGGGAGACAGGTTGGCGGCGTCGGGGGAGAGGTTTGTCATGGCCTTCAAATAGGAAAGGCCGGACCGGGGTTCCACCCCTGCCCGGCCTCCCTTGCGCTCAAGCCATCGACGACCGCATCATCGGCGTTAGCGCTCCAACAGGCGTTACGCCCCGAACAGCGTCCCGACCCAGGCGCGCACCGCGTTCTCGTCGGCCGGATTGCCGGTGTAGGCCAGGCCCTCGGCCGGGGTGTAGGGCTGGTTGTTGGCCCGGGTACGCCCCGTCCACGCCTTGTGGCCATAGCTGAGCTGCGCATAGTTCGAGGGCAGACGCTCGACCGTCGGATCGATGAAGATCGAGTCCGTCGCCGTGGTCGAACCCGCGATCCGCACGTTTGGCAGCTTGCTCAGCAGGTCCAGCGTGTCCAGGCAGCCACCCGAGCAGCCGGCATCCACCAGCACGATGACCGGCCCCTGCACCGGGTTGGCGGCACCGGTGTCGGTCGCCAGTTCCGGGCCTGTCAGGGTGAAGGTGGTCTGACCCGCGGCGATGGCTGCATCGAAGGCGGCGACGATTTCCAGCGTCTGGGCGATCACCTGGGGTGCTTCGGCGACGAAGCTGGGATCGGCCTGCATCCGACCGGCCGCGGCGGCGTACCAGTCGCGGTTCCCTTGCGTCGCGCGATAGGTGATGGCACCGGCCGCGGGCTGGCGGCTGATGGTGAACTCCGGCGTCCAGATGCGGTTGGCCAGGCCATAGCCCCGCCGCGTCGAACTGGTGACCGAGTTTCCGGCTGCGGCGCGCAGATCGATGACCAGCCCCTGCGGCCCACGCAGCGTCTCGACCTGGGCCTCGACGGCGGCGTTGAAGGCGTCCCAGCCGGCGTTGTCGTCAAACGAATGGACGTTCAGCCACGGACGCCCGTTCACCGTCTCGATCGACAGCGGCGTCGCGGGCGGCATGTAGACGGTCGCGCGATAGGCGGCTTCCAGCGCGGCCGGGGTCACCGGCACCGGACGCAGCTGGAATTCACGCGGGCGACCGCGATTGCCGACCTGGAAGTTGCACAGGCTCGGCACGCCCGAGGTGAAGGGGTTGTTGCGGTTCCACAGCAGATAGGGGGCCGAGGTCACGCGCCCCGCCTCGGTGTCCAGATTGCCTTCCCACAGATCCAGCTTGGCCCGGGCCAGCTCTTCGGCCGTCGTGCCGTTGCAGTCCACAAGGGTCGCGCCCAGCGGCGGCGTACCTCGCACCCCGTCCTGGATATAGGTCACCACATATTTGCCCCCGCGCCAGCCGGTCGTGAAACCGGGCCAGCTGGTGCCGAAGTAGGGCCCCAGGCCCTCGTACGTCGGACGGATGGAAATGTTCGAATCGCGGAAGCCGGCTCCGTAGTAGCGCATCAGATAGGCGTGGCTGTCGCCGCTGTTGACCCGGTCCGCCCGGCCCAGGGCATCCGCCAGCCCCGCATCGATCCAGCTGCGGAACGTCTCGCTCTGCGCACCCGGCAGGGCGGCGGCGGGATGGTTGGCGGCCAGTTCGTCGTGCGCGGCCTGCAGGTCCTGACGGGCCAGGGCGCGGAAGTCCTGGGCCACGGCGGGCGCGACCCCGGCGGCGAGGGTCAGGGCGGCGGCTGCGGTAAGGGTGAGCATGCGGGTCATCAGGTCTGGTCTCCGGGCCGATGGACGGGGTTGGCAGGGTTAAAGCGTATCGGGACCGGGCTTGCCAACCCTGGATTCCTGAACGCCGACCGTGACCCCCTCGGTTTACTCCGCGCCAAACGCGTCCTAATCGGGGCAGGTTCCCCCTCGGCCAGTCGCATGGCGGCCTGAACCCGGAAAGCTTGATGTTCTCGAAAATCCTGATCGCCAACCGTGGCGAGATCGCCGTCCGCATCATCAAGACCGCCCGCAAGATGGGCATCCAGACGGCGCTCGTGCACTCCGACGCCGACACCGGATCGCTGGCCTATGAAATGGCGGACGAGACCATCCACATCGGCCCCTCGCCTGCGGCCCAGTCCTATCTGATCCAGGACCGGATCGTGGACGCCGTGCGGCGTTCGGGCGCAGAAGCCGTCCACCCCGGTTTCGGCTTCCTGAGCGAGAACCCCGTCTTTGCCCGCCGTCTGGAGGCCGAGGGCATCACCTTCATCGGTCCCAACCCCCATGCCATCGAGGCTATGGGCGACAAGATCACCTCCAAGAAGTTCGCCGCCGAGGCCGGCGTCTCCACCGTGCCCGGCCACATGGGTCTGATCGAGACGACCGAACACGCCGTCGAGATCGCGCGTCAGATCGGCTATCCGGTCATGATCAAGGCCAGCGCCGGCGGCGGCGGCAAGGGCATCCGCGTGGCCCATTCCGACGCCGACATGGCCGAAGGCTTTGCCGCCGTGAAGGCCGAGGCCCTGACCGCCTTCGGCGACGACCGGGTCTTTCTGGAAAAGTTCATCGTCGATCCGCGCCACATCGAGATCCAGGTGCTGGGCGACAAGCACGGCAATATCGTCAGCCTGTTCGACCGCGAATGCTCGATCCAGCGTCGCAATCAAAAGGTCATCGAGGAGGCCCCCTCCCCCCTGCTGGACAACGCGACCCGCAAGGCCATGGGCGATCAGGCCGTCGCCCTCGCCCGCGCCGTCAACTACGACTCAGCCGGCACGGTGGAGTTCGTGGCGGGCCAGGACCGCAGCTTCTTCTTCCTGGAAATGAACACCCGGCTTCAGGTTGAACACCCGGTCACCGAACTGATCACCGGCGTCGATCTGGTCGAACAGATGATCCGCAGCGCCGCCGGCGAACGCCTGCCGTTCAGCCAGGACGACCTGTCCATCAACGGCTGGGCCATCGAAAGCCGCATCTATGCCGAGGACCCCTATCGCGGCTTCCTCCCCTCGATCGGCCGTCTGGTCCGCTACGAACAGGCCGAGGAAGGCGAACACGAGGGCCCGACCGGCCCCTATGTCGTGCGCAACGATTCCGGCGTGCGCGAAGGCGACGAGATCAGCATGTTCTACGACCCCATGATCTCCAAACTCTGTGCCTGGGCCCCCACCCGCGCCGGGGCGGTCGAGGGCATGGCCCGCGCGCTGGAGGACACCCACCTGAACGGCGTCGGCCACAACGTCCCCTTTCTGGCGGCGGTGATGGATCAGGAACGCTTCAAGTCCGGCAATCTGTCGACCAGCTATATCGTCGACGAATTCCCCGACGGCTTCCACGGCCTGACTGCCGGTCCGCTTCAGCGTGACATCATGGTCGCCAGCGCCGTCGCCATGCACGAAATCCTGTCCGAACAGGCGGGCGATCCGTCCGATCGCACCGACTGGGTGGTCATGATCGACCGCGACCCCATCGGCGTCAGCCTGTCCTATGACGACGACGAGGCCCTGACGCTGGAGCTGGCGGGTGAGGAGCGCGCCCTGAGTCTGTCCGACATCGACTGGCGTCCCGGCCAGGCCCAGTTCCGCGCCATTCTCGACGACACACCCTTCACGGCCGAGGTCCGCCGCGTTGCCGACGGCTTCGAGATCCGCAGCCGCGCTTCAAAGGCCCGCGTCCGCGTCCTGACCCCGCGTCTGGCCGAACTGTTCGCCCGCCTGCCGGAAAAGGTCGCGGCCGACACCTCCAAGCTGATTCAGTCCCCCATGCCCGGTCTTGTCGTCGCCATCCCGGTCTCGCCCGGCCAGGAGGTCAAGACCGGTGAAACCGTCGCCATCATCGAAGCCATGAAGATGCAGAACATCCTCAAGGCCGAACGCGACGGCGTGGTGAAGGCCGTCAGCGCGGCTGCGGGCGATCCCGTCGCGGCCGACGATGTACTGGTGGAGTTCGAGTAAGACAGATGGCCAGCGTTAGCGCCATGCCCATCAAAGACATGTTGCTCAGCTTCAAAGGCCGAATCCGCAGACGTGACTGGTGGCTGTGGTACATCGCTGCGACGGTAATCATCTTCGTCGTCTACTGGCTGGGAACAACAATTTTCCTTGGCTCCAGCAAAGCCGCGTTCGACACCTTCGCTCAGCGCACGAACGAAAGTCTCCTGATCGAGTCGATCGTGACGATCCCTCTGACATTCGTCATCTGCGCACTTAGCGCCAAGCGGGCCCATGATCGAAACATGCTCGCCTGGCCTTTTGTGGCGATTGTGATCGCCAACACCGTCACGAACTTTATTCCTGGATTCGTAGAAGGGCTTGTTGCCCTGCAAGATGGGCACATCTGGCAAATCCTGATCCTAGTTTTACACATCGCTGCCCTCATCGGCTCACTGTATTCGCTTGTTGTGCTCGGTTTCATGGATGGCACGCCGGGGCCCAATCGGTTCGGGCGCTCGCCCAAGGGCATCGGCGGCGACACGGCGCAGGCCACCGCCGAGGTCTTTGAATAACCCCTACCGCGCGTTCAGCAGGTCCGACCACCGCCACGACCCGGTCCCCAGCGCCACGCGCGGCCCGCCGCGGGCGTCGCTGAAGGCAATCAGCACCATGCCGCGCATGCGCTGGCTCTTGCAGGCAGCGGGGGCGAAGGCGACTTCCAGGGCGATGGCCTGGCGCACGCCGGCCAGGCCTTCGCCCTCCTCGCCCTGCGTCTGCACCCAGCGGCCGTTCCACAACAGGGGGGTCCGGCCTGCGCCCGCAATGCCTTGCGCCTGCGCCACCGCCTGACGCACCTCCGGGTCGGTCCGCAAGGCGTCCTGCAGTCGCTGGACCATGTCGCAGCCGCCATTGCCATTGCCCTCGCCGGTGCCCGAGCCACTGCCACCCTGCCCGCCGGACAGGCCAGAGCTCGCCCGCGTCGCACCCGCCAGTTCCGCCTCGCCCAGCGTCACCATCGGCGCGGGCGCGGGCTCGCGCGGTGCGGGCAGAGGTCGAACCTCCGGTGGCGGCGGGATGGGCGGTGGGCGGCGCGGGGCTGTGGCGCGAACGCGGGTGACGGGCGCGGGCGGTGCAGGCGCCGGGGCCGAGGCTGCAGACGACGCCTCCTCGGTCGCCGTATCGGGCGGGGGTGGCGGCGGCGGGACCGGCACGGGAGCGGGCGGCGGCTCCAGCGTCACCATCACTATTGGCGGCTCGACCGAATCCGGCACCTTGGGCGGCAGCAGCAACATGAGCGCCAGAGGCACGGCATGCGCCACCACGCTGGCGACCACGGCCCACGACGTCCAGGACCTCCGCCTGCGTCGCGCTCCAGTTGTGTTTGAGGAAACCGGGGCCAATGGCACTCCACGACATCGAATATCGATGGTCATCCGGATCGCGCATTCAGTATCGCGCGCCGGACCTGTGATCGCTTTCAGATCACTGGCTCGCGTCAGGATCGTGGCGAACGGCATTATTCATGCGCAACCCGGCACCACATATGGTCAAGCTGACATGTTCTGGCCCTTTAGTGGTCATGACCACGCCCCGAGCTTCACTTCACCGTAACATGCGCGTGATGACCAGGGATACCGCGCCCCCTATTCAGGAGTTCAAACTTGACCCGATCCACTCTCAGGACCGCAGCGATCACCGGCGTCGTACTCGCCTTCGGCGTCGCAGCCAGCGGCTGCGCCAGCCACCGCTTCGTTCGTGACCAGACCGCCGTCGTCGATCAGCGCGTCACCGCCGTCGATGGCCGCGTGACCGAGGTCGCCGGCACCGCGGGCGAGGCCCTGCGCCGCGCCACGGACGCCCAGAAACTGGCCGAGGGCAAATTCCTCTATGAAGTCG
>CALRXI020000049.1:0-13761 GCA_943372125.1 Brevundimonas vancanneytii
TATGGCAGGGAACCTGCGCTGTTCACGGGATCGGGTTCCGCAAGGCTCCGACCGTCCCGCCGGAGGCCATGTCGGCAAGGCGCTAAGAGCGTCGCTGGTCCTGGGTGGGGGATGCCCCTCCATCCCAGGCCGACAGCCACCGGTCAGACATCTCGTGCGGAGCGTTCGTCTGTCGCCGAAACACACATCCCCATCGGTCTCCGGGCGACAGCCCGGCGCTCCGCCGGCCCATCCCACCCTTAACCGGTTGCGGGTTTCCGCAGGCGGCTATGACGGCTACCCGACTGTCGCCGTTCCATTCACTTTGCCGCACTGCAACGCCGTGCGTTGTCGCGGCCCCGTCGAAAGCCTATTCTGTAGTCATGACAATGCGCTGGACCCCCGAAAGCTGGAGACAGAAACCCGTCGTGCAGATGCCGACGGACTATCCGGACATGGCCGAACTGGCGCGGGTCGAGGATGAACTGCGCGCCATGCCACCGCTGGTATTCGCAGGCGAGGCGCGACGCCTGACCTCCAAACTGGCACAGGTCGAGGCGGGCGAGGCCTTCCTGCTGCAAGGCGGCGACTGCGCCGAGAGCTTCAAGGAGTTTTCGACCGACAATATCCGCGACACCTTCCGTCTGATCCTGCAGATGGCGGTCGTCCTGACCTTCGCGGGCCGCAAGCCGGTGGTGAAGGTCGGCCGCATCGCCGGGCAGTTCGCCAAGCCGCGGTCGTCGGGCGTGGAGCAGATCGGCGATGTCGAGCTGCCGTCCTATCGCGGCGACATCATCAACGGCATGAACTTCACGCCGGAAGAGCGGATCCCCGATCCCCAGCGGCTGCTGCGGGCCTATAACCAGTCGGCCTCGACCCTGAACCTGCTGCGCGCCTTTGCCGGCGGCGGCTATGCGGACCTGTACAATATCCATCGCTGGACGCTCGGGTTTGCCGACCATGCCGTCGGGGCCCAGTACCGCGAACTGGCCGAGAAGATCACCGAGGCCCTGGCCTTCATGGAAGCGGTCGGCGTCACGCCCGAGACCCATCCGGACCTGAGCCGGGTCGAGGTCTTCACCTCGCACGAGGCCTTGCTGCTGAACGTCGAGAGCGCCCTGACGCGCCTGGATGGCGGGTCGGGCGAATGGTTCGATACCTCCGCCCACATGCTGTGGATCGGCGAGCGCACGCGCCAGCTGGACGGGGCCCACGTCGAGTTCATGCGCGGTATCCGCAATCCGATCGGCGTCAAGTGCGGCCCGACGATGGAGCCGGACGACATCCTGCCCCTGATCGACGCCCTGAACCCGGACAATACGCCGGGTCGTCTGACCCTGATCGGCCGCTTTGGTCATGACAAGGTCGGCGACCGCCTGCCGCGTCTGATGAAGGCCGTGAAGGCCGAGGGCAGGCGGGTGATCTGGTCCATCGACCCGATGCACGGCAATACGCTGAAGGCGTCGAATGGCTACAAGACCCGGCCGTTCGACCGCATCCTGGGCGAGGTGAAGACCTTCATCGACGTGGCCGAGGTCGAGGGCGTTCACCCCGGCGGCGTTCATCTGGAAATGACCGGCCAGAACGTCACCGAATGTCTGGGCGGGGCCCAGGCCGTGACGGAGGACGACCTGTCCAGCCGCTATCACACCCATTGCGATCCCCGTCTGAACGCAGACCAGGCGCTGGAGCTGGCTTTCCTGGTCGCCGAGCGCCTGAAGACCGGGCGTCAGTCGCGATCGAAGGCGGCCTGACCGTGCTGGAGGGCGTCGGCAAGCCCGAAGGCGACGATGCCGCCGGACGTTGTGCCTATCAGGGTGCGCCCGGCGCCTTCAGCCATGAGGCCTGCGTCGACCTGCGTCCGTGGGACGAGGCGGTGGCGTTCGAGACGTTCGAGCATGTGCTGGACGCCCTTCAGGCCGGCGATGTCGGCTGTGCCCTGATCCCGGTCGAAAACTCGACCATCGGCCGTGTCGAGCCCGCCGCGACTCTGGTCGAAAACAGTGGCCTGCACATCGTCTCGGAGGTCTGGCGGCCTATCCGCCTGGCCCTGATGGCCCCGCACGGCGCGCGTCTGTCGGACATCAGGACGGCTGAGAGCCACCCCATCGCCCTGCGCCAGTGCACCGGCACCTTGACCGGCCTGAACATCGAACCGGTCATCGTCTTCGACACCGCCGGAGCCGCGCGCTCCGTCGCCGAAGCTAACGACAAGAGCCGCGCCGCCGTCGCCCCCGTCCGCGCGGCCGAGGTCTATGACCTGTCGATTTTGCGCAACGATATTCAGGACGAAGCTGAAAATCGGACGCGTTTCGTCCTGCTGAGCGCCAAACCGGCTTGACGCCGCATGTTTCTTGCGTCCAGTGAGGCGCATGGCCCGTCCGCAAGCAATCGCTGCGACCTTTACCGCCCGCGCTTTCGCGGTGTCGGGCCTCTATGCCTACGGCTTTCGATACGCCGGCTGAGGCGTCGGGCACTCGCTCCTGACGGCCTCGCCGGCGACCGCTCCGCGACGGAGCGGCGGCTCGCAAAACCCCTCATCGCAGCCCTGTCGAATACCGAAAGCTCAATATCGTGCCCCACACCAAAACTGCTCTCCAGCAAGTCTGGCCCGCTTTGACCGACATCAGCCCTGAACACATGGCGCTCGCGGCCCTGCGCCACGAGATCGATCTGCTGGACGATGAACTGCTGGCCCTGTTCCAGCGCCGCCTCGCCATCGCCGCTCGCGTCGGCCAGGCCAAGGACGCCCCCGCAGGCCCCCACGTCAAACTGCGTCCCGACCGCGAACAGCGCGTGCTCGACCGCGTCCTGGCCCAGGCCGAACCGCACAATCAGGAAGCCGTCGAATCCCTCTGGCGTCAGATCGTCGGCTGGGGCCTTGCCCGGCAGGGCCGGATGAAGGTCCAGGTCTGGTCGCCGATCGAGCCGACCCGCGCCTTCGACGGCGCCCGTCTGCGCTTCGGAGCCGCCGCCGACATGCGGGCCGTGCGCGATCCGCAGGCTGCGCTGAAATGGGCGTCCGAAGGCCATGGCGTGGCGGTGCTGGCCGTGAACGCAGGCGATCCCTGGTGGACGGGCCTTCGCCGCGAATGGGCGGGGCTCAGCGTCTTCGACGGCTTCGGGGGCGAGACGCCCAGTGCCCTGGCCGTCGGCCGGATCGATCCCGCCGCCCTGCCGACGGGGCGTCGTGTCGTCGTCGATGCGGGCGGCGATGCCGGTGACGGCGGCGGCATTCGCCGGCGCGGACTGGACACCCACCACGGCTGGACCCTGTCCCTGACCGATGCCGCCCTGCCGGTCGGTGGCGACGAAGGCTGCGTCGGGGCGATCCCCTGATCAGCCCGCCCTGGCGGCCCGGATGGCGGCATCGATGTCCGAAGGCTGGATAGTCGCGCTGGCCTTGCCGTTGATCAGGAAGGTCGGCGTGCCCTGCAGACCCAGCGTCGTCGCCGTCGTCTGAATGTCTGCCAGGTGCGAGGCGATCTCTCCGCTGACCATGGCCGCCTCGGCTTGGGGCAGGGACACGCCATTGTCGTTCAGGATGCGGGCGATGCTTTCGGGCGTCAGGTCCGGCTCGGCCATCAGATCGCGGAAGACGGGCAGATACTTGCCCTGACGATGCGCCGCTTGGGCGGCCCGGGCCGACAGGTGCGAGACGCCGTCGCTGCCGCGATCCAGGATCGGCCAGTCCTTGAAGACAAACCGTACGTCCGGGTGCGCTTGCATCAAGGCCAGCACCTCGGGGGCCGTCGCCTTGCAGCCGGGGCAGCGGAAGTCGAAGAACTCCACGACCGTCACCTTGGCGTCGGCGGGGCCGAACGACGGGTCTCGCGGATCGGGGGCCAGCAGGGCCGGATTGGCGGCCGCACGCGCGGTGATTTGACGAGCCCGCTCGCGATCCTCCGCCTGACGGGCGACGTCGGCCTTTGCATTCAGGGCGTCGCTGACTTCCTGAAGGACTTCGGGATTGGCGAGCAGATAGCTGCGAACCCGCGCATCGAAGTCGCCCCCTGTCGCATAGGGCGCGACGGCGACGACTAGGGCGACCACGCCCACCACAAGTCCCACCAGACCCACCTTGGCATCGGACAACCATGACCCTTTGGCAGGCGTCGGCGCGGGGGCGGGCGTCGGTTCGGGCGTATCGGTCATGCGTATCCTGAAAAGTCTCGATCAGCCGCCGGCCGGCACGATGACCGGCTGGCGGCGGGCATTGCGGCGGTCGACGTCATCGACATCGGCCTGGGTCGCGCCCGAGGCGAAGACGATGTCCATGGCACGGGTCCACTCCGGCGTGCCGCGATCCAGCATGTCGCGGGCCCGCAGGGCGAACTGCGTCGATTCCCGCTCCGAGCCCATGGCGAAATACATTTCCGCGGTCGCCAGTCGGGCCTGGCCCTCCTTGCCCTGGCTGGAATAGGCCTGCGACAGCAGACGCCAGGCCAAGGTGTTCTCCGGCTCCAGCGCCACGGCGCGTTTCAGTTCCAGAATGGCGGGGTCCAGCTTGGTCGGATCCTGCGAGGCGATCAGGGCGTGGCCCAGATTGACCCTAAGCAGCGGCGCGTCCGGCTTGAGCTCGACCGAACGCTGGTGCGAGGCGAGGGCATCGGCAGGGCGACCTTCCTCCATCAGCACCTGACCGCGCAGCTCCCAGAAGTACGGGTTCTGCGGCTGTTCGGCCAGCAGCACATCGATGGCGGCGATGGCCTTGTCGATCTCGCCCTGGCGATACCAAGCGATGGCGCGCGCATAGCGACCAGGCAGGGTGACATCGGTTTCCGGATAGGCCCTCAGTGTGTCCGTCGGGTGGTCCATGAAGGCGTGCATCTTAGCCAGGACCAAGGCGTGCTGGGCGGCGCGCTCTGGCGTATCGACGGCATCGTTGTGCGTGCCTTCGGCCACGATGCGGCGCAGGTTCTCGATCCGCTCGGACGAAAGAGGGTGACTGCGGAAATAGGGATAGCGGCGGGCGTCGGAGAAGACTTCCTCGGTGCGGAAGTTGCGCTCGAAGAAGGTCACCAGTCCGCGCCCCGATTCACCGGCCCGATCCAGCGCACGCGCAGCCGTGTTGTCGGCCTCGCCTTCCTGATGGCTGATATAGCGCAGGGCGCTCAGCGTGCCGAAATACTGGCTGTTGCCGATCAGGACCGCCCCGGCATCGGGCGCGCCAGCGGCAATGGCCAGCGCCCCCAGCGCCATGGTCATAAGCAGGGGCTGCATGCCCGCATTCTGCGCCCCGTCACGAAGCGTGTGTCGGTTCTTGATGTGACCGGCCTCGTGCGCGACCACGCCCAGCAGCTCGTTGGCGTTGCGCGTGCGCATGATCAGGCCGGTGTTCAGTCCCATGATCCGGCCGCGTGTGGCGAAGGCATTCAGGCTGTCGTCATTGACGAGCAGAATCTCGACCTCGCTCGGCTCCAGCCCCATGGCGACGAAGACCGGCGACGACCATTCGTGGATGATCTCCTCGATCTCGGTATCGCGGATGGCGCTCTGGGCCGCAGCCGGCGAGGACGCCGCCAGCAGCATGCCGGCGGCGGTCGCGGCCCCGAACAGGCGACGGACAGGTCGAGACAGCCAGGTCATGGCAAACTCCTCAAGCCTCGAACGCCCCCGTTCGGTACGATCTCACAGACTAATCGCGTCCTTTCAGCGGCGCCACCACCCGCGTTTGGGCTTTTCGGGCGGTGCGACGATCTGGGCGGGATCATCGGCGATCAGAGCGGCGACGTCGACCTCGGGCTGAGGGGCCACATGTTCGACGACCGTTGCCGCTGTCGGCTCCAACATGGTTTCGGCGCGTTCCTCGACAGCCTCGGCGGGCGTGACGTCGAGTTCGGCAAGCTCTGCCGCGAAAGGCTCGGCCTCGTTCGGCTCGATCGGTTCAGTGACCGCTTCTGGTTCGGAGGCCTCGGTCGTGCTGGCGGACGTCTTGCGACGGACGCGGCGGCGTTTCGGCTCTTCGATCACGGCCACCGGCGGCGTATCGGCATCGGCTTCGATCTGGACGGCCATCGGCGTGTCGGGCGAGCCGTCGGCCGGCATGCCTTCGTTGGTCGCGCGAGCCTCGACTTTGACCTCGTGGGTCAGTTCGCCGCCACGGTCACGACCGCGGCCCCGTCCGCGACGCCGGCGCGAGCGACCGCCTTCGCGGCCTTCACGCTCGCCCTCGGGACGTTCGCCGATCCGCTCCTCGACGTCGGCGATCCCGCTTTCGGGAGACGCCACCTCGGTGCGCGTTTGTGGGCGCTCAGGATTGATCGGGTCGAACCAGACGTAAGGGTCGTCCAGGGACGGCGTGCGACCGCGTACCCAGAAGAAGGCATCGCGCTCGGCGCCTTCCTCGCGAGTCCGTCGACCCCCGCGGCGACCGCGACGGCGGCGGCGACCGGCCTCGCTGTCGTCGTCGTCTTCACCCACAGTCAGGGCAGGAGCGGCCTCGTCATCGCGTGGCGCAGCTTCGGTCTCGTCGCGACGGCCGCCACGACGGCGGCGACGTCCGCGTCCGCCATGTTCGCGATCATGACGTTCGGCCCGCTCGCGCGGCTCGTCGTCGTCGGTGTCTTCGCGGTCTTCGCCGTCTTCGGCGTCGTCATCGTCGGCGATGATGTCATCGTCGTCGGCCTCATCCTCGTCATAGGCGCTGTCGTCGAAGTCATCGTCCAGATCGATGAAGGCCGGTGCCTGTTCTGGCACGAAGTCTTCGTTCGTCTCGATGCGCTCGATAGCGTGTTCGCCCTGACCCAGGCTGTCGTCGATCAGGATGACGACGTTTAGCCCGCGCTTGACTAGCAGGCTGTTCAGATAGTCGCGCTTGTGGTTGAGGATATAGAGTGCCACGGCGGTTGAAAGGCGCAGATTCACCACGCCCGCGCCGTTCTTGCCGGCCTCGATATCGACGGCGCGCAGGGTCATCAGGGCGGCGCTTTCCGCCGAGCGGATGCGACCCGCGCCCTGGCAGTGCGGACAGACCTCGGTGGCCCCCTCGATCACACCCAGGCGACGACGCTGGCGGCTGATTTCCATCAGGCCGAAGCCGGAGATGCGGCCCATCTGGATGCGCGCACGATCCTTGGCCAGGGCGTCCTTCAGCACCTTTTCGACGGTGCGGTTGTTCTTGCTCTCGTCCATGTCGATGAAGTCGATGACGATCAGGCCGGCCAGGTCGCGCAGGCGCAACTGGCGCGCCGCCTCGATGGCGGCCTCGATATTGGTCTTTGTGGCCGTGGCCTCGACGTTGCGCTCCTTGGTCGAGCGCCCGGAGTTGACGTCGATGGCGACCAGCGCCTCGGTCTGGTTGATTACCAGGTAGCCGCCCGACGGCAGGGGCACGACCGGCTGATGGATCTGGGTCAGCATCTCCTCGATGCCGTTGGTCGCGAACAGGGGCCGCGCGCCTTGGTACAGGTGCACCTTCTTGGCCTGCGAGGGCATCAGCACTCGCATGAAATCGCGGGCCTCCTTGAAGCCTTCGATGCCTTCGACCTGAATGCCGTCGAAATCCTTGTCGAACATGTCGCGCACGGCGCGGCGGACCAGGTTTTCCTCCTCGTAGATGATCGAGGGGGCATTGGACTTCAGCGTCGTCTCGCGGATCGTCTCCCACAGGCGCAGCAGATACTCATAGTCGCGCTTGATCTCGGCCTTGGTGCGCTTGGCTCCGGCCGTGCGGATGATCAGGCCCATGCCGCGCGGCACGTCCAGGGCGGCGGCAGCGGCCTTGAGGCGCTTGCGGTCGGTGGCCTGGGTGATCTTGCGCGAGATGCCGCCACCCTTGCCGGTGTTGGGCATGAGCACGCAATAGCGACCGGCCAGCGACAGCCAGGTGGTCAGGGCCGCGCCCTTGCCGCCGCGCTCGTCCTTGACGACCTGGACCAGCATGACCTGACGGCGCTTGATGACGTCCTGGATCTTGTAGCGGCGCATCAGGCGGCGCTTGAGCCGCTCTTCCTCGGCCATGCCGCCTTCGGACTCGCCGTCGTCGCTTTCGCGGCCCAGGTCGTCGTGATCGTCCTCGTCCGAATGCGCTTCGGCCATGATGGCTTCGCGGTCGGCGACCGGGATCTGGTAATAGTCGGGGTGGATTTCGTTGAAGGCCAGGAAGCCGTGGCGATTGCCGCCGTACTCGATGAAGGCGGCCTGCAGGCTGGGCTCTACGCGGGTAACCTTGGCGAGGTAGATGTTTCCACGAAGCTGGCGCTTCGTGCGGGATTCAAAGTCGAATTCCTCGATTTGACGCCCTTCGACGATCGCGACGCGGGTTTCTTCCGCATGTGCCGCATCGATAAGCATGGTCTTTGACATGGGTGGTCTCTCTCTGGCGCG
Source organism: Brevundimonas vancanneytii (assembly GCA_943372125.1). Taxonomy (GTDB): domain Bacteria; phylum Pseudomonadota; class Alphaproteobacteria; order Caulobacterales; family Caulobacteraceae; genus Brevundimonas; species Brevundimonas vancanneytii_D. Next base: position 8,308 of record CALRXI020000049.1, read on the forward strand.
CTCGGGCCGTGACCGCCGGTACGTGACCGGTCAGTGTGGCGGCTCGCCGAATGGGGGTGAGGCGGGCGGGCGCAGGCGTCGTTCCTCGGCCACAGCGCGGCATGGTGCCGTCGATGCAGGCGATGTCGGTCAACTCAGACCGGAGGGGAGCGCTGGCGGTAAAGCCCATGAGTTCAGTCGGTCCTGGTCGCGGTCGCGCCCGGTCAGGGGCGGTGCGGACCCGGTCTTCGAATCGTCGGGCCTTGTCGCCCGGTCGATCCTAGGATCAGTGGAAGTCCACCTGGCGAGGAGGGCGCGTCCGCTCCTGAACAGGTCAGGGAACGCGATCGGTTCGCAGGCAGACAGATCATAGTCATGAAAATCATGAATTAAAAGGCACAGCTGTCTTAACCCCTTGGCGACGCCCGCCGGTCATCATGGTTGCAGAGTGATGAACGAGGCCTCCGTCAGAATGAGCGGGCTGTGGCGTAGCAATCCGACGCGTTGGACCCCGTGCCAGTGGGCGATGGCGGCTGTCGTGATGCTGGCCTTCGGGGTGGCGGTCTTCGCCGCGGGTCGAGGCCTGGCCACCGGCGCGATGGGCGAGGTCCTTCGGGTCCGCTTCGGCGGCGATGCGGAGCGGACGCGCGTCGTGGTCGATCTGGATCGCACCTCGCGCGGCGAGGTCGTGCAGTCAGGCGACGACGGCCATGTCGTGGTCGCGCTGGCGGGCATCGCGCCGGGGCAGACGCGAACAGGGCAGGGCAGTGGTTTGGTGCGCAACTGGCGGATCGCCGGTGCGGGCGGGGCCTCGCGGTTGGAACTGGACCTGAGCAGTACCGCCGAGATTGAGCGGCGCTTCTTGCTGCCGCCCGGCGACGGCATCGCCCACTATCGCTATGTCATCGATCTGAAGGCAACAGGCCGGGCACCGACGCCACGTCCGGAACGCGGCGTGCGTTTGCCGACGCGCCGGGCCGAGCGGCCGCTGGTGGTCATCGATCCGGGGCACGGCGGGCGCGACCCCGGCGCGACCGGAACCACGACGCACGAAAGCGCCGTCACTCTGGCGGCCGCCCAACTGCTGAAACAGGAACTGGAACGCACGGGCCGGTATCGTGTCCAGCTGACCCGCGAAACCGACGTTTATGTCGGGCTGAATCGCCGGGTCGAGATCGCGCGCCGGGCCGGGGCGGACCTGTTCATCTCCCTGCACGCCGACGCCATCGCCGATCCCGCCACGCGCGGAGCCAGCGTCTATACCCTGTCGGAACAGGGCGCCGGGCGGGCGGTGAGGGAATTCACACGCGACGAGAACTGGCAGCAGAACCTGAACCTGCCGGGCCGCGACGCCTCGGTCGATCGCATCCTTCTGGACATGACCCAGCGCGCGACCCAGAATCGCTCGGCCCGCCTGGCGCGGACCCTGCTGGGCGAGATCGAACAGGCGGACCATCCGCTACTGCGCCGCAGCCATCGCGACGCGGGCCTGGCCGTTCTGTTGGCCCCCGATGTGCCCGCCGTGTTGCTGGAGATGGGCTATATGACCAATCCCGAGGATGAGCGTCTGCTGACCGACAGCCGCGCCCGGCGTCGCCTGATCCGCGCCGTCGCGGCCGGCATCGACACCTATTTCCGGCAGGCCGACGGTGACGTGCAGATGGCCGCGACCGGCGGAACGGGACGACCCTAAGCTCCAACATTCGGGCGCATGTCATCGTCACCCTAGCGAACCCCCGCGACGCAAGCTAAACCCATGCCGATGCAAGCGCCCCGGAGTTTCAGGTGAGGATTGCCGAACGCTGGTTCGTAAGGGCGGGGATCGTTCTGCTGGGCGGTATCGCGGTGGCGGGGCTGGCCGTTGCCATCTATGCGGCCTGGCTGTTCCATGACCTGCCAGACGCGTCAGATCTGGCGGACTATCGCCCGGCGACCGCGACGCGGGTCTATGCCGGTGACGGCACTCTGATCGGCGAGTTCTCAGACGAGCGCCGGATCTATGTGCCCTATTCGCAGATTCCTGACACGGTGGTTCAGGCCTTCCTGTCGGCCGAGGACAACGATTTCTTCAACCACGGCGGCATCGACGTGTCGGGCCTGGGCCGGGCCATGTTCAAGAACGTCTTCAACGCCGCCTCGGGCCGTCGTCTGGAGGGCGGCTCGACCATCACCCAGCAGGTCGCCAAGAATGTGCTGCTGGAGGGCCAGACCGGCATCAACCGCAAGGTCAAGGAAGCCATCCTGTCCAACCGCCTCGAGGCGACGCTGACCAAGGAGCAGATCCTCGAGCTGTATCTGAACGAAATCTACCTGGGCTATCGCTCGTTCGGCGTGGCGGCGGCGGCCTACAACTATTTCGGCAAGTCGCTGAGCGAGTTGACTGCGGACGAGGCGGCGTTCCTGGCCGCCCTGCCCAAGGGGCCGGCCAACTATCATCCCAAACGCTTCCCGGGTCGCGCCACCGGCCGCCGTGACTGGGTGCTGGGCGAGATGAACCAGAACGGCTGGCTGACGGATGCCCAACTGGTCGAGGCGCGCTCCAAGCCGCTGGTGACCCAGGACGCCCCGCGCCGCGCCCAGTATGCCGACGCCGACTTCTTCGTTGAGGAGGCCCGGCGTCAGGCCATTGCCCGGTTCGGCCGCGAGGAGGTTAACCGCGGCGGCTACTACATGCGGACCACGCTGGATCCGTCCCTTCAGTCGGCGGCACGCGACGCCCTGATGAAGGGGCTGGAAAACTATGATCGTCGTCACGGATGGCGCGGGGCCTGGGGCACCACCGATTTTGCCGATGGCTGGCAACAGGTCGCCCTGGCCGAGACGCGGCCACCCGAACGCAGGGCCTGGCAGGCGGCGGCGGTGGAGAGCGTGTCGGGCAACAACGTCCGCATCGTCACGGCACGTGACGGCGACACCGGCAGCCTGCTGGCCGCCGACGCCGCCTGGGCCAATGCCAACCGCCCGCTGAAGCGTGGCGATCTGATCTTCGTGGAGCCGACCGGCGGCCAGTTTGCCTTGAAGCAGGTGCCGCGCGTCAACGGGGCCCTGGTCGCCATCGAGCCCCAGTCGGGTCGCGTGCTGGCGATGGTCGGCGGCTATTCCTACGCCCTGTCCAGCTTCAACCGCGCGACCCAGGCTGAGCGCCAGCCGGGTTCGGCCTACAAGCCGTTCGTCTATGCGGCGGCGCTGGAGGGTGACTTTACCCCGGCCTCGATCGTGCTGGATGCCCCTATCAGTTTTGCCGGTGGGGCCAATGGCGGGCGCTGGACGCCCGAGAACTACAGCCGTCAATACTATGGGCCGCAGACCCTGCGGCGCGGGCTGGAACTGTCGCGCAATGTCATGACGGTCCGTCTGGCCCAGTCGGTGGGCATGAATAACATCGTGGCCCTGTCCGAAAAGATGGGGGTGGCCGACAATCTGACACCGAACCTTTCGGTGTCGCTGGGGGCAGGGGAGACCACGCCTTACCGCCTGACCGCCGCCTATGCCGCCTTCGTCAACGGAGGACGCAAGGTCGATCCCTATTTGATCGAAATGGTCCAGGATCGCGACGGTGAGACCCTGTATCGCGCCGACGATCGTCGCTGCCGCGACTGCGGGCGGCCCTTCACGGGTCAGGAATCGCCACGGCTGGACCCGCGCGGCCAGCAGGTGATCGATCCGATCACGGCCTATCAGATCAGCTCCATGCTGGAGGGCGTCGTTCAGCGCGGTACGGCCGCCAGTGCGCGCGGCCTGGGTCGCTGGGTCGGCGGCAAGACCGGCACGACCAACGAATACCGCTCGGCCTGGTTCGTCGGCTTCTCGTCCGACATCGTGGTCGGCGTCTTCATCGGTTTCGACGACAACCGCCCGCTGGGCTATGGCGAGACGGGTACGACGGCGGCGGTGCCGGTTTTCGCCGACTTCATGCAGACCGCCTTGCGTGAGCGTCCGGCGCGGCCCTTCGTGCGGCCCAAGAACGCCATCTTCCGCAGTGTGAAAGGTATCGAGGAAGCCTTCCGCCCCGGCACGACCCGCCGGATCGAGGAGCGTGCGCCGACCGGTCCGACCGTTCCAACCGGGCCTCAGAACTACAATGAAGTCATCCGTCGCGAGCAGGAAGAGGCGGAAAGGCCCAGCACCGGCCCGACCGCTCCGCCCCCCACTGCGCCACCGCCGGTGAAGGCGCCAGCGGAAGACCTGAGCGGGCTTTACTGACCCATCGGCCCTAGCCACCCGCGGCGACACCCTCTATGTCCCGCGTCCCCTATTGTATCGCTTGGAGATTGCGATGAGACCGGATGTCGAGGCCATGAAGGCCGACATCGAGCAGAGCATCGCTCTGCTCAGGAGGCGCCTTTGACTGGGATGTCGCCCTCAGAAAGCTCGATGAGCTGAACGCGCGGGTCGAGGACCCGACGCTGTGGAACGACGCCGAACAGGCCCAGGCCGTGTCGCGCGACCGCGCCCGACTGGCCGCCCAGATCGATACCGTCCGCGAGATGGAGCAGGGGCTGGAAGACGGCGTCATGCTGTCCGAAATGGCCGATGAGGAAGGCGACGAGGCGACGCTCGAAGAGGCGCGCGCCAGCCTGAAGGCGATCAAGGACCGCGCCACGCGCGCCGAGCTGGAGGCCCTGCTGTCCGGCGAGGCCGATGGCAACGACGCCTATCTGGAGGTGAACTCCGGCGCTGGCGGGACGGAGTCCAACGACTGGGCCGGCATGCTGCTGCGCATGTACAGCCGCTGGGCCAAGGCGCACGGCTATGAGGTTCAGATCGAGGCCCAGGAAGAGGGCGAACAGGCCGGCATCAAGTCGTCCACCATCCTGATCAGCGGGCCCAATGCCTATGGCTGGCTGAAGTCGGAATCGGGCGTGCACCGTCTGGTCCGCATCAGCCCCTATGACGCCGCCGCCAAGCGCCACACCAGCTTTGCCTCCGTCGGCGTCTCGCCCGTGGTCGATGACACGATCGAGATCGACATCAATCCGGCGGATGTGCGAACTGACACCTATCGCGCCTCGGGCTCAGGCGGTCAGCACATCAACAAGACCGATTCGGCCGTGCGCCTGACCCACACCCCGACCAACACCGTCGTGGCCTGTCAGGCCGGGCGATCCCAGCACCAGAACCGCGAAATGGCGTGGAAGATGCTGCGGGCCCGCCTGTACGAGCTGGAGCTGCAGAAGCGGGAAGCGGCGGCCCAGGCCATGGCGGATGCAAAGACCGACATCGGCTGGGGTCATCAGATCCGGTCCTACGTCCTGCAGCCGTATCAGATGGTCAAGGATCTGCGCACCAACGTCGAGACCTCGGACACGCAGGGTGTCCTGGACGGCGATCTGGACGCCTTCATGGGTGCGGCGCTGGCCGCGCGTGTGGGCGAAACTAGGGGTTCGACGGTCGAGTAACTCGACCTTCTCCCTCCCCCCAGGGGGAGGGATGTCGGCGCGCAGCGACGACAGGGTGGGAAGGGTTCGGCGCGGC
>CALRXI020000050.1:0-13724 GCA_943372125.1 Brevundimonas vancanneytii
CATCGTGGAAGTCAATGCTGCGCCAGGGCTGCGGATGCATCTGGAGCCGTCCGAAGGGCAGCCCCGAGACGTTGCCGAACCCATCATTCGGATGATCTATCCGCGCGGCTCGCGGGCCCGCATCCCCATACTTGCGGTCACCGGCACCAACGGGAAATCGACCGTCGGAAGGATGCTGGCCCATGTGTTCAAGGCCCAGGGCCTGACCGTCGGTCTGACCAACACCAGTGGTGTCTATATCGGGGACGAACAGATCAATGCTGCAGATGCCAGTGGGCCTAAAAGCGCCCGCGTCGTGCTGCGGGATGCGACAGTGGACGTGGCCGTGCTTGAATGTGCCCGTGGCGGCATCCTCAGAGAAGGCCTGGCGTTTGATCGCTGTGACGTCGGCGCTGTCCTGAATGTCCAGCCGGATCACCTGGGTCTCAAGGGCATAGACACCCTGGAGGACCTGGCCGCGGTCAAGTCCGTTGTCACCGAGAGCGTGTCCCGCCGGGGAGTGAGCGTTCTCAATGCTGACGATCCCCTCACCCTGCGCATGTCCCGCCATGCGGGCGGGCGGGTTGGCTGGTTTTCGATGCGGGGCGGCAAGGACGCGCCCGGCTTCCTTCTCAAGCATGTTGCCGACGGGGGTCTGGCCTGCCTCCATGACGCCGAAACAGGGGCGATCACCGTGTACGACAAGGGACAGGTTCACCCTGTCTGCGATGCACCGGAGATCCCCGCCACCCTCGAAGGCCAGGCTTCGTTCAACGTCCAGAACGCGCTGGCTGCCACGGCCATGGCCTATGCGGCCGGCGTCGAACCGGCCGCGATCGCGGCCGCGCTGCGAACATTCCGCTCGACCTACGAACAGAACCCCGGCCGTCTCAATGTGCACGACACGTCCGGTTTCAAGGTCATCATGGACTATGCGCACAATCCGGAAGGGCTTCGCGCCCTGGGGCGGATGGTCAAGGCAATACGGCCGGACGAGTCCCGAAGTATCGCCATGCTGAGCGTACCAGGGGACCGGCGCGATGAGGAAATCTTCGCCATGGGCGAGATCGGGGCGCAGTATTTCGACCAGCTAGTCTTTCGCGAAACCCCGGACAACCGCGGAAGGGCCGCGGGCGAAGTGATCAGCATGATGACTGAAGGGGCCCTGCGAACGCGGTTTGACCGGACAGCCATCCGCGGGATTTACCGGGAAGAAGACGCGGTGACGGCCTGTCTGGACATGGCTCAGCCGGGCGACCTCGTGATCCTCACGCCGACCCGGGTGGACTCAGTCTGGCGACAGGTTCTCGCCTACCAGCGCCACTCACCCGCCTCCGGCCATGCCGAGCCTCTGCAATCCGTAATTCTGGAGCCTCCCCATGGCTGATGCCGCCGGGCCACTGATCATCATCGGCGGTCATGAAGACAAGGAGGGGGAGCGGGTCATCCTGCGCGAAGTGGCCCGTCACCTCGCCGGGCGCAAACTGGTCATCGCGACCGTCGCCTCCCATGAACCCGAAGGCTATTTCGAGGGCTACCAGAAGGCCTTCGCAGCCATCGGGGTCACGAACCTGGAAGAGCTTTATGTCGAGGATCGCAACGAAAGCCTGGCAGGCTCCCGATTGGCGCTTCTGGACGGTGCCGGAGGCATTTTCTTCAGCGGGGGCGACCAGCTGCGCATTACGAGCCAGATCGGTGACACACCGATCGAGCGCAAAATCCGGGACCTCCATGCCGGGGGTGCCGTCATAGCGGGAACGTCGGCTGGGGCGTCTATGATGAGCGAAACCATGCTGGTCAGGGGGGCCAGTTCGGAATCCTACAGGATCGGGGAGCTGCATATGGCTCCAGGCCTCGGTCTCGTCCCGGGCGTGATTATCGACCAGCATTTTGCCGAACGGGGGCGGTACGGTCGGTTGCTTGGCGCGGTGGCGCACAACCCCCGACTGCTCGGCATAGGGGTCGATGAGGATACGGCCCTGGTGGTGAACGGGCGCGCCCTGACCGTCATCGGAAGCGGGGCCGCCTATGTCGTCGACGGCGAAACAGCCACCCACTCCAACATAGCCGAGGCGCGGGCCGACCGAGCACTGTCCATGTTCGATGTCAGAATGCATGTCCTTTCGAGCGGTGACCGGTTCGACCTCGACGCCCGAGAGCCGGAAGCCGGCCAGCATCGCGCAGGTTCTGAGCCCCCGAATGGATGACGCATTCGCGGCGCGTCCCGTCGAAGGCACCGAGCTCCAGACCACCCTGGAATTGGAAACCGGGCGTCTGTCCTATGTCCAGCTGGGGTCCGGTCGCGACGTCGTCTATCTTCACGGGGCGCTGACGACATCGACTGAAGGCGTCATCGCCCTGGGCGCGACGTTCGCGCCTCATGTGCGGCTTACGGCCTTCGACCGTCCGGGTCACGGTTCCAGCGATCCCGTGCCCAACGGCGGCTCGATATGGACCCAGGCGACGCTGATCGCGGAAGCCATGTCCAGATTGGGGCTTCACCGTCCCATCGTGATCGGCCACTCGTTCGGCGCAGCCGTGGCCCTGGCGATCGCCCTGCAGACCCCCACCCTCGTCGAGGGTATCGTGGTACTGGGTCCCATAGCGTTTCCGGAACTGCGTCCCGAACTGGCGATCTTCGGTCCGCGTGCCATGCCCATGACCGGCCCTGGCTGGACGGCCCTGGCCCGACCAACGGATCCGCTCCTGCTGGCGACGCTCTGGAACGGCATGTTCCTGCCCCAGGCGATGACCGACGACTTTGCAACAGGGTTTCCGTTCCATGCGGCCGGATCGGCGGACCGGCTGCGGGCAGAGGGGGCCGAAGCCCTCCAGCTGGCGTCCGGCCTGGTCAGGGCCGCGTCGCTCTACAGCCAGTGCCAGCTACCTGTTCACATCCTGCAGGGCGACCGGGACATGGTCGTCAACCCGATCCTGCACGGCAGGCAGCTGGCCGAAATCCTGCCGGACGCCACGTTCTCCTGGCTCGAAGGACTGGGACACATGGCTCACCATTTCCGGCCGGAGGTCGTCCTCAACGCCGTGCGGCAGATGGAAGGCTTCACTGTCCTTGACGGGGGGCTGCAAACAATCGCGCAAACCGAAAGCCCGCGCCACTGATGACACCCTGCCGGACCCAGGCGTCCGATCGGTCGTGCGGCGGTGCTGTTCGGCTCGAAGGGCTCGCGCGGTCGGATTTCTCCATGGTTCTCTCTTCACTCCCCCTAAGGAATGCCACCAAGCCATGACCCCGTCGGGAAAGGTTCCGAGGGCCATATAGCTGTCAGACCGCCGAACAGGAGCCGCCCCGGGGGAACGCGGGAAAGTGGGCAGCATTCGCACCAAGGGTGAAGATCAGCCCATCACTTGGAGAAGACCCATGAACATCGCATCTGCCGTATTCGACAGTCAGTCTGAAGCCGATCGGGCTGTGTCAGAGTTGCGCGCAGCGGGCGTGTAGGACCGCGCCATCTCTCTGATCGCCCGCGATGGCGATGGAGGCAAGGCTACCGAAACCGACGGGGCAGGCGAAAAAGCCAGGGACGTAGTCGGCAAGGGGGCCTTGGGTGCAGGGCTCGGCGCGGCCCTTGGCGTTGCGGCGCTGGCCATTCCGGGCGTTGGGCCGCTGGTTGCTGCAGGTGCGATCGCAGAGGTGGCAATCGGGGGAGCGGCCCTGACCGGCACGGCCATTGGCGCAGCGGCAGGCGGTCTGGCCGGCCTGCTGTCCAAACATGGTGTGAGCGAAGACGACGCACGCTATTATGAGGACACGGTCAACGAGGGCGGCATATTTGTTTCGGTCGATAGCAGCGCCTCGGGCGTATCAGCCGAGGTGGCCAGCGACATCCTGTTTCGCAATGGCGGCCACAGTTCCAGCCGCGCCAGACAGGTATAGAACCCGCCAGCCGGCGACGAAGGGTGCTCCAACGTCGCCGGGGCGGACTGAGGCGAGGGCGCGCCGTAACCCCAGAGAAACGAGGGTCTTCTGTCCAGCCAACGCGACCATCGGTCCGGCAGCCTGACAGCAAAGACCACGGCCGGGCCCTATCGCCGTCCGGGTCCGGAGCCCTGCCCCCTGGCCTTCGTCAAGACATCGACGAACTCGGCGTGGGGCTCCAGTTCGCCGGGCAGAGATGCCGCCAGCGCCTCCGCCTCGTCCAAGGCCTCCTGCACCCCTTCGGCATGAAGGGAGCCGGACAGCGACACGAGCGCCTTGGCGCGAGCGCGCAACAGGAGGACGGCGGCGAGCGGATAACGGCTGGACAGGCGCGAAGCCCAAAGGGGTATAGCGTCGGCCCGGCCGCCCAGCTCGCTTCGACGGCGAGAAATCGTCTCGGCGGCCTCCCGCAGCGCGCCCCAAGTCATCAAGAAGCTCAGAGCACGGTCGAGGTCGAAGGCCTGGGTCGCAAAAGCGATGGCGCGGTCGGTGGCTTCGACATCGTCGAAATCGTCGAGACGGCCCAGGATGTCGCGCAGGGCCTCTGTGCTGAGCAGCCGTTCGAACCGGGCCCAGCGCGAGACCGTGGCCTCGTCGCCGCGGCCTTCGGCATCCAGAACGGCCATCTCGGCCAGATACCAAGCCTCGTCCCGCTGAGGCGGCGGCTCAGGCGCACGCCACCCGATCCCTTTCCGGGGTGCGCGTTCCAAGGCCGCCTCCAGAGCTTCGCGCGCCTCCTCTGCCCTGCCAGCGTTCGCCAGTCTCGTAGCTGCCTCGACCAGCACGACCGGATCCCGACGCATGCGGTCATCGTAACTCTCAAGCCAGGGGTCCACAGCCCCTGCCCGGTCCGCCAAGCGTCGAACGACGGGTGCCAGTCGCCCAGAGGTCGGCACACCCTTACGGGTGAGGCCTGCGAGCAGCGCCGCCGCTATCTCGACATCTAGGCTCGTAGCTGCTGCACCGATCACGCCGGCCCAGACCGAGGCGCGGGTCGTGACGGCCTCGAGCAGGACAGGGACCGCAGCCTCAGTGCCCAGTGTCCGCGCCAGAGCCGCCACATCGCTAGTGGCCTGCGCGAACAGCGCCGGCAGCTCGCCGCGCGGATCCTTGGTTCGGACCTGAAGAGGCTCCAGGAGGTCAACCCATGCCACCAGGCTCGCGAACGCCAGGCTCGGGTTTGCCTCAGCCAGGCGATCCACGATCAGGACCCTCAGCCGGGACAGTTCCCGCAGCAGTTCCGGGCGCTTGCGCCAGGATATCCGTGCCCTGCTAGACGCCAGCTCGTCCATCCTCTTGTTGAGGGCCTCGGCGAGTTCGTCTGCGCCCAGCTCCGCCGCAATCTCGAGCCGAAGGCTCCGTTTCAGCGCCGGGTCAGCCGAAGCTGCCTCCATCAGCAAGCCAGCCAGTCGCTCGGTGCCCAGATGGACGAGATTGGCCTGAGACAGGGTCTTGCGAAGTTTCGGAGCGGCCTTTGCCATGCCGTTTGACTATCCTTCGCTTGGGTAGGCGCCTACCGACCTTGGGCCAAGCCGAACCCATCAGCCTCTCGCAAGTTGCACGCTCATGACTGATCAGACTCCGCCCTATCCTGTAACGCCCGACGGCCGCTACTTCGTCGTTCGCGGACGGCTCTGGCGCACCTCTAATCCCGTGCTCACGCCACAAACGCGCGACCGTCTCGTCAGCCGCCTCATGGCGGCGCGCCGTGCCGTCAAACAGGCTCTCCCGGAGGGCGGCCCTGCCCTTGCCGCCGCCCGGGCCGAGGTCGATTGTGTCAAGATTGCGCTCGGTGAGCGCGGCCCGCCCTGGTGGACGGACGGTTCCCCGGACCTGAACCGTCATCTCGCGGCGAACACCCTTTATCGGGATTGGTATGCCGCCCTCGAGGGGGCCACTGACTGAGAATGGTGCGACGAGCCGTCTCTGGGTCTGTTGCCTGCCCGACAGATGGAACCCGTTCTCGGGCGGCTCCGTTCGACGATGGCGTCGGTTGCGACGATGAAGGAGGCTTGGAGATGACCGGAAAACAGCCAAGCGGTCGGGAGGCCAATGGTGCGGTCCCTGGTGGTAAGCCGGATCCATTGACTTCAGACGAGGCTGTGCTGCGCACGGGCCGTAAGTCCCGGAAAGCCGCCGGCCCCGATGGCCCGGACGCCACAGTCATCGGAGACACCTTCAAAATCGCGCCCGGAGCCAAGGCATGAAGGGCACCCCGTCAGATACTCACCGCGTCGTTTACCAGGTCCGCTACGGGGATGGGACGGAACCCCACAGCCTCATAGCCTCAACCCTTGGTGATGCCTTCGAACAAGCCACAGCACTCGCTGGACGCAGAGGCGCGCCGGTCATGCTTTTCGGCGATGGCGTGTTCATTGCAGAGTGTCCAGTGCAAGGGGCCAGCCTCGATCTGACCTTGCCGGCAGGCCTGTCCGATGCGCTTGCTGCGGGCGGCCTCAACCTGGTCGGATGGCGTCGACCGAGTGAGGGAGATCGTGAGACGGTGCCCTCGGGTTTGAACTGACGGGCTCCGACACGAGCGAGCGCACGCACGTTTGCCGGGCAGGCAGAAATTACACGCGCGCCTCTTGCTGCGCGGGGTAGCGCTTGCAAGTCTGTCGCTGCTCAGGAGGCTTCATTCATGCCGCGTGGATCTGCCAACCCTTCACCACACCCCGTCGATATCCACGTAGGGCGGCGGATTGCTGAGAAGCGTCTGGCGCTCGGTTATAATCAGAGTGAACTGGGTCGCGCCCTGGGCCTTACGTTCCAGCAGATCCAGAAATACGAGAAGGGCACGAACAGGGTTTCGGCATCGAAACTCTGGCTGATCTCTCAGTTCCTGAAGATCGACCTCCCCTATTTCTTTGAAGGTCTTTCAGGCGACGGTAGCAGCATGGACGCCGACGAACCGGATGAGCCTGCAGCCCTCCCACCCGGCAGTCCATGGAAATAAACAGCCTTATTCCCCGTCTCGACCTCCCACAGCAGAAACTGGTGCTCGAGCTTGTGCGATCCATGTCGGCGAAGGTACCCGACTGACGGCTGAGACAGACATCGGACAGGCTACGATCGAATCGCTGGCCAGATCGATCCGATCGCCCCCATTTCCGGCGTGCTGCACCCGAAAAGCTGCAGCAAATGTGTCGTATGAAACCGCCTGAAACGCTGCCAACTGTGTCCCCTGTGTGCCCCCAAATGGATAACACGGGTTTCTGTTTTGGTTAAGTTATTGAAATGATGGTACGTCCTCTCGGGCTCGAACCGAGGACCCTCTGATTAAAAGTCAGATGCTCTAACCAACTGAGCTAAGGACGCACATCGCCGCCGGGCGCGCTTGCGTCACCGGCGACGCGCCTTCTGGTGCATCGGCCGCGCCGGGTCAAGGCCTGGCTCGACGTTCCGGGGGCGGACGGCTACTCAAAGATCATGAAACCTCTGTCCGGTCTGCGCATCCTTGAGTTCGACGGCCTGGGGCCTGTCACCTTCGCCGGCATGGTCCTAGCCGATCTGGGGGCTGAGGTCCTGCGCCTGACCCGCAGCGCATCTGCGGGCTCGGCCGTCTTCGCTGAAGTCGGCGGCGAGGTGCTGCATCGCGGTCGGGCGGCGGTGGAAGTCAATCTGAAGAACCTAAAGGACCATGCTCGCATCCTCGACCTGATCGCGGGTGCGGACGCCGTGATCGAGGGGTTTCGGCCCGGCGTGATGGAGCGGCTGGGTCTGGGGCCGGATATCTGTGCCGCGCGCAATCCACGGCTGGTGTTCGGGCGCGTGACCGGCTGGGGCCAGACCGGGCCGATGGCCGATCAGGTCGGGCACGATATCAACTACATCGCCCTGTCCGGAGCCCTGCATGCGATGGGCGAGCCGGATCGCCCGCCCCGCGCGCCACTGAACCTTGTCGGGGATTATGGCGGCGGGGCCATGATGCTGGTCACCGGCGTTCTGGCCGGACTGCTGGAGGCCAAACGAACAGGCCGAGGCCGCGTCGTCGATGCCGCCATGACGGACGGCTCGGCCTTGCTGATGAGCCTGTTCTCGGCCCTCTCGTCACGGGGACTGTGGAATGAGGCGCGGGGCAGCAATCTGCTGGATGGCGGTGCACCCTTCTACCGCTGCTACTCCTGCCGCGACGGCGGTCATGTGGCCGTGGGGGCGCTGGAACCGCGCTTCTACGCAGCCTTGATCACGGGTCTGGGCCTGTCGCCAGAGGACGCGCCTCAGTTCGACATGGCGAACTGGCCTGCCCTGCACCAGCGATTCGAATCCCTGTTCGCTAAGCGCGACCGCGACGACTGGGCCGGGCATTTTGCCGGGACGGAGGCCTGCGTCACGCCGGTGCTGTCTCTGACCGAAGCCGCCAGGCATCCGCACAATGTCGCGAGAGGGACGTTTGCGGGCGAGCCACTACAACCCGCCTCGGCACCCCGGTTTGCTGCTGACGGCCTCGAGGTCACTCCGCAGCGAGAGCCCCTGTCTCTGGACGAGGCCATCCGCGCCTGGGCCGGATTTCAGGCCGCCTCGACGACCTCGTCGGACCGCACCTGACGGCAGGCCTCGGCCAGGGTCACGGCCAGAAGCGCCGGGTTGATCGGCTTGGTCAGGAAGGCGTGGACCCCCACCGCGTGCCAGGCCGCGCGATGGGTATCCATGGCATTGGCGGTCAGGGCGATCACCGGTGTCTCGCGATTAGGGCCATCTCGACGGATGTGGCGGCTGGCCTCCAGTCCATCCATCACCGGCATCTGCATGTCCATCAGAATGGCGTCGAAGGGTTCCTGCGCCGCCCGCTCAACCGCCTGGGCCCCGTCCTCGACCAGCGTCAGGCGACAGCCGTAGGGTTCCAGCAACAGGGCGAGGATACGCCGGTTCACCGGGTGGTCGTCTGCGGCCAGAATCGAGCGGTTGGCGAGGACGGATAGATCGACCGCGGCCTGCTGGGCCTGGTCGCAAACGACCGTCACCACGGTCATGGGCAGTTGCAGCGTGAATGTCGAACCCTCGCCCTCGATACTGGCCACGGTCAGCGACCCGCCCATGACCTCAGCCAGCTTGCGGCTGATCGACAGGCCCAGACCCGTACCACCGTAGCGCCGCGTGGTCCCCGCGTCGGCCTGTTCGAAGCTGTTGAACACATGCTCCAGCCGGTCCGCCGGAATGCCGCAACCGCTGTCGGTCACGGCCACGGTCATGACGCCGTCGATCCAGTCGACTTTGACCAGAATGTCGCCGTCACGCGTGAACTTCACCGCATTGGACATCAGGTTGAACAGTATCTGCTGGAAGCGCAGCGGATCGGTCCGCACAGCCTGCGGCACGTCCGGCGCGATCTTCCAGGCCAGACGCACATTGTTGGCCTCGGCCCGTGGTTCCCACAGCCGGCCCAGCGCCGTCAGGCGGTCGCGCACGACCATGTCGGCGGTTTCCAGCTCCATCTTGCCGGCCTCGATCTTGGACACGTCCAGGACGTCGTTCAGCAGGCCCATCAAGACGTCGCCGGCGTCGATCAGCATGTCGACATGCTCGGCCTGTCGCGTGTCCAGCGGCGTCTGCTTCAGCAGATTGGCCGCCGATATCACCGCATTCATGGGTGTACGGATTTCATGGCTGACGACGGCCAGAAAGTCGGACTTGGCGGCATTGGCGACCTCGGCCTTGCCGCGTGCGTCGAAAGCGGCGTCGCGCGCCTCCTGCATCTCGCGGGTGGTGCTGGAGCTCTGGCGTACGGCGACGACCAGATGGCTCATGTAAAGCAGGCCGCCGATCGGAACGAGCAGGTCCTGCCATCGCCCGCTTTGCGCCGCCTGATAGAGAGGCAAGCCCAGGAAATACAGGCTGTGGGGCACGACAGCCGAGATCAGGATCGCCCGCGCGTGATGCATGTGCAGGCTGACGTGCAGCAGACCGCCCGCGCACTGGATCATGGCGAAGATCCGCCCCGTCTCGCCGCCGTAGAACCACATATAGGCGGTCAGGCCCGCATAGACGGTCACGCCCAAGAAGGTCGTCAGGCAGGAGAGGACCAGATAGCCGCGATCCGGCATCCAGTCCGGGTTGCGGCGGTATCGCGTGAAGACCACCCAATCCAGCGCCTGGGTCACCAGCATGGCCGCGAACCAGACGATCGGCCAGATCGTCGGCGTCACCGTCCAGGCCGTCAGACCGATGAAGGCGGCCAGGGCGATCCGGGTCTTGAGCTCCCGGTACCGCACTTGCGCGACCTTGGCATAGGCTGTGGTCGTCATCGTTCCCTCCGAGCGAACGTTGTCACACCAAACGTGAAAGGATTGGTTTCCGTCAGTGGTGACCAAGACGATAATCGCGGCTATGGAACTGTAACGACATCAGCACGTTCGCTGGATGAGTTCGGGGAGAAGACATTCGTGAAACGCCTGTTCCTAATATTCGCGCTGATCGGCGCCGGAACGCTGGCCGCCTGCGATGAGCCCGAGCCGGTCCGGGAAGTCCCGACTGTCGTCGTTGAGGAGACAGCGGAAGCACCAGCCGCCGAAGACACTGCGGTGCCTGCGACCGACCCCGCCGCCCTGCCCTCCGCGCCCCCGGTCGACACCCTGCCGCCCGAGCAGCGCTCGTCGGAAGAATCCGTGCAGCCCGAGAGCGAAACGCTCTTCTACTGATCTGCCCCATCCCGGCCACGAAACGGCTGGATAGGAGGCGCCTCCCACGACCAGCCCGAGTTTTCCGTTTGAAGAGTCGCCAAGCCCTGTTCCTGATGAGTACGGCGGGCTTTCTGGCGCTGGCGGCGGCCGTACAGGCTGAGCCGCGCGCTCAGATCCGCGGCGATCTGGATGGAGAATTACGCGCCCAGCTGGTGCGTGCCGTCGGCGATGTGGACGAGCCGCCGTCCAACCGTTTCGAGGCTCGCCGCCGCGCCCGTGCGGCGATGGAGTCGGCCGAGGCCCTGCTGCGGTCGGAAGGCTACTACCAGCCGACGCTGGTCGATGACGTTGAGGGTGAAGAAACCCCGGTTGCCATCATCGAAGTCACGCCGGGCCCGCGCTTTCTGCTGGCCGATTACGGCCTGAACTGGACCCTGCCGCCGCCCGATCAGGCGACGGACACCGCCGTGCGTGGCGAGGTGGGGCTAACCACTGGCGATCCCGGTCGCGCGGTCGATGTGCTAGCCGCCGAGGGACGTATCGTCGCCGGCCTGACACGCCGCGGCTATGCCGACGCCGAGGCCGGGCGTCGCCGGGTGGTGGTCAACCACGCGAACTACACCGTCACGCCCAACTTCAACATCGATAGCGGGCCACTAGTCCGACTGGACGGCATTCAGCTTCGAACGCGCGGGCCGACCAACCCGGACTGGGTCGCCGGCTTGGCCCCCTGGACCGCAGGCGATGTCTATGATCCCGAACAGGTCGCCGAACTCGAGCGGCGGCTGACGGAAACCGGCGTATATGACGGCGTCGGCGTGGCCCTGTCACCGGCGGACCAGACCCTGGCCGACGGCACCCGGCCCGTGGTCGTCACCCTGCGGGACAGACCGGCGCGGACGCTGGAAGCGGCTATCACGCTTTCCACTGCCGAGGCGATCGTCACAGCGGGTCGGGCGGGCGCGGCCCCCTCCAACACCGGCGGCTCGGCGATCGAAGGCACCTGGACCTGGTACAACCGCTTCGGTCGGGCCGACACCCTGATCTGGCAGGCACGTCTGGCCGAGATCGACAGCCGGATCGGCGCGACGCTCAGCCTGCCCCACTGGCGCAGGCCCAGCCAGACGCTGCGTCTGGAAACCGCCGCAGTCTATGAGAATACCGAGGCCTATCGGAGGACCGCGCTGGTCCTGGCGGCCGACATCCGCCAGCGGGTCGGCAAGACCTCCTACTACAGCTATGGCATCGGTCTGGACGGCGGTCAGTATGACGAGAACCGCTTCGACCCCGTGACCCAGGCCCCGGTCCGCCTGACCCGCGATCTGGTGATCCTGACCGGGCGCGGCAGCTTCTACTGGGATCGCTCCAACGACCCGCTGGACCCCACGAGCGGCTGGCGCGTCACCGCCTCGGCCCAGCCCACGGCGGTGGCCGGCGAAGATACAGTGCTATTCCTGCGGACCGAGGGCGAGGTGTCGGGATACCTCCCGCTGCAGGAGGCCAAGACGGTGCTGGCGGGTCGCGTCAAGCTGGGCTCCATCATCGGCGGCGAAGAGCTGACGGTGCCGGCCGACCGACTGTTCTATTCCGGCGGCGGCGGCTCGGTGCGGGGCTATGAGTATCAGGGTGTGGGTCCTCGACTGCCCGACAATACGCCGCGCGGCGGTCTGAGCCTGTTCGAGACCTCGCTTGAGGTTCGCCGGAAGGTCTTCGGCAGCTTCCAGGGCGTGGCCTTTGTCGATGCGGGCGCGGTCGGTTTCGACGAAACCCCCGATTTCAGCGCCCTGCGCTATGCGGCCGGCGTCGGCGTGCGATATCTGCTGCCCTTCGGTCCCATCCGCGCCGACATCGCCATTCCGCTGGACAAGCGTGAAGGCGATCCCAGCTTCCAGATCTATGTCAGCCTGGGCCAGGCGTTTTGACCGACACTCCGCCCCCCACAGACGCGCCCGAAGACAAGCCCGAGACGCCCGCCGTCAAGGAAAAGCGCAAGCGCACGCGCCTGCAAGCCCTCGCCTTCTTCGGCGGGATCGGTTTCGCCATCCTGCTGGGCCTGCTGGTGGTCGGTCTGGTCGGCGGGCGGATGTATCTGCTGTCGGGGCCCGGTCGCGAACTGGTTACCAGCTTCGTCGAGGGCAAGCGTCTCGGCAACTACGGCGAAATCCGCGTGGAGGGTGTCGAGGGCGATCTGTTCGACGATTTCACCATCCGGCGCGTCACCATCACCGATGCCCAGGGTGTCTGGCTGGAGGCCCGAAAGGTCCGCGTGGACTGGAGCTTCTGGCCCCTGGTCGCCCGGCGTTTCCACGCCACCAACATCGAGGCCGAGGTCGTCCGCCTGATCCGCCGGCCCGAGGTGGAGGCCTCCACCAATCCGCCGGGCCAGCAGCCCATCTCCGTCGATATCGACCGGTTCGCGGCCAATATCGAACTGCTGGAAGGCTTCAGCCAGGAGTATGGCCGGTGGAAGCTGGACGGGGCGCTGGGCCTGCCGCGTGTCGGCGACAAGACGGCGACCATCAACGCCTTCAGCAACACCCGCCCCGGCGACTTTCTGCGTCTGAGCGGTCGTATGGGCGACGAACTGGCCGACATCCGCCTGAACGTTCAGGCCAATGAGTCCCAAGGTGGCCCGCTGGCAGGGGCCCTGGGCTATTCGCCGGACCAGCCGTTCAACGCCGTGGGTATCGTCAATGGCGAAGTCGTCAATGTGGTGGTGCGCACCGGCACCTTCACGCCCCTGACCATCCGCGGCACCTATGGCAAGGATCAGACGCGGATCGCAGGCTATGCCGACTTCTCGGGCTCCGACCTGTTGCAGCCCTTCGTGGATCGGGTGGGCCGGACGGCGCGGTTCGGGTTGGTCGTGCGCCCCGACCACGACAACGACGGCCTGCAGGGCGTGGGCTGGAGTCTGGTGTCAGAAAATCTGAACTCCAGTGCGTCCGGCATGATGCGCAAGGCGGACCGCAGCACGCCGGATGGCATTCAGCTGGAGATAACCACACCATCGCTGACCCGTTTGGCTGGTACGCCTGTAGCCGGGCCGGCCGCCTACTCCGCAGTCTTCAAGGGTGACGGAGCAGCGTGGACCCTGAACGGGTCGGTCGATCTGCTGAACGCCAACCTGTCCAGCTATCAGGCCCAGCGGATTTCCGGGCCGTTGAACTTGAGCTCCAAGGCGGGTC
>CALRXI020000051.1:0-13650 GCA_943372125.1 Brevundimonas vancanneytii
GTTGCTCCGCTTGGGGTGCGGTCGCTATGGTCGGCCCACGTCGAATCCGGTCGGCGCAGGAGATGTCAGCCGTTGAGTTCCGATCCTCGCATTCTGGTCGTCGCCCATGACGACGCGGTGGTCGGCCCGCTGTGCCAGGGTCTGGATGCCTTGGGCTGGCGGACGGTCACGGCGCGTTCGCTGGCTGCGGCACTGACCGTGCTGATGGACTGGCCACTGGAGGCCGTGATTCTGGACGCCCGCATCGCCGACACCGAGGCCAGCGTCGAGGCTCTGCGCCTCGCCGTCGCCCCCCGTCGCCTGCCGGTTCTGGCCATCGGACCCGAGGCGACCGAATGGGTCGGTACCGAGGCCGATCTGGTCATGTCGGTCGCTCCGCACCCGGCACAGGCAGCCCTGCGGCTTGAAGCCCTGGTCCGCTCGGCCATTGCGGAAGAAGAAGTCGCCCTGCGCGAGACGACCTTCACCGCCCGCGGCGAGCCGTTGAAACCGGTCGATGTGGATGAGGCCCCTTTGCGCGTTCTGGCCGCCGGCAAGGCGGACCGGCATTTCCTGGCCCTGTCCAATGCGCTGGAAGCCCACGGATGCGAGGTCGTGGCCGCCCCGACGCCCTACACGGCCTTTGATTATCTGCATGAGCGGGCCTTCGACGCCGCGGTGCTGTGGGGCGCAGAGGATCACGCCCCCGCCCTGTCCATCGCCTCGGGCATGAAGCGGAACACCCGCCTGTATCACATCCCGGCGGTGCTCTATCTGCGCGGTTCGGCCGAGATCAATCTGGCTGAGCTCTACAATCGTGGTTTTGCCGACGTCGCCGCCGCCGACACGCCGGAGGACGAGACGGCCGACCGGATTGTCGCCCTGGCCCGTGCCCACCGCCGTCACGTCGCCATCCGCAAATCGCTGGAAAGCGCGCGGGGCTCGGGCCTGACCGACCCGAACACCGGCCTGTTCACGCCTGAACTGTTCGCCAGCCATCTGGCCCGCGTCGCCGAGGGGGCGCGCCTGCGTCGTCGCCCTCTGTCGGTGGCAGTGCTGCGCGTGAGCGAGACCGAGCCGGTGCGTGAGGCGCGCGAGGGGGGATGGCTGGATCGCGCCCTGCCCCAGATCGGCACCATGGTTTCGCGCCTGATCCGGACCGAGGACACCGCCGCCCGCCTGGCCCCCGACGTCTTCGCCCTGGCCCTGCCCGCCACGCGCGGGCCCGCCGGCCGGATTGCCGCTGATCGTATCGCCGCCGTCATTGGCTGCACAGCCTTTGAAGCCGGCCCCGACAAGACGCCCTTCGTCGTCGAGTTCGAATGCGGCGTTGCCGAGGTTCAGCCCGGCGAGAGCCCCGCCGCCGTGCTTGAGCGGGCGTCGCACGACATCAACGCGGCGCGCTAGGCTCCCGCCACCCGCGCCAGATCGCTAGTGATCCGCTCGGCGACTTTCAGTCGCTCTTCCGGCGTGTCCCAGTCGCCCTTGACCACGATCTTCTGATCCGGCCGGATCTTCCAGAAGGCGTGGTTCTTCTGGATCAGGCCGACCAGCCCCATGGGATTGGGGAAGGCGTTGTTGCGCAGGGTCAGGACGGCACCCTTGGGCCCGATGTCGATGCGTTCGATACAGGCGGTCTTGCAGCTGGCCTTGATGCCCACGATGCGCAGCAGCTGTTTCGCCTCGTCCGGCAGCGGCCCGAACCGGTCGATCAGTTCGGCGGCCAGGGCTTCGCGCTCCTCCGTCTTCTCCGCGTCCGAAAGTCGCCGATAAAGGCTGAGACGCACATTGAGGTCCGGCACATAAGCCTCTGGAATCAGGACTGCTGCCCCCACATTGATGGCGGGCGACCAGCCGCGATCGATCTCACCGCCCTCGCCGTTGGACTTCAGCTCCGCGACAGCGTCCTCCAGCATCTGCTGGTATAGTTCGACGCCGACCTCACGGATGTGACCCGACTGTTCGTCGCCCAGCAGATTGCCGCCGCCGCGCTGATCCAGATCGTGGCTGGCCAACTGGAAGCCCGCCCCCAGATTGTCGAGCGACTGCAGCACCTGCAGCCGCCGTTCGGACGACAGCGACAGCGGCCGCTTGGGATCGGTGGTCAGATAGGCGAAGGCCCGGGCCTTCGCCCGTCCGATCCGGCCCCGGATCTGATGCAACTGGGCCAGGCCGAACATGTCGGCCCGGTGCACGATCAGGGTATTTGCCGTCGGCACGTCCAGGCCGCTCTCGACGATGGTGGTCGATAGAAGCACGTCATAGGTGCCGTCGTAGAAGGCGCTCATCACCTCTTCCAGCTGGGTCGGGCTCATCTGGCCGTGGCCGACGACGAACTTCACCTCCGGCACCTGTTCGCGCAGGAACTGCTCGATATCCGGCAGGTCTTTCAGGCGCGGGGCGACATAGTAGGCCTGACCCCCGCGATACTTCTCGCGCAGCAGGGCCTCGCGGACCAGGACCGGATCCCACGGCGTGACATAGGTCCGGACGGCCAGACGATCGACCGGAGGGGTGGCGATGATCGACATCTCGCGGATGCCCGACAGCGCCATCTGGAGCGTGCGCGGGATTGGCGTGGCGGTTAGCGTCAACAGGTGAACGTCGGCCCGCAGGGACTTTAGCTTCTCCTTGTGCTTGACTCCGAAGTGCTGCTCTTCATCAACGATAACAAGGCCCAGGTCCTTGAACCCGACCTGCTCGCTAAAGACGGCGTGGGTGCCGACGACGATCTCGAAAGCGCCGTCCTTCAGGCCTGCGCGGGTTTCGGAGGCGTCCTTGGCCGTCACCATGCGCGACAGATGCCGGACGGTGATGGGCCAGCCCGCGAACCGCTCGCTGAAGGTCTTGAAGTGCTGTCGGGCCAGCAGGGTCGTGGGGCAGACGATGGCAACCTGCTGACCGGTCATGGCGACCACAAAGGCAGCCCGCAACGCCACCTCGGTCTTGCCGAAACCGACGTCGCCGCAGATCAGGCGATCCATGGGCGTGCCCTTGCCCAGATCTTCCAGCACGTCGCCGATGGCGTTCAACTGGTCGTCCGTCTCTTCATAAGGGAAGCGGGCACAGAATTCGTCGAACAGGCCGTGCGGCGGGGTGATGGCCTCGGAGGTCCGCAAGGCCCGCTTGGCGGCCAGGGCGATCAGCCCCTCGGCCATGTCGCGCAGCCGCTGCTTGGCCTTGGCCTTGCGAGCCTGCCAGCCTGCCCCGCCCAGACGATCCAGCTGCGCCCCGTCGGCATCGCTGCCGTAACGGGTCAGAAGGTCAATGTTTTCGACTGGCAAGTAGAGTTTGCTCTCACCGGCGTACATGAGCTCCAGACAGTCGTGTGGGGCGTCCTGGATCTCCAGCGTCTTGAGGCCCTCATACCGCCCGATGCCGTGATCGAGGTGGACCACCAGATCGCCCGTCGTCAGAGCGGACGCCTCGGCCAGGAAGTTCGACGCCCGGCGCTTCTTGCGTGGCCGTGCCAGCCGGTCGCCCAGCATGTCGGTTTCGGAAATGACGGCGATCTCATCCGTCTCGAAACCATGCTCCACCGGCAGGATGCCGCGTAGATAGACGTCTTTCGGCGCGGCCTGGACATCGGCCCAGTCTCGCACCGCGATCACATGCTCCAGCCCGTGGTCGGCCATCATGGAGGCCAGCCGCTCCGAAGAGCCTTCGGTCCAGGAGGCGAACAGCACCCGCTTACCCGCCGCCTTAAGCGTCTGGGCATGGCGCGCGACGGCCTCGAACAGATTGACGCTGTCCTGGGCCCGTTCGGCGGCAAAGCTGCGGCCCAGCCGGCCGCCTGCGTCCTCTCCCGGAACCGACAGAGGCGAGAATCGACGCACCCAGCGACCGGCGAGGGCGCCGTTCCAGTCGCCCGCGTCCAGATATAACCGCTGTGGCGGCAGGGCCCTGTTGGCGGCCCCGGCCTTGGTCATCGACGCGTCGCGACGGGCCTCATAGGCATCGGTCGTCAGGGTCCAGCGCTCGGCCCGCGCCGCCTCCACCTGATTGTCCAGAAACAGTCGGGTGTCATCGGGCAGATAGTCGAAAAGCGTCTCCAGCCGGTCGTAGAACAGCGGCAGCCAGTGCTCCATGCCCTGACGCCGCGCGCCCTCGCTGATCGCGGAATACAGGGGGTCGTCGCCCGGTGCGCCGAACAGGTTCAGATAGCCGGTGCGGAAGCGCGAAATGCTGTCGGGGTCCAGCAGGGCCTCCGATACCGGGGCCAGGGTCACCGACGTCTTCTGCCCGGTCGATCGCTGCGTCGCCGGATCGAAGGTGCGGATCGATTCCAGTTCGGAGCCGAACATGTCCAGACGCACAGGCTCCTCGAAACCGGGCGGATAGACGTCGATCACACCGCCGCGTACGGCGAACTCGCCCTTCTCCGAGACCGTCGAGGCACGCATGTAGCCGTTGGCGGCGAAATAGCGTTCCAGCTGGGTGGTATCGAGCTCGATTCCCGTGACGGCCTCGAAGCCCGCGCCTTCGGTGATCTCGCGCGGCGGGGTGCGCTGCATGGCCGCGCCGACCGTGGTCACGACCAGTAACGGGCGTCTGTCCGAAGCGTCCCTCCGGGCCAGTCGGGTCAGAGCCGCCATCCGCTCGGCCGACACGGATGAAGTGGGGCTCAGGCGATCATAAGGCAAGCAATCCCAGGCCGGAAACTCCACGACTTCAATGTCTTTGGAGAAGAAACCGAACGCCTGAACAAACTCGCCCATGCGGCCATAGTCGCGGGCAATGAAAACACCGACGCCGCCGTCCGCTTTCAGCCGCTCGGCCACGTTCAGGGCGTCCAGCCCCTCGGGCGCGCCACCCAGGTCGCGATCATCGCGCCGCATCGCCTCGCCGTCCATCAACCCGCCCCCTCGGCCACGGCAGCCGCCACATGGGCGCGCATGAAGGCCCTGATCTTGGCCATCAACAGCGTGTCATACTCATCGGGGGTCGGGCGGCTCTCGATGACCCAGGCATAGAGCTCGTGATCGTCGTCCTGGGCCAGCAGGGCCTCGAAATCGTCCAGTTCGTCGTAGGTCAGTGTCGGCCCCACCTGATCCGTGAACGGGCCCAGCACCAGGTCGGCCTCGCGGAACCCGCGCCGCCAGGCCCGGAAGGCGATGCGCCCCAGCCGGTTCCGTTTGTCTTCCATCAGGCGTGCGTCGATATCGGTCACAAGGTTCCTTGCCCGGTCGTTCTGTTGAATGTGATCGGCCGCGTCGGTCACCCGTGCGCAACAGGATGGTGCAGATAGCGTTCCAAGCCGGTTTTCGCCAGCTATGCTGCAGGTCATGAGGCCGCAGATTCTCTTTCCCCTGTTCGCGGAGGTGTCCAGCCTGAAGGGCGTGGGCCCGAAAATCCTGCCCCTGGTGCATAAACTGGCTGGGCCGCTGGTGCGCGACGTGGCCTTCCTGTCGCCGTCGGGTCTGATCATCCGCCGCCCCATGAGCGCCGTCGACGCGGTCGAGGGCCAAGTCGGCCTGTTCGAGATCGTCATCGATCGCCTGATCGTGCCGGCCAAGCCCGGAGCGCCGATCAAGGTCCGCGCGACGGACGAAACCGGCTTTGTCCACCTGATTTGGTTCGGCGGCTCGGCCCAGCATATCGACCGGCTGCTGCCCAAGGGCCAGAAGCGGTGGGTCTCCGGCAAGGTCGAACGCTTCAACAATGAGGTCCAGATCGTCCATCCGGACATCTTCACCCCCGAACAGGCCGTCGATATTCCCGCCGTCGAGCCCGTTTATCCGGCGACGCAAGGGCTGACCTCACGCGTAGTGCGCAAACTGGCCCAGGCGGCGCTGGCCCACGCCCCCGAGCTTCCGGAGTGGCAGGATGCCGCCTGGATGACGAAGATGCGCTGGCCAACCTGGCATGAGGCGCTGAACCGGCTGCATGAGCCGTCTGCCGAGGCGGATCTGCTGTCAGAGGCACCGGCGCGCCAGCGCCTCGCTTATGACGAACTGCTGGCCCATCAAATGGCGCTGGCGCGTCGTCGGCGCGCCCGAAAGATCACGCCGGCACCACGCATTGTGCCAAGGGAGGCCTCGGCCCGGTTGCTGGACGCCCTGCCCTTCCGCCTGACGGATGCGCAGACGCAGGCCGTGGCCGCCATTCGCAGCGACCTGGCATCGGGCGAGCAGATGGGGCGGCTTCTGCAAGGCGACGTCGGCTCCGGCAAGACGGCGGTTGCCGCCCTCGCCTTGGCGGATACGGCGTCTTCAGGCTTTCAGGCTGCCTTGATGGCACCGACGGAAATCCTCGCACGTCAGCATTATCAACGTCTTGCGCCATTGCTCGAAAGTGCGGGCGTAACCAGCCTTCTGCTGACCGGCCGCGACCCACCGGCCGAGCGCCGCGAGCGACTGGCAGCCTTGGCCTCCGGTCAGGCCCAAGTCGCCATCGGCACCCATGCCCTGTTCCAGGATGCTGTTCGCTTTGACCGCCTGGCACTGGCCGTCATCGACGAGCAGCATCGTTTCGGCGTCAACGAGCGCCAGCGGCTTCAGGCCAAGGGCGATCCCCGCACCGGCGGTGTCCACCTTCTGACCATGTCGGCCACGCCCATCCCGCGCACGCTGGAACTGACCCAGTATGGGGAGCTGGAGGTGTCGCGCCTGATGGAAAAGCCGCCGGGCCGCACGCCCGTCACGACCGCCGTCTTGCCCCAGGCCCGTATTGGCGAGGTCGCCAAACGGTTGAAAGCCGCGCTGGATAGTGGGGCCCAGGCCTACTGGATCTGCCCTCTGGTCGCCGAGAGCGAAAGCATTGACCTGGCGGCAGCAGAGGCGCGCGCCGCCGACCTGCGGCGCATTCTGAATGTCGAGGTCGGCCTGGCCCATGGTCAGATGCCGGGTGCCGAACGGGAGGCCGTCATGGCCGATTTTGCAGATGGTCGACTGCCTCTGCTGGTGGCGACGACAGTCGTGGAAGTCGGGGTCGATGTGCCGAATGCGACGATTATGGTCATCGAGCACGCCGACCGCTTCGGCCTGGCGCAACTTCATCAGCTACGCGGTCGCGTCGGTCGGGGGGCCAAGGCCAGCGCCTGCATTCTGCTGTACGGCGGTGGCGATGATGGGCTGGGAGAGACGGCGCGGCTCCGGCTCGAGACCCTGCGTCGAACCGAGGACGGCTTCGAGATCGCCGAGGAAGACTTCCGGCTACGCGGCGGTGGCGACCCGCTGGGTCTGAAACAAAGTGGATTTCCGGCCTATCGGTTCGCTGATCCGATTCGTCATCGCAGCCTGCTGCTGGCCGCGTCCGACGATGCCAGGCTGGTGATGGGCCGCGACCCTGATCTAACGTCGCCGCGTGGCGAAGCCGTCCGCGTGCTGGAATCGCTGTTCGACTGGCGAAACGATCGACCATCCGCAGATTGACGGCCAGCCACCTAAATCGACCCTACGCCGCCGGTGCGTCAGCAAACATCATCAGCCTGGCCTGAACATCGCGTTCAAGATCGCCGTAGAATAGATTGTAGGGCCTGGACTTTCGCCGATCCGACCAACTGCCGGAAGGCTTGAAGGACTCGGACGTCGGCGGCGTATGTCGCAGGAGTCCTTCTTCGCATCGCGTCGCGATTTCGCGGGCCAGCAGAGCTGGACGAGCCCCCCATTCAAGACCGGTTGCATTGGTAGCGCCTGCATGAAGCCTTGCCGATACCGGAGCGTCGCCGGTGCTACCCGTGACAGGGTTGACGCACAGCGCCGCGCGACCATCCAGATTGACCAGCTGACCCCGCGCGTCCCAGACCAGCGCCCGCCTTAGACGACGGGACGCGGCCCCATCGTTGTCGTCGCTGACAGGCGACCAGCCGACGATGCAGCCTGCCTGGGCGCGCGACCGGCACGCGGGCAGTTGCGGCTGCAACCCCTGCGAGGGGGTCACCACGTCGATCAGATAGATGGCGACGATCCGCCGCCGGATCGCTGGATTGTCCGCGACCTTTTCCCGAACCAGACGCTCCAGCAGTTCTCCACCCTGTTCGACGCCTGCGAGGACCAGGGGGCCCGTCGGATGGCGCGCCAGCCAGACATCGAAGGCGTCGGCCACATCGCGATAGGCAAAGGCGCGGGCCTCCCGCGCATCCTCGCGCGCGGTCAGGCGCGTATAGAGGCTGGCCTGGCGATACCGCGGCGCGCTGATGGCTCCAGCCATGGCGAATGGCCCGGCGTAGTTCGGCATGACGACCCGCTTCAAATAGCGATCCGCCTCGGCGTCATTGATGGGACTGTTCCAGTCGCGCCCGCCGTCGAAGGTCGTCGAGTGGAGGAAGAAGACTGCCGCGTCTCCGGCCTGCGGCACCCGAGCTTCGTTCAGGGCCCAGCTGTCGGCCCGGGCATAGTCAGGCGCGGGCGGCGGTGTGTAGGTCTGGAACGGCACGCCGGGGTCCAGCCAGGCCTGAAGGATGTCGCCGCGCCAGATTGCCACCGCCAGCGTCAGGATGGCGACCAGCGCAAAGCCGGTCCAGCCGACCCACTGTCGCAAGGTCAGCCGCGCCCGCGTCACCGATAAGCGTCCGGCTGTGACAGGAAGGCCTGGACGTAGCGGCGGACCCCCTCTTCTAGCGGCGTGGACTGGCCCGGATATCCGGCGGCGCGTACCCGCTCCATCCGCGCCTCCGTGAAGTACTGATATTTGTCGCGGATGCTTTCGGGCGTGTCGACATATTCGACCCGGGCAGCCTTACCGGCTGCTGCGAACGTCGCCTGCGCCAGGTCGAGAAACGACCTCGCCTGGCCCGATCCGGCATTAAACACACCCGACACGGACGGCGTGTCCAGAAGCCAGGCGATGATGTCGACCACATCGTCCACGAAGACAAAGTCCCGCATCTGTCCGCCATCGGCATAGGCGGGGTTGTGCGAGCGGAACAGGGTCACGGCCTCATCGGCCTGAACCTTGGGCCAGATCTGGGCCACGACCGACTTCATCCCGCCCTTGTGATACTCATTGGGGCCGTAAACGTTGAAGAACTTCAGCCCGACCCACTGGCGGGGCGATTGCCCGCGATCCGCCTGTCGCACGGCGTACTGATCGAACAGCATTTTCGAATAGCCGTAAGCGTTTAGCGGTCGCAACGCACTCAGCGCTTCAAGACTGTCGTCATCCGCAAAGCCCGCCTCACCATCGCCGTAGGTGGCCGCTGAGGACGCATAGATCATCCGGGCATCGCGCAGGGCGCACCAGTCCCACAGGTCGCGCGACAGGTTGAAGTTGGTGCGCAAGATCAGGTCCGCATCCGCCTCCGTCGTCGAGGAAATGGCCCCCATATGCACGACGGCTTTGACCGCCTCGGCATGGCGATCCAGCTTTTCGAACAGTTCCTCCGGCTGCCAGAAGTCGGCGATCGGATGTTTGGCGATGTTCTTCCACTTGCCGAGGGCCGCATCTTCCAGCCGGTCGCAGACCACGACGTCGTGACGATCCTCCTCGCACAGACGGGCGACGATGTTGGAGCCGATGAAGCCCGCGCCACCCGTCACCACGATCATGCGACGGCTCATGCCTCATCCCTCATCTTCTCGATGGTGCGTGTGGTGGAATAGCCGTCCTCGAAGGTCGCCAGCCGCACGACGCCGCCCCAGCTCTCGACCAGATCGCCGCCGACGACGCCCTCGCGCGTGTAGTCCGCGCCCTTGATCAGTACATCGGGCCGCAGTCGTTCGATCAGAGCCAGGGGCGTCGGATCGTCGAAAGCCGTTACCCGATCCACCGACTGCAGGCCGCCTATGACGACGGCGCGGCTGTCCAGATCGTTGATCGGCCGCCCCTCGCCCTTCAGCAGCCGCACGGACGCGTCGGTGTTCAAGGCCACAACCAGTCGGTCGCACCAGCTCCGCGCCTGGGCCAGATAGGCGACGTGGCCCCGATGCAGGATGTCGAAACAGCCGTTGGTGAAGCCGACCTTCAGCCCTTGGCGCTTCCAGCCCTCGACGACATGCGCCAGATCGTCCAGCGGCATCACCTTGGCATGGGCGCTGGCGGCATGCTGGCTCATCTCGGCGTCGATCAGCTCGGCAGGCGTCACGACCGCTGTGCCCGCCTTGCCGACCACGACGCCTGAAGCCAGGATGGCGAACTCCACAGCCGTCTCTAGCGATACACCGGTGCCCAGCGCCAGCCCAAGCGCCGCCAAGCCCGTATCGCCCGCGCCGGACACATCGAACACCTCGCGCGCGCGGCCCGGGAAGTGCGCCACACGACCGTCCCGCCGCCTCAGGCTCATCCCCTTGCCTGCGCGGGTGACGACGACCGCCTTGGCCGTAGTGGTCGCCAGAAGCGCTGCCAGCGCCGCCTCAACCTCGGCATCCGTCTCGACCGGCAGACCCGTGGCCGCTGCCAGCTCGCTGGCGTTGGGCTTGATCAGATCGACGGCCCCGTAGCGGGCGAAATCCCGGCCCTTGGGATCAACCACGACCGGCACACCCGCCGATCGCTTCGCCGCGATGGCCTGAGCGATCACGGCATCGCTGACCATACCTTTGGCGTAGTCAGATAAAAGAATGACGGAAACACCTGAAAATGCGTCACTATCTTGCGCCGCAATCGCTGCGTCTTCATCGTCGAGCCGCAGCAACTGCTGACCCGCCGCCACGAACCGCGTCTTGACGATGGTGGCCACGCCAACCCGCTGCTCCACCGCATTCTCGATGCCGTCCTCGGCCGCGATCAGTTCGACGAGTTCCTGACCAGCCGCGTCCTGACCGACCACGGCTCCCAGACGCGCCACGCCGCCCAGGGCCGCCACATTGCGCGCGACATTGCCCACGCCGCCCGGCATGGCCGTCGTCCGGCGCGTCTTCAGCACGGGGATGGGCGCTTCGGGCGAAATCCGGCTGACCTCGCCGTAAACATAGCGGTCCAGCATCAGGTCGCCGACGCAGGCAATCTTCAGCCCGCGCACCCGCTCAAGCAGAGCCTGCAATTGTCCAAGATCGAGCGTCCGTGCAGCCATGCCTAGGGCCTATCGGATTCAGGCGGCTTTCGCCATCCGGCTCTTGGTCAGGTCGTCATAGGCGATCAGCTCGGCCGCCAAGGCTTCGAACTGATCGAGCGGTACCATGTTGGGCCCGTCCGACGGGGCGTTGTCGGGGTCCTGGTGCGTCTCCATGAAGACGGCGTCCACACCGACGGCCACGGCCGCACGGGCCAGAACCGGTACAAATTCGCGCTGACCGCCCGAGGAGGTGCCCTGCCCGCCCGGCTGCTGCACGCTGTGGGTCGCATCGAAGACGACCGGGCAACCGATGTCACGCAGCACCGGCAGGGCCCGCATGTCCGACACCAGGGTGTTGTAGCCAAAGCTGGCCCCCCGTTCGCAGGCCATGACGTTCGGATTACCCGCCCCGACCACCTTGGCGACGACATTCTTCATGTCCCAGGGAGCCAGAAACTGACCCTTCTTGATGTTGATCGCCTTGCCGGTTGCGGCGGCGGCCAGCAGCAGGTCGGTCTGGCGGCTGAGGAAGGCGGGGATCTGCAAAACGTCGACGGCCTGGGCGGCGATGCGGCAATGCTCCTCGGTGTGGACGTCGGTCAGGACCGGCAGGCCCGTGACCTCGCGGATTTCGGCGAAGATCGGCAGCGAGCCTTCCAGGCCGAACCCGCGCGCAGCGTTGGCGCTGGTGCGGTTCGCCTTGTCGAAGCTCGTCTTGTAGATGATGCCGACATTCAGCCGCTCGCCGATCTCCTTCAGCGCATGGGCCATTTCCAGCGCGTGCTGGCGGCTTTCCAGCTGGCAGGGGCCAGCGATGAAGACGATCCGCTGGCCGCCACCGATGGAGACGGGGCGGGTCAGGCCGTCCTTGATGTCGATGATGGCGTTGGGCTTTGACACGGGCATGGACTTTCGGCTTGGAGAGGCGGCGCAACTGACGCACCTATGCGGCGATCAGGTGGCGTCGGACGTTGGTGTTCGCAAGCTATCACGGAGCGCGACCGCATGACCACCAAGGCCGACGACCGTCCCGTCATCCTGTGGTTCCGTCAGGACCTGCGTCTGGCCGACAATCCGGCACTGGGCCATGCGGTGAAGAGCGGCCGCCCCGTCGTGCCGGTCTATATCCTGGATCAGGGCAGCCGCGTCCGGCCGATGGGCGCGGCGTCGCTGTGGTGGCTGGACAAGTCCCTGCGGGCGCTGGCGGAATCGCTGAAATCACACGGAGCCGAGCTGATCCTGCGGCGCGGCGACAGCGAATCGGAACTGCGTCGCCTGGTCGAACAAACCGGGGCCGGTGCGGTCGCCATGAACCGGCTGTTTGAGCCCGACGCCTTCGCCCGCGACGCGGACATCGCCCACAGCCTCCAAGCCGACGGGATCGAGTGCAAGGGCTTTAACGGCACGTTGCTGTGCACGCCGGGCAAGGTGCTGAACGGCTCAGGCCAGCCGTACAAGGTCTTCACGCCGTTCATGAAGGCGCTGCTGTCCGAGGCGACACCGCCAGCGCATGTCGCGGTCCCTCGCCAGATAAAGAGCGTGGAGGGTGTGGCCTCGGACGATATCGACGACTGGGGCCTGCATCCCACCCGTCCTGACTGGTCCAAGGGCTTCACCGGCACCCCGGGAGAAGCGGGGGCCAAGGCCGCGCTGGATGCCTTTCTGAGCACGGCGGCAAAGACCTACAGCCGCGACCGAGACCTTCCGGGCAAGGCAGGGACCAGTCGCCTGTCCCCTCACCTGCACTTCGGCGAAATCAGCCCTTGGCTGGTCGTGGAGACCGCTCGGGAAAGCAAGGCCGCCGGAAAGGAGGCCGAGAAGTTCATCTCAGAGATCGTCTGGCGCGAGTTTTCGGCCCATCTGCTGGCGGCCTTCCCCCAGATCACGACCGAAGCCTTCCGCCCCGAATACGACGCCATGCCTTGGCGCAAGGACGCGAAGAGTCTGAAGGCCTGGCAGGCCGGCAAGACCGGTTATCCCATTGTCGACGCGGGTATGCGCGAGCTGTGGGCCACCGGCATCATGCACAACCGTGTGCGCATGATCGTGGCCTCGTTTCTGATCAAGCACCTGCTGATCGACTGGCGCGAGGGCGAGGCCTGGTTCTGGGATACGCTGGTTGATGCCGATCTGGCCTCCAACGTCCAGAACTGGCAGTGGGTGGCGGGCTCGGGGGCCGACGCCGCCCCCTATTTTCGCATCTTCAACCCCATCACCCAAGGCGAGAAGTTCGACGCCGACGGCACCTATGTCCGCCGCTGGGTGCCGGAGGTGCGCCGCGTGCCGGACAAATGGCTGCATTCGCCCTGGACGGCCCCACAAGAAGTGTTACGCGAGGTCGGGCTGAGGCTGGGGCACGATTATCCCCGGCCCATCGTGGATCACAAGGAAGGGCGCGAGCGTGCGTTGGCGGCGCTGAAAACCGTGTCCAGCAAGGACGATCCGGAGCCCTAGCTACCGCCTGCCTCATCCACCGGCAAGGCCCCAAGCATCGTGCGGCATGCCTCGGCCTCGGCCAGCAGCGCTTTGCGTCGTTCCTCGCTGAAATTCTCGAGCGTGCGGTACGGCATGGCCAGCCGCACATTGTCCCGGAGCCGTCCTCGGTTTCGTTCCAAGAAGCCCCAGTACAGCCGGTTGAAGGGACACGCCCTCTCGCCCGCCTTGGCCTTCACGTCATAGTGACAGCCGCCGCAATAGTCGCTCATCCGGTCGATATAGGCCCCCGACGCCGCATAGGG
>CALRXI020000052.1:0-12995 GCA_943372125.1 Brevundimonas vancanneytii
ACGAGCACACGGTCATGTCGCGCCAGGATATCAGCGCGCAACAGGCCGAAGCGCTGAACGACACCATCAAGGATCTGATCGTCGCCGGTGGCGGCTCGGTCGCCAAGATCGAATACTGGGGTCTGCGCAACCTGACCTACCGGGTCAAGAAGAACCGCAAGGCGCACTATTCGCTGCTCGCCGTCGACGCCCCCCCGGCCGCCATGGCCGAGGTCGAGCGCCAGCTGTCGATCAACGAGGACGTGCTGCGCTGGCTGACCGTCCGCGTCGAGGAACTCGATCTGGAACTGTCGCCCCTCCTGGCCCGCCGCGAGCGCGAGCGTGAACGTGAGCGTGAGCGCACGCCGCGTGAAGACGCCCCCGCCGCCGAAGCCGCAGAATAAGGACCCGGATCATGACCGATACGACCGCCCCCAAGCCGGGTACGCCGGCCGGCTCCGGCCCCGCCCGTCGTCCCTTCTCGCGTCGCCGCAAGGTTTGCCCGTTCACGGGTGAAGGCGCGCCGAAGATCGACTACAAGGATGTGAAGCTGCTGCAGCGTTACATTTCCGAACGCGGCAAGATCGTGCCTTCGCGCATCACCGCCGTTTCCCAGATCAAGCAGCGCGAACTGGCCAAGGCCATCAAGCGCGCCCGCTATCTGGCCCTCCTGCCGTATGTGGTGAAGTGATATGAAGGTCGTTCTGCTAGAGCGCGTCGAGAACCTCGGCGCCATCGGCGACGTCGTGTCCGTCAAGGACGGCTTCGCCCGTAACTTCCTTCTGCCGCGCGACAAGGCCCGTCGGGCCACCTCGGCGAACCTGAAGGCCTTCGAACTCGACCGCGCCGCCATCGAGGCCCGCAACGAGAAGAACAAGTCCGAGTCGCAGAAGATCGCCGACAAGATCGACGGCCAGACCTACGTCATGATCCGCCAGGCCGGTGAAACCGGTCAGCTGTACGGATCGGTCGCCGCTCGCGACATCGTCGAGGCCGTCCAGGCCGAAGGCGGCAAGGTCGAGCGTTCGCAGGTCGTCCTGAACGTGCCGATCAAGAGCCTGGGCGTCCACGAAGTGCTGGTTCGCCTGCACGCCGAGGTCACCGCCACGATCAAGATCAACATCGCACGCTCGGCCGAAGAAGCCGAACGTCAGGCCAAAGGCGAGGACGTCATCAAGTCCGCCTATGACGAAGACCGCGAAGCGGCCGCCGAACAGGCCCGCGACATGGTCGAAGGTGGCGCAGGCCAGCAGGACGGTCTCGGCTCCGAAGCCTGATCGTCTCACTGAGACCGAAAAGACGCGGCGGCGTGGGGGCAACCCTGCGCCGCCGAACTTTTTTGCGTCACCCTCTTGACGCTATTCTACCGCATCGCAATATCGCAACTGCTCATCGAGACCGGTCGAGGGATTAGGCCCACAGACACCGGGGCAACCTGCGGGAAACCGTAAGGTGCCAACTCCTTCGCAGGACCTCCGGGTCTGCGGCAGATGAGGGACGCGGCCCCACGCCGCCACTCCCCCAATTTGCCAGCGAGGGCGTTCCCGATGGTGCGGGAGACGACCATGCGTAACGCCACGACCCCGACCGCGACCGCTCTCCAGCCCCGCACTCTCATGTGTGGGCCGGGCCAGATGCGATGTCGTCAGCCGCTGATCGCCTGCTGACCTGAGCGGCCTCCCCGCCGCGCGCCTGCCAGACCCATAACCAACAGCCTCGGGCCGATCCCGCGACCGCTTGCGCGGCGCTGTGCGGACCCGTGCGCCTCATCGAGATCAGAGGACCACCCCATGACCCGCTTTCCCGCCCAGTTTAACACGCGCACGATCCTCTTCGCCGCCGCGTCCAGCCTGGCCCTGCTGTCCGCCGGCACAGCCTCGGCCCAATCCGCACCTGTTCCACAGGAGCCCGAAGCCTCCGCCATCGATGACGTCATCGTCACCGGCACCCGCGTCCAGAACCGCTCGCGCCTCGACAGCCTGGCCCCCGTCGATGTCGTCAGCAGCGAGGAGCTGGAAAATCGCGGCACCACCGAACTGGCCGCCGCGCTCGCCGCCTCCGTCCCGTCCCTGAACTTCCCTCGCGCCGCCGTGGTTGACGGCACCGACTCCATCCGCCCGGCCACCCTGCGGGGCCTGTCGCCGGACCAGACCCTGGTCCTGGTCAACGGCACGCGTCGCCATGCCTCGGCCCTGGTCAATACCAATGGGTCCGTCGGGCGCGGCTCGGCCGCCGTCGACCTGAACACCATCCCGTCGGGCGCTCTGGACCGGATCGAGGTGCTGCGTGACGGGGCCTCGGCCCAGTATGGCTCGGATGCCATTGCCGGCGTCGTCAACCTGCGCCTGCGCGAGGCCTCCAGCGGCGGCGGTGCCACCTTCACCGCGGGCCAGTATTACACCACCGTCGACACCGCCCGGCTGCCCGGTCGCGACGAACAGGACGGCGGCACCCTGACCGCCTCGGGCTGGCAGGGATTCAGCCTGGGCTCCGACGGCTTTCTGACGCTCAGCGCCGAATACCTGCAGCGCGATCCGACCAACCGCGCCGACCTCGACCCCCGCGTGACGCCCAACGCCATCACCGCCCGCTTCGGCGATCCCGAGGTCGAGCAGTGGACCCTGTTCGCCAATGCTGGCAAGCCCCTGAACGCCGACTGGGAAGCCTATGGCTGGGCCGGCTATCAGAACCGCGACAGCGAAAGCGCCGCTTTCCCGCGCGTCACCGGCAACCCCAATCTGGTGCCCGCCATCTATCCCAACGGCTTCCTGCCCAAGATCGCCGTCAACTCCGAGGACATCTCGGCCGGCGGCGGCTTGCGCGGCAGCGTCGGTGCCTGGAACGCGGACTTCAATCTGGTCTATGGCCGCAACGCCCTGCAGTTCCGCACAAAGGAGAGCCTGAACTCCACCTACGGTGCCACTTCCCCGACCAGCTTCGATTCCGGCGGCCTGATCTACGACCAGCTCGTTTTCGGTGCCGACTTGGACCGCACCTATGACATCGGCCTCTACGCCCCCCTCAACGTCGCCGTCGGGCTGGAGGCGCGCCGCGAAACTTATGAAATCCAGGCCGGCCAGCCCGAATCCTACAACCGGGGCCCGCTCGGTGCGAACACGGCTCTGGGCAGCGGGGCCCAGGGCTTCCCCGGCTTTCAGCCCTCCAACGAGATCGATGAGGACCGCACCGCCGTCGGCGTCTATGTCGATGTCGAAGCGCCCGTGACCGAACAATTCACCGTCGCCGCCGCCGTCCGCTTCGAAGACTATTCCGACTTCGGCAATGCCACGACGGGCAAGGTCTCAGCCCGCTACGATTTTACGCCCGCCTTCGCCCTGCGCGGCTCGGTTTCCACCGGCTTCCGCGCGCCGTCCCTGCAACAGAGCTTCTTCACCTCCACATCGTCCTTGGTCACCAACGGTGTCGTCGTCGAGACCGGCCTGTTCCCCGCCACCAGCGCGGTCGCCTCGGCTCTGGGCGCACAGCCGCTCGATGCCGAAACCTCGATCAACTACACCCTGGGCACCGTCATCCGCCTGGGTGACATCGACCTGACCATCGACGCCTATCGGATCGAGATCGAGGATCAGATCGTCCTGTCCGAGAACATCAACCGGACCTTCAGTGGTCAGGTGAACGACTTGCTGACCCCTTTGGGCGTTCAGGCCGCCCGCTTCTTCCTGAATGGCGTGGACACGACGACCCAGGGCATCGACGTGGTCGGTCGTTACCGCCTGAGCACCGACACCTACGGCGACTGGGACTTCACGCTGGCGGCCAATTTCAACGACGTAGAGATCACGCGCCTGCCCACCTCGTCGTCCGTGCTCGACCCCGTCCCGCCCCTGTTCGCGCGTACCCGGATCGAGACGATCCAGCAGGGCACGCCCGACACCAAGGTCGTCTTCGGCACTGACTGGTCAAAGGACAAATGGGGCCTGACCGCCCGCGCCACCTACTATGGCAACGTCGTCCAGCCCGGCAGCACCCCCGCCAACGACTATGACACCGGAACCAACACGGTCGCCGACTTCGCCCTGCACTATCAGGCGAACGAGCGGGTGCGCCTGACCCTCGGCGTGGACAATGCCTTCGACGAATACCCGGACGCCGTGCCTGCCACGCTGAACAGCAATGGCGTCTTGGGCTTCCCCTACTACTCGCCGTTCGGCTTCAACGGCCGGTTTGCCTACGTCCGCGTCGGCCTGAACTGGTAGGGCGCAAGGCGGTTCAGACGGCGGGCGCGTCCGCCGTCTGAACCGGCCCGAATACGGCCTCGAATGCGCTCCGCAGGGCCGCATCGGCCTCGTCCATGGTGGCCAGGACACCCTGGTCGATCAGGCTGGTCACCCCATGCTCGGCAATGCCGCATGGCACGATGCCGCCGAAATGCTCCAGGTCCGGTTCGACGTTCAGGCTGATGCCGTGAAAGCTGACCCATTTGCGCACCTTCACGCCGATGGCGGCGATCTTGTCTTCGCGGCTGCAGCCCGCACCTTTGCGCTCGACCCAGACCCCGACCCGACCGTCGCGCACCCCCGCCTCGACCCCGAACTGGTCCAGCGCCCCGATGATCCATTGCTCCAGCCCCCGCACGAAGGCGCGCACATCCCGCCCCCGCCGGTTCAGGTCCAGCATGACATAGGCCACGCGCTGTCCCGGCCCGTGATAGGTAAACTGCCCGCCGCGCCCCGTTCGGTGCACCGGAAACCGCCCGGCATCCAGCAGGTCGTCATCCTTCGACGACACCCCGGCGGTATAGAGCGGTGGATGCTCCAGCAGCCAGACCATCTCGGCCGCCTCGCCCGCCGCGATCGCCGCGACCCGCGACTCCATGAAGGCCACCGCCTCTTCGTACGGCACCAGCGCGGACGACACGGCCCATTCCACGGGCGCAGCATCACTCGGGATCAGGCGATTTTCCGCAAGGCTTAACGGGTCAGCAAGCATGAAGACTCAATGTGTCCCCCGAAGGCATCGCGCAAGGGCTGTCGCTTGCGCTCCTTCGCCTGAACCGGATGTGCCTTGAGCCAGATTAACGCCGTCAATGTCGAGATTTCCGTCGTGCTGGGCCGCTCGGTCCTGCCGATGTCGCAACTGCTCAAGATGGGCCGTGGCGCGGTGATCCCGCTCGACGCCTCCGAAAGCGACGAAGTCTGGATCCTGGCCAACAACCACCCCGTCGCCCGCGGCGAAATCGAAATCCGCGATGACCGCATCGCGATCACGGTGACGCGGGCTGCGGATGTGTATGACTTTATGGCGGGGGCGGCCTGACCCGAGGCAACAGGCAACTGGCAATAGGCAATAGGCAATAGGGGTAGCGGCCATGCCTGACATCAAAAGCCATCGCGACCTGATAGTCTGGCAACGATCAATGGATTTGGTCGAAGTCGTATACACG
Organism: Brevundimonas vancanneytii; assembly: GCA_943372125.1. Lineage (GTDB taxonomy): Bacteria > Pseudomonadota > Alphaproteobacteria > Caulobacterales > Caulobacteraceae > Brevundimonas > Brevundimonas vancanneytii_D. The sequence goes on from CALRXI020000052.1 coordinate 5,384, forward strand.
ACGACCCGGACGTTCCCGCGCGACGAGATGTTTGGGTTGACATCCCAGATGAGACGGGCCGCGAGTTCTGTTCCGGCCAACATCGCCGAAGGCTATGGGCGCGGCACCCGGGCAGCCTATGTCAGCTTCCTTCGTATCGCCCGGGGCTCACTGAAAGAACTCGAGACCCATATCGAAATCGCCTCGAGAGTCGGATTTGCTTCCAACGAAGATTCGACATCACTCCTTGATCGCTGCGATGAACTCAGCCGACTTCTCCATGGCCTGATTTCCAAGGTCCAGCAGACCTGATCCTCTCCCCTTCTGTTGCCCCTGGCCGGTCGCCTGTTGCCCACTTCTGTTGCCTGCTGCCTGTTGCCTGTTGCCTAGCTCACAAGCCTCCGCTATCAGCCCCGCTCCGATGTGAGCGGCCGTGGCGGAATTGGTAGACGCGCAGCGTTGAGGTCGCTGTTCCTTAACCGGAGTGGAAGTTCGAGTCTTCTCGACCGCACCATCGGATTTCGAAACCTGTGAGGCGGCTGGACTTCGGTCCACCGTCCGGGCAGGCTTTACTTCATTCAGGCGAACCGCTGGCGGTTCAGGGGCGACGCATCGGCGCATAGCTGATCCATTTTTTCGAGGGAGGCCAGAAGCGTGATCACCACCGCAGACGCCCCCCTGCCGCCCGAAGCCGAGACCGAAGATCACGTCGCCCTGGACGAGGATTACGTCCTGACGCCGGCCTTCGTCGAAAAGGTCGTCGATGCCGCTGATGACGGCGACGGCGCGCGCCTGACGGCCCTGCTGGAAGACCTCCACCCCGCCGACGTCGCCGACCTGATGGGCTTTCTGACGGAACAGCATCGCGGCGTGGTCGTGATCTGGCTGCCCGCCGACCTGCTGGCCGAAACCCTGCCGGAGCTGGACGACGGTATCCGCGAGGAGGTGCTGGAGCGCGTCCCCCACCTGATCCTGGCCGAGGCCCTGCAGGAACTGGATTCCGACGACGCCGCCGCCGTGGTCGAGGACCTGGAGGACGACCAGCGCGAAAAGGTCCTGGCTGCCATGCCGGACGAGGATCGCGCCGCGATCGAAAGCTCGCTGGGCTATGCCGAGGATACGGCCGGCCGCCTGATGCAGCGCGAGGTCATGGCCGCGCCCCAGTTCTGGAACGTCGGCGACACCATCGACCACATCCGCAAACAGGGCGAGGACCTGCCCGAGCTGTTCTTCGATATCTATATCGTCGATCCGGCCAACAAGCCCATCGGCGGTGTGCCGGTCAGCGGCCTGCTGCGGGCACCGCGCTCTGTCGCCCTGACCGACATCATGGAGCCGGCCAACGCCATCGCCGTCGATCAGGACCAGGAAGAGGTCGCCTACATCTTCGAGAAATACCACCTGATCTCGGCCCCGGTGGTCGATGCGGCGGGGCGTCTGGTCGGCCAGATCACCGTCGATGACATCGTCAACATCATCCAGGAAGAGAACCGCGAGGACATCCTGCGCCTGGCCGGTGTTCAGGACGAGGACCGCGGCTCGACCATCCCCGAGATCGTGCGCAGTCGCGTGCCCTGGCTGGCCATCAACCTGGCCACCGCCACCCTGGGGGCCAGCGTCATCGGCTGGTTCGAGGGCACGATCCAGCAGATCGTGGCCCTGGCCGTCCTGATGCCCATCGTCTCGGCCATCGGCGGCAATGCGGGCACCCAGGCCCTGACCGTGACCGTCCGCGCCCTGGCCACGCGCGAGCTGAACAGCTCCAACGCCCCCCGCACCTTCTGGCGCGAGCTGGTGGTGGGCCTGTCGAACGGCCTGCTGCTGGCTCCGCTGATCGGTCTGGCCACCGCCTTCTGGTTCCGCGACGAAAGCTGGCTGATCGGCGTCGTCATCGCCGCCGCCATGGTGCTGAATCTGCTGGTTGCTGCCAGCATCGGCGTCCTGACGCCCCTGACCCTGTCCAAGCTGAAGTTCGACCCCGCCGTTTCCTCCGCCGTCTTCGTGACCGCGACGACCGACTTCTTCGGCTTTTTGATCTTCCTCGGCCTGGCCACAATGGTGCTGCTGTAACGGCGCAGGGCTTGCTGCTTCCCCGAAAGGGCGAGTAAGCCTGTATCGTTCTGGGTCAATCCGTGTCCGACGCCGCCAAGCCACGTCTGAAAATCTCCCGTCCGGGCCTGATGCTCATCAAGAGCTTCGAGGGCTTCCGCCCGCGCGCGGTCCAGACGCAGGACGGGCGCTGGGTCATCGGCTATGGTCACACCGCCTCGGCCCGCGAAGGGGCCACGGTTGATGAAGCGGACGCCGAACTTCTCCTGCAATACGACCTGCTGCCGATCGCCACGGCTCTGAACGACCGCATCGACGGCCCCATCAACCAGCATCAGTTCGACGCCCTGGCCAGTTTCGCCATCTCCGTCGGACTGAAGGCCTTCCTCGCCTCCGACGTCCTGCGCCGCTTCAACGCCGGTCAGGCAAAGGAAGCCGCCGACGCCCTGATCGGCTGGCCGGAGCCAGAGTCTCCCGACGCCGCCCCGCGTCGCCGCTCGGCCGAACGCGCCCTGTTCAACGCCTCGCCCGAGGCCTCCGTCACCGTCGCCGATCTGATGATCGCGCCGCTGCCGGTCGCAGGTGACCTGTCGCAAGAGCCCGCTCCCCATCCCGTCACCGCCCAGCCAACCACCGAGCCGGTTGCCAATCCGGCCGCTCAGGCCCGTGCCGCCGCCGTGGCCAGCCTGCTGGGCGAAAGCGCGCCCGTCACCTCCACCCCGGTGACATCGGACCCCACGCCAGTCACCGACGACGTCGCCGCCGACCCTGCGGCACAGTGGGATGCCGCCTCTTCATCTGCCGCCGCCGGCGAGGCTGCGACCGTTCAGACCCCTCCTGTGGCCGGCGACGAGACCCCGGCCGCGCCGGTCATGCGACACGAGGCCACGCCTGCGAAGGCCAAGGGCTTCGACTGGGGCTATACCGGAGCCTTCCTGATCATGGGGGCCATCGGCTTCACCGCCTGCGGGGCCGCCGCTGCAGCCTTCCGCCTGGCCGCCAACCGCCCCTCGCCCTCGAACGAAACCCTGGTCATCGCCGGGGTTCTGGGCCTGATCGGTGCCGTCTGCGTCGCCGCCGCCGCCTGGAACCTCTACGTCCGCTGGAGCAAGCCGGACTGATCTTTGCGGCGACGACCGGGGATGCTAACCCCGCGTCATGAGCATTCCCTTCGCCCCCCAATCCATGGAATTCGGTCTCGGCGAGACGGCTGACGCCATCCGCGACACCACCGCCCGCTGGGCCTCCGACCGTCTGGCCCCCCTGGCCGCCGAGATCGACGAAACCAACGCCTTCAAACGCGAACTCTGGCCCGAAATGGGCGAACTGGGCCTGCACGGCATCACGGTGGAGGAAGAGTACGGCGGCCTCGGCCTCGGCTACCTCGAACACGTCGTGGCCATGGAAGAAGTGTCCCGCGCCTCGGCCTCCATCGGCCTGGCCTACGGGGCCCACTCCAACCTGTGCGTCAACCAGATCCGCCGCTGGGGCACCGAGGAGCAGAAGCGCAAATATCTGCCAGGCCTGATCTCCGGCGAGCACGTCGGCTCCCTTGCGATGTCCGAGGCCGGCTCCGGCTCCGACGTCATGTCCATGCGCACCCAGGCCCGCAAGGAGGGCGACCGCTACATCCTGAACGGCACCAAGTTCTGGATCACCAACGCCCCCCACGCCGAGACCCTGGTGGTCTATGCCCGCACCGGCGAGGGCAACGGCGGCGTCACAGCCTTCCTGATCGAAAAGGGCATGAAGGGCTTCAGCGTTTCGAAGAAACTCGACAAGATGGGCATGCGCGGCTCCGACACCGCCGAACTGGTCTTCGCGGACTGCGAGGTTCCGGCCGAGAACATCATGGGCGGCGAAGGGCGCGGCGCGGCCGTTCTGATGAGCGGCCTGGACTATGAGCGCGCCGTCCTGGCGGCCGGTCCTCTGGGCATCATGCAGGCCGCTCTGGACGTCGTCCTGCCCTACGTCCGCGACCGCAAGCAGTTCGGCAAGGCGATCGGCTCGTTCCAGCTGATGCAGGCCAAGGTCGCCGACATGTACGTCGCCCTGAACAGCGCCCGCGCCTATGTCTATGCCGTCGCCCGCGCCTGCGACCAGGGCAAGACCACCCGCTATGACGCCGCCGGCGCCATCCTCCTGGCCAGCGAAAACGCCGTGAAGGTCAGCCTGGAAGCCGTCCAGGCCCTGGGCGGCGCCGGCTACACCAAGGAATGGCCGGTCGAACGCCTGGTCCGCGACGCAAAACTCTACGACATCGGCGCCGGCACCAACGAAATCCGCCGCTTCCTGATCGGGCGGGAGTTGCTGGGAGGCTGAGGCTAGCGGCTTTCGCGTCGATTGGCAGATCGGGGCTGCGGCTCCCACGACATCGGTGCGGCGCGTTCGCCCTGATTGTGTGCATCGCAGGCGCTCGGGCCATAGCTCGGCATTTCCATCACCTGCCCTTGTCGTTCAGCCGCTTTCATCGTCACTGCAAGAGCGGGAGTTGAGTTCTTCATGGCCTGCCGATACTCGGCTTGGGTGATGAAGTTGTCCTGCATCATCCGGTCCAGGTATTCGATGACCTGATAGTCCTCCGGGGTCTCCCAGCGACGGTCTCCACCCGAGCGTCGAATGTCGGTCAGCTTCAGTCCGACATACGCGCTCATGGCGCGGAGATACTCACCTTTGGCCGTCGCGTTACAGGGCGACGCACGCAGACGTTTCGCCTTGTCCAGAAAAACGCGGCGCACGGCGATCCGGTCCGCGGCCCCCTCCCCGGAGTCTGTCTTCGTGAACCGTGCCTCGCGACTGGCCTGGGCCTTTTCAGGATCGCGTTCGAAGACCGGCATGTCCGCCGAAGGGCTCATCGGGCGCAGGACATAGCCTTCAGGTCGTTTGAATAAATCGCTTTGTGACAGCCACAAACCGCCTGCGGTCAAGGCCATCGCACCGGCGCCCGCAAGAATGAGGAGATCGATCCTGGTCATCCGCAAGGTGTGCGCAGTCGCTCGTGAAGGGTGTGTTGACCGCTATGGCTAACCGCCATTTCGGCTGACGTTTCTTGCTGCAACGAAAAGTACTGCGGCTCTACCGCCAGTTTCCTGAGAAATTAGCCTTAGCCATGCCCGCCGAATCCGCCGCCCTGCAAAAAAAAAACGCCGGTGCCGCTCTCAGCACTGGGCGCGGCGAGACGCCCAAATCCGAACTGAAGGGTGCGTCCGGATCCATGCAAGCGTCCATGTCGGAAAAGCAGCTCGAAGAGCTCGCCCACACAGAGCGCACGGGCAAGCCGGACCATGTCGACGACTGATCCGCCGAACCTCGAATCGTCATGGACGTTTGTTAAGTGGCGTGACGGCAAAGTGATGCCTAGATCGTGATACCTTCGTTTCCCGGACGCGCCTTGGCAGTAGTTCCCCTCGATCCCGAAACCGACACCCGCACCTTCTCCCAGGTGATCGAGGATATCGGCGCGCGCGATGAGCCGAAGCTGTATCTCAGCGAACTGATCAATGGCTTTGGCGAGCGCGGCTTCGGGGCCATGCTGCTGTTCTTCGGCCTGGTCAGCGTCGTGATCGGCGCGGTGCCCGGCACCACGACGGTTCTGGGTGCCCCCATCCTGCTGATCGCCATCCAGCTGGTATTTCGCCGCGATCAGCTGTGGATGCCCAGCTGGATCCTAAAGCGCAGCATCGACCGCGCGACCTATCGCAACGCCATCGGCAAGATCATGAAACCGCTGCGCAAGGTCGAACGCCTGTCGCGCCCCCGCCTGTCGATCATGAGCAGCGATGCATCGGAGATGTTGATCGGCCTGGCCTGCATCGTCCTATGCCTGATCCTGATGCTGCCGATCACGGGGGGCAACCTGTTCCCGTCCTTGATCGTCGCCGCCTTCGGCTTTGGCCTGATGCAACGCGACGGGGCCATCATTATCGCCGGCTGGATCGGCACGGCGGGTTTCGGCGTCTTCGTCTGGCTGGCCTGGGAACTGATTAGCCGCGTCGTCCTTGCCACCTGGACCTGGGCCACCAGCCTGTTCTGACGAGAGGCTCTACGCCGCCTGCGCGGTCCCCGGCGTCGAAGGCCCGGCCAGTCCCTGCATGATCATCTTGTTGATATCGACCAGGGCTTCGAAGTCGTCGTCACCGCGCATCACCACCGACGAGTGCCGGTTCACGAACAGGCTGATCGAGATGATCTGCGCCCGCAGGGCCTTGTCCATCTGATTGCCGGGATCGGAGCAGTCAGTGGCCAGCGCCGACCACAGCCGCCGGTTCCAGTCCAGGGCATCGATGCGTGTGGCGATATCAGACTTGTCGACGGTTGCGGCATGCATCAGCGCGCGCGTGACCTGGCCGAACAGCCGATATTCCATTTCGCGCGGGTTTTCAGCCCGCGTCGATGCGGTCTTGTACGCCTGAAGCGACATCGGCCAGCCTTTCTTCGTAGTCCACCAGTTTGCGGGCCGACATCAGGGCCTTGTAGTATTCCTTGGCCATCACATGGCGCGAGGCGGCAACGCATTCGGCCTGGATTTCCGGATTGCGGATGGCCCCCATGAACTCCGTCAGGCGCAGGACGAACTCGTCATAGACCTTGGGGGCCGAGGTCTCGTCCAGATACATCATCATGACCGGGAAATAGACGCGGCGGGCCGGTGTATTGACCTCTTCGACCTGCATGATGTCCTTTTCACGCAGGACGCTGGCCTTGTTCTGCAGGATCAGAACGCCCCGGCGATCCCCGTTCTGGACCACGGCCCCGTTCAGCACGAATTTCTCGCCGGGCTTGAGCGACAGCTTCAGCGGCATGGGATGGCGAACTCCGTCTGGCCCGATAACCCAGAATGGAATCAGGCGAGCAAACACAGGCTAAACAGTCGTGGTTAACCATCTCTTGTAAGCTGGACGGCAGGATGACGATACGCCCGCTTCGAGATCGCGCATGACTGCTCCCTCCCCTCTGGACACCGCCCCTCAGGAGGATGCCCACGCGCCGCGACTGGCTGTCCAGTCGACGGTCGGCAACGCCGCCTCGCCCGCCGCGATCCGCCGCCTGTCGCACGCCCTCGTCGGCACCAGACCCACCTCCGCCAGGACCCAGAAGGCGGTCGTCGACAAGCTGCGCGCCGCCCTCGCCGCCATTCGCAACGGCAACTACGCCCTGGGCGCCACCCAGGCCCAGGCCGCCATCAAGGCCGATCCCGACAGCGGCCTGGCCTGGCACGTCCTGGCCATCTGCCACGAGAAGTCGGGCCAGGTGATCGCGGCCCTCGACGCCTATCAGGCCGCCCTGCAACGCCTGCCCGAAGACACGGACATCGCCCACGACCTGGGTCGGCTGGCGCATCAGCTGGGCTATCTGCCCATCGCCGAGAAACTTTTGCTTCGCTATCTGGCCGCCCATCCTGGCCACGCCGAGGCCACCAACAACCTGGCCTGCGTCCTGCGCGACCAGAACCGCTACCCCGACGCCATCGACCTGCTGACGCCGTTACTGGAGATCGAGCCGGGCAATGCCGTCCTGTGGAACACCCTTGGGTCGGTCATGAACGATCGGGGCCAGGTCGATCAGGCCCTGATCTTCTTCGAGG
>CALRXI020000053.1:0-12900 GCA_943372125.1 Brevundimonas vancanneytii
CTCAGACCAGACCTCGCCGTTTGGAACAAAGAGATCGACGAGCGACAGAACGTTGAGGCCGCCTTCGGTGGTCTGCCGCGATGCTTTCACGCGTTTCCATTCGCGGAGAGCTTCTTCGGAATAATCCGATCTCAGAACGCAGTCGTCCACGACAACAAAGGTCGGCCAGAACAGATCGCAGAAGGCGATCGCGTGATCGGACCGACTTCCGCAGTAGAGCCAATCGATCGGAGATATTCCGCGACCGTGGTTCCAGGCCTCAAGTTCAGGCAGCAAGCTTCGCGTATCGGTCATGGCAAACCATCGCGAGAACGGATGTGCTAATCAAGTGAGCGGGCGGTCTGAAACTGCCGCTCGAACCGCCCCATCGCCTGCGGATCGAGCCGCACCGTCAGATGGGTCCGCCCTTCTGCATCCGTGTCGCGCGCCGTGACGCGGCCGTGTTCGTAGAGCCACGCCAGGGCCTCGCCCTGGGAGGGTTGCAGGACCAGGTCCATTTCCGGGTCGTCGTCGATCAGTTCGGTGATGGCGTGGCGTAAGCGTTCGATCCCCTGCCCTGTCCAAGCGGAGACGGCGACGGCGGTGTTGCCGGAGCGGGCGGCCTGACTCTCGATGGCTTCGCGTGCCTCGGGGTCCAGCAGGTCGGTCTTGTTCCAGACCTCCAGGATGCGGCGCGGCTTGACCGCGCCGTCGGGGGCGGCAGGCTGTTCGATCTGCTTCAGGACCGCCTCGACGTCCCGGGCCTGGGCCGCCGTGTCGGTGGATGCGATGTCGCGGACGTGCAGGATCAGGTCGGCCTCGCCCACCTCTTCCAGCGTCGCGCGGAAGCTTTCGACCAGTTCGTGCGGCAGGTCGGAGATGAAGCCGACGGTGTCGGCGATGATGGCCGGTCGCCCCTGCGGCAGGCGAATGGTGCGCTGGGTCGTGTCCAGGGTGGCGAACAGCAGGTCCTTGGCCATGACCTCGGAACCGGTGAGACGGTTGAACAGGGTCGACTTGCCGGCATTGGTGTAGCCGACCAGGGCGATGGTCGGGAACGGGACCTTCTGGCGTTGTTTGCGGTGCAGGCCGCGGGTGCGGCGGACCTCGTCCAGCTCGACCTTTAGCTTGACGATGCGGTCGGCGATCAGGCGGCGGTCGAGCTCGATCTGGGTCTCGCCGGGGCCGCCGGTCGAGCCGGTGCCGCCGCGTTGCCGCTCCAGGTGGGTCCAGGTGCGGACCAGGCGGGATTTCTCATAGTCCAGCCGGGCCAGCTCGACCTGGAGCCGGCCTTCCTTGGTGCGGGCGCGGCGACCGAAGATCTCCAGGATCAGGCCGGTGCGGTCGATGACCTTGCAGTCCCAGGCCTTTTCCAGATTGCGCTGCTGGACCGGGGTCAGGTCGTCGTCGATGACCACGGCCTCGGCCTCTGCGGCGGTGACCAGGGCGGCCAGCTCCTCGACCTTGCCTGTGCCGAACAGGGTGGCGGGCGTGACCTTGCGCAGGCGCACGATCTCTTCGGCGCGCACGTCGAGGTCCAGCGCGCGGGCCAGGCCCACCGCCTCTTCAAGCCGTTCCTCCGCCGCGCGACTGCTTTCGCTGCGTCCATCGGGGTGGATGACGATCGCCCGGATCAGCGGGACGGCGTGGTCGATGAGTTTTTGGGTCAATCAGTCTTCGTCGGCGTCAGGCTCGTACAGCTGCACGGGTGCTGACGGCATGATGGTGGAGATGGCGTGCTTGTAGACCAGTTGCGACTGGCCATCGCGGCGCAGCAGCACACAGAAGTTGTCGAACCAGGTGACGATGCCCTGCAGCTTGACCCCGTTGACCAGGAAGATGGTCAGCGGCGTCTTGGTCTTGCGGACCGAGTTGAGGAAGGTGTCCTGAAGGTTCTTGGATTTGTCTTGCGACATGGCAGGTTTGCCCCTGTTCTTGCTTGTTCCGCCGCGCGGGTGACCACGCAGGACCGGATCGAATGCCCGGCCCGCCACATTACGCACCGCCAGGGCGGCATCGCAACAGCGGCGCGACCCTAAATGGCGTCGCGGCGGGCCTGTTCAAGATACAGGGTGCGAAGGCGGGTCGCGATAGGGCCGGGCTTGCCGTCGCCGATGGTGGTGCCGTCGATAGACACCGCCGGCATGACGAAGGCCCCGGCGGCGGTGAAGAAGGCTTCTTTTGCGCGCTTGGCCTCGTCCACGCTGAAGGGGCGTTCGTCCAGCTCCAGCTTTTCCTGCTCGATCAGGGTCATCAGGGCGGTGCGGGTGATGCCCTTCAGGATGTTGGCCTGGGTGTCGCGGGTGCGTAAGCGACCGTGCTCGTCGACGATCCAGGCATTGGTCGAGGAGCCCTCGGTGACCAGGCCCATCTCGTCGACCATCCAGGCCTCATAGGCCCCGGCCTCGCGCGCCGCCTGCTTGGCCAGGACGTTGGCCAGCAGGCCCACCGTCTTGATATCGCAGCGGCCCCAGCGGATGTCGGGCTGGGTCAGGACGGCGACGCCCTTCCTGGCCTGCGCCTCCGCCTTGCTGGCGCTGATGGAGCGGGAGGTGACGATGACGCTGGGCGGGGTGCCCTCGGCCGGGAACGGGTGATCGCGCCGGGCCGTGCCGCGGGTGACCTGCAGATAGACGATGCCATTTGTGACGCGGTTGCGCCGGATCGTCTCGTGCAGCACCCGCGTCAGGGCCTCGCGGCTCATGGGGATGTCGATGCGCAGTTCGTTCAGGCTGCGGTGCAGGCGGGTCATGTGACCGTCGAAATCGGCCATCCGCCCGTCGAATATGGACCAGACCTCATAGACGCCGTCGGCGAACTGGAAGCCGCGATCCTCGACATGGACCATGGCCTGGCCGTGCGGGTGGTACTGGCCGTTGACATAGGCGACGCGGCTCATGCTTCGGCCACCGGCTCGTCCTCGTCGTCGCCGCCGCGCGAAGGCGAAACGCCCAGGGACTTCAGCTTCCTGTGCAGGGCCGAGCGCTCCATGCCGATGAAGGCGGCGGTGCGGCTGATATTGCCGCCGAAGCGCATGATCTGGGCCGCCAGATATTCGCGCTCGAACACCTCGCGCGCCTCCCGCAGCGGCAGGGCGATGATCCGCTCGGCCCCCAGGGTGCCGGTGGAGTTGGCGTTGGTCGCCTCGGACGGCAGCATGTCGGCACTGATCGGCTGGGACGGATCGCCCGTCGCCAGGATCAGCAGCCGCTCGACGTTGTTGCGGAGTTGGCGGACATTGCCGGGCCAGGGATGGACCTGCAGTACGGCGATAGCGTCGTCGCCCAGCCGCCGCTTGGGCAAACCCTGCGAGGCCGACAGGGTGTCGATGAAATAGTCGATCAGCTCGCCGATATCCTCGCGCCGCTCGGACAGGGCGGGCACGCGGATGGGCACCACGTTCAGGCGGTGGAACAGGTCCTCTCGGAACCGGCCCTCGGCGATTTCGATCTTCAGGTCGCGCGAGGTCGAGGTGATCACGCGAATATCGACCTGAACGTCCTGCTCGCCGCCGACGCGACGGAAGCGCTGTTCGACCAGGACGCGCAGGACGCGGCTCTGGCTTTCGCGCGGCATGTCGGCGACGTCGTCCAGATAGAGGGTGCCGTTGTGGGCGCGCTCGAAAACGCCGATCTTGCGGGGGCGACCGTCGTGGCCCTCCTCGCCGAACAGTTCGACGTCCAGCCGTTCGGGGGTCATGCCGGCAGCGGCGATGGCGACGAACTCGCCGCGCGAGCGGGCGCTGGCCTCGTGGATCTGGCGGGCGACCAGTTCCTTGCCGGAGCCAGGAGGACCGCTGATCAGGACGCGGCTGTTGGCCGGGGCGACCTTGGCGATGGTGGTGCGCAGGGCCTGGGCCGCCGCGGAGCGACCGATGAAGCCGTCAGGCTCATTGACCTGGGCCTTCAGACGGCGGTTCTCGCGCCGCAGGGAGCTGGTTTCCAGCGCGCGCTGCACGACGACGACCAGACGGTCGGACTTGAACGGCTTTTCGATGAAGTCATAGGCCCCGCGTTGCAGGGCGGTGACAGCGGTCTCGATATTGCCGTGGCCCGAGATCATGACCACGGGCAGGTCGGGATCCAGTTCCTTGATGACGTCCAGCAGTTCCAGTCCGTCCAGACCGCCGCCCTTCATCCAGATGTCGAGCAGGGCCAGCGAAGGTTTGCGCGCCCGGATGGCGGCCAGCGCCTCTTCGGAGTTGGAGGCCACGCGCACGGCGTGACCTTCGTCCTCCAGCAGGCCGGACACCAGTTCGCGGATGTCGGCCTCGTCGTCGACGACCAGAATATCGGCTCCCGTGGATCGCATATCGCCTCGCTACTCGTTGGCCGGAACGGTCGCGGATCGGGATGCCGGAGCGTCCTTCCCCTTGGCCGAAGCGGTCGATGGCTGTTGGGATTTCAGAGGAAAGATCAGGCAGACCTTGGCACCGGCCAGCGTCTCGGCGTCGGCCAGTTTGAGCTCGCCGCCATGCTCCTCGCAGATGCGTTTGACGATGGCGAGGCCCAGGCCGGTGCCCTTCTCGCGCGTCGTCACATAGGGTTCGGTCAGGCGGTCGCGATCCTTGGCGGGCAGGCCGGGGCCGTCGTCCTCGATGACGAAGGTGGCCATGTCGTCCTCGACCAGCAGGCGAGCGAGGATGCCGAGGCTGTCGCTGTCACCCGCTTTGGGGTCCGTCTCGCGGCGCAGGGCCACGGCCTCCCCCGCATTCTTCAGGATATTGGCCAGGGCCTGACCGATCATTGGGCGATCGGCATGGATCGTGACCTTGGGCAGGGGCTCGGCCATCTGGATGTCGATGTCGGCCACGGCCACGCGCTGCGCGAAGACCGCCTCGCGCAACAGCTCCGCCGGATCAGCCGAGGTGAAGCGAGGCGCGGGCATGCGGGCGAAGGCGGAGAATTCGTCCACCATCCGGCCGATGTCGCCGACCTGACGGATGATGGTCTCGGTGCAGCGATCGAAGACCTCGACGTCGTCCTCGACCTGTTTGCGATAGCGTCGACGCAGCCGCTCGGCCGACAGCTGGATCGGCGTCAGGGGGTTCTTGATCTCATGCGCGATGCGGCGAGCCACGTCGCGCCAGGCGGCGTTGCGCTGGGCCGTGACCAGGCGCGTGATGTCATCAAAGGTCAGCACCATTTCGCCACCCAGCCCGCCCTCGATACGGACGCGCAGGCGCCGGGTCTCGCCTTCCAGCGTCACATCGATCTCTTCCTCGATATGGGCCTCGGCCCGGGCGGCCAGTTCGCTGAGCTCGGGCGAGACCTCTCCCAGCGGGCGTCCGATGATCTCGGCCTCCCGGATGGCCAGCAGTTCGATGGCGCTGTCGTTGATGGCCGAGACCCGGCGCAGGCGGTCCAGGCCGATCACGCCCGCCGACACGCCGGAAAGCACGGTCTCGATGAACCGGCTGCGGCCCGTGGCTTCCTCGCTGGCGGCGCGCAGGGCTGATTGCTGTGCGGCCAGGTCGTCGGTCATGCGATTGAAGGAGGCCGACAGGGTGCGGATTTCGCCGGGTCCGTCGTTGCCGTCCACACGCGCCGTCAGGTCGCCGCCTGCCACCTTGTCCGCCGCCTCGACCAATCGTCCGATCGGGCCGGATATGGAACTGGCCGCCGACATGCCCAGCCAGACCGCGCCGACCAGAACCAGAAGGGCGGTTTCGATATAGCTGAGCGCGAACGACGCCTGGATACGCTCGCGGCTGGCCTGGGCTTCGCGATAGGCCAGTATCGATTCTTCGCTATTGCGCATCTGGGCCAGAAGCCCGGGTTTCAGGGGCCGCACCATATAGAGGAAGGCGTCACCGTAGGCCGGCAAGGTCATGACGGAGCGAACCGCGTCAGGTCCTTCGGTTACCTCTTGCGCCGGGGCCGCCCCCTGCAGCGATGCTTCTTCCAGCGCCTCCATGGAGGGGGCCACATAGGGCGGGGCTCCTGGCGTCTCGCCACTGGCCAGCACCTGGCCGTCCGCGCCGAGGATGTAGACCGCGGGATAGCCGAACAGCTGACCGACCTGGGTCAAGGCATTGGAAAACTGAACCCGGTTATCGAACAGGGGGCGCACGCTGTTCAGCTGCTCAGCAACCACCAGGATGTCGCCGTCCATCTCATTGGCCACGTCGTCGGTGTAGGCGCGTCCGATGACCGCTCCATTCTGAACCGCAGACTGAACATTCTGGCTGAACCACTGGTCCACGCCGCGATTGACCAGCAGGCCGAACACCAGAGCGATCAGGATCGACGGCACAAGGGCGACCAGAGAGAATAACGCCACGAAGCGGAGGTGCAGGCGGGCACCGGCATCGCTGCGTCGGCGGAAAAGGCCGATCGCGCGTCGGCCCACGACCGCCGCGAGCGCCAGGATCAGGACCAGATTGACCGACAGGATCCACAGCACCGCCCGGCTCGCCAGATCGCGAGCGCCATCACCACTGGTGCCCGGAGCCTCGGCCACCAACCAGATGGCAGCCGCCGTGATCAGGAACGACAAACCGAAGGTGATCAGAAACAGATTGCGACGTCGCTCTTCGGACCAGCCGGAAAACCAGCGCCCGGCACCGCTTGGCGAGGACGTTTGATCGGCATGGGTCGCGGTGGGCGTATCCGTCATAGGCCTCCAGCGTCTACCAACTGTGGCGCTAGATCAACAGCTGAGTGGCTGGAAAGCGTCACCGGTGACCATAGCTGCGTGATTGCTTGTTCCACCTCGGCTGGACTCTCCAGACGGCACATTCGGGCCTTGGCCGCGCGGCGCTCCAGAGAGTCGGCAGGCCAGGGTGCCTGTTCGACATACCAGCCCAGATGTTTGCGGAACATCTTCAGACCCAGCGGCATGCCGTAGAAGGCCACCGACGCTCGCAGATGCTCGATGACGATGGCGGTCCGTTCGGCGCGATCCGGTTCGGTCAGAACGGTGCCATCGGCCAGCGCCCGCTCCAGATGCGCGGCCAGCCAAGGCCGACCGTAGACACCTCGGCCCAACATCAGGGCGTCGGCACCGGACTGAGCGAGAGCCTCCCGCGCGTCGTCCGCCGTCAGGATGTCGCCGTTGACGATGACCGGCAGGCCCACCGCCGCCTTGACCTCGCCCACGGCCTGCCAGTCCGCTCGACCGGTGTAGAATTGCTGGCGGGTGCGCCCGTGGACGGTGATGGCCTTGACGCCGAGGTCTTCGGCCCGGCGCGCGATGTCGGGTGCATTCCGGCTGGCGTCGTCCCAGCCCAGGCGCATCTTGACGGTGACGGGTCGGGAGGTCGCCTGCACCGCCGCCTGCATCAGCTGCGCCGCCAGATCGGGCGTCCGCATAAGGGCTGAGCCACAGGCGGAGCCGGTGACCTCCTTGGCCGGACAGCCGAAGTTCAGGTCGATGATGTCTGCCCCGGCCTGTTCGGCCATACGCGCGCCCTGGGCCATCGCCACCGGATCGCGCCCGACCAGTTGGATGACCGTGAGCGGCAGGCCGTCCCCGACCGCCGCCCGCCGCACCACATCGGGCCGCGCCCGCGCCAGTTCCGCCGCCGCCACCATTTCGGTCGCCACATAGGCGGCCCCCAGCCGTGAGGCCAGGACGCGGAACGGCAGGTCCGTGATCCCGGTCATGGGCGCGGTCAGCACCCGTCCGGGCACCCACACGTCACCGATCTGTATGCCTGTGGCCATGAGGCCCCTTACTGCGCGGTAAGCCCCCCTCGTCAAGCACGAGCGCGGCGATTAGAAGGCCGGGATGACATCGCCCCTCCCCGCCTTTGCCGCCATCGTCGTGGCCGCCGGTTCCGGCAGCCGCGCCGGCGGGGCCAAGCAGTGGCGCGACCTGGGGGGTCAGCCGGTCATCCGCTGGTCGGTCACAGCCCTGCTCGAGGCCGGGGCGGAAGATGTCGTCGTGGTCGTCGCGCCCGGTGCAGAGGCCGAAGCGCTTGCGGCCCTGTCGGACCTGATCGGCTGGCGTCTCGCAACCGGCGGGGCGACGCGGGCTGAGTCCGTGCAGAACGGGCTGACGGCACTGGGCGGGCCGGTCGAACGCCCCGTGCTGATCCATGATGCCGCCCGCCCCCTGCTGGATCGCGAGGTCATCGAGCGGGTGCTGGCGGCCCTCGAAAATGCCGATGGGGCCCTGCCCGCCCTCCCCGTCGCCGACAGCCTGCGTCGCGGGGTCGAAGATCTGGTCGCCGGCGAGGTCGCACGGGACGATCTGTGGCGTGCCCAGACCCCGCAGGCCTTTCGCTACGACATGCTTACCGCCGCCTATGCTGCCTGGCCCGCCGAAGAGGTCGCGACCGACGAAGCCACAGTCGTACAGCGCAAGGGTGGTCGGGTCCGGATCGTCGCGGGCGATACCCGCCTGATGAAGCTCACCTATCCAGAGGATTTTGCCATGGCCGAGGCCTACATCCCCCGTCAGATCCGTGTCGGTCAGGGTTTCGACGCCCATCGGTGGGGGCCGGGTGACAGCGTCTGGCTGTGCGGCGTCGAGATCGCGCACGACCAGACCCTGATCGGGCATTCGGATGCCGATGCCGGGCTGCACGCCCTGACCGACGCCATTCTGGGTGCCATGGGCGACGGCGACATCGGTGATCACTTCCCGCCGACGGACCCACAGTGGAAGGGCGCGTCGTCCGACCTGTTCCTGATCCATGCGGTCGAGCGCCTGACCGCGCGGGGCGGGCGCCTGGTCAATGTCGATGTCACCCTGATCTGCGAGCGGCCCAAGGTGAAGCCGCATCGCCAGGCCATGCGTGAGCGTCTGGCCGAGCTGCTGTCGCTTCCGCTGGATGCCGTCAGCGTCAAGGCGACCACGACCGAGGCCATGGGCTTTACCGGCCGCGGCGAAGGTCTGGCCGCCCAAGCCCTGGCCACGATCGAAATGCCTGCCCTCGCCTAGGTGGCCGGCTCCGGCGGGAAATACCGCCGCTGCATCGCCCCGAACAGATTGACGTAGTCGTCCGTCCAGGCCGCGACGTCGGTATCTGCTGGATCGATCCAGCGCGGATCGACGCGGAAGTCGGCCAGGCCCTGCTCCGTCGGCGACAGGATCAGCGCTTCCGTCGAGGCCTCTGCAAGATCGGGCGTGTCAGGCCCCTGAAGCGTCATCTGATGCAGGCGCGGCACGCCCAAAGCCTGCGCGGCCGCGACGGCCGGCAAGGTGATGTCCAGATTGCGGTTGGACAGGTGGAGAATGACCACGCCGGTCGGCTTGAGCTGCTTCATATAGCCTTCGATCGCCTCGACGGTCAGCAGATGCGTCGGCACCGCGTCCGAGGAAAAGGCGTCGATGACCAGCAGGTCGTAGCTGCCGGCGGGCTCCTTCGCCAGTGTCAGGCGCGCATCACCCAGAACCGTGCGTATCGGCCCCTGGGCGCAGTTCGAGATATAGGTGAACCAGTTCGGGTCCCGCGCCAGGCGATCGACCATCGGATCGATCTCGAAGAAGGTCATGCGATCTTCCGCGCGTTTGTAGGCCGCCATGGCCCCCGTACCCAGGCCGACGACACCGATATTGGCCGGCCCACGACTTCTGACCATCAGAGCCGACTGACCGATCGGTGTGACACGAGCGTAGTACATGCGCGGTTCGCAGGCGAAGAGCGGGTTCCGGGCCTGTGCACCGTGATAAGTGGTTCCGTGGGTCAGCACATGGACATCGCCACCCAGCCGGTCGTCCGGCACATTGGCGATCCGCACGACGCCGAAGAAGCTGCGGTCCGAAAAGCTGGTGTCGTGGCCCCGCCCGACCCATTGGGCCGACAGGGTCATCGCCAGCAGAATGCCCGTGAACACCAACGCCCGGTCCCTGAGCACAAAGGCACACAGGACGGCCGGGAGAAGCACCAGGATGGTCAGTTGCGGCATCATCAGCGGCGACTTGGCGTAGAAGATGGTCCGGGCATAGTCGTCGGCATTCAAGGCGATCGAGATCAGTACAGGCACGGCAGCCGCCACGACCGCGAGGATCACCGCGCCCCACTGACGCGACGACAGCTCTCCCTTGCCCCACGGCCGGAACAGTCCGACCAGCAACAGGACCAGCGGATATTCCCACACCATGTTGAATAGCAGGGGCGCGATCAGGGCGGTGAAAGCCCCGCCGACTACGCCACCCAGCGACATCAGAAGATAGAATTCGGTCAGCCTGTCCGGCGCGGGCCGTCGGGCGGCCAAGAGCTGGTGACACATCAGGGTCAGGAAGAAGAAGGCCAGGATATTGACGGTGAACGCCATGGGCCACTCGATCGAGCGGAAGGCCACCAGTACCACGCTGAGCGCCGCAACGGCGGCGGACACGACCATCGTCACCGGCAGGGGGATCACGGGCTTCGACTGGAAGGCGATGACGAACGTCAGCAGATAAAGCGCCAGCGGGATGACCCACAGGAAGGGAGCCGATGCCACATCCGTCGACAGATGCGCTGTCACCCCCAGCATCAGGCTGGACGGGGCCGCGGCCAGCAGCACGAACCTGATCTTTTCACTCCACGGGATCGGCGCGCTTCTGGCCAGGGGTGCGGGTTCATGCGAGCGATCCAGTCGGCGGCTCCAGACCACGGCCGCCAAAGCGACGATCATCAGGACGAACAGGCCGTACCCCAGGCTCCAGCCGAGCCGTTGACCCGACAGCGTGGCCAGCGGCTCGATGAGGACCGGGTAGGACAACAGAGCCAGAAAACTGCCGAGGTTCGATGCGGCGTAGAGGACATAGGGATTCTGGCCGTCCGCATGCCCAGCCCGGACCCGCGCATACCAGGCCTGCAAAAGCGGTGCGGTGGCCGACAGCACCGCGAATGGCGCGCCCACCGACGCCGCCAGCGTCAGGAGCAGCCAGCCGATAGGGGCCGCCGGATCGGGATCGCCCAACCAGCCATTGATCCTGAGCGGCAGAAACAGCGCCGCCAGCACCAGCAGCAGCATGTGCAGGCCGACTTGAACCTTGATCGAGCCGATCCGCTGCAACAGATGCGCATAGGCGTAGCCGGCCAGCAGAGCGGTCTGGAAAAACACCATCGCTGTGTTCCACACGGATGCCGAGCCCCCCAGCATCGGCAGGACCAGTTTGGTCACCATGGGCTGGACCACGAAGACCAGGGCCGCTGAGGTAAAAATCGCCAGGGCGAACAGCAGCGGTGGCAGACGGTCCGCGGCAGGCGCGGCGGCCGGTGTCCCGGCATCAGGCGTCAAGGTAGCGTCGCTCATTATCGCCCCATAAGATTTCGCCTGGACCGGCGCTGTGTCACGCTAGACTGACTCGCGCCGCATTCGGAACCAGACTGATCAATGTTTCCCGACGACATCCAAACCCTGGCCCGTGACGTCGTACGGCTTGCCATCGCAAAGGGTCTTGTGATCACGACCGCCGAAAGCTGCACGGGCGGTCTGGTGGCGGGCGCTCTGACGGCCGTTTCGGGGTCGTCCGCCGTCGTGGACCGGGGGTTCGTGACCTACAGCAATGCGGCCAAGGTCGGCATGCTGAGTGTGCCTGAGAACCTCATCGCAAGTCAGGGCGCGGTGTCCGAGGCCGTGGCCCGTGCCATGGCCCTTGGTGCGATCGCGCATTCAGACGCGATGGTGTCTGTCTCGGTCACGGGTATTGCGGGCCCTGGAGGCGGCTCGGCGGACAAGCCGGTTGGGCTGGTCCATTTCGCCGCGGATGGGCCCGCTGGCGTGATTCATGCGGAGCATCGTTTCGGCGACCTTGGGCGTGAAGCCGTGCGCCTGGCCAGTGTCCGGGTGGCGCTGCAGATGCTGCTCGACCGGATCGGCACATGACTGTTGTCGATGCCCGCGGCCATCGCTGCCCGGTGCCCAGTTTGAGGTTGCAGAAGGCGCTGCAGACGGCATTGCCCGGTGCGCAGTTCACCTTGCTGGCCACCGATCCCATGGCCCGGATCGATGTTCCGTTTCTGATGGGTCAGATCGGCGGTCGAGTCGATACAATCGAGGAAGCCGACGGGGTCCTGTCGATCACCGTCGTTGCGCCCGGCGATCCGAAAGCTTGACCACGGTCTCCGGCAGGGGTTCTGCGGGGTCCAGCTCGGGTGCGCCTTTTGACCGGGCTGCCAGTTCCATTTCGGTCGTGAAGGCCCCGCCATAGAAGATGGCGTTGACGTTCCACGACAACCAGATCAGCAGCACCACGACGGCACCGACCGAACCGTAGGTCGCCCCCAGCGGTGCAATCTGTTCCACATAGATGGCGCAGAGCCAGGACGAGATGGTGGACATGATCGTGGCCACGACACCGCCGACCAGGGACGGGATCCAGGCCACCGGAGCCCGGTGCGACATGGCATAACGGTAGAGAAGCGTCAGCCCGATCGCCAGACCCAGAGCCGGCCAGAGGGCGTCCCAGCTCCAGTTCGACACCAGCCGCCCCGGCTCGTCCGCACTGGCCCGCTCGATGATGCGGGACGTCACGACCGCCCCGGACACGACGGTGAACAGCAGGAAGGCGAACAGGGCCACAAAGAAAGCGAGCAGGTTAAACTTGAAGAAACCGTGCGGCTCCGTCTCATCATGAATGAGATTAAGTCCGGCCAGCAAGGCCTTGAATCCTCGATGCGCCGCATAGCCACCGATGATCAGGGCGAAGGCCGACTGGGCCGACACCGTCCGCGCCGAAGCATTCGCCAGCCGGTCGATCTCGGCCATGAAGATGGCGCGAGCGGCATAGGGCATGACATCGGCAAGCGCGGCCGCCTGCTCACTGACCTGGCCGATGGTCAGCACCGCCTTGTAGAAGCCGATCAGTATGGCGATGGCCGGAAACACAGCCAGCAGGGCGAAGAAGGACACCCCGCCGGTATACAACATGACGTCGCGGCCCCAGCTGCGCGCAAAGGCCTTGACCGCCAGCCGACCCCAGAGCGCGGGCGCGGCCCATCGCGTCGCCGGATGCGTATTCGTTTCAGATGACAATCCG
>CALRXI020000054.1:0-12327 GCA_943372125.1 Brevundimonas vancanneytii
GGACAGCTTCGTCTTCGTGCAGCAGGGCGTCAGCGACTGGGACGACTTCTGGAACGTCGACGCCGGTCTGCGCGGCCGCCTGGTCACCGGCCCGGTCGGCCACGCGGTGACCCTCTCCGCCAGCCGCCAGTTCTCACGCTTCAACGCCACCGACATCGCGCTGGACCCGACCTATGTCCAGCCGATCTT
Source organism: Brevundimonas vancanneytii (assembly GCA_943372125.1). Classification (GTDB taxonomy): domain Bacteria; phylum Pseudomonadota; class Alphaproteobacteria; order Caulobacterales; family Caulobacteraceae; genus Brevundimonas; species Brevundimonas vancanneytii_D. The sequence goes on from CALRXI020000054.1 coordinate 190, forward strand.
CAACATCTATGACCCCGACAGCTACGAGACGACCACGGGTCCAACCGTCATTGGCGGCGACAACGTCTATGTCTTCCAGGAGACGACGACCGACTCGGTCGTCCTGGCCGACGAACTGGCGATGCTGGACGAGCGACTGCGCCTGACGCTGGGCGTCCGCTATACCTCGATCGAGATCGCCAGCTTCAACTACGGTGCACCGACGCCGGGCGGGCCGAACGCGGTCTATGAAGGCGACGACTGGTCGCCGTCGGTGGCGGTGCTCTACAAGGTCGCTCCCAACATCTCGATCTACGCCAACGCCCTGACCGCCTTCGAGCGCGGCCAGACCGCGCCGCTGGGGGCCGTCAACGCAGGCGAGCAGCTGCCGCCGGGCGTGTCCGAACAGGTCGAGGCCGGGATCAAGGTCGATTTCGGGCGGTTCGGGGCCACTGCCGCGATCTTCGACATCACTCGCCCCTCGGCCTATGTGGACCCGACGACTCTCGTCTTCGGCGAGTACGGCGAACAGCGGCATCGGGGCCTGGAACTCGACCTGTTCGGCGAACCCATCGACGGCGTCCGCGTGCTCGCCAGCTATGCCTATCTGGACGCCACCATCGAGGAGGCTTTGGATCCCGCCGCGCTGGGCGACCGGCCGATCAGCGTGCCGGACCATGTCTTCACCGCCGGGATCGACGCCGATGTGCCGATGCTGCCCGGCCTCGCCGTCCAGGCCAGCGTTCGTTACGTCGGCAACCAGGCCTATGACCTGCCCAACGCCCGCTTCATCCCGGACTTCACGACCTTTGACCTGGGCGCTCGCTACGTCTTCACGGCCGGAGAGACGCCGGTCACGGCGCGGCTGGTGGTCTCGAACGCCGCCGCCGAGAGCTATTTCCAGTCCACCGACTTCACCGCCCAGCCCGGCGCGCCGCGCACCGTGCGGTTCAGCCTGACCGCGGATTTCTGAGCCGCCCATGAAGCTGCGGCCGGTCCTCGTCTTGTGGCATCGCTGGTTCGGCCTGATTGCGGCCGTCTGGCTGTTGCTGCTCGCCCTGACCGGCTCCTTCATCGTCTTCATGGATGAGGCGGACCGCGCCCTGAACCCGGACCTGCGACGGGTCGAGGCTACGGGCGACCCCCTGCCGGTCCAGACCCTGATCGACGCCGTCACCGCCGCCAAGCCGGGGACCTTCGTCGACTATCTTCTGATGCCGTCCGGACCCGACGACAGCGTTCTGGTCTTCAACGCGCCGATCCTGACACCTGGCCGCCCGACCCAGGACCATGAATACCGCCAGATTTATCTGAACCCCTACACCGCCGAGATTCTGGGCGACCGTCGCTTCGGCGAGCCGGGGCTGGATGCGCGGCGCTTCAGCCAGTTCATGTACCAGCTGCACATGGACCTGAACCTGGGGCCGGTGGCGACCTGGCTGCTGGGACTGCTGGCCCTGTTTTGGGTGTTCGATCACATCGCCTCGGCCATTCTCTCCTTCCCGACGGCGCGCCGCTGGATGGAGAGTTTCCGCGTCCGCTGGAAGGCCGGATCGGCCAAGATCACCTTCGACCTGCACCGCGCCCCCGGCCTGTGGCTGTTTCCTATCACCCTGATGCTGGCGGTGACCGGCGTCGCCCTGAACTGGCCCACCGAGACCGACGCGGCGATCGAGGCGGTTTCGCCCCTGACACCCTTTCCCACCGAGGCCCTGCCCAGCCTGCCCCAGGCCGACTATCGCCCCGCCGTCTCCATCGACCGGGCCATAGCCATCGCCCGGGCTCAGGCCGACGACGCCCGCGTCGCCGCCGTCTCGACCCATCCGGACAAGGGCTTCTACTGGATTCGGCTGAAGGACCCCCGCGACCTGGATGACGTCGGCGGGCGCTGGGTCGTCGTCGACTCCCGCGACGGCCGCGTCCTGTGGAACCGCCACCTGCGCGATGGCTCCGCAGGCGATGAGGTCAAGGCCTGGCTCTTCCCGCTCCACACCGGTCACGCCTTCGGCTGGACGGGACGGATCATCATCTTCGTCTCGGGCCTTGTGCTGTCCGGCTTCATCGTCACCGGCCTGATGATCTTCGCCCGGAAGCGGTCGGCCCGGCTTTCGCGACGAACGGTTTCGGTGCGCAGGATCGAAGTCATCCAGCCTGCGGAATAAGGGTTTCGCGTCCGCTCGCAGCAAGCCAGTGTGGCACCCAGCACGGATTCGCAGCACGTGAGCGGGACATATGTTGCAGGATCGACGCGCCAGCCTCCCTCTCGAAGCCTGGGGCCGCTCATGGCTTGAGCGCATCAAGACCCGGGCCGACCGGGCCGCCTGGTCGCGCTACGGCTTCGAGTTCCTGATGTTCGGCTTCAAACAGGCCTGGGCCTGCCTGTTCGGCGGGCTGATGCTGGTCATGATCGTGGGCACCTTCCTGCTGTGGCCCGATGAAGCTGCGATCAGCCGGTACGACTTTCTGGTCGTCGGGGCACTGGCCATCCAGGCGGGCATGCTGATCTTCAGGCTGGAAAGCTGGGAGGAGGCGCGGGTCATTTTCCTGTTCCACATCGCCGGCACCATCATGGAGCTGTTCAAGACCTGGCACGGCTCCTGGGTCTATCCGGAGGACAGCGTCCTGCGCATCGGCATGGTGCCGCTGTTCTCGGGCTTCATGTATGCGGCGGTGGGCAGCTACATCGCGCGGGTCCAGCGCATCTTTCACATCCGGGTGCGGCGCTATCCGCCGATGTGGACGACCTGGCTGCTGGCGGCGGCGATCTATATCAACTTCTTCGCCCATCACTGGCTGCCGGACGTGCGGATCGCCCTGTTCATCGCCACCGCCCTGCTGTTCGGGCCGGGCTGGTTCTATTTCACGGCGGATCGGGCTCGGCGGGGGATGCCGTTGCTGTTGGGCTATTTCCTGGTCGCCCTGTTCATCTGGTTCGCCGAGAACCTGGCCACCTTCGGTCGGGCATGGGCTTATCCGGGGCAGGAGGCGGGCTGGGAGATGGTGGGGATCGAGAAGCTGGGCAGCTGGTTCCTGCTGATGATCATCTCCATCGTTCTGGTATCCCTCGTCCATCGACCGGAACGGGAGCCGACATGAATACCAGCACCACCGACGTCGTCATTCTGGGCGGGGGGCATAACGGCCTGGTCTGCGCCTTCTATCTGGCCAGGGCCGGGCTGAAGGTGACGGTGCTGGAGCGGCGGCATGTAGTCGGCGGGGCGGCGGTGACGGAGGAATTCCATCCGGGGTTTCGCAACTCGACCGCCAGCTACACGGTCAGTCTTCTGAACCCGAAGATCATCGCCGATATGGACCTGGCCCGTCATGGCCTGCGGGTGGTCGAGCGCAGGGTGTCGAACTTCCTGCCGTTCGAAGACGGTCGCTATCTGTTGGCCGGCGAGGGGCGAACGCAGGGGGAGGTGGCCAAGTTTTCCGCGCGAGATGCGGCGCGGTTGCCGGACTACGAACGGCGTCTGGAGGTCGTGGCGGGCATTCTGCGAGACTGGATACTGAAGGCCCCGCCGAATGTGGTGGAGGGGGGCTGGATGGCCATGCTGCCCGAACTGCTGAAAGGGGCGTCGCTGGGACGACACGCGGCGGGACTGGATACGCAGGGCAGGCGCGACCTGCTGGACCTGTTCGCCAAGTCGGCGGGGGATTGGCTGGACGGCTGGTTTGAGAGCGATCCGATCAAGGCGCTGTTCGGATTCGACAGTGTGGTCGGCAACTATGCCAGTCCCTATACGCCGGGGTCAGCCTATGTGCTGCTGCACCATGTCTTCGGCGAGGTGAACGGCAGGAAGGGCGTCTGGGGGCACGCCATCGGAGGCATGGGCGCGATCACCCAGGCCATGGCGGCGGCCTGTGCCAAGGTCGGGGTCGAGTTGCGGCTGGAGGCTCCGGTCGCCGAGGTGGTGACGGAAAAGGGCCGGGCGGTCGGGGCGGTGACGGAGGCCGGCGACATCGTGCGGGCGCGCTCGGTGGTGTCGAACCTGCATCCGTGGCTGCTGTTCGACCGGCTGGTGGACGACGCTGTCGTTCCCGCCGACTTCCGTGAGCGGATCGGCAACTATCAGTCGGGGTCGGGCACGTTCCGCATGAACGTCGCGCTGTCGGAACTGCCGAACTTCACCGCCTTGCCCGGGCAGGGGGATCATCTGACGGCAGGGATCATCATTGCTCCGACACTGGAGTACATGGACCGGGCGCATGCGGAGGCGCGGCTGAACGGTTGGTCGTCAAAGCCGATCGTGGAGATGCTGATCCCCTCGACGCTGGATGACAGCCTGGCTCCGTCCGGCCAGCACGTCGCCAGCCTGTTCTGCCAGCATGTGTCGCCCGATCTCGCCGACGAGCATCGCGATACGGTGGCGGACCTGATGATCGAGACGGTCGATCGCCATGCGCCTGGGTTCAAGGCTTCTGTGCTAGGTCGGCTGGCGCTGGGCCCGCGCGATCTGGAGCGGCGCTTCGGCCTGGTCGGCGGCGACATCTTCCACGGGCGGCTGACGCTGGATCAGCTGTTCAGCGCCCGCCCTGTCCTGGGCCATGCGGATCACTGTATGCCGGTGCCGGGGCTGTATCTCTGTGGGTCGGGTGCGCATCCTGGCGGCGGCGTCACCGGGGCACCGGGGCACAACGCGGCCAGGGCCGTGCTCAAGGACCTGAAGCGCTAGGTCAGACCCTGGCCATGCCGAGCGCGGTCATCAAGGCGTCCTGCACAGCCGCTTCGCTGAAAGGCTTCTGCAGGGTGGGGCGGCCCTTCCATTCGTCGGGCAATCCGCCTTCGCCATAGCCGGTGGAGAAGACGAAGGGCACATCGCGCGCGGCTAGGGCCTCGGCGATCGGGAAGATCTTCACACCCGCGACGTTGACGTCCAGCAGGGCACCGTCGAGCGCTGCCCCGTTCTCGATCAGAGCCAGACCTTCTTCGACACTGGAGGCCGGGCCGACTGTCGTGCAGCCCATGTCTTCGAGGATGGTCTCCAGCAGCATGGCGACAAGCGACTCATCCTCCACGATCAGGATGTTGCGGCCGGACAGGGGCTGGCTCATGCGGGCAGGTCTCGATCGAGGGGCAGGGTCAAACGGGCGATCAGTCCGGTGGAGCCATAGTCCATCGATACCGTCCCACCAAGGTCGTGCCGCACATTGCGCTCGATCAGTCGACTGCCGAAGCCGCGATGATCCGGCGGCTGCAGGCCTTGGACGCCGGACTCCTGCCACGTCAGGTTCAGGGTGCGCGTGGGCGAGTGCGTCACGGTCCAGTCGATCACGACCTTCCCATCGGGCGCTGCCAGCGCACCATATTTGGCGGCGTTAGTGGCCAGTTCGTGGAAGACCATCCCGAGCGAAATCGCCGAGGCGGAATCCAGATCGACCGCAGGACCATTGAGCAAGACCCGCGTCTGGTCATGCGCCTGGGTTTCATGCTCGAGGATCGACCGCAGATTGGCCCCCTCCCAGTGGCTGCGCGTCAGCAGGTCGTGAGTGTGCGAAAGCGCCAGAAGCCGGGCCTGGAAACTGGCCGCAAACCGCGCCGGGTCGGTGTGGGATCGCGCCGTCTGCATGGCGATGGACTGCACCGTCGCCAGGGTGTTCTTCACCCGGTGATTCAGTTCGTCGATCATCAGCTTCTGACGCTCTGCGGCCCGAACCGATTCCGTCACGTCGTGGCCTTGGACGAACACGCCAATGATGGTGCCGTCTGCCTCGCGGATAGGCTGGTAGCTGAAGTCGACATAGGCGTCTGACGGGGGGCCGCCAGGTTCCTGCGGAAACTGGAACAGGCTGGCGCTGCCTTGAACCGGCTCGCCTGTCCGGAATACCCTGTCCAGCATCTCCACGTAGCCTTGTGACACCACTTCTGGCATCGCCTGGGCCACCGGTTGCCCTTGAACATCGCGGTAGCCGATCAGACGGCGATAGGCGTCATTGTAGAACTGAAAAATGTGCTCCGGACCCGACAGAACAGCCACAAATCCCGGTGCCTGCATGAACATCTCGACCAGGCGGTTGCGCTCGACGGACAGGCGGCGGTTGTCCTCCTGAACCAGGCGCGCCCGTTCCAGGATATTGCCGCCGACGATGGCATCGAGGGCTTTCAGCGGGGCTGCGCCTTCCGCCTCCTGCGTCTGCTGGCGCAGAAGCTCCAGTTCGGTGATGTCGGTCGTGTGCTGGAGGATCATCACCACTTCGCCCGCCTCATTCAGCAAAGGCGTGTGGGTGGCGCTCCAGTAGCGATCCTCGAAGACCTCACCGGCCTCGGTCTTGCGCGGGATGGAATAGGGAATGACGGCCAGATGATCGCGCTGGCGCGTTTCGCGAACCTTTTCCAGCGAGGCGCGGAGTTGTCGCACATTCTCCGGCGCGTCCTCGCCCGGACCGGCATCGAAAGCTGCGAACATTGACCGACCGACGATGGCCTCGCGGGTGGTGTTGGTCACGTCCAGATAAGCCTGGTTGGCACCGGCAATCTCGAAGTCCGGCGTCATCAGCACATAGGGATTTGGCGAGGCGTCGAAGGCCTGGCCAAGGTCGACATTCGGATCCCCGGATTTGGAAAGTATCTTCAAGCCTGTTCCCGCTGCTGGCCCCGTCAACGCCGTCGGCCACGGTTGGTTTCAACCAGAAACCATCGGTGTTGCAAATCTCGATTTGAGGGCAATGTGCGATGACGTTTAAGGAAGGCGGATGAGCCTGGTTTTCCTCCTGTCCGCGGCGGTGCTGATGCTGTCTCCTGTTTCACAGACCGATCCGGTGGTGGAGGTTCAGACGACCGATGGCGTGCTGGTCGGGCGGACCAATGGACAGGTGCAGGCCTTCAAAGGCATCCCCTATGCCGCACCACCGGTGGGTGCCCTGCGCTGGCGTCCGCCGCAGCCGGTCGAGCCTTGGGAGGGCCCGCACGATGCCGGCAACGTCGGGGCGCTGTGTCCTCAGCCTCCAGCCAATGGCGATCCGGGTGTTGGACCTCTGCCGATGAGCGAAGATTGCCTGACGCTGAACGTCTGGTCTCCGCTGGAGGCAGCAGAGCCGGCCCCGGTCATGGTCTGGATCCACGGTGGCGGCTTCAACAATGGCTCCGGCACCGCGGCTCTGTACGACGGCACGGCCTTGGCCAGGCGCGGTGTGGTGGTCGTGACGATCAACTATCGGCTGGGCCGTCTGGGCTTCTTCGATCATCCGGCCCTGGCCGCCGAACGACCGCAAGGCGAACCGGGCGGCAACTATGCCCTGATGGACATGATCGCCGCCCTGAAATGGGTGCAGGCCAACGCCGGGGCGTTCGGCGGCGATCCGGGGCGGGTAACCATCTTCGGAGAATCAGCCGGCGGCGCGGCGGTGACGCGCCTGATGATCTCTCCCGAGGCACGTCCCCTGTTCCACCGCGCGGTCGTTCAGTCGGGGCTGGGGCGCGACACCGGCACACCGCTGGATCGTCTGTCCGCGCTAGGTAAGCCATCGCTGCGGGATCGCGGACAGGCCTATGCGCAGCGGCTGGGCCTGACGACACCGTCCGCCGCCGATCTGCGGGCCATCCCGGCCGAGACCTTGCTCGCGCCCGCCCCGAACTTCTATGGCGGCGACAATCTGGTCATCGACGGGTCTGTGGTCCAGGAGGACGTCCAGGCCGCGTTCGCCGCTGGCCGGCAAGCCCCCGTGCCCCTGATCATCGGCACCAACAGCGCCGAGTTCTGGTGGATGAAACCCTCCGACCTCAGCCCCTATGGCGAGATCGACGACGCGATGACGCCGGATGAGCGCGCGGCCATCGTCGCGGCCTATGGCGGGGAGGACGGGTATAACGCCCATGTCGTCAGCGATCTGGCCTTTAACGAACCGGCGCGGCACCTGGCCCGACTGCACGCGCGGGCGGGCCATCCGACCTACCTCTATCGCTTCGACGTGGTGCCGGATCCCAATCCGGAGCCGCACGAGGGCGCGACCCATGCGTCGGAGCGGCCCTATGTCTTCGACAATCTGGCCACGACCAACTGGCCGATGGGCGAGCGGGACTATCGGGCGGCCGCGGCCATGGCCGACTACTGGACGCGATTCGCCGCAGCGGGCGATCCGAACGCAGAAGGCCGACCAGTATGGCCGTCTTTCGGGGCCGAGCCGGATCGGCTTCTGGAGTTCACGAACGATGGACCCGTCGCCAGGCCGATCCCCTTCAAGGACAGGCTGGACCTGATCGAGGCCTATCACAACCGTCCTCGCTAGAGTGTGTGCCGCCCCGCTTGTGGCCAGTGCGCCACAGCATCAGGCCCTGCTCCGATGTGGCCGAAATGCGGCCTTGCGTGACGCAATCTCCATGTGCCATGTAAACGGTTACACGGATTGAAGGACGGACCTGCGCCAAGCGGGCCGGGACCTGACCGGTCAGGGAAGGACGTCTGTTGGTCGTAGCGATCATCCAGCAAACTTGCGCGGCGGTGGCGGCATGAAGCCGGCCAATATCCGTGACGTAGCGCGTCGTGCGGACGTGTCCGTGGCCTCGGTTTCGCGTGTGCTGAACGGGGCCGGCCCTGTCACGGCGGCCACCCGCGAAAAGGTTTTGCAAGCCGTCGAGGCCCTGCAGTACGTACCCCATTCCGGTGCCCGCAGCCTGTCGACCAGCAAGACCCAGACGATCGGCGTCATCCTGCCCGACCTGTATGGCGAGTTCTTCTCGGAGCTGATCCGCGGCATGGACGTCGCGGCACGGGCCCTGGGTTATCACCTGATCGTTTCCAGCTCGCATGACGATGCGGAGGAGGCGTCCGCCGCCATCCGCTCCATGCGCGGCCGGGTCGATGGTCTTATCGTCCTCTCGCCGCATCTGGACGCGGCCAATCTGGCCTCCAGCCTGGCGGGCCGCCTGCCGGTGCTGCTGATGAATGGCGGGGCAGGCGAGGCCGACCGGCCTTCGATCGTGGTCGATAACCACGGCGGCGCGGTCCAGGCGGTCGAACATCTGCTGGAAACAGGACGTCGCCGGATCGTTCATATCTCAGGGCCAGCGGGCAATCTGGAGTCCGAGGCGCGTCTGGCCGGCTATCTGCAGGCGATGGCCAAGGCGGGTCTGCCCACCATGGTGCTGGACGGGGCCTTCACCCAGGCCTCGGGTCAGGCGGCGGGTGTCCGTATCAGCGAGATGGCCTTGAAGCCCGATGCCGTCTTCGCCGCCAACGACATCATGGCTGTCGGGGCCATGCTGGCCTTGCAGGATGCAGGGCTGCGCGTGCCCGAGGACGTCGCCCTGATCGGGTTTGACGACGTGCCGATCGCCGACATGGTCCGGCCCGGCCTGACGACCCTCGGCATCAACATCGCAGAGACGGGCCGTGGCGCGCTGGAGCGTCTGGTCCGCATCATCAATACCGCAGACGACGGCTCCGCCGACACGTCCTGCGAAACCGTGCGACCGCAGTTGGTCGTCCGGGCGTCCACTGCGGCCGCGTCCCTGGCCCGGTCCACTCACCAACCCGGCGCGCGCGCCGTCCATCCTGTTTCAGCCCTGGAGGGGGAGAACCCACAATGACACGCAACAAGGCTTATCTGGGTGCCGCATCGGCGCTGGCACTGGCGATCTCACTGGCGGGTGCCGGTGTGGCATCGGCGCAGGTCACGACCTCGACCGTTCGTGGCGCGGTGACAGATGACGGTGTCGCCGAGGCCGGCGCGACCGTCGTCGCTCGGAACACGGCCAGCGGCTTCACCAGCCGCACGACAACCAGTGCCAACGGCACCTATGTCCTTTCGGGACTGCGTCCGGGCAACTACGAGATCACGGTCACCAGCACGGACGGCGAGACGGGTTCCGATGTCGTCTCCATCGGGGTGGGTCAGGTCGGTGATCTGGACCTGTCGGTGTCCGGGGCGGATGTAACCGGTTCCAGCGACCCGGATGCCACTGAATTAGGCGAAGTCGTCGTCACCGGCCGTCGGCTGGCCGAGGTGCGCACGCCTGAAAACGCCACCAATGTTACGACGCAGCAGATCAACACCCTGCCGCAGATCAACCGCAACTTCCTGAACTTTGCCGCCTTGGCACCTGGTGTGCGGGCAAACCTCACTGAAGAGGAGCAGCAGATTACCGCAGGGGGGCAACGTGCGGAATCGATCAATGCTTTCATTGACGGGGCCAGCCTCAAATCCAACGTCATCGCCGGTGGCATTATCGGCCAGGACGACAGCCGCGGTAATCCATTCCCACAGGCGGGCATTCAGGAATTCCGTGTCGTTAGCCAGAATTTCAAGGCCGAGTACGAACAGGCGTCATCAGCGATAATTACAGCAGTAACTCGCTCGGGAACTAATGAATTCCAAGGTGAAATTTTTGGCGTGTATCGCGACGAAAGCTTCACGAGCCGGGATTTTTTCCAAGAGCTAAACAACAACGAAAAAATCCCCTTGGAAGTGCAGCAATATGGCTTTGCTCTAGGCGGACCCATCATTCGCGACACTCTGCATTTCTTCGGTACCTATGAACACAAGCAGGAGAACCGAGCGGAGAGTGTTGCTCTGCAGCGTCGAGATCCCGCCTTTGTTACTCGCTTTGGTCAGTTCGAGGGAACATTTGCTAAGCCTTTCGAAGAAGACCTGTTCTTCGGTAAGTTGAGCTGGCAGCCCGCCGAAGGTCACCTGATTGATTGGTCAGGAACATATCGTGACGAATCGGAACTGCGCGACTTTGGCGGTATCACTGCATTCTCGCGCGCCAACGATTTGCGTCAGCAGACCATTGGTAGCAACCTGCGCTGGCAGTGGCAGACAGACGCTTTCCTCAATGAGTTCGCGATCGACTACCGCGATTATAACTACAATCCAGGAGCCGCCAACTTTACAGACCTGGGTGAAACATATCGCCTGTTTGAAAACGACACGAGCCCCGACCCAGGTTTTCAGCCGGACTTCTTTGGCGGCCAGAGCATTTTTGAACTGGGTGGCAGGGACAGTACGCAGGACATTCAAGACAATGCTGTAACCATCCGCAATGATCTGACGTTCAGCGACTTGGAAATGAGTGGCTTTCACACGATCAAGATCGGGGCAAAGGCATCTTTCCAGAACTATCAGGTCGATAAGCAGTTTGGTCGCAATCCACTCTTCTATTATGATCTTGGTGGTCGCCCCGAATTGAGCGGAAGCACAACCGTACCTTACCGCGTTGAGTTGGGCCGTTCGTTTCCTAGCGTCGATCTCGATAACACCGTCATCGGCCTCTACATTCAGGATGACTGGCGCATCACCGACCAGCTCGAGCTGAACCTGGGCATCCGCTGGGACTATGAGACCAATGCCAACAACAAGGATTATGTGACCCCGGCCAACGTCGTCACCGGTCTGAACCAGTATTTCGCCTCGACGGCAGGCGGGCGTGCCGCCGGCTACGTACCAAGCTTTTTCAATCAGTCCGACTATATCTCGACCGGCAACAATCGTGAGGCCTATGCCAAGGCGTTCCAGCCCCGCATCGGTTTCTCGTACGATGTCTTCGGTGATCGCTCGACCGTGATCTTTGGTGGCGCGGGCCGTTACTACGACCGGATCAATTTCAACTTCTCCTACGACGAACTGGTCAAGCCGTTCGATATTCGCCAGAACGCCTTCTTCAGTACGACAGGCCGTCCCGCTGGCGAAGACCGCGATCCAGGTCCGGGCGTCGATCTGCCGGGTGACGCGGGCGATCCCATCCTGTGGCAGTCGTCATACGGTACGGCTGCGGGTCTAGACCCGGTCTTTGCGACCATTCCGGGCAAGGGCGAAGTCTTCCTGCTGAAGAACGACTTCGAGCCGCCGCGTACCGATCAGTTCAACCTGGGTCTTCGTCAGCGTTTCGGCGACTGGCAGAGCGAATTCACCCTCGCCTACGGCAAGACCGAGAATGAGTTCACCTGGCTGTATCTGGGTCGCTGCCGTGAGCCCAACCGGCCATCACAGGGTGGCGGCTTCGGTGACAACGGTGGCTTCTGCGGCCCGGACGGCACCAACGAGTTCCGCAACTATTTCGCCTCCGACCACAACAAGAGCCGCGAGTTCCGGGCCCTGTATGTCAAGCTGGACAAGAACTACACGCGTGATTCCGGCTGGGGTCTGAACATCGCCTACACCTGGTCCGAGGCCGAACAGAACGGTGGCCGTGACGCCTTCTGCTTCGACTGCTTCGACATC
>CALRXI020000055.1:0-12263 GCA_943372125.1 Brevundimonas vancanneytii
CGGATGGAGATCCTGCAGATGGCGCTCTTGGAGCCGTCGCTGCTGATCCTGGACGAGACGGATTCGGGGCTGGACATCGACGCCCTGCGGATCGTGTCGGAGGGGGTGAATGCCTTGCGCAGCCCCGACCGCGCGATGCTGGTGATCACCCACTATCAGCGGCTGCTGGACTACATCAAACCGGACCGGGTGCATGTGCTGGCCGCCGGCCGCATCGTCGCCTCGGGCGGCCCGGAACTGGCGCATCAGCTGGAGGCGGAAGGGTACGACAAATACCTGCCGCAGGCGGCGTGAGCATCGCCGTCGATCTGAAAGACCCGTCGACCTTCCCGTCGCGGCGGGTGGAGGCGTGGAAATACACCGACCTGCGCCGGGTGCTGCGCGACGCGCCTGCACTGTCGCCTACCACCACGGTCGGACCGCCCGGACCCTTCTACGAGTTGGGCGGGGATGCGATCGTGTTCGGCAACGGGCGCGCGATCGGGGTGACGGACTTCCTCGCCTCGGGCGAACAAACCCTGCGGCTGCGCTTCATCTCCAATGCCACCGGGACCGGACATACCGCCTCGGCCCGGGTCGTGGCGCGGCCGGGTGCCAGGCTGCTGCTGCTGGAAACGCACGAGGGCTCCGGCTCGGCCTATGTCGCCCACAATCGCCTGGACATCGATGTCGCCAGCGGTGCCGAGGTGACCCGGATCGTTCTGGTCGACGAGCCGCACGACGCCATCTCCCTGACCGAGATCGATGTCCGCGTGGCACCGGGTGGCCGCTATCGCCAGACGACGATCACGGGCGGGGCACGGTTGCAGCGCCAGGAGACACGGCTGATCCATGGGGGCGAGGGGACTGAGGTCCTGCTCGACGGCCTCTATGCCCTGTCCGGCGAGCGCCATACCGACCTGACCAGCGTCGTCCGCCACGGTGGCCTGAACGGCGTCACCTCGCAACTGACCAAGGGCGTGGTGCGGGACACCGCACGCGGCGTTTTTCAGGGCAAGATCGTGGTCGAGCGTGGCGCGGACGGCACGGACGCTCGCATGGGGCACCATGCGCTGATCTTGGGTGAACGAGCCGAAATCGACGCCAAGCCGGAGCTGGAGATCTATGCCGACGACGTGCAGTGCGCACACGGCAATACGGTCGGCAATCTGGATGAGAGCGCCTTGTTCTACATGCAGCAGCGCGGCATTCCGATCGACGATGCGCGGGCCCTGCTGACCCAGGTCTTCCTGTTCGAGGTCGTGGATCGCATCGACCATGAGGGGGCGAGAGAGGTTGTGAGGTCATGGCTGACGGCACGACTTTGATCCGCTTCGACCCCTATGCCGCCCGCGCCCAATTCCCGATCCTGTCGCGGACGGTGAACGGCAAGCCGCTGGTCTATCTGGACTCCGCCGCCTCGGCGCAGAAGCCGCGTGCGGTGATCGAGGCGATGACGACGGCGATGGAGGGCTGCTATGCCAACGTCCATCGCGGCCTGCACACCCTGGCCAATGAAACGACAGAGGCGTTCGAGGCGGCGCGCGAGACGGTCGCCCGGTTCCTGAACGCCGAGAGCGCCGAACAGATCGTCTGGACCAAGGGCGGGACCGAGGCGATCAATCTGGTCGCGGCGGGGCTGGGCCGCTCGTTGCAGCCGGGCGACGAGATCGTCGTCACCCAGATGGAGCATCACGCCAACATCGTGCCCTGGCACATGCTGCGGGAAGCCAAAGGCGTGGTCCTGAAATGGGCACCGGTTCTGGACGACGGCTCGCTGGACATGGCGGCACTGGCCGAGCTGATCGGGCCGCGCACGAAGCTGGTGGCCGTCACACACATGTCGAACGTGCTGGGCACGGTAAATGACGTGCGAGCTATCGCCGATCTGGCGCATGCGGCGGGTGCGCTGGTGTTGGTCGATGGCTGCCAGGGGGCGGTACATTGCAGCCCCGACGTCCAGGCGCTTGACGCCGATTTCTACGTCTTCACCGGCCACAAGCTGTTCGGGCCGACCGGCATTGGCGGGCTGTATGGCAAGCGCGCTGCGCTCGAGGCTCTGCCCCCCTATCAGGGCGGTGGCGAGATGATTGCGACCGTCACCGAGGATGCGGTGACCTTTGCCGGCATTCCGCACCGGTTCGAGGCGGGCACGCCGCCGATCCTGGAGGCCATTGGCCTGGGCGCGGCGCTGGAATGGCTGTCGGCGTTCGATGCGGCGGCGGTCGCGGCGCATGAACAGGCCTTGCTGGCCCATGTCCGTACTCGTCTGGAGGGCCGCGACTGGCTGACGGAGATCGGCACGGCGGAAGGGAAGGGCGCGATCTTCACCTTCACCGTCGAGGGTGCGCATGCCCACGACATAGCGCAGATCATGGACCGCTATGGCGTGGCGGTCCGCGCCGGACTGCACTGTGCCGAGCCCTTGTCGCGCCGATTTGGCCTGACATCGAGCGCGCGCGCCAGCTTCGCCCTATATAACACAATCGAGGACGCCGACGCCTTTGCCGACGCCCTGATCAAGGCCCGCGAGTTCTTTGCATGAGTGACGACACGACCCTGTTGGGCAAGGATGACGACGGTGGACGCGGCGCGGCCGTGGCCAGCGGAGCCATCACGCCTGCCGAACTGGACCGGCTGACCGACGATATCATCGCGGCGCTGAAGACGGTGTTCGACCCGGAGATTCCGGTCGACGTCTATGAGCTGGGACTGATCTACAAGGTCGATCTGTCCGACGAGTTCGACGCGCGGATCGAGATGACGCTGACGGCCCCCGGCTGTCCGGTCGCGGGCGAGATGCCCATCTGGGTCGAGCAGGCGGTGATGAAGGTCGAGGGCATCAAGTCCGCCACCGCCGACCTGACCTTCGACCCGCCATGGGATGCATCGAAGATGAGCGACGAGGCCAAGATGGCCCTGAACATGTTCTGAGGGATGTCATGAGCGAACTTCAGACCACCCCCCGTCCGCGCCGTCCGCGCCCCGCCGTCGTCACCCTGACCGAGGCCGCGGCCGAGCGGGTGTGCGCCTTGACCGAGGCTGGCGGATACAAGGCACTGCGCGTCGGGCTGAAGAATGCGGGCTGCGCGGGGCAGGAATACACCTTCGCCTTCGCGGACGAGATCGGGCCGCTCGACGAAGTCGTGACCGACAAGGGTGCCACCGTTGTCGTCGACACCAAGGCGATCCTGTTCCTGATCGGGTCGGAGATCGATTACGAGACCACCAAACTGGCCTCCAAATTCGTGTTCCGGAACCCGAACCAGACCGATGCCTGCGGCTGTGGCGAGAGCGTTACCATCGTTCCGGTCAAGGCCGTCGAAGCCGAAGAGCAAGCCGACTGATGATCCAGCTCGAGGGGGTGACCCGGCGCTTCCAGAGCGCGGCGGGCGAGCGCGTGGCGCTGGACGCGGTCGATCTGGCGGTTGAGGCCGGTCAGGTGTTCGGCGTGGTCGGGCGGTCGGGCGCGGGCAAATCGACCCTGATCCGCACCATCAATCTGCTGGAGCGCCCGGATGCCGGGCGTGTCGTCGTCGATGGTCAGGACATGACGGCCCTGTCGCCCGGCGACCTGAGGGCCGCGCGTCGCCGGATCGGCATGATCTTCCAGCATTTCAACCTGCTGAACGCCAAGACGATCGCCGAGAATGTGGCCTTTCCGCTGCGCCTGGAGGGGCGGCCGTCGGCAGACGTGGATCGTCGGGTCGCAAGCCTGCTGGATCAGCTCGGTCTCGCCGAACACGCCAAGAAGCATCCCGCGCAACTCTCCGGCGGCCAGAAGCAGCGGGTCGGGATCGCCCGCGCCCTGGCCTGTGAGCCGGGGGTCCTGCTGTGCGACGAGGCAACCAGTGCGCTGGACCCGGAGACGACGGATGAAATCCTTACCCTGCTGGACCAGCTGAACCGCGACCTGAACCTGACCATCGTTCTGATCACCCACCAGATGGAGGTGGTGCGCCGGGTCTGTGACCGGGTGGCGGTACTGAAGGACGGCCGTGTAGTCGAGGAGGGGGCGACCGCCGATGTCTTCCTGCATCCGCGCCATGCCGCGACCCGCGCCATGCTGGCCGAGAACGAGGAGGCGTTCGACGCCACGACTGTGCCACCGGGCGGACGTCTGGCCAGGCTGACCTTCCGGGGCGGTTCGACCTATGAGCCGGAACTGAGCCGCGTCGCCCGCTCGGTTGGCGTGGATTACTCCATCCTGTCGGGCCGGATCAGCCGTATTCGCGGCGAGCCCTATGGCCAGCTGGTCGTGGCCTTTACCGGCGGCGATGCCGAGGCGGCGGTGGACCAGCTGACGGCACGCGGCGTCACCGTCGAGCAGGTGGGGGAGGCGGCCTGATGGAGACCTTCTTCGTCAATATCGACTGGTCCGAGATCGTTCGTGCGACCATAGACACACTGCTGATGCTCGGCGGGGCGATGGCCCTAACCGTGGTGTTCGGGATTCCGCTGGGGGTGTTGCTGTATCTGTCCGGCAAGGGACGACTGGCGGCCAATCCGGTGCTGAATGGCCTGCTGTCGTTCGTGGTCAATGTGCTGCGATCGGTGCCCTTCATCATCCTGCTGATCGTCATGTTGCCGGTGACGGTGCTGCTGGTCGGGACCTCGCTGGGCGTGGCGGGAGCCATTCCGCCGCTGGTGGTCGGGGCCGCGCCCTTCTATGCGCGGCTGGTCGAGACGGCCTTGCGCGAAGTGGACAAGGGCGTCGTCGAGGCGACTCAGGCCATGGGCGGCTCCACCTGGCAGATCGTCACCAAGGCCTTGCTGCCCGAGGCCATGCCGGGCGTGATCGCGGGCGCGACCGTCACCGCCATCGCCTTGGTCAGTTATACCGCCATGGCGGGGGTCGTCGGGGCCGGGGGACTGGGCGATCTGGCCATCCGTTTCGGCTACCAACGCTTCCAGACCGATGTCATGGTCGTGACGGTCCTGCTTCTGCTTGTGCTGGTGCAGGGTCTTCAGATGCTTGGCGACCGCCTGGTCGCCGCCGTTTCCCACCGCTGATCCCGCTTAGAAGGGCATTCTCATGCTGCGTCGCTCCCTCCTGACCCTCGCGCTCGCCGCCGTCACGCTCAGCGCGTGCGGCCAGGGGGCGGACAAGGCCTCGGGGCCGGATGCGCCGCTGGTCGTCGGGGCCACCGCCGTGCCGCATGCGGAAATTCTGGAACACATCAAGCCGCTGCTGGCCGCCCAAGGCACCAATATCGAGATCAAGGTCTTCAACGACTACGTCCAGCCCAATACCCAGCTGGCCGAGCGCCGTCTGGACGCCAACTACTTCCAGACCAAACCCTATCTGGACGAGTTCAACGCCGCGCGCGGCTCCGATCTGGTGACGGTGGCGGGCGTGCATGTGGAACCGCTCGGCGTCTATTCGCGCAAGCACCGCGACCTGGCGGCGGTGCCGGCCGGTGCGCTCATCATCCTGCCCAATGATGCCTCGAACACAGGTCGGTCGCTGCTGCTGCTGCAGAGCGCCGGTCTGATCACCCTGCGTGACCCCGCCAACCCCTTGCAGACCGTGCGCGACATCACCGGCAACCCGCGCCGCTTCACCTTCCGCGAGGTCGAGGCCGCGACCATCCCGCGTATTCTGGAGCAGGCCGATCTGGCGGTGATCAACACCAACTATGCGCTGGATGCGGGTCTGAAGCCGCGTACCGATGCCTTGTCGCTGGAGGGGGGAGACAGCCCCTACATCAACTATCTGGTGACGCGGTCCGACAACCGGAACGACCCGCGCATAGCGGCGCTGGCGGACATGCTGCGTAGCCAGGCGGTGAAGGACTACATCACGGGCAAGTATGACGGCGCGGTGATCCCGGCCACCTAAGCCGCGACTTCCGCCGCCGCCTTCGCCTTGCGGACTTCATCCGGGGCCAGGACCCGCACGGCCGGCGTGACCGGACGACCGGTCGCCTCGGCAATTAGCTCTGCTGTGCGGTCCTCGACGGCCGCTTCCAGTCGCGTCAGGAACTCTTCCTTGCCGAGGCCGGTCGGGATGGGATCCAGAAACTCGATAGTGGCCAAGCCCGGCGTCTTCCTGAAATCCTCCTGCGACCAGAACAGGCCGAGGTTTGAGGCCAGCGGCACGACCGGCATGTCGAAGTCGCGGTACATGTGCCAGACGCCGGAGCGATAGCGGAACTTCTCGCCCACCTTGGCCAGATTGCCCTCGGGATAGATCAGGATCTTGCGCCCGGCTGCATGGGCGTCGGCGCTGCGGTGTTTCAGGGCATCTCGGGCCTCACGGCCCCCGCAATTGTTGACGACTATGGCCCCAAGCTTGCGCAGGACGGTGCCCAGCAGGGGAAACTTTTCCAGGTGATCGCCGGTGACGAAGGCCAGATCCTCGAACTGGTCATAGACAGCGAAGCCGTCGCCCCAGCTTTGGTGTTTGGAGGCGATGATGAAGGCCCCCTCGGGCAGACGCTCGCGCCCGCGCACCTGCAACTTGATGCCCGCGAGCAACCGCATGGCCTGAACCATACGCTTCACATAGCGGCGGATGATCCAGCTGGTCGCGCCGCGTCCGGGCGCGAGGGCTGCAAAGGCCGCTGTCAGGCCGTAGCCGATCGACAGGGTCCAGTAGGCGAGGGCAAAGGCGAAGCTGCGCATGGGGTAACTAGAGCCGAAACCCGGCGCTTCGCCTAGGCCGCCGTTTCGAGACGCTCGGCCGAGGTGACGCGGTCGCGGCCTTCGCGCTTGGAGACATAGAGAGCGGCATCGGCGCGCTCCAGCAGGCTGACGGCGGTTTCACCCATGTGGCGATGGGCGAAGCCGGCGGAGAGGGTGACGGTGCCCAGTTCGTCATTGGTGGAGCGGCGGCGCAGGGCGCGCGAGCCGATCTCCTTGCGGATGCTTTCCAGGGCCCGTTCGACCTGAGGCATGCTTTCCATCGGGAAGATCATGGCAAATTCCTCGCCGCCATAGCGCGCCGCGACGCGGGGCGTCCTTGCCACTCGGCCCAGAACGCTGGCGACATAGCGGAGGACCTGATCGCCGGTCTGATGGCCCCAGGTGTCGTTGAAGGCCTTGAAGTGGTCGATGTCGAGGACTGCCAGTGTCAGGGCCGTGCCCATGTCCTCGGACTGTCGGCAGGCGGCCTCCAGATGGTCGTCGAAGGCCTTGCGGTTGGCCAGATTGGTCAGGGCGTCCGTCATGGCGTCGCGGCGCACCTGCTCCAGGTGCTCGCGCAGCTTCGCCACCTCTTTGGTCGAGGTTTCCAGCTTCTTCTCGAGGGTCACGTTCTCGCGCTGAACGCGACGCGTGGCGGTGGTCAGGCTGGTTACGATGGTCTGCAGGGCGGGCGTGCCGTCGGCCCCTTCCATACTGGTCGCTGCACCCTCCAGCGTCTTGCCATAGGCGGACTGGGTCTGATGCGCCTGAGAGATGGCGGCGGCGACGCTGGAGAGTTCGCGGTCCAGCACGCGTCCGGCATCGCGGATTTCCTCGGTCAGGCGGCCGCGGGGCAGGTATTCGGCGGCCAGCATGTCGGCTGTAGCCTCGGTGAAACGCTCACCGGCGGCCAGCAGCCGCGCGATTTCCGTGCCCAAGGCTCCGTCGGGTTCGGCCAGATAGTGGGTCCAGAGCTCGAAATTCAGCGGGCTGGGCCAGACGGACGCGGCCTCCATGCCCTCGATCACCCGCCGCGCCAGATCATAGGCTAGCGGACCCCTGAGAGCGGTTTCGACCTTGGCCGTCATTCAGCAGTCCCCGACACGTCGCCTTTTGCGATCTGGTCGCGAACGCTAGGGGCTTTTCCGTAACGCCGGGTTAAACGGCGTTACGGGAATGCGAAAACATTCAGCTTTTCAGTGAAACGGGGCGACGCAGGAAGGCTGGGATTTCGCTGTCGCCGAAGGGGCGGCCGTTGGACGCGCGCGGTTCGCTGTCGTCCTGCTGACCCCGACGATCGGATTGGCGCAGATGGGCCTTCTGAGCCGGACGCTCCGAGACGGCGGGAGCAAAGGTCTCGACAGGGGCGGACTCGACGACATCCTCGACCGGCGCGGCTTCGGTCGGTTTGGAGCTACGGCGACCGCGGCGGCTGCGGGACCGGTCGGCAGGCTTCTCGGCATTCTCGGCAGGGGCCACGGCAGTCTGGACTTCTGTCGCGACAGCTGCATCGTCGATCGACGCGGCTGCTTCCGGTGCGTCGTTGGCGGCCGTGGCTTTGCTGGTCGCCTTGCGGCGGCTGCGTGCGGGCTTGGGCACTTCGGTGTCGGCGGCAGGCGCAGACTTCTCCGCACGCGTGGATGCGCGCAACGGAGCGCCGAGATCGGCGGGGTCCAGAACCAGTTCCTGCGGGTCCATCTTGATCAGCTTCAGAACCTTGTCGAGCGACTTGTCGTCGGCCGGGGTCACGATCATGAAGGCCTGACCCAGCTTGCCCGCGCGACCCGTTCGGCCGATGCGGTGCACATAGTCGTCGGCATGGTGGCTGACGTCGTAGTTGAACACGTGACTGACGTCGGGGATGTCCAGTCCGCGTGCGGCGACGTCGGACGCGACCAGCAACTTCAGCGCACCCGAACGGAAATCGGCCAGCGTCTTCGTCCGCAGAGACTGGTCCAGATCACCGTGGATCGGAGCGGCATCGAAGCCGTGCGACTTCAGCGACTTGGCGACGACATCGACCTCGGATTTGCGATTGCAGAAGACGATGCCGTTACGCACATCGGCACGCCCGATCAGGGCGCGCAGGGCGGCGCGTTTCATCTTCGGGTCGCTCGAGGGCAGACGGACCAGATACTGGGTGATGGTATCTGCGGTCGCAGCGGGGCGCGACGCCTCGATGCGGGTGGGGTCCTTCAGGAACTGGGTCGTCAGCCGTGTGATCTCGGGCGGCATGGTCGCCGAGAAGAACAGCGTCTGGCGTTTGGGCGGCGTCAGCTTGAAGATCTTTTCGATGTCGGGGATGAAGCCCATGTCCAGCATGCGGTCGGCTTCGTCGACGACCATGATCTCCACGCCGTTCAGCATCATCTTGCCGCGCTCGAACAGGTCGATCAGACGGCCGGGCGTGGCGATGAGCACATCGACGCCCTTGTTCAGGGCCGCCACCTGGTCGCCCATGGACACGCCGCCGATCAGCAGGACCCAGGTCAGTTTGGTGCCCTTGGCGTATTTGGCGAAGCTCTCGGCGACCTGGTCGGCCAGTTCGCGGGTCGGGGCCAGCACCAGGGCGCGCGGCATGCGCGCGCGGGCCCGGCCGCTGGACAGACGCTCGACGAGGGGCAGGGTGAAGGCGGCAGTCTTGCCGGTTCCGGTCTGAGCGATGCCCAAGACGTCGCGTCCGGCCAGAGCCACTGGGATGGCTTGCGCCTGAATGGGGGTGGCGGTCGTATAGCCGGTATCGGCGACCGCTTGCAGGGTCATGGGCGAGAGGCCCAGTTGGGAAAATTCGGTCATAGGTCCTTGGGACTGGATTGAAGGACGCCCCGCGCATCGGGGTCATCGTGCGATGTCACGGAACCGCCCTGTCTCTGGGCGAGCGGGCGGCGCGGATTCGCCAGTCCTGTCCCGAACGTGGGCCGCATATAGAAGTCCATGCGAAATAGTCAACTATTCCCGCTGCGCTGCGGCCACGCTTGGCAATCGATTAATGTTCGGTAGTGTTCGGGCCAGGGAAGGCTAAGGAAGAGGGAAACCATGCAGCGCATGCTTGCCGGAGCGGCCATGGCCGGCGCCTGTCTGATCGCCATGCCGGCACAGGCCGATATGGACGCGGTGTTCAGCAATACGGTGGTGTCGCGCTATCCGGACGGGGGTTGGGTCAAGCACTGGTTCAACCGTGACGGCACCTATTCCGCGCAGTTCTCAGACGGGCGCAGGATTTCGGCACGCTGGTCCGTCAATGGCGAACGGGTCTGTCTGACCAATATTCGACCCAACATGCTGATCCCGCGATTCTGTACGACCATGGTCGATGCCGATGTCGGCCACACCTGGCAGTCACGCGATCCGTTGGGCCGACGTGTACAGAACGTTCTGGTCGCGGGGCGCGACCAGTAAGTCCATCATTTCGATGAGGGGGAGACGCGCCATTCCCTGAGAGATTTCAGAGGGAATGGCGCGAGTGACGGGGCTCGAACCCGCGACCTCCGGCGTGACAGGCCGGCACTCTAACCAACTGAGCTACACCCGCGTATCCCGGCCGCGGCGCTGGTCTGCGTCGCGGCGAGGGGCGTCGTTTAGGCGGGGGGGCGGCGCACTGTCAAGCGCCACTTCCGCCGAATTCGCACGATCAGCGCGATGCGACCCCCGGACCTGCGACGGCCCCCGCTTCAGGCGGGGCAACCGGGCCCGATATGCCGCCGTCAGCCGGTGCTTGCAAAGCAGCAGCCGGCTCCGGCAACTCATAATAGACGCCGACCCCCGGCCCGAGCGGCAGGTCGAAGGTGACCCAGGCGGCGATCATCAGCACACCCGCCAGCAGGAAGCACCCGGCATAGGGCAGCATGGTGGACATCAGCGAGCCGAGGCCGAACTTGGGATCCCAACGCTGGGCGAAGGCCAGGATCAGCGGGAAATAGCTCATCAGCGGCGTGGCGATGTTGGTCACCGAATCGCCCATGCGATACGCAGCGGTGGTCATCTCGGGGCTGATGCCCAGCAGCATGAACATCGGCACCACGACGGGGGCCAGCGCAGACCACTTGGCCGAAGCCGACCCGATGAAGAGGTCAAAGAAGCAGGACACCAGCAGGACGACGATCAGCAGCAAGGGGGCAGGGATGTCGAGCGTCTGCAGGCCCGCCGCCGCATTGACAGCGAGAATGGGTCCCAGTCCCGACCAGTTGAACATGGCCACGAAGTGAGCGGCGAAGAAGGCCAGGACGATATAGGGGGCCAACTGGGCGATGCCCTCGACCATCATCCGCACCATGTCGCGATGGCTTTTCACCGTGCCGGAGCCCGCGCCATAGGCGCCGCCCGCGACGAAGAAGGTCGTGGCGAAGAAGGCGACGAGGGATTTGTAGAGCGGGTTGAATCGCTGGGCCGGCTCGGCCTCGGGATCGACGAAGGGCGAACCGGGCAGGAAGGTCACAAGGGTCCACAGGCCGATCATGCCTAAGATGGCCAGACCGGCCCACAGAAGGCCCCGCTTCTCCTCGCGAGTAAGGCCCTTCTTCTCCTCAGCCTCGGCATCCGACACCGGGGCAGCCGCAGATGGCGTCCAGGCCCCGAGGCGGGGCTCGATGATGCGGTCGGTCAGGAACCAGATGATGGGCGTGAAGACGACCACGACGCCGACGATGAAGAACCAGTTGCCTGCGATGTTCACCGAATAGGACGGGTCGATCAGCCGGGCGGCTGGCTCGGTAATGCCCAGGATGAGGGCGTCGGATGCTCCGGGGAACAGATTGCCGGCATAGCCGCCGGACACCGCCGCAAACCCGGCGGCCAGTCCTGCCAGTGGGTGGCGACCCGCTGCGGCGAAGATGACGGCTGCCAGCGGAATCACGACCACATAGGACGCATCCGAGGCATGGTGCGAGACCATGCCGGTGATCACCACCACCGGTGTCAGGATGGATTTGGGCGCATTGAGCAGGGCCCCGCGAATGGCGGTACCAAATAGCCCGGTCCGCTCGGCGACCGATGCGCCATAGATGATGGTGATGACGATCCCCAGCGGTGGGAAGTCCGCCAGGGTCGAAGGCATGCCGATGAACAGCCGCTCCAGGTTCTCTGGCGACAGCAGGCTCTGGGCCTGAAGCGTATCGCCCGTCACCGGATTGACCGCCGACCAGCCGAGGCCTGCGCCGACCAGGCTGAGCGCAATCAGGCCGAGGATTAGCCAGAGAAACAGAAAGACGGGATCGGGCAGCTTGTTGCCGATCCGCTCGACGCCGTTCAGAATTCGGGTGCCAATGGCCATCAACTGCTCCGATAGGTGTCCTGATCAGTCGGCCATAGGGAAGCAGTGCTTTGAGAATGGCAAGCATCTTCACGCTGACAATTACGCCATCAGCGCTGCGAACCATTCTCAATAAAATCCTTTTGCCGCATGGGTTTGAACCTCGGCGCATCCGGGTCTAGAAAGCGCCGAATCCGCCCCTCCCACTGTGGCGGACGAGGTCCCTTCCGGATGAATGCATATCTTCTCGAATATCTGCCGATCGTGGTCTTTCTCGGGATCGCGGCGGTGCTTGGGCTCGGTTTCATGATCGCGGCCTGGGTGCTGGCCCCCAAGAACCCCGACTCCGAAAAGCTGTCGGCCTATGAATGCGGCTTCAACGCCTTCGACGACGCGCGCATGAAGTTCG
>CALRXI020000056.1:0-12178 GCA_943372125.1 Brevundimonas vancanneytii
TCCATGCCGCCGTACAGGTGGTTCAGGAACATTTCCTTGGTCAGGGTCGTGCCCTTGCGGAGCGAGAGCAGCTCCAGCATCTGGTATTCCTTGCCCGTCAGGTGGACGCGGTGACCGTTCACCTCGACCGTCTTGCCGTCCAGGTTCACCGCGATCTCGCCGGTGTGGATGATGGCCTGAGCATGACCCTTGGAGCGGCGGACCACGGCGTGGGTGCGCGCGATCAGCTCGTCCTTGTGGAAGGGCTTGGTCATGTAGTCGTCGGCGCCGCCGCCGAAGGTCTTGACCTTGGTCTCGATCTCGGTCGAACCCGACAGGATCATGACCGGGGTGTTGACCTTGCCCACGCGCAGCTGGCGCAGGACTTCCAGGCCGTTCATGTCGGGCAGGTTGAGGTCCAGCAGGATCAGGTCGTAGTCATAGATCTTGCCCAGATCGATGCCTTCTTCACCCAGATCGGTCGTGTAGACGTTGAAGCCTTCCGACTTCAGCATCAGCTCGATGCTTTGCGCGGTCGCGTGATCGTCTTCGATAAGCAGAACGCGCATTCAAGCCCCTCCAGGCCAAGCTCAGCCGTATGAATATGGTCCCGCTTAACGGGTAACCTTGTTCGCACGTTAATCTCTCAAAACCTTAAGAAAGGTTAACGGCGTCCCGATATGAGAATCAGTAGGCTGATTTGCGAATCGCCGTCGAGAGTCCGCGAGTCAATCCGACGCATATTTTTCGATCCACACAGCCGCGAGAGGCTTTCCCCAGCGCCTACGACCGCATCTGACGTAGCAGGACTATATTCCTATCTTCAAGGCCGGTGCGGTTTGAACGACCGGTCGTTCAGTGGATGAGGGGTGTATCGATGACGCAGGCGTATCGGGTTCAGGTGATAGTCGCGGACCGGATCAAGGCGGGGCTGGCCCTGCAGATGGTGGCGGCCACGACGGGCGTCCCGGTGGAGGTCATGACGACGCGGGCGCGGCTGTCGGGGGCGGCGGGCAAGGCGCGCTGGCTGGCTCTGTATCTGGCGCATGTGACCTACAGCTGGACGCTGGATCACGTTGGCCATGCGTTCGGCATGAACCGGGCGACGGTCGCCGCTGCCTGTCGCTGGGCCGAGGACGAGCGGGATCAGCCGCGGCTCGATGCCCTGATGGACCGGCTGGAGCGCAATCTCCGCGATGTTCTGGACGCCCCGCGCTGCGAGCTGTCGGCATGAGCGATCTGGCCAAGGCAAGGAGGCTGCTGGCACGCACCGGCGCCTGGATCGACGGTGTCGGCCAGGGCTATGCCCTGAGGGTCGGGGCCACGCGCCGGTCGCGCATTCTGCTGACCTTCGGCGAGGCGACGTTTCGGGAGCTGGTGGCCCAGCCCGGCCTGCGTGTCCGGTCGGGCGGCGGCTGGTTGCCGCGACCCGCACCCGCGACTGACACTGCGTTACCGCTGGGTCGACCTGGAATGATCGAGGGTGTGGTCGTGGTCGCAGAGCGTGACGGGCGGTTGACACCGCGCCGCGCCAATCTGGGCCAGTCGGCGATCGCCTGGCTGGCCCGGCACAAGGACGAAACCGGCCGACCCTGGTTGTCACCGGCCCAGGTGGCGGCGGCGCAGCGGCTGAGCCTGGACGCCGAGGCCGCCCTGCGCGGTCCGTCGCTGACCATGCGCTGGGACGCCCTGCCTCGCTCCGGCGGCGGCTCGGCCACGCGCGCCGAGCCGGGCGATCAAGCTATGGCCGCGGGCCGACGGGTCGAGGCGGCGTTGAGTGCCTGCGGTCCCGCGCGGCGGATGGTCGAGGCCATTTGCATCCGCGCCTCGTCCCTGCAACTGGCGGAACAGAATCTGGGCCTTCGCCGTCGCGCCGGTCGGGCCATGCTGATCCGGGGGCTGACGGCTCTGGCCGCGCATTACCGGTTCGGCTGACAGGACGAACCGACGATATCTGACGATTACAGTCTCGTAACTTTTCCATCTGGCCCGGCCATCCTACGGTATTGCGATGAGAGGCCTGTCATGGCCTGTAAGGGTGGCCGGTCGCTCTGGCGCAGCCGAA
The DNA here is from genome assembly GCA_943372125.1 of Brevundimonas vancanneytii. Classification (GTDB taxonomy): domain Bacteria; phylum Pseudomonadota; class Alphaproteobacteria; order Caulobacterales; family Caulobacteraceae; genus Brevundimonas; species Brevundimonas vancanneytii_D. The sequence goes on from CALRXI020000056.1 coordinate 2,045, forward strand.
TATGAGGTTCCAGTTGAAGCCAGTTGCAATGGCCGCAGCGATTGCGGTCACCTTGGTTGTCGCCCCGCCCGCACAGGCTCAGGATGTCGATCCGTCCGTGGTGCTTTCTCGGGTTTGCATCCCGTATGCAGGGAGGTTCGCCAGCTTCGAGCGGGCAATGCGCCTGGCAGAGGATTTGCGTTTTGGGCGCCCCCCCAACAGTCCGCCGCTCGAAGACTATGCCTCGGAGGTCGAAATGGTGTCGCGTGACGGCATCTGGCGTATTCGACTGGAGGAGGGCACGATTACCCGAGGGGATCGGGATGTATATGCGCTGACCTGTTCAATATCCTCCAGGCGAGCCAGCGCGACCGAACTGGGCCAGCTCATTGATCGGGCCCTGAGTGGCAATCCGCGCTGGACGGCAGGCGGCGGCGCACGATGGCGGCGTCAGTATGCTGACGAAATCAGCATCGTGATCGATGTCAACGAATTTGAAGGGCAGCGGCCAGCCTTGGGCGTTACTGGTCTGTATCCCTAGAAGGGGCGACATCCAGCGCCGCCGCCCGGATACGCCCGACCATGTTGTTCAATCCATTGGCGCGCTGCGGCGTCAGCGCCTGTGGCAGGCCCAGGCGATCCAGAGCCGCGCGCGCGTCGAAGGCCAGGATCTCATGCGGGGTCCGGTCGGAATAGAGGCCGAGCAACAGGGCAATATTACCCTTGGAAATGGCGCTGTCGCTGTCGGCGGTGAAGACCAGGCGGTCGCCGGTCGGATGCACGGCCAGCCAGACCTGGGCCGCGCAGCCGGGCACCTTGTGCGCCTCGATCCGGTCCGCATCGGCCAATGGGGCCAGACTCTTGCCCAGATCGATCACGTATTCGATCCGCCCCTCCCAGTCGCCCAGCAGGTCGAACTCTTCCACCAGTTCGGCCAGGGTGTCGTCGATGGACTTGCGGTCCCGTGAAGCGGTCGAGGTCATGAGCGGCAGATAGGCTCATAGATCATTAACGACAACCGCCCGAACGTTCCCCTGAAATCAGCGCTGGCAGGCTTGAACCAGTCGCCTGTGGCGGGAACCGCCTTGGGGCGACTCACCCCGTTCGCTAACCTGCAAGCATCGGAGATTTGCTCCGGACACAGCACGACGCCGACTTGAACCTACCGCCGCAGCCCGATCACGCGCCGCCCCGCCCCCACGCCGGTTCCGACCGCGCCGAGGATGGACCGGCGCTGGCTGCCTGGCATGCCGCATGGGCGGTGGCGGCTGCCCTGCTGGCGCTGGGTGGACGCTGGCTGGGAGCGGTCGACGGAGCGATCTTCTACGGCATCGTGGCCATGGTGGTGCCCGGCCTGATCGGGGTGGGCCTGCTGATCCGCAACGGCCACGCCGAGCGTCTGCTGCTGCTGGCGGCCTGGGGACTGGCGGCAGTCATCGCGGCGGCGTTTTCGGGCGGACTGAGCGGACCTCTGGCCGGGTTTGTCTTCCTGCCGCTGGCGGCTGGTCTCGCCATGGGCGGCTCGCGCGCGGTCCAGATCGGGGCGTTGGGCGTAGCGCTTGCGACCTTGGCCGGGCTGTTCTCCACCCTGCTGGTCGATGTCGGGCCGCACCGGCCCGTGCTAGCGACGGTCGCGGCCCTGCTGACGGCGGGGGCGGCCATACCGGCGGTGCGCCTGTCCTGGCGTCAGGCCGAGCGGCGACTGGGCCGCGCCGAGGCCGAGACGCTGCGTCTGGAGCGCCTGCTGGCATCGCAGGGCAGCCTGACGCTGGTGGTCTCGCCCGACGGACAGGTGCGCGCCGCCTATGGCCAGCCGCCGGCGGGGGTCTCGGTCGATCCCCTGTTTGCCGAAGGCCTGATCGCCACGTCCCATGCACCGGACCGCCCGGCCCTGCTGGCGGCGATGTCCAAGGCCCTGGCGGGTCAGGACGCCACGGTGCGGATCGCGCCGCGCGGGGCCCTGGACCGTCGGCTGCAACTGCACCTCAGCCGGATGGACGAGGCGGATGGCCTGCGCCTGATCGTCCAGGCCTTCGACGCGACATCGCAGTATGCCCATGAGCTGGGCCTGGAGGCCGCACGGTTCGAGGCCGAGACGCGCGAGGCGGGAAAGACTCGCTTCCTGGCCAATATGAGCCACGAGCTGCGCACGCCGCTGAACGCCGTTCTGGGATTTGCCGACATGATGCGACAGCGGCTGTTCGGCCCCCTGCCCGATCGATATGGAAAGTATGCCGACAACATCCATGAGGCGGGCGGGCATCTGCTGGACCTGATCAATGACGTGCTGGACGTCTCCAAGATCGAGGCCGAGCGCTATACCCTGTCGCTGGAACGGTTCGATGCGCGCGAAATCCTGTCGGCGGCCGTGGCCCTGGTGCGCGTCACCGCCGACGAGCGGGGCGTCAACCTGTCGGCCATCCTGCCGTCCGATCCGCTGGAGGTCTCGGCCGACAAGCGGGCGCTCAAGCAGATCACGCTGAACCTGCTGTCCAATGCGGTGAAGTTCACGCCCGCAGGCGGGGCCGTGACGATCACCAGCGAGGCGGTCGGATCGTGGCTGGAACTGGCGGTGGCCGACACCGGCGTCGGCATCGCGCCGGAAGATGTCAAACGCCTGGGCCGTCCGTTCGAACAGGCCGGGGCCATCGAGCAGCGCCGTCAGGGCACCGGCCTGGGCCTGTCGCTGGTGCGGGCGCTCGCCGAACTGCACGGCGGCCAGATGAGCATCGACAGCACCCTGGGCGAAGGCACGGCCGTGACAGTACGCATGCCCGTAGCCGTCCCTGCGCGCGCGCCGGTGCCCGAGGGCGGGGCGGAGATCATCGCCCTGCCGCTGGCTGGGGCCTTGGGGAATACGAACTAGCGACCAGGGACGCCTCCATGCCGCCCGAAGCGGCCTAGAGAACCGAAAGCCGTAACGGTCCCGACCAAAGCAGGACCTAGGCATGTCTGATAATCAGATGACGATGGTGGGTGATGTAGGGTTCGAACCTACGACCCGCTGATTAAGAGTCAGCTGCTCTACCAACTGAGCTAATCACCCGTACCATGTCGTCCGGGCAGGCTCTCGCAAGAGCCGTGCCGTCTTCACCTGTGCCATTGCTGGACCGGCGAGAACGGGCGGACATAGAGGCGAACGGCGGTCAAGGCAAGGCGTTTCCGCCTGCCGTTCCGCTTTGTCGCAGGGCGTATTTCGACACCGCCAGCCGGGTGCCGGTCACGGACATGTCGCAAGCCTGGCCTAGCGTGGCCATTGGCTATTCCGCCGAAACCAGGGAGAGACTGCATGTCCGCCTCGCTGTACCCTTTTGCATCCCCCGTATTCGCCGCCGAAGGTTCCGCCTCGGCCTCCTCCTCAGGACCCACCGTCGTGCTGGTGCATGGAGCCTGGGCCGACGGTTCGTGCTGGGAATATGTGATCCCGCATCTGCATGACGCCGGACTGCGGGTCGTGGCCGTTCAGAACCCCCTGTCCAGTCTGGATGCCGACGTCGCCAACGTCATACGCGTGCTGGACGACATCGAGGGCGACGTCCTGCTGGTCGGCCATTCCTATGGCGGGGTCGTGATCTCCGAGGCGGGCAACCATCCCCGCGTCGTGGGCCTGGTCTATGTCACGGCCTTTGCGCCAGCACCGGGTCAGAGCATCAACAGCCTGCTGGCATCCGCACCCGAGGCTCCGCCCTGGGTCGGGCTGCTGCACGCCGATGCCGGCGGCTGGGTCACCTGGCCCGCTGACGCCATGGCGACCTGGTTCGCGACCGGCCTGTCGCCGGAGCGTCAGGCGGTTCTGGCCGCGACCCAGCATCCGACCTTCTATCAAGTCAATGACGGAGCGGTGGGTGAGGTCGCGGCCTGGACCGTGCGCCCGACGACCTATGTGATCGCCACCGGGGACCAGATCATTCCCGCGCCGCTGCAGCAGATGTTCGCTCAGGCCATGGACGCCGAGGTCGTCGAGGTCGATGGCGGTCACCTGGTCATGCTGAACCAGCCGGACGCCGTGGCCGCCGCGATCGTCTCGGCGGCGGGGCGTTAGAGTCGCTGAAACTTGGTTGCTTCCACGGGCGGGTCTCCCGCTCGAGAGTTGCGTTTCCTTCGTCAAGGCCTCGCGCTAGGCTGCCGTGAATCGGTGCGACAGGTGCCGGACGGGGAAATGCGCTCATGGCCTTCTGGAACCGCCGTCGTTCGATCGACGCCATGCTGGCCCCGCACGACGGCCCGGCGCTGAAGAAGACGCTGGGCTGGCCGCATCTGATGCTGCTGGGCATCGGGGCCATCGTGGGCACCGGCATCTATACGCTGACGGGTGTCGGCGTGGAGAAGGCGGGGCCAGGCATCATCGTGGCCTTCGCCATCGTCGGCGTGATTTGCGCCTGCGTGGCGCTGGCCTATGCCGAACTGGCGACGATGATGCCGGCCTCCGGCGGGGCCTATACCTACAGCTATGCGGCCCTGGGCGAGGCGATCGCCTGGATCATCGGCTGGAGCCTGATCCTGGAATATTCCCTGGTGGTCAGCGCCGTGGCCGTGGGCTGGTCCGAATATGCAGTCGGCTTCCTGCGAACGATCGACATCGTCTTGCCGCAGGCCCTGACGGCGGGGCCGCATGCGGACGGCATCATCAACATCCCGGCCGTGCTGATCATCCTGGCGGTGACCGGCCTGCTGCTGCTCGGCACCAGGGAGAGCGCGACGGTCAATGCCGTGCTGGTGGTCATCAAGTGCAGCGCGCTTCTGGTCTTCATCGCCGTGGTCGCGCCCGCGTTCGATCCGGCGAACTTCGAGCCGCTGATGCCCTTCGGCTTCAACAAGAATGGACCGGCGGGGGCCGAGGTCGGGGTGATGGCGGGGGCGGCGATCGTCTTCTTTGCCTTCTACGGCTTCGATGCGGTGGCCACGGCGGCCGAGGAGACGCGCAATCCGGCCCGCGATCTGACCATCGGCATCCTGGGCTCCATGATCATCTGCACCGTTCTGTACATGCTGGTCGCGGCGCTGGCCGTCGGCTCCATGCCGTTCAGCCAGTTCGCTGACAGCGGCGAGCCCCTGGCCCTGATCCTGCGCATTCTGGAACAGCCCCTGGCCGCCCAGATCGTGGCCGCCGCCGTCATCGTGGGCGTGCCGACGGTGATCCTGGCCTTCTTCTATGGTCAGACCCGAATCTTTTACGTCATGGCGCGCGATGGCCTGTTGCCGCGTCGCCTGGGCCGGGTGTCGGCGCGCGGCGTTCCAGTGGTCGTGACCCTGTTCACCGCCGTGATCGTCAGCATTCTGGCCGGCCTTCTGCCGCTGGACGAGATTGCGGCCCTGGCCAATGCGGGCACGCTGGCGGCCTTTACTGCGGTCTGTGCCAGTTTGCTGGTGCTGCGGGTCCGGGATGCGGTGCGCACGCGGGTGTTCAAGGCCCCGCTGGCCTGGATCATCGGGCCGCTGGGCATCGCGGGCTGCCTGTATCTGCTGTTCAGCCTGCCGGTGAACACCCAGGTCTGGTTCCTGATCTGGAACGTCGGCGGGCTGCTGATCTACTTCGCCTGGTCGGCGCGCCACTCGCGCCTGGCCAAGGGCGAAGAGGTCGAGGGCTGATGGCACTGCGCGACGTCTCCGGCGCGGTCGATTTCACCGTGCTGGAGGCCATGACGGCAGGTGACGACACCGTTGGCGAAGAGGTGCTGGGCCTGTTCGTGCAGCAGGCCTCGCTCTGGTCGCCCCTGCTGGATGTGCGTGAGGAAGGCTGGCGCGACGCGGTCCACACGATCCGAGGGGCCGCGCTCGGCATCGGGGCAAGGGCTTTGGCTGAGGTCTGTGCCGAAGCCGAAGGCGGCGACAAGGCCACGGTCTCGCCCCTGCTGGATCGCGTGCACACAGCCCTGGATGCGGCCTTGGCCGATGTGGCCGCCTATAGGCATGCGCTGATGCTCAGGTCGCTGCGGGCCTGAGGGCCAGACGACGCAAGGCGAAGGCGATCCCGACCAGAGCCACCATGATGGCGGCGTCGGCTGCGATCTGATCCCAGGCGAACCCGGAGGCGCTGGGGGCATTGGCGTTGGCCAGGTCCTGAAACAGAAAGCCCACGACCAGATTGTTGGCGACATGGATCCCCATCGCCATCTCCAGCCCGTCCAGCAAGAGCACGCAGGCAGTCAGGCCGACGGCGGTGATCAGGCTGAAGACCGCCGACTCCACGCCATAGCCGTAGTGCGCCACCGTAAAGAGGCCGATGCTGAGGGCCGCGGCCGCCCATCGCGAGCGCAAGGCCCGCTGGGCGACCTGCAGGATATAGCCGCGAAACAGCACCTCTTCCGCCGAGGCCTGGATGCCGAAGCCGATCAACATGGCGACCAGGCTGAAGGCGACGATGGCCGGATCGAAATCGGCCAGAGGCTTGATGCCTTCCGGGTCCATCAGAATGCCGACCCCACCCACCAGAACAACGGTCACAGTGAAGCCGATGAGCGCATGGCTCAGACGAAAGCGTGGGGCCGTGGTCAGCACGCTGGATACGCTGCGGCGATGCAGCCACCGCAACCCCATAAACAGTCCGGCCAGCACGCCCGCGAATAGGGCGCCCGCGGCCAGCGCAAGGATGCCGGAGCGTATCGGCTCCGGCATGTCGGCCCCATTGGCCTGAAGCCAGGGAAATACCAGCACCCTGACGGGAATCAGAACGACGACCGCACCCGCGATGATAAGGCCAAGGGTGCCCATGGTCCGAAGCCAGCCGTGCCGGCCCTGGCCCTGGGCGTCGATGAAGGCTGCGCGCGTCATCGTGCACCGTCCCGATCGGCACCGTCGCGGCAGATGCGGACGGCCCCGCCCAGCCAGCGGCGCTCGTCCGCGCAGGTTTCGGGTCTGGCGAGGACCACCTTTGGCGAATCGACCCTGACCGTGAGGGTGTCGGAGGCCGCGACACGACCCGAGTGGGGCGCGCACCGTCCCCGTGTGTCGGACACATAGGCCCCCCAGGCCAGGGTGGTGACCCGGCCCTCGCACGGACGCGAGGCGTCATTGCGGGCCTGCGCAGTCGGGCGGTCCGGCGTGGCCGCCAGAGCTGCGCCTGTAAGAGTGGTCAGGACGGCGGCGATCAGTGCGGTCCGGGCGGTAGGGGAGGGAATGGTCATGGTCTTGCTCCGAGGCGTTGGCGATGCGACAGGCTTGGCCGTAATGACCGGATCGCTGCCAGCCTCGACGGACGAACGACGCCCTGCGGTGACGAACGACCGTCGGCTGGATCGCATCGCCTGGCTGGCGGTCGCTGCGGCCTGGCTGCTGGCCGCCGGCCTCTTGTCCATTTTGATCTGGAGCGAGGAAGGTGCAGGTCGGGCCGGGCTGCTGGCGGTGGCCATCATCACCACGGCGGCGGCGACGGCGCATTCGGTCGTCTGGCTGCATGACCGGATGTCGGGGCCATGGCGCTGGCTGATCATGGCGGCGACCATCTTGATTGGCGCGACCCTGGGCCATGCGGTGCTGAGGCATCTGGGCATGGATCAGTCGTGGACCCAGGACCTGCTGAACCTTGTGGTGATCTCCGGCATTGCCCTGGCCATCCGTCTGGCTTGGGGCGGTTATCGTACCCGCCTGATCCTGGAGGCCGAGGTGCGGCGGCGCGAGCTGGCCGAGGCTCAGTTGACGATGTCACGCCTGGCGGCGGATCGCCCGCATGGACCCGTCGCGGTCAAGGTCGGACATGGCCAGGTCCTGCTGGACCCCACCACCATCGTGTGTTTGGAGGCCGAGGCCAACTTCGCGCGCATCGTCAGCGATACGGGCGAGGTCTTCGTCTCCGAGCCCTTGAAGACCCTCGTTGAACGGCTTGCACCCTATGGATTTGTCCGCGTGCACAGGTCGTTCGTCGTCAATCGCAGCCGCGTGCGCCGCCGTAGTGCCGAAGGGCTGTCGATGGACGACGGCACGCGTGTTCCGGTGGGGCGCGCCTACCGGACGGCGCTGGACTAGACCCGCGTCTTGTCCCAAACCGCCAGCTCGTGGGCGATGCAGCGGTCGATCAGGGTGCGCCAGACGGGTTCGGCGATGTCGGGCGACAGGCCGGCGGGCTCTGCGGCGGCCAGGACCTTGGCCACGACATCCTCGATACGGGCGTCGTCATGGACCACGTCGCGGCTGGGCTTGATGCGGGCGGCGGCGTGCATGTAGCGCTGGCGCTCTGCCAGCAGGGTCACCAGCGCCCGGTCCAGGGCGTCGACGCCGTGGCGCACTTCGGCCATCGTCTCGCAGGCTTCCGGGGCCGTGCGCGCGTCGATCACGACTTCATCCGACAAAGGCGCGCTCCAGCACATAGTCGCCCGGCTCGGCGTTCGACCCTTCCTTCAGACCATAGGTTTCCAGCAGTTCGCCGGTTTCCTTGATCATGGCCATCGACCCGCACAGCATGACGCGGTCGGTGTTGGGGGAAAACCCGATGGGCAGGCCGAGATCGGCAAACACGTCGCCCGACTTGATCCGCTCGGTGATCCTTCCCGGCGTCTCGAACCGCTCGCGCGTCACGGTGGGATAATAGACCAGCTGGGCCTTGGCCTCCTCGCCGATCAGGGGGTCGTCATGGATGCCGGCGGTGAAGAAATCGCGGTAGGCCAGGTCGGCCACATTGCGCACCGTATGGCAGACGATCACCTGGCCGAACCGGGCATAGGTGTCCGGGTCCCGCGCGACCGACAGCCAGGGGGCCAGGCCCGTGCCCGTCCCGATCAGCCACAGCCGCTCTCCGCCCGTCAGCGCATCTAGCACCAGGGTGCCGGTCGGCTTCTTGCCCATCAGCACGGTGTCGCCCGGCTTGATCTTGACCAGGCGCGAGGTCAGGGGGCCGTCGGGCACGGCGATTGACAGGAACTCCAGCTCCTCGTCCCAGTGCGGACTGGCGATGGAATAGGCCCGCATCGTCGGCTTGCCGCCATCCTCGCCCGGCAGGCCGATCATCACGAACTCGCCGGAGCGGAAGCGGAAATCCTCGGGCCGGGCGATGCGGAAGCTGAACAGCTGATCGGTCCAGTGGCGCACCGACAGCACCTCCAGTTCATGGAAGGGGCTGGCCTTGACGGGAGGGGGGGATACGGCGGCGTCGGTCATGTGCGGCGTCTGTTAGCGGTTGAGGGCGTCCGGCGAAAGGGATGGGGTGTCGCTATCGAGGTCTCAGCCAGCGTCGCGCGGCATCCATTCGGGCCAGTGGGCGGTGACGGATCGTCCGTCCACGCTGAGGCTCCCCTCCAGCCGGTCGACGCGCAACAGGGCGATGGCGGCACCCTCGCGCCCGCCCAGAACCTCACCGGCGCGCAAGCTCCCGTTCAGCACCTCGGCCCCGAACGGTGGCGGCGGGCCGTCGAAGGTCAGGCCCATCATCCGGTTCTTGATCTTGCCGCGTCGATGCATGCGCGAGGCCGTTTCCTGGCCGATGAAACAGCCCTTGTGGAAGTCGATGCCGTTCAGCAGGTCGAAGTTCGCCTCGATCGGCCAGGTCTTGTCCGGCACCGTGTCCAGCGCCGGATCGGGAACACCGTGCCGAATGCCGTGGGCGCGATAGTCGTCCTCGCTCGCCGTCGTCTCGACGTCGCGGCCCCAGGCCCGACCGCCCAGCGCCGACAGTCGCGGGTCCGCCACGAAGCCCGCCGCCTCGCCGTCCCAGGCCGCGAACACGGCCTCATCCATGGCCGCGATCTGCACGTCCGAGCGCAGGCGATACATCGACAGCCGCTGGATCAACGCCTCTCGCCGGTCCGCCGCAACATCCAGAACCACGCCGTCATCGCTGCCCCACAGGAACAGGTCGAACAGCAACCGCCCCGGCGGCGACAGCAGGGCCCCATACCGCACGGCCCCCTCCGCCAGCGTCTCCACATCCTGGGTCAACAGATTGTGCAGGAAGGGCCGGGCATCCGGGCCCGACACCCGGATCAAGGCGCGGCTGTCGAGGCGGGCAATCTGTGTCATGGTCGCAAGATAGGCATGGCCGCGGCCGCGAACCATAGCTGGGGATAGGTTGTGTCCCCCTGATCTCCCAACGAGAATCCGTATACGGTCCAGTCATGTCGGCCCGTTTCCCCATTCTGTACATTGCCGAAACCAGTCCGGAGGATGCCGTCCTGTCGTCCGGCGTGCTGGCCTATCTGGTCGAGGCGATGCCGACGGCGGACTTCA
>CALRXI020000057.1:0-10817 GCA_943372125.1 Brevundimonas vancanneytii
CAGCGCCACCAGACCGTCGATGACCTCACGCCCCGTGCGCTCCAGGCCCAGGCCTTCGGTCAAAAGAGCGTAGTAGCCCGCGACGCCCAGCAAGGCCCCGCCCGCGACAAACATGCCGGTGATAGCCCCGGAGCGGAACGCCAGGTCCAGCCCTTTGGACAGGCTCTCGGACGCAGCCTGAGCCGTACGCACATTGGCCCGCACTGAGATCAGCATGCCCGCGAACCCGGCCAGGCCGGACAGGACCGCGCCGATGACGAAGCCGATGGCCGCATAGATGCCGATCAGGAAATAGGCGGCGATCAGGATGACGACCCCGACCATGCCGATGGTCATATACTGCCGCCGCAGATAGGCCGATGCGCCCTCCTGGATCGCGGCGGCGATCTCGCGCATCTTGTCGTTGCCGGTACTGGCCTTCATCAGCGCGGCGGTCTGGACAAGCCCATAGAGGACTCCCAGCGCGCCTGCGGCGATGACCAGCCACAGATAGTTATTCATGGCGTTTCCAAACCCTGAGTGCATTGAGCGCCCGGATCCTTGGCGCGGCGGGCCTTTTGGCCTCTTCCGCCTTCCGGTCCCCCCGTGCGCGACGGACGCGGAACTGCGTCCTGTGGGGATTGCGTCGGAAGACTGGCAAATGCGTCAACAGGACGCAACCACTTACGGTGAACGGCGATCAGCCGGCGCGGACACCGGTCCGGCGGCGCGGGGTCTGGCTGACGATCTCGACGCGCGCGACCTTGCCGCGCCCCGCGATGGTCGTGGCCGCCCGCATCAGGCTGGCCGCGACGGCAGCCCCATCGACGACCGTCCAGTTGTTCGCGACCGTGAACGGCGTGCGATAGGCGGCACGGACCAGGGCGTCGCGGAAATAGGGCTCCTTGACCCGCAGGGCCTCAGCCGTCGCGCCCGCCCCCAGATGCAGCCTCAGCGACACGAAGACATAGTTGCGGATGCGTCCTTCGGTGATCACAGGCAGGCCCACGCCCGCAATGCTAAGCGGCGCTAGCGTGGCAGGGGCATCCTCGCTGGCCACGGCGTCGCCCGCCAGCAGACCGGCAGGCAGGACGGCAGAGGCGGCGATGAGGTCACGACGGCGCATGCCACCCCGATATCCGACAGGGCTTGAGATTTCGTTTGCAGCCTAGCTGTGGGTGAACCCCGGCTTGGCCAGCGTCACGGCCTGCCCCTGATACCGCACCGACACGCCTGCGCCCGGCACGACCTGTCCGATGCGCGTCAGCGGAATATGCCGACGGTCCGCCTCGCGCCGCAGGGCCTCCTCGCTGGCGGCGGGGGCGGTGAAGGCGATCTCATAGTCGTCGCCTCCAGTGGCCAGCTTTTCCAGCGCAGCCTGCGGATCGACTCTCTGCTCGAACCAGGCCTGACCCGCCAGCGACAGGGGCGTGACCTCCAGGTCGATCTCCAGCCCGACTCCGCTGGCCGAGGCGATATGGCCCAGGTCCGCGATCAGACCGTCGGATACATCGACCGAGGCACTGGCCAGATCGCGGATCGTCGTGGCGAAATCCGTCTGGGGCATGGGTCGGCGATAGTGTTCGACCAGGGCGATGATCCGCTCCATCTCCAGCGACAGCTTGCCCTGGGCGGCCTGCAACCCCAGCCAGCCGTCACCGATCGCGCCCGTGACCATGACCACATCGCCGGGCCTGGCTCCCGCTCGCCCGACCGTTCGCCCCCTGGGCGTCCATCCCATCAGGGTCAGGGAGAAGCTGGCGGGCCCCTTGGTCGAGACCGTGTCGCCACCCAGCAGCAAAACTTCGAAGATCGCCTGATCGCGCCGCAGACCATCGACAAAGGCCTCCCGCTCGGGCCAGCCGCAGCGGTCCGACCAGTGACAGGCCAGCATATAGCCGAAGGCCTCCGCCCCCTTCGCCGCCAGGTCCGACAGGTTCACCCGCAGCAGCTTTTGCGCCACGGTGTCCAGCGGGTCATCGGGCAGGAAGTGAACCCCCTCGACCATGGCATCCTTTGTCAGAACCAGATCGAAGCCGGGGCGCGACGGCACAACGGCCACGTCGTCCTTCAGCCCCCTGCCCCACTCCGGATGGGCCAGGGGCGCGAACAGTCGCCGGATGGTTTCGAACTCACCGGCGACATCGACGGAGGGCATCAGCTAGCGCGAACGTCCCGCGCCACCCCGTCCAGGGCGGCGTTGACGAACTTGGCCTCCGCCTCGTCGAAGAAAGCCTTGGCCAGCTCGACATATTCATCGATCACGATCTCTCGCGGCACGTCGGGGCGCGACCGCAGCTCCCACGCCCCGCTGCGCAGCAGGGCCCGCAGGGTCGAATCCAGCCGCTCCAGCCGCCAGTTGGAGGCCAGGCGCGCCTTGACCGCCGCATCGATGGCCGATTGCTCGCTGACCACACCACGCACGATCTGGGCGAAATACTCTTCGTCCGCCTCTGCCAGGGGCTCGCCCTCGATGTCGGCGTCGAAGCGATGGTTGGAGAATTCGGTGATTACGGTGTCCACGCCCTCACCCGCCAGTTCCATCTGGTACAGGGCCTGGACGGCGGCCAGCCGCGCGACAGTGCGCGCACGCCGCTGGCGGCTGCTCAGCTGCGGCTCGGCATTGGCCTTCTGGTTTTCGGCCAATTGTTCGAGAACGGATTGAATGCTGTTGGGCTGGGTCACGACCCCAGTCCTACGCGAAGCCGCTTGCGCAGCGCAATCAGGTCCAGCGCCGCGCGGGCCGCGCCGCCGCCCTTGTCGCCCTCGCTGATCCGGGCGCGCGCCCAGGCCTGATGCTCGTCCTCGGTGGTCAGGATACCGTTGCCGATGATGATGCCCTTCAGACCCAGATTGCGGATGCCGGCCGCCGACTGATCCGAAACGATCTCGAAATGATAGGTCTCGCCGCGGATCACGCAGCCCAGCGCCACATAGCCGTCGTAGCGTGGCGCGGTCGGGTAGCGGCCGGCCTCTTCGGCCAGGGCGATGACCGTCGGAACCTCCAGCGCGCCGGGCACGGAGACGACGTCGAACGCAACACCCTGTTCGCGCAGGGCATCCTTCGCCCCTTCCAGAAGAGCGTCGGCCAGATCGTCATAAAAGCGCGCCTCGACGATGAGGACGCGGATGGGTTCACTCAGGATTGGTCTTCTCCGTCCATGCTGCGCCAGCCGACAATGCGCAGGCCATAGCCTTCCAGCGCGGTGGGATTGGGGCGGGTCGAGCTCATCACGATCATGTCGCGCACGCCCAGATCCAGCAGGATCTGCGCCCCCACGCCATAGTTCTTCAGCGACCGATCCGCCGCCTGCGGCCGGGGCACACCCGACAGCCGCTCGGCCAGGCCATGCAGGTCCGGATCGCGCAGGAAGACCGTCACGCCCGCCCCGTCATGATCCGAAATCGCCTTCAGCGCCTGGGGCACATAGTCCTGACGCGCCTCGACGTGACCCAGGATGTCGGCGGCGAAATCGACCTGGTGCATGCGGACCAGCGTCGGCTTGCCAGCCTCCACCTTGCCCTTGACCAGGGCGATATGCTCGGCCCCCTCGATGGTGTTCCGGTACAGCATCAGGCGGAACGGCCCGCCGTGGACGCTGTCGAACGGCGTGTCCATGATCCGCTCGACATAGCGTTCGGTGCGGCGGCGATAGGCGATCAGGTCCGCGATCGTGCCGATCTTCAGCCCATGCAGCTGGGCGAAGGCGACAAGGTCGGGCATCCGCGCCATCGACCCGTCGTCATTCATGACCTCGCAGATCACGCCCGCGGGCGTCAGTCCGGCCATGCGGCTGATATCGACCGCCGCCTCCGTATGGCCCGTCCGGACCAGAACACCGCCATCCCGCGCGACCAGCGGGAACACATGACCTGGCGAGACGATGTCGTCGGCCCCCTTGGTCGGATCGGAGGCCACCTGCACGGTCCGGGCCCGGTCGGCGGCGGAAATCCCCGTCGTCACGCCCTCGCGCGCTTCGATCGAGACGGTGAAGGCCGTGCCCATGCTGGTACGGTTGTCTGCGGCCATGGGCGGAAGACGCAGCTGCCGCGCACGGTCGCTGGTGATGGCCAGACAGATCAGACCGCGCGCATGACGGGCCATGAAGTTGATCTGGTCGGGCGTCGCGAACTGGGCCGGAATGATGACATCCCCCTCGTTCTCGCGGTCCTCGGCATCCACCAGGATGTAGGGACGCCCGTTGCGGGCATCCTCCAGAATGTCCTCGATGGGACTGATCGGGCTGTCATTCATGTTCGCGGCCAATTGCATCACGCCGTCTCCTGCCACCGCGCGAGGTATCGCGCCAGCATGTCGATCTCGAGATTGACCCAATCCCCGACTCTCAGACTTCCCAGCGTCGTCGCTTTCCAAGTGTGCGGAATAATGTTCAAGCTGAAACGCTGGCCATCAACGCCGTTCACCGTCAGCGAAACGCCATCAACCGCGATCGAGCCTTTGGCCGCAATAAATCGATGCAACGGTTCAGGAGCCTCGATAATCAGCCGATGCGATCCCCGCTCAGGTACGATTTCCACCACCTTGGCCCGCCCATCGACGTGACCCGAAACGATATGGCCGCCCAGTTCGTCGCCAACCTTCGTCGCACGCTCGAGGTTTACGGGCATACCTGTGCTCCAACCGCACAACGTCGTTTTACTCATCGTCTCGTCCGAGACTTCGACTGCAAACCAATTCGCGCCCTTCTCGACAACGGTCAGGCAGCAGCCCGCGTGGCTAATCGAAGCGCCTAGATCAATGCTCGGTACATCCCAAGCCGTCTCGATTTCAAAACGCCAGTCTGAGCCAGAGGTCGGTTCGACCACAGACCGCACACGGCCGATGTCGGTGATGATGCCGGTGAACATGTCAGGCCATTCCGCTCAGACGTGGACCAAAAACAGAGTCCACTGAATCCGCATGGAAGGTCATCGCGCGATCCTTCTCACCAGCGCCGGTGGGCCTGCAAGGGCTAGCGAACCGCTTCATAGCGTTCCCACAAATCGTCTCCGAGAGGTTCGGCCGACAGACGACGGAACTTGGGGGCATTGCCCAGCTTCGCAAGGGCCAGGCCGGCGATACAGGGTCGCCCCTCCGCACCGAGGAGGATGGGCGCGCGGAACCACTCCAGTCGGTCAATGCAGCCGGCGCGGATGAAGGACGCCGCCACCTGCCCTCCGCCTTCGATCAGGACTGAGGTGATGTTGCGTTCGGCCAGAGCGCCGAAGACGGCCTCGATGGTGGGTCGGCCATCGGCTGACGCGACCCGGACGACTTCGGCGTTACCGATCGGGTGTGGCTCGGTGGCGGTCAGGATCAAGGTATTGGCGGACGCGACCTTTGCCGACGGGGGTGTGCGGAGGCGGCTGTCGAGGACCACACGAAGGGGCTGAGCGACGTCACCACCCTCTTCCCCCAACCGCACCGTCAGCTCCGGATCGTCCGCCAGTACCGTCTCGACCCCGACCAGGATGGCATCATGTGACGCACGCAGCCGATGCCCCTGCGCCCGCGCAGGCTCACCGGTGATCCAGCGGCTTTCGCCCGACGGCATGGCCATGCGTCCGTCCAGCGACGTCGCCAGTTTCAGTGTGACCCTGAGGGGCATCAGCCCTTGCCCGGCTCGTCCAGCCCTTCATCGCCCAGGAAGCGGGCGAAGTCGCCGGTGGCGCGGAAGTCCTTGTAGACCGAGGCGTAGCGGACATAGGCCACCTCATCGACCGACTTCAGCGCCTTCATGATGAAATCGCCGACGGTCGAGGAATGGATTTCGGTCTCGCCCAGACTTTCCAGCTGACGCACGATCCGCGACACCATCTGCTCGACCTGTTCCGGCTGAACCGGACGCTTGCGGAGCGCAATACCCAGCGACCGCTCCAGCTTGTCGCGGTCAAAGGGCGTGCGCCGCCCGTTGCGCTTCAGGATCATCAGTTCGCGCAGCTGGACCCGCTCGAAGGTCGTGAAACGCCCGTTGCACTGCGGACAGGACCGTCGGCGCCGGATGGCCGCGCCGTCATCGGACGGGCGACTGTCCTTCACCTGGGTGTCGGCATGTCCGCAGAAGGGGCATTTCATCGCGGGCTATCCATAGATCGGGAAGCGCGCGGTCAGTTCGCGAACTTCGCCTGCCACACGGGCCTGAACCGCCGGATCAGCCTCGTCCGTGCCCTTCATGGAATCGATCACGTCCGCGATCCAGTGGCCGACCTGCTGGAACTCGGCCACGCCGAAGCCGCGCGTCGTGCCGGCGGGGGTGCCCAGGCGAACGCCCGAGGTCACGGTGAAGGGTGCGGTATCGAACGGCACGCCATTCTTGTTGCAGGTCATCAGGGCGTGCTCCAGCGCCGCCTCCGTTGCCTTGCCCGTCACGCCCTTGGGCCGCAGATCGACCAGCATCAGATGGGTGTCCGTCCCGCCCGAGACGATGTGCGTCCCGCGCTCGACCAGCACGGCGGCCAGGGCCCGGGCATTGTCCACGACCTGTTGCGCATAGGCCTTGAACTCCGGCTTCAGCGCCTCGCCGAAGGCCACGGCCTTGGCGGCGATCACATGCTCCAGCGGCCCGCCTTGCAGGCCCGGGAAGACGGCGGAGTTGATCTTCTTGCCGATCTCCATGTCGTTCGACAGCACCATGCCACCGCGCGGTCCGCGCAGGGTCTTGTGCGTCGTGGTCGTGACGATATGCGCGTGCGGCAGCGGGTCGGGATAGACACCCCCGGCCACCAGACCCGCATAATGGGCCATGTCCACCATCAGATAGGCTCCGACGCTATCGGCGATCTCGCGGAACCGCTTGAAGTCGATGGGTCGCGAATAGGCGCTGGCCCCGGCGATGATCAGCTTGGGCTTCTCGCGCTCGGCCATCTCGGCGACGTTGTCATAGTCGATCAGGTGATCGTCCTGGCGCACCGTATAGGTGACGGGCCGGAACCACTTGCCCGACTGGTTGGCGGGGCTGCCATGTGTCAGGTGTCCGCCTGCGGCCAGATCCATGCCCAGGAAGGTGTCGCCGGGCTGCAGCAGGGCCTGGAACACCGCCTGGTTCGCCTGGGCCCCCGAGTGCGGCTGAACGTTGGCAAAGGCACAGCCGAACAGTTCCTTGGCCCGCGACCGCGCCAGATCCTCGGTCACATCGACGTATTCGCAGCCGCCATAGTAGCGACGCCCCGGATAGCCCTCGGCATATTTGTTGGTCAGGACCGAACCCTGCGCCTCCAGCACCGCCTGCGAGACGATGTTCTCGGACGCGATCAGCTCGATCTGCTCCTTCTGCCGCGCCAGCTCACCCTGGATGCCCTTGAACACGTCGGGATCGGCGGCGGCGAGGCTTTTGGAGAAATAGTCGGCGTGGGTGAAGGCGGTCACTGGAATCCCCGAGGCTTGAGCGGCGATCCATTTAGGCCTGACGCGGGTTCACCACAACATCTAGTGGGTCACCGTGACAACAGGGCCCGCTTCAGCTTGGCCAGGGCGATCCGCTCCAGCCCGTGCCGTTCGGTCGCGGGGCCGATGGCTGTGACCTCGACGCCCGTGGCGACGTGCACCGCCGAGCATTTCAGATAGGCCCCGTTGCGGGTCAGCTCGATGATGACCTCGCCGATATCGCCCGTCATGCGTGGCCTCCCGATAGTCCGGCTGGACGTTCGATGTTACCGTGAAATCTGCCTTGATGAGGAGTCTGGCCGTGCTTGTGTCCTCTGCATTCGCGCTTCTGCTGATGGCGCCACCACAGACCCCACCCGTGCCCGGCCTGTGCTCGGAACCCGCCAGCGCCAACGCTGGAAAGCCGGGATGCTATCTCTCGACCCAGATCGCCATTCCCGCTGGAACCGAGCCCCTGTTCTGGCATATCGCCACCTTCGACGATGTTTCTGCAGCTCAGGCGCAGGCGGCCCTTCACGATGCAGCAACGGTGGTCACGGCCC
This sequence comes from Brevundimonas vancanneytii, assembly GCA_943372125.1. Lineage (GTDB taxonomy): Bacteria > Pseudomonadota > Alphaproteobacteria > Caulobacterales > Caulobacteraceae > Brevundimonas > Brevundimonas vancanneytii_D. Next base: position 7,906 of record CALRXI020000057.1, read on the forward strand.
ACGACCAGGTCTGGTTATACGTCATCGGCCCTCAGGATTTGACGATCACGGCGGGCGACCGTCAGGTTGTCATCGGCCCGTTGCGCCGTCCCGACACCGGGCCGCTGGTCGTGCGCTTTCTGGAGTCCATTTTCCCGCCCGGGATGAAGACCCGGGCGCACGCGCACCCCGGGCCCGAAGCTTTCTATGTTGTGGAAGGCGAGCAATGCATGGATGCGCCCGCAGCGCAGGTTCGGATCGGTGCCGGCGAAAGCTACATTCTGGAGGACGGGCCCCATCTGCAGGCCGCTCCAACGGGCCGTCGCAATCTGGTGGCCCTACTGCTGCCGGCCGATGATCCGTGGATGTCGCTGAGCCCGGAGTGGACCCCGACATCCTATTGCGACCGCTAGGCCACCTGCGGCAGGCGCACCACGTTGCAGTGGGTCCACAGGGCGTCCATGGCCTTGACCAGGTCGTCCATCATCGCATCCGTGTGGTTCGGCGACGGCGTGAAGCGCAGCCGCTCGGTCCCCTTGGGCACGGTGGGATAGTTGATCGGCTGCACATAGACCCCGTACTGCTCCAGCAGCATGTCCGAGATCATCTTGCAGTGGACCGGATTGCCGACATGCACCGGCACGATGTGGCTGACGCTGGGCAGGACGGGAATGCCCGCCGCGGCGAACCGGGCTTTCAGGGTCGCCGCCCGCTCCTGATGCGCCTCGCGCAGAGCGCTGTTGGCCTTCAGATGCCGCACCGAGGCCAGGGCTCCAGCCGTCAATGCCGGGGGCAGCGACGTCGTGAAGATGAAGCCCGAGGCCCAGCTGCGTACCGCATCGATGATGACGGCATCGGCAGCGATATAGCCGCCCATAACGCCGATAGCCTTGCCCAGGGTGCATTCGACGATGTCGATTCCGTCCAGCACGCCGTCCCGCTCGGCCACGCCTGCGCCGGTCGCGCCGTACAGGCCGACGGCATGGACCTCATCCAGATACGTCAGGGCGTTGTACTTCTTCGCCAGGGCGATCGTCCCGGCCAGGTCGGCGATGTCGCCGTCCATGGAATAGACGCTCTCGAAGGCGATCAGCTTGGGCGCGTCGACCGGCGCGGCAGCCAGCAGGGCCTCCAGATGCACCAGATCATTGTGCGCAAAGATGTGCCGCTCGCCGCCGCCGTTGCGGATGCCCGCGATCATGGAGGCGTGGTTCAGGCTGTCGGAAAAGGTGATCAGGCCCGGCAGGATGCGCTGCAGCGTCGTCAGCGTCGCCTCATTGGCCACATAGCCGGAGGTGAACAGCAGCGCGGCCTCCTTCTGGTGCCAGCTGGCCAGCTCGGCTTCCAGATCGACGGCCGAGCGCGTGGTGCCGGAAATGTTGCGTGTCCCGCCCGCGCCTGCGCCGACAGAATCGATCTCGGCCTGCATGGCCCCCAGCACCTCGGGGTGCTGGCCCATGCCCAGATAGTCGTTGGAGCACCAGACCACGACGTCCTGTTCGGTACCGTCCTCGCGGCGGCGGCGCGCCAGCGGGAACTGGCCGCGCACGCGCTTCAGGTCGGCGAAGACGCGATAGCGCCCCTCGCCCTTGACCTGCTCTACCGAGCCCTCGAATGCCGCCTTGTAGTCGAACAACCCTGACGCTCGTCTGGTCTTTGAAACAGGACCGCTATGTGCGCCGCAGGGCCGCGAAAGTCTATCAGCGGTGACGGTTAAATCGTCGCAACCGTCTAATTGATAATGATTATCAGGTCAGTTCGTGCGCTCAGGCCTTCGGCAATTCGTCCAGCTTGCCGCGCAGCATCTGCAGAATAGCCGAGAAGTCGCGACCGCCATACCCCAGGCCGTCGAACATCTGGAACAGAGCCTCAGTCTGGGCCCCCAGCGGTGTCGAGGCTCCCGACTTGGCCGCTGCGTCCTGGGCCAGCTTCAGGTCCTTCAGCATCATGGCGGTGGCGAAACCGCCGTCGTAGTTGCGGTTCGACGGTGCCGTCGGCACCGGGCCGGGCCAGGGATAATAGGTGGTCGTCGACCAGCTCTGGCCCGAGGACTTGGATACGATGTCGAACATCTTGACCGGATCCAGCCCCAGCTTTTCCGCAAGCCCGATGGCCTCGCAGGTGCCCAGCATGGTGATGCCCAGGATCATGTTGTTGCAGATCTTGGCCGCCTGCCCCGCCCCGTGATCACCGGCGCGGAAGGTGGCCCGGCTCATCGGCTCCAGCGCCGCCTCGATGCGCGCGAAGTCCGCCTCGTCACAGCCGACCATGAAGGCCAGAGTGCCCGCATCCGCCGCCATCGTCCCGCCCGACACCGGCGCATCGGCGAAGGCATACCCCGTCTCCTTGGCCAGTCCGGCGACCTTGCGCGCCGTGTCCACATCGATGGTCGAGCAGTCCAGCAGCAGCGCTGACGTGGGAGCCGCCCCGATGATCTGTTCGGAATAGACCTTCAGCACATGCGGCCCGGCGGGCAGCATGGTGATGACGACGTCCGCGTCCTTCACGGCCTCGGCCACCGATGCGACCGGCGTGCAGCCCGCGCCCTGAGCCCGATCCAGCGCCGCCTGCGACAGGTCGAATGCGGCCACCGCATGCCCCGCCTTGGCCTGATTGGCGGCCATGCCGCCGCCCATATTGCCCAGGCCGATGAAGGCGATCTTCGAGGTCATGATGTTTCTCCCGGTTTTGTCTTTTGCCGGGAGCGTTAGCCTGTCACTCCGCCGACCGCCAGCTTGGCCGATCGATTACATGGGCTTGCGGAAGCGATAGACGAATCGGTCAGTGCGCCCGCGGATGCTTTCGTCGAAGACGCTCAGCGTGTGGTCGTCGCTTGGCACCCGCACCGCATCGCTCTCGCCGTCGAAGACGAAACCCGCGGCCTCGACCTGGCGGCGCAGTTCCGCCGCCTCGATCCGGTGCAGGGTTCCGGC
>CALRXI020000058.1:0-10440 GCA_943372125.1 Brevundimonas vancanneytii
AAGGCGATGACGTCATGCTTGGTCGTGCGCTCGATCTCGTCGATGCGGTCGGCGTCGAAGGTGACATCCTTGCCCTTGGCCCAGATCGCCTCGGCCGCGCTGGCCGGGATGGTGCCCAGCTGCGCCATCTTGGTGGCGGCATGGGCCTCGATCTCGAACCAGATCCGGTATTTGGTCTCCTGCGACCAGATGGCGACGGCGGCGGGGCGGGAATAGCGCGTGATCATGGGGGCGTCTAAAGGCTGTCGGCAGCAAGCCTGTCAAGGAACCGAGGAGCGAACCATGGAACTGATCGTCGGAAACATCGCCTTTTCCACCTGGTCGCTGCGGCCCTGGCTGGTGCTGAAGCGGTGCGGGGCCGAGTTCACGGTGCGCGAGGTGCCGCTGTACGGCCCCGGCTATCGCGAGGAACTGGACCGGGTATCGCCGTCGGGCAAGGTGCCGCTGCTGGTGGTGGACGGCGAGACGATCTGGGATTCCATGGCGATCAGCGTCTGGTGCGCCGAGCGGTATCCGGAGGCGAAGCTGTGGCCCGCGGACGCCCACGCCCGCTGGCTGGCGCGGTCGGTGGCGTGCGAGATGCACTCGTCCTTCATGGCCCTGCGCAGCGAATGCTGCATGGGACCGGACGCGGCGGGCGTCATCCACACCATGGTCGGCCACGACCGGGCTCCGGCCCCGACCAGCGAGGCCGTCGCCGCCGACGTGCGTCGTCTGGTGGACATCTTCCGCACCATGCGTGCCCGCTTCGGCCAGGTCGGACCCTATCTGTTCGGCGAATGGTCCATCCCCGACGCCTTCTTCACCCCGGTGGCGACGCGGTTCCGGCATTACCAGATCGACCTGGCGGCGCATGGGGATGACGGGACGGCGGCGGAATACTGCGAGACGCTGCTGGCCCAGCCGGACTTTCTGGAGTGGAGCCGGATGGGTGGGGCGGAGGCGAGTTAAGAACTCACCACGGCATTTGCACGAGCTGTCTCGAGACGAGCCTGAAGCTCAGCCACGATCTGTTTTAGCGAGGCCTTAAACGGCGGAGTCAGGTTGATATCAAAACCTGTGAAACCTCGCTGGTAGCTCACACTCGCAGCCTCTCGTTTGGCCGGAACAAGATTGACGCCCAAGTAGAGCTGCGACGGCGGTGCCGGTCCGATCACGGCGCGGGCAGCTGGTTGGTCCCAGCCGTCAAAGGCCTTGGATCTCCCAATCCCGATCTCCTCAATCTCGGCCCACCTGTAAGAGCGAACCGTAAACCACTGCCTCCAGCTTATTCCATAGTCGTCCGCAGTCAGCTCGATCGGCATAACGCCGCAGATAAACGCCACAAGACCTCCCAGGCCGGTGACGCCGATCCACATGGTTGTCAGCAAGCTCGCCCCTAGCTGGTCCCCGTAGCTCAGCGCAGCCGAACATGTGCTGACGGCCAATGAAGCGGCACCAGCGAAGGCTAGGCCGAGCATACGCCCTTTCAGCCGAAACGGCGGTCGCGTCGCTGATTGCGAAACGAGTTCGGTTTGAGCAGCCATGCTTCGTGGTGCCCCTTCATGGCTTGTCGATCTTGAAGAGTGCCGAGCGTAGCGGATTGATTGTGCATTTCACTAGGGCAGCGGTCATAAACGCACTCAAGCTAAGCGTTAACCCCGCCGACAAACTTGGCCTTAAGAGGGTCACGCTAGGCTGGCACCTTCGGAATGCTTCCGCGTTCAGGTGTCATCATGACTGTCCCCGTGCCTCAGCCCGCCGCCCGTCGCCCCAGCCTGATGGTCTATGGGCTGCTGATCGTGGTGGCCTGCTGCTTGCCGGCGCTTCTGCTGGCGAGCGTGATCTAAAGCCCAGCTACTGGCTGCCCGCAGGCACCTGGGCCTGGGCATAGTCGACCGGCTGGGCCGGCATCGGCGGCGGGGCGACATAGTCCAGGCTGAGAGGCACCAACGATGCGCCAGAAGCCACGGCATCCAGTGTGTTCAGCGGCCGTCCGTTCATGCGCTGATAGATCCAGTAGGCGGCCACGACCTTTTCGACATATTCGCGGGCCTGGGGCACGTCGATCGTCTCGATCAGCAGCAGGGGATCGGCATTGGGGCCCAGCTTGCGCACCGCCGCCACCATCGGCCCGGGCCCGGCATTGTAGGAGGCCGTGGCGCGCAGAAGGTCGCCGTTGATGGCCGGCATGGCCAGCACCTTGTTCACATAGGCCTGACCCAGCTGGGCGTTCAGATTGGGGTCGAACAGACGGTCCGGGCTGCTGATCAAGCCGCGATCGCCCGACAGTTCCGCCGCCGTCGCCGGCATCACCTGCATCAGGCCATAGGCCCCGACGGCCGAGCGGGCGCGGGGGTTGAATTCGGTCTCCTTGCGCGCGATCGCATAGACCAGCGAGCGTTCGATGGTGAAGCCACCCGCGGGCTCGATCACCGGCTGGGGGAAACGGTCGGCATTGATGCGGCGGGCCTCGTCGTCGCGGCCCCCCAGACGCGGGCCCATCATGCGGCCGAGAGCGCCCCATAGCCTGCGGCCCCGCTCGGTGATCGCGCCGCGCAGGCCGGTGCGCAGTTCCTCGCGCGCCTCGGAGCCCCGCCCGACCTCCAGCCAGGCCAGGGTGCGCCGCGCCTGGGCGTCCTCGCGCAGGAAGGCCTCCATTTCGGCATTGTTGATGTCGGAGGTGTCGTCCCCGGCCCAGGATGTCTGTCGCACGCTGGCGACGGCAGAGTAGGCGACGGGACCCATGTTCTCGATGGCCGGTTCCTCACCCAGTTGGCGCAGGGCGATCTGGCCATAGAAGGTGGCGGGCCACTGGGCTGCGCGGCGCAGATTGGGCTGGATGCGGTTCTGGCGACCGGCCATGCCCGCCGACTTGGCGGCCCAGAAGGCGGCACCGGCGCGGACCCAGGCATCCTCGGTCGGATCGTCATAGACGCGCTCGAAGGCCTCGATGGCGGGGCCATAGTCGCCCAGCCGATACTGGGCCAGGCCGACCGTCCACCAGTCGCCGATCTGACCTCCCAACGACACCGCCCCTTGCAGGTCGTCGCGGTTCAGGGCGACGCGGGCGGCGCGGGCAGGATCGGCCTCGCGGTTACCGCCGGCGGCGATCAGGCTGGTCCAGGTGCGCATCGCGCTGGCGGGGCGACGCGGTTCGGGCGCGCCATCGGGGCGACGCTGCATGGCCAGGTTATAGACCCGGTCCGCCATCGACAGATCCGAATAGCTCTCCAGCCAGGCGGCCAGCTCGTCATAGGTGGCGACGTGATCGCGGTGGAACAGGCTTTCGAACTCGACCTGACCCAGCAGCACGCGGTCCTGGGCCTGACGCGCAGAGGCGCGCGCCAGGTCGATATCGCCCCGGCGCAGGGCATCGAAGGCGGTGGTGTAGCTGAGGCGGTCGGCGGCGCTGAGGGCGGAGGGACGGCGGGCCTCACCCTCGCCCTCGACCGACACGGTAATGGCGGGGGCATAGGGCACTTCGGTGGCGTGGGCATGTGCCAGCCCCGTCAGACCCGAAAGCGCAATGGCGAACGTCGGCGCAAGGAAAGCGCGTCGCAAAGATACTGGCACAGGCGGCCCCCCTGGGAGCGGCGTCCCTGACCCGTCTCGATCCGGGGTGGCGCACGCTATTCGTTCGGTCGTCGGGCCTGAGGACACCTGCCCTCACGCCTGATGTCAACTTGTTACGAGAATCGGGCGGATTTGAGTCGCCTGACGGGCGAGCGGGTCACTCCGCCGTGTCCAGACGCGCCGCCAGTGCCAGCATGTCGGCCCAGGCCAGTGCCTTGGCCTGAGGCTGTTTCAGCAGAAAGGCCGGATTCAGAGTGACCAGGGTGGGAGCCGATACTGCCCCCTCGTGCAGCCGCCAGTCCTGCCAGGTGCCGCGCAGACCCATGACATTGCCGCCGGCACCCAGCACCGCCCTGGCCGGAGCCGCCCCCAGCAGCAGCACGGCGCGGGGTTTGAGGATTTCCAGCGCGCGTTCCAGGAACGGCAGGCAGGCGGCCTGTTCTTCCGGCGCAGGTGCCCGGTCGCCGGGCGGTCGCCAGAAGACGCTGTTCATCTTCCACGTCCGTTCCGCCAGTCCCGATTCGCTCAGCATGCGGTCGAACATCCGGCCCGCCCGCCCGGCGAAGACCTCGCCCGAACTGTCCTCCGCCTCGCCCGGCGCATTGCCGATGACCAGCAGGCTGGCGTTGTCCGGCCCGGAGCCGACCACCGCTTGGCGGGCCCCTTGACGCTTCAGCCCGCAGCCGTCGAAGCCGGCGGCAACCGCGACCAGGGCGTCCATTGTCATGGCCTCGGCCGCCAGGGCGCGAGCCTGCTGGGCGCATTCGGCGCTGTCGGGTGCGGCGACGACCGCCGAGGTGGCTTTCAGCACCGCCTTGCGGGCAGGCGGCAGATCCACATGGGTGCGGTCGACCGGCGCATCCTCATAGCAGCCGTCCACGCCCGCATCGCGCCAGAAGGCGAGCAGACTTTCGGTCGCGGCGATGTCGAGGGCGGCGGGTGTCATGGGCTCGGTCCTAGCGATAGTCCTTGACCACCCTTGCGTCACCTTCCGATAAGCGGAAAACGACAAGACCATACTGACCACGAGGAAATCCCCATGGCCGAAGACGTGATCGAAGGCGGTGCCACCAACGCCTGGCAGGACGCGATCATCGACAAACTGCCCGCCAACGAGGCCCTGACCGGCGTCGAGCGCGAGGTCATGGAGTATGACGTCGTCATCGTCGGCGGCGGCCCCGCCGGTCTGTCCGCCGCCATCCGCCTGAAGCAGCGGGCGGAAAAGGACGGCAAGGAGATCAGCGTCGCAGTGCTGGAAAAGTCGGCCGAGATCGGCGGACACATTCTGTCGGGCGCGGTCATCGATCCCAAGGCCCTGAACGAGCTGTTCCCCGACTGGAAGGCGCGCGGCGCGCCGCTGGAGACGCCGGTCACCGAGGACCGCTTCATGGTGTTGGGCCCGGCAGGTCAGGCCTCGCTGCCGATGATGCTGCTGCCGCCGATGATGCACAACGACGGCTGCTACATCGCCTCGCTGGGCAATGTGTCGCGCTGGCTGGGCGAACAGGCGGAAGCGCTGGGCGTCGAAGTCTATCCCGGCATGGCCGCCAGTCATGTCGTCTGGGACGAGCCGTCAGGACGTGTGAAGGGCGTCGTGGCGGGGGTTTTCGGCATCGACCGCGAGGGCAAGCCGACCGACGACTTCCAGCCCGGCATCGAACTGCACGGCAAATATGTCTTCATCGCCGAGGGTGTGCGTGGCTCCCTGGCCAAGACCATCATGGCCCGTCACAACCTGTGCGACACCGCCGAGCCCCAGAAGTTCGGCATCGGCCTGAAGGAGCTGTGGCAGGTGCCGGCCGAGAAGCACCGCCCGGGCCTGGCCCAGCACACGACGGGCTGGCCGCTGGACGAATTCACCGGCGGCGGCAGCTTCATGTACCATTTCGGCGACCGCTATGTGGCCATCGGCTATGTGGTGCACCTGAACTACAAGAACCCGTTCCTGTCGCCGTTCGACGAATTCCAGCGCTTCAAGCATCACCCGGCCATCGCCGAGCATCTGGAAGGGGGCACCCGCATCTCCTACGGCGCGCGGGCCATCACCGAGGGCGGTTTCCAGTCGGTGCCCAGGCTGTCTTTCCCGGGCGGTGCCCTGATCGGCTGCTCCGCCGGCTTCGTGAACGTGCCCCGCATCAAGGGCAGCCACAACGCCATGAAGTCTGGCATGATGGCTGCGGACGCCGCCTATGACGCGGTTCAGGCCGGGCGCGCGGGCGATCAGCTGGTCGAATACCAGGCCGCCTATGAAAAGAGCTGGGTCTACAAGGAGCTGAAGGCGGTCCGGAACGCCAAGCCCTATCTGACCAAGTTCGGCACCACCCTGGGCGGAGCCTTTGGCGTGGCCGAGATGTGGTTCACGGGCCTGACCGGCATCGCCGTGCCCTGGACGATGAAGCACAAGAAGACGGATGCCGCCTCGACCGAACTAGCGTCAAAGCACAAGCCGATCGCCTATCCCAAGCCGGACGGAAAGCTGTCGTTCGACAAGCTGTCGAGCGTCTTTATCTCAAACACCAACCACGCCGAGGAGCAGCCTGCGCATCTGAAGCTACTGGACCCGTCGGTGCCGATCCGGGTGAACCTGCCCAAATACGGGGAGCCCGCGCGGCTTTACTGCCCGGCGGGCGTGTATGAGGTCGTCTATGGCGACGAGGCAGCCAAGGCCGACCCGCGCTTCGTCATCAACGCCCAGAACTGCGTCCACTGCAAAACCTGCGACATCAAGGATCCGTCCCAGAACATCGTCTGGACGACGCCCGAGGGCGGCGGCGGGCCGAACTATCCGAATATGTGACGCGGGCGGGGATCGAGGCCTTGCCATTGCCGCATAAGCCGGGAAGGGTCGGGCCATGATCTCGACCTCCCTTCGCCTGCTCTCGACCGGTTGCGCCCTGGTCGCCCTGACGGTGGCGTCATCCGCTGTGGCTCAGGACGCGCCGGTGACCCAGGCTCCCGGTGCCGGGGTGCCGACCCAGGCCGATCCTGCGGTCCTGCCGCCCGCCATCGTGGTCGAGGCTCCACCCATCGACCGGGACGAGACGCCAGCGACACCCGCCATTCCCGCGGAATGGTCGCCGGTACCGACGACGGCGGACGGACAGTCGGCTTATGGCCTGTATCTGACCGGTCGTCTGGCCAGCTTCCGGGGCGACCGCACGACAGGGGCAGCCCTGCTGTCTCAGGCGCAGTCGCTCGTGCCGGAGCAGCCTGTTCTGGCCGATGAGGCCTTTCGCGAAGGTCTGTTCGCGGGCGATCTGGACGAGGTCGCAAGACTGACTCCGCTGGTCAGCCAGACCCCCCAACTGGCCGAGGCCGGTCGGTTCACCGATGTGGTCCAATCGCTGCAGCGCGGCGATGCAAGGCGGGCCCAAGCCATCATCCAGCAGGGCGGGTTCACCGATTTCTTCGGCGTGGGCGTGCGCTTTCTGACGCCAATCGTCGCGGCAGGGGCGGGTGACTGGCTGACGGCTCTGGCCCCCGTCGTGGTCGCACCTCAGGATCCGTCAGCCTTCATCCTGCGCCTGAATCGTGCGCAGTTGCTGGAACGTCGTCGCCAGTTCGATGCGGCGGAGGTGGAGTACAAGGCCCTTCTGGAAACGCCCGTCGGCACGCGGTTCGCGGCCGAGGCCTATGGCGGCTTTCTGGAACGCCGCCGCCGCAAGGACGAGGCCGTAGTCGTCTATGACGCGGCCCTGGCCGCCGGACCGGCCGACCCCACCATCGTCGCGGCCCGTGCTCGCGCGTCGGGGCGCGGCCGTGCGCCCGAGCTGGCCAGTCTGAAGGATCTGGCGGCCGACGCCCTGAACTTCATCGCGGGCGGGGCCAGACAGGCCGAGGCCAGCGAGCTGGCCATCATCTACCTCAGGCTGGCGCAAAGCCTGCGACCGGACAATCTGACGGCCTATGAACTGGGCGAGGCCCTGGCCAAGGCCGAACGCGAACTGCCAGCCCGTGAGGCCTTCGCAGCGGTCACCCCCGCCGATCCGCTGATCTATGCCGAGGCGCAATACGGGATCGGCGAGAGTTTCGCGCGCGACGAAATGCCGGAGGAAGCCCTGGCCGCCTTCCGCCGGGCCGATGCCGCCGCCCCCAACCAGCCGCGCATGGCGCTGGCGCTGGCCAGCCAGCTGGTCGCGATGGGGTTCAATGAGGAAGCCCTGGGCGTTCTCAACCGCCCGGCGATCAATACCAGCCAGCAGCATCCGGTCATCCGCTTTCAGCGCGGGGCCGCGCTGGAGCAGCTGGGGCGACTGGACGAAGCCGAGGCGGAACTTCTAGCCGCACTCCAGGGCGCGCCGGACAATGCCACCATCCTGAACTTCCTCGGCTATATGTGGGTCGATACCGGTCGCCGGGTAGACGAGGGAGCGGCCATGCTGGCGCGTGCCCATGCCGCCGCGCCTGAAGATGGCAACATCCAGGATTCCCTCGGCTGGGCCCAGTATCGCCAAGGCCAGTACGAGACGGCGGTCGCAACCCTGCAGGAAGCAGTCGAAAAGGAGCCGGGCAATGCCGAGATCAACGACCATCTGGGCGACGCCTACTGGCAGGTCGGTCGCCAGCGCGAGGCCCAGTGGCAATGGACGCGCGTCCTGACGCTGGACCCCGATGCCGAACGTCGGGCCGAGGTTGAGCGCAAGCTGGTCGAGGGTCTGTCTGGCGCGACGCCGACGCCGGGCCCGGCACCCGTTTCCGTCCCTGCAGAGGCTATAGTCGTCGGTGGCGGCTGAGCCGATGTCGCCGCTGACGGCGATTGCGCCCGCCAAGATCAACCTGTTCCTGCATGTCGGGCCGGTGGACGGCGAGGGCTATCACCCGCTGACCAGTCTGGTCGCCTTTGCGAATGTCGGCGACCGCATCTCGCTCGCGTCGGCGGACCGACTGTCACTGACGGTCGACGGGCCCTTCGGGTCAGGCCTGGCCGAGGATTCCGACAACCTGATTCTGCGGGCGCTCCGAGCCCTGGGCGAGGCGACGGGGACCGGCCAGCCAGCGCTTCACGTTCATCTCGACAAGCGCCTGCCCATCGCGGCCGGGCTGGGCGGCGGGTCGTCGGACGCGGGGGCGGCACTGAAGGTGGCGCGCGACCAGCTCGGGCTGGACCTCGCCGATGCCGCCCTCGGCGACATCGCCAAGGTCGTGGGAGCCGATGGACCGATGTGTCTGCATGCCCGCTCGGCCTGGGCAGAGGGGCGCGGTGAACGGCTGACTTTCGAGCCGAACCTGCCGCCGCTGCATGCCCTGCTGGTCAATCCCGGTGTACCGTCGCCGACGGGCGCGGTTTACCGTGGCTATGACGTGGCTCCGCGTGCGCTGGAGCCGCGACCGACGCCGCCTGCGGACTGGAGCGCCGGTGTGATCGAATGGCTGGCAGAGCAACGCAACGATCTGGAGGCTCCGGCCGTCGCACTACAGCCCGCGATCGGTGCGGCGATGCAGGCCGTCGCCGCCCTGCCGGCTGTCCGCCTGACCCGGATGTCGGGATCGGGGGCCACGGTCTTCGCCCTGTTCGACACCGTCGAGGCGGCACACGTCGCGGCGCGCCTACTGGCCAGCGAACACCCCGATTGGTGGATCACGCCGACGACGCTGGCCGCCCCTTAACCGTCGGCAAACCCGTGTGCGCTAGGGTCCAGGCATGAACAGCCTGACCCCCGCCTGGATCGCCGCCTTCGAGGCCGTGCTGAACAAAGTCCCGGCGGAGGATCGCGCCCGAATCGTCGCGCTCGCCCCCGCCGCCGCCGAGGCCGCGACCGCCAGTGCGCCGCACTGGGATTTCGACCAGCCGGGCCATCGGGCGGAGGAGGCGCTGGCCGCCGCCTTGGGTAGCGCCCTGACCGACGACCACCGCCGCGCCCTGATCGCGCGCTGGGCACTGGAAATGCCAAGCCGGATTGCCGCCGCCGATCTGCCGCAGGCGTCGCTGGAGCTCTATCCGGAATGGATCGGGCGACTGGCTGATTTCCTGACCACCGCCGCCGACCCCTATGACCGCGACTTCTGGGCAAAGGACGTGCGCATCTCGCTGGTGCTGTCGGTGCCGGGGGCGCGCACTCAGATGATCGACCTGTCCTCGCCCATGGGGCCGGGCCAGGTGCTGCGTCACGCCCGGGAGGGCTGGGGCTGGTCTGTGATCCCTTCCTATATCGCCGCCCAGAGCTGGAAGCCCTGGCTGGAGGTCCATACCGAAAGCCGCGAGCTGTCAGACTTCAACGAGCCGGGCTGGGACCGCGCCTGGGCGACGGCCGCCGAAATCTGCAAGCGCCGTCCGCAGATGGCGGGCATGCTGGGATCGTCATGGTTCTATGACCCGCCGCTGGAACAGATCAGCCCGCGCCTGGCCTATCTGCGGGTCAATCCGCTGAAGCATGGCGCGTTCCTGCTGCATCAGGGACCGGGCGAGATTCACACCCAGCGGGCTGCGACCAGTTCGCCCACCCGCGCCGCCCTGATCGAGAAGGGCGAATACACCGCCCGCTCGTGGATCGTCGCCTGGCCCCGCGCGGCCCTAATCCGCTGGGCCGACAGCCGCGCGGCAGGGCCTGTGGCCTGACCCGTTTTCGCGTTCGGTAGCAACGGCGCGGGCTTTAAACGCCCGCCGAAAACGTCTAGCGACAGCGGCATGACCCAAGCCACCAATGCGGCCTTCTACGACCGCGTCTCAGCCGAGCTTTCCGACATCGAGGCGCAGGGCCTGACCAAGCCCGAGCGTATCATCGCCTCACGCCAGGGCCCCGTCATCAAGGTCGGCGGACGTGAGGTCCTGAACTTCTGTGCCAACAACTATCTGGGCCTGGCCGGCGACGAGCGCGTCACCCAGGCCGGCATCAGGGCGCAGGAGAAATGGGGCGCGGGCACCGCCTCGGTCCGCTTCATCTGCGG
>CALRXI020000059.1:0-10194 GCA_943372125.1 Brevundimonas vancanneytii
GTGCACGATCAGGTGCTGGATCAGATCATGGTCGCCAATCTGAAGGATGACATCCAGAGCTGGGTGCTGGAGCCGGACGGCTCCTACCGCCGGGTCCAGCCTGCCGATGCGGAACACGGCTTCTCGGCCCACAAATACTTCATGACCAACCCCAGCCTGTCGGGTCGCGGCCGCAAGGTGAAGACCCGCCCGGAGAACCTCAGCTACACGCCCGCGCGGAAGAAGCGCTGATGCCGCTGACCACGCTCGGCCCGCCCCAGGATGTCGCCGCCGTCGACATCGGCTCCAACTCCGTTCGCCTGGTTCTGTACCGGCTGGAGGGCCGGGCCATCTGGACCGTCTTCAATGAAAAGGTCCTGGCCGGACTGGGACGAGACCTGTCCACCACCGGCAAGCTGTCGGTCACGGGCGCGGCGCAATCCCTGACGGCCCTGAAACGCTTTGCCGCCGTCATCGAGGCGGTGCAGCCCGCCCATGTCTTCGTCGCCGCCACCGCCGCGGTGCGCGAGGCCGCCGACGGCCAGGCCTTCTGCGATCAGGTCGCCGCCGAGACCGGGCTTCAGGTCCGCGTCCTGTCCGGCGAGGACGAGGCCCGCTATGCCGCCCTGGGTGTGCTGGCCGGCATTCCCGATGCCAGGGGCGTGTCCGCCGATCTGGGTGGGGCCAGCCTGGAGCTGACACGGATAGCCGACGGTCAGGTGCAGCGCGGCGTGACCCTGCCGCTGGGGCCCTTCTCGCTGTCCGATCCGGCCGGGTTCGACGCCGACCGGGTCCGCAACCTGATCGCCAAGCGGCTGAAGGCCGCGCCGGATTTCAGCACCGACACCCTCTATGCCGTCGGCGGGGCCTGGCGGACCCTGGCCCAGGTCCATATGTCCCATGCGCAATATCCGCTGAAGGTGGTGCACCAGTACGAACTGGACACCGCTTCGGCCCGCGACATCGCGCGGCTGGTATCTCGCTCGTCCAGGGCCTCGCTGGAGGCCTGGCCGGGCCTGTCGAAGAAGCGGGCCGAGACCCTGCCCTATGCCGCGCTTGTCCTGGAGGGCCTGATCGAGCGGCTGGGTCTGAAGCGCATCATTCTGTCGGCCTGGGGCGTACGAGAAGGCCTGCTGTTCGAGGCGCTGGAGCCGGAGGTCGCCGCCGACGATCCCCTGCTGGCCGGTTGCACCTCTCTCGGCGTGCGCCAGGGCATATCCCCGACCCTGCCCGGCGTCCTGCACGCCTGGGTCCAGCCGCTGCTCGACACCCTGCCGCCGTCTTTCTCAGCCGAACGCGATGTCGTCCTGGCCGACGCCGCCTGCCGCGTGGCCGACATCGGGGCGCGACTGCACGTCGATCACCGCGTCGAACTGGCCTTCGACCAGGTCCTGCGCGCGCCCGTGCCGGGCCAGACCCATGCCGAGCGCGCCTGGCTGGCCTGTGCCGTCAACGCCCGCTACGGCGGTGGCGCGTCCACGCCCGAGCCCGGGATCATCGAACGCCTGCTGACCGAGGACCAGCGCCGCAAGGCCAGAACCCTCGGCATCGCCATCCGCCTGGCCTGCGATCTGTCGGGCCGGTCGCCCAGCCTGCTGGTCAATGTCCGCGCCGCCGTCGAGGACGGCCAGTTGATCCTCAGCGCCACCGACGGCTATGCACACGCCCTGCTGGGCGAACAGACCCGCAAGCGCGGCAAGGCCCTGGCCGAGATCATGGGACTGAAGCTGGATATTCGGACGGAGAGTTGAAGTCTCAGGGCAGATGCGCGAACACCCGCAGCCAGCCCTCGGCCTGCCCCATGTCGATCAGTTCAAAGAGCGGCAGAGCCAGCAGGAAGACCAGCCCATCCCGGATCGTCAGCAGGAAAAAGGCGGGTCGAATGGTCAGCTCGCGCTCGTCACGCCACAGCGAAAATCGTGGCCCGAACCGCGGCGTCCGCGCCTTGTAGGCCGCATAAACTGCGCCAAACTCCCGCGCCAGGAACGCCTCCTCGCGCTGGACGGTCATCAGGAAGACCAGGAACGCCGCCACCACAAACAGGCCCGCGATGGTCAGGCTGCCGGTCTGCGCGCCCATCCCGAACGCGCCGAAGAAGCTGAAGACATAAAGCGGATTGCGGCTGATCGAATACGGCCCGCGATCGACGATCTCGGCCTTCTTGCGTCCCCCGATATACAGGGAGCACCAGGCCCGTCCGACGATTGAAAACACGATCGCTCCCAGTCCGATCGCCTCGACGCTTTCATGCCAGTCGCCATCCACGCCGCCGATGGACTGGCTGACCACCGACAGGCCGATCAGCGCCAGAAGCGCGACCAGGATCGCCACCTTGCGGATCCTCTGGACAGTCTGGATATCGAGCAGCGGCGCGGTGGTCATGAATGTCTCCTGAGCGGAGACAGCGCTCGAATCCCGGCCTTTTCAAGCCCGATCTTTGCGACCGAAACGCGCTTGCGATCAGCGGTTCAGGCTCTGATCCAGCGCCCGGAAGGATGCGATCGCCAGCTCTGTCGAACTGATGAAGACCGCGGGCGTGATCCGCTCGAAATCATCCGACGGGCGGTGATAGTCGGGGTGGTAGTTCACCCCCAGATACAGGAACGGCACCTGCGCCCGGTAGAACGGCCCGTGATCAGAGGCCTCGACCCAGTTGTCGGCACCTGTATCCTGCGGCGTGTCCTTGCCAAACGCCAGAGACACCGCCCCATTGGCCGGAATGCCCTCCAGGATGGGGCGGAACTGGGGGTTCTGATAGGTGCCGGTGACCCATAGCTTGCCGTCGGTTTCGGCCCGCGCCGTCATGTCGAAGTTCAGGTTCATGGCGATGGAGGTCAGGGGCACGGGCGGGGCCTCGACGAAATGCTTTGCGCCCAAGAGGCCGTGCTCCTCGCCGTCGAAGCCGACGATCAGCACGCTGTGCTCCGGGGCCTGGCGCTTCAGATCGGCGGCCAGCGCCAGCATGGTGGAGACGCCCGAGGCATTGTCGTCGGCCCCGTTGTAGATCAGGCCTTCCTGGGTGCCGACGTGGTCGTAGTGGGCGGTGACGACGATGTATTTATCGGTCACCCGCGTCCCGGGGATCAGGCCGATCACGTTGATGCCGTTCCAGGTCTTGCCCCGCGACTGGGCCTCCCAGGGCTGGAACCGGCCGACCGGCGGAGCGGCCACACCCAGGGTCTCCAGCCGCCCGACGATATAGTCTCGCGCCATTTGCCCTCCGGCCGAGCCCGTGTCGCGCCCACCCATATCGTCAGCCGACAGGATGCGGATGTCGTCCAGCGCCTGCTGCTGCCATGCGGCGGTCGGCACCGTCTCAACCGGCGTTTCGGTCCCCGACATCGAACCACACCCCGCCAGCAGCAGAGCCATCGCGACGGGCGCGACAGACATGAGCACGGCGTGGACGGCGGGTTTCGTGAACTGGCGCATGACGGCTCCTTGAACGGCCCGCAACGCTAGCGGCACGTGGGTCCCGTGTCAGATGAACTCCCTGTCATACTTGGCGAAGCCGCGCCGACAAGCGTCGATCCCGTCAGGCCGCGCGGGCGATGACCTGGTCGCGGCCCCGGGACTTGGCCTCATAGACACCCTGGTCCGCCCGTTTCAACAGGGCATCAGGCGTGTCGTGAGCGTCGCCGCTGGCCGAGACGCCGATCGACACCGTCACCGTCAGGGATTCGGCGCCGCCCATGATCGGGAAGGGCTGACTGGCCACATCGCGGCGGATGCGGTCGGCGACGCGAGACGCGGCCTCCAGCGAGGCCCCCGGCATGATGACCACGAACTCCTCCCCGCCCAGCCGGCAGGGCAGGTCGATGGCCCGGACATTGGTGGCCAGCCGGACCGCGAATTCCTGCAGCACCTCGTCGCCCGCATCGTGACCAAAGCTGTCGTTCACGACCTTGAAGTGGTCGATGTCCAGCATCAGGACGGCGACGCCCTCCCCGCCCTGGGCCGAGCGCACCATCATGGCGTCCAGCTGGCCTGTCATGTAGCGGCGATTGTGCAGACCGGTCAGAGCGTCGGTGACGGCCATCTCCAGGCTGTAATCCAGCTTTTCCTTCAGGAAATCCGTATAGCGCTTGCGGCGCACCTGGGTGCGAGTCCGGGCCGACAGTTCTTCAGGGTCCACCGGCTTGGGCAGGATGTCGTTGACCCCCAGCTCCAGCGCCTTGACCAGGCGCGGCCTGTCCGCGGGATCAACCACGGCCAGCACGGGCACGCGGCGCGACGCCTCGGTCGAACGCACCTGGGCCACGAACCGCAGTCCGTCGAACTCTGCCGCCGAGACATTGACGATCATCAGGTCGATGGGCCCGCGCGCCGCGATCAGGGCGGCTGCCGTGTCGCGCTCGACCACCGGACGGTGCTCCTGCGACAACTGCTCGACCATCCGTTCGGCCTGGACCGTGCTGTCGTCGACGATCAGGATACGCCCGCCCGAGCCGCGCAGGCGCCCGGCACCCCCGGTATCGACGCCCATGCGACGGCCACTCTCCTCGCGCTCGCGCAGCTCGTCCATCACGGACTTCAGCCGGACCAGGGATTTGACGCGGGCGAACAGGATCAGGTCGTCGATCGGCTTGGTGACGAAGTCGTCGGCCCCGGCTTCCAGTCCCTTGATCTTGTCCTCGCGCCCGTCCAGTGCGGTCACCAGCACGACAGGGATGTGGCGGGTCACCGGATCGGCCTTCAGCCGGCGACAGGTCTCGAACCCGTCCATGCCGGGCATCATGACATCCAGCAGGATGATGTCCGGCCGCTCCTCGCCCGCGATCTGCAGCGCCGTCGCGCCGTCCATGGCGGTCAGCACCTCATAGTATTCCAGCGTCAGCTTGGCCTCGAGCAGCCTGACGTTGGTCTCCAGATCATCGACGACGAGGATACGTGCGGTCATCGCCCTATCCCAGGTGCTTTCGCACGACGTCGAGGAAATGCATCACCGAGATCGGCTTGGAGATGTAGGCCTCGCACCCGCCCTGGCGGATACGCTCCTCGTCCCCCTTCATGGCGAAGGCGGTAACAGCGATGACGGGGATGTGGCTCAGCTCCTCGTCGTCCTTCAGCCATTTGGTGACTTCAAGGCCGCTGATTTCCGGCAGCTGGATGTCCATCAGGATCAGATCCGGACGATGTTCGCGCGCCAGCGCCAGCGCCTGCAAACCCTCGCGGGTCTGCAGCGTCTGGTAGCCCTGCGAGTCGAGCAGATCATGAAACAGCTTCATGTTCAGCTCGTTATCCTCGACGATGAGGACGGTCTTGGACATCGGCACCCGGTCTTTTCCGCTTCAGCCTTGAAGCGTATCTGCGCGAAGCGACAACTTCGCCGTCTTCACGTGCACACTGTCACGACGTCTCTTAAGTTGGGGTGAAGCCGTCTCATCACCCCGACACAAGGCCGTCACCCTTCCGCATGAAATCCCTCTGTCGCGACTGTCTGTGGAGTTCGGCCGACATCGTCGCGCGATGCGAGGCCTGCCTGTCGCGGCGGGTGATCGCGCATCCGGAGCTGGACCGGCTGACCATCGCCCATCTGGACTGCGACGCCTTCTACGCCTCGGTGGAAAAGCGCGATCGGCCGGAGCTGCGCGACAAACCCGTGATTGTAGGCGGCGGCAGACGCGGCGTGGTCTCCACCGCCTGCTATGTCGCGCGCCAGTATGGCGTCGGCAGCGCCATGCCGATGTTCAAGGCGCTGAAAGCCTGTCCTGACGCCGTCGTCATCAAGCCGGACTTTCGCAAATATGTGCACGAGAGCGAGCGCATCCTCGGCACCCTCGCCCGGCTGACGCCCCTGATCCAGACGCTCTCGCTGGACGAGGCCTGGGTCGATCTGGCGGGGACGGAGCGGCTGAACGGCGGACCGCCCGTCTGGCAACTGGTCCGGGCCCAGAACGAGATCGAACGCGAGACCGGCCTGACGGTGTCCATCGGCCTGGCACCCAACCGCTTCCTGGCAAAAATCGCGTCGGAGCTGGACAAGCCGCGCGGATTTTCGGTCATCGGCTCGGACGCCCAGGCCCTGCTGGCACCGCGGTCGGTCAAGGTGCTGCCGGGCGTCGGACCCGTGTTCCTGAAGACGCTGCAAAGCGACGGCTATGCCACCGTCGGCGACCTGGCCGCCGCCGATCCGCGCGACCTGATCAAACGCTATGGCGAGACCGGCTTTCGCCTGCACGAACTGGCCCACGGGCGCGATGCGCGCACCGTCAATCCCGAGCGCGACCGCAAGGGCATGAGCGCGGAAAACACCTTCAACGAGGACCTGACCAGCGCCGCCGATCTGGAGGCCGAGTTGTGGCCGCTGTGCGAGAAACTGGCGTCCAAGGCCCGGCGCGATGGCGTCGCCAGCCGGGTCATCGTGCTGAAGCTGCGGCGTACGGATTTCAAGATCGTGACACGACGCGTCAGCCTGCCCGAACCCGTCCAGACGGCTCGCGCCCTGTTCGCCGCCGGGCGGGAGTTGATGGCCCCCGAACTCGGTCGCCCCTATCGCCTGATCGGCATCGGCATGGCCGAGATCGTGGATGCCGTCGATACGCCCGTGCTGTTCGAAACCTCCGAGACACGGACGCTGAAGACCGAGACGGCCATCGACGCCCTGCGCGCCAAATTCGGCCAAGGCGCCGTGATCGCGGGCCGCGCCCTTCCCGGCAAGACGCCCGCACGCTAAACCGCCCGCATAGTCCTCAAGGAGCCCCGCCCCATGACCGTCGCCGCCCGTCTGGCCGAACTGAACATCACCCTGCCCGAGCCCGCCAAGGCCGTGGCCAACTATGTCGGCTGGGTCCGCACGGGCAATCTGGTCCACATCTCGGGCCAGCTGTCGAACGACGCCTCGGGCGGCATCAAGGGCACGGTCGGCGACGACGTCAGCCCGGAACAGGCGCTGGCCGCCGCCCGCCTGTGCGGCATCAACCTGCTGGCGCAACTGAACGACGCCCTCGACGGCGATCTGGAGCGTGTCGTGCGGGTCGTGAAGCTGGGCGGCTTCGTCCAGGCCGCCGGCGACTTCACCGCCATTCCCGCCGTCATCAACGGCTGTTCGGACCTGATGGTCGAGGTGTTCGGCGACAAGGGCCGTCACGCCCGTGCCGCCGTCGGTGTCTATCGCCTGCCCCTCGGCTTCGCCGTCGAGGTCGATGCCGTCATCGAGGTGCAGTGACCTTCCACATCACGGTTCACGATCGGGTCGCGGACATCGGCAAGGCCGAGTGGGACGGCTGTGCCGGGCCCAGCGGCGACCCCTTCCTGTCCTTCGATTTTCTCGATGCCTGCGAGGCCTCGGGCAGCGCGGTGCCACGTCAGGGCTGGGCCGGACGCCACCTGTGTCTGCGCGACGACCAGCGGCGGGTGACGGGCGTCATGCCCCTCTGGCTCAAGGGCCACAGCCAGGGCGAATACGTCTTCGACCACAGCTGGGCCGACGCCTATGAGCGGGCGGGCGGCCAGTACTACCCCAAGCTTCTGGGGGCCGTGCCCTTCACACCCGTGACCGGCCCGCGCTTCCTGGCCCATCCGTTCGCCGACGAGACCACGGTGCGCCTCGCCCTGCTGCAGGGTGCGACGGCCCTGGTCGAGCGACTGGGCGTGTCATCATTGCATGTGAATTTCCCGACCCAGCGTGACTGGCGGGCCATGGGCGAGGCCGGCCTGCTGCTGCGAGAGGACATGCAATATGTCTGGCGTAATGACGGCTATGGCACCTTCGACGACTTTCTCGCGGCCCTGTCGTCCAACCGGCGCAAGACCATCCGGCGCGAGCGGCGCGACGCCCAGGACGGGCTGGACATCCGTGTGCTGACCGGGCGCGACCTCGAGCCCGCGCACTGGGACGCCTTCTTCGCCTTCTACATGGACACCGGCAGCCGGAAATGGGGACGCCCCTATCTGACGCGGGACTTCTTCGACCGGATCGGCGCGACCATGGCCGACCGCATCGCCCTGGTCATGGCGTTCCGTGACGGCGCGCCGATCGCCGGAGCCCTGAACTTCATCGGTGACGAGGCCCTGTACGGGCGCCAGTGGGGCGCGCTGGAAGAGGTGCCCTTCCTGCATTTCGAGCTCTGCTACTATCAGGCCATAGAGTTCGCCATCGCGCGCGGCCTGTCGCGGGTCGAGGCGGGGGCGCAGGGCGAGCACAAGATCGCGCGCGGCTATCTGCCCTCCCCCGTCTATTCGGCCCACTGGATCGCCGATCCGGCCCTGCGCGAGCCGGTGGCGCGTTATCTGGAGGGCGAACGTCCCGCCGTCGAGGCCGAGATCGCCGCCATGACCGAAGACCTGTCGCCGTTCAGCAAGGGATGAACTGATGTCCGAACCCGTCGATACCCTGACGGAGGCCGAGGCCGCCGCCGAACTGGCCCGCCTCTCCGCCGAACTCGCGCATCACGACGCCCTGTATCACACCGACGACGCGCCGGAGATTTCAGACGCCGACTACGACGCCCTGAAACGCCGCGCCCTGGCCATCGAGGCGCGCTTCCCAGCCCTGACGACCGCGACAAGCCCGTCGCAAGCCGTGGGGGCCGCCGTCTCGACCCAGTTCGCGCCGGTGCGGCACGGTGTGCCCATGCTGTCGCTGGACAACGCCTTCGACGAGGGCGAAGTGCGCGACTTCGTGGCCCGCATCGCCCGCTTCCTGAAGCTGCCGGGCGACGAACCGATCGCCTTCGTCGCCGAGCCCAAGATCGACGGCCTGTCCGCCAGCCTGCGCTACGAGGACGGCGTGCTGGTGCGCGGCGCGACACGCGGCGACGGGCGAACCGGCGAGGACGTCACTGCCAACCTCCGCACCCTTGATGATATCCCCGAACGCCTGTCCGGCACCGGCTGGCCGAACATCATTGAGGTGCGCGGCGAGGTCTATGCCCCCAATGACGCCTTCGCCGCCTTCAACGCCGCCGCAGAGGCCGCCGGCCAGCGGACCTATGCCAACCCCCGCAACTTCGCCGCCGGCTCGCTGCGCCAGAAGGATGCGGCGATTACCGCGAAAAGACCGCTGCGGTTCTTTGCCTACGCCTGGGGCGAGGTCTCGTCGCCAGTCGCCGAGACTCAAGCCGAAGCGCTCAAGGCGCTGGCAAGCTGGGGCTTTCCGGTCAATCCCCGCTCGGCCCGCGTCGAGGACTTGGCGGGCCTGATCGCCATTTACGACGGCCTGCAAACCGACCGCGCCAGCCTCGGCTATGACATCGACGGCGTAGTCTACAAGGTCGACCGGCTGGACTGGCAACAGCGGCTGGGCTTCGTCGCCCGCACCCCCCGCTGGGCCATCGCCCACAAGTTTCCGGCCCAGCAGGCGACGACGGTGCTGGAGGGCATCGACATCCAGGTCGGTCGCACCGGCTCGCACACCCCGGTCGCCCGGCTGCATCCGGTCACGGTCGGCGGCGTCGTGGTCCGCAACGCCACCCTGCACAACGCCGACGAGATCGCCCGGCTGGACGTACGGCTCGGTGATACCGTCACCCTGCAACGCGCCGGCGACGTCATCCCCCAGATCCTGAACGTCGTCGATCCGGACCGCCCGGGCCGCGCCGAGCCCTACGAATTCCCGACCGCCTGCGCCTGTCCGTTGAAGACCCCGCTGGTCAAGGAAACCAATGCCTCGGGCGTCGAATCCGTCGTGCGTCGTTGCACCGGCGAACTGGCCTGTCCGTTCCAGCGCATCGAACACCTGAAGCATTTCGTCAGCCGCCGCGCCTTCGACATCGAGGGTCTTGGGGAAAAGCAGCTGATCGCCTTCCATGAGCGCGGCTGGATCAACGAGCCCGCCGACATCTTCCGCCTGGCCCGCGATGAGGCCCGCCTGGCCGAGCTTCGCGTCGAGGACGGCTATGGCGAGACCAGTGTGCGGAATCTGGTCGCCGGCATCGACGCCCGCCGCACCATCAGCTTGGACCGCTTCATCTATGGTCTGGGCGTACGCGACATCGGCGAACAGACCTCGATCGTCCTGGCCCGCGCCTTCGAGAGCTGGCCCGCCTTCGAGGCCGCTTGCGTCGCTGCATCGTCCGGCATCGCCTCCGAGGCCTGGGTCCGCCTGTCCGAAACCCATGCGGTCTCACCCCGGGTCATCGCGGCCCTGGCCGCCGCGACGCCGCCTGCACAGGACCCCTGGCCCGACGCGCCGATCGATCAGAAGATCGCCCTCGCCTTTCCCGGTCTGGCCGCCCCAGCGCGACGGGGCTTGGCGACGCTGGCCGACAGCTG
>CALRXI020000060.1:0-9732 GCA_943372125.1 Brevundimonas vancanneytii
GGCCACCCACGACCCGGCCGAGGCCGAGGCCGAGCTGGAACTGGCCATGCAGATCGAGCACGGCAAAGGCCCCAGCCCCGAGGAACTGGGCATCAAGCGCAAGAGCTTCGGTGCCGCCCTGCTGCAGATCATGATCGCCGACGTCACCATGTCGCTGGACAACGTTCTGGCCGTCGCGGGCGCCGCCCACGACCACCCCTGGATCATGGTCTTCGGCCTGGTCCTGTCGATCGCCCTGATGGGTGTGGCCGCGACCTTCATCGCCAAGCTGCTGACCAAGCATCGCTGGATCGGCTACGTCGGCCTGATCATCGTCCTGTACGTCGCCCTGCACATGATCTGGGACGGAGCCCGCTCAGTCATCGTCCGCACGGACCGCATGGCCGAGTTCAACAACGCCGCCCCCGCCTGGCTGGACATCACGCCCGAGGAAGAGGCCAAGCACCTGAAGGGCGTTCGCACCGAGGACAGCGCCCTGCCCGCCCCGGCGACACCACAGCCGTCGGCGGCCCCGCCGGTGACCACCCCGGTCCCTGCCTCCGAATAAAAGAAAGGCCCGGAGCGATCCGGGCCTTTTTTGTTGCCGTAATACTCGGCGTCAGCTGTCGCTGCCGCCAAACCGTTCGGACCACTCCGCCACTTGGCTGTCCTCGATCTTGGTGAACAGCACGGCGGCGGCGGCCACGGTCTGACCGCGCGGCAGCTGGTCCAGCAGGGGTGCATCGGCGTCGGGCCAACTCAGATCCGTCGCCCCGACCGTGGCCGCGATCCTGGCCGCCGTCTCCGGCATGACCGGCGCGGCCAGACGCGCGAACAGGGCCACAAGGTTCAGGCCGCTCCGCACCGCCACGCCCGAACGCTCGACATCCGTCTTGAAGGCCGTCCACGGTGCCGCTTCCTGCAAATACTCATTGCCCAGCACCCAGACGGCACGCAGGGCGGCCGCCGCCTTGCGGAACTCCATGGCTTCGAACTGGGCCGTGGCCTCGGCGATGCCGGCCCGCATGTCGGCCTCCAGCTTGACCTCCAGCGGCCCTGGCTCGCCACCGTCGGGCACGACGCCGCCGAACTTGCTCTCGGCGAACTTGACGATCCGGTTGACGAAATTGCCCAGCACATCGGCCAGGTCCTTGTTCGTCGTCGACTGGAACTGCTCCCAGGTGAAGGCCGCGTCGGAATGCTCCGGCCCATAGGCCGTCAGGTGCCAGCGCCAGATGTCGGCGGGCAGCAGCTCCAACGCCTGATCCATGAAGACCCCGCGCTTCTGGCTGGTCGAAAATTTCCCGCCATACCAGTTCAGCCAGTTGAACGCCTTCAGCGTATCGACCGTCTTCCACGGCTCGCCCGAGCCGAGGATGGTCGCCGGGAAGCTGACGGTGTGGAAGGCGACATTGTCCTTGCCCATGAACTGGACGTAGCGGACGTCGTCCGCCCCCTCGTCCGTCCGCCACCAGTCGCGCCAGGTCCGGCCCGTCGCATCGGCCCATTCCTCGGTCGCGCCGATGTATTCGATCGGGGCGTCGAACCAGACGTAGAAGACCTTGCCCTCCATGCCCGGGCGGGGGGCGCCGTCGGGCCCCACCACCGGCACGCCCCATTTCAGGTCGCGCGTGATGCCGCGGTCGATCAGGCCTTCGTCCAGATGCTTGTAGGCGATCGATTTGGCCAGCGGCTGCCAGTCGGTCTTTGAATCGATCCAGGACCGGATGTCCTCCGCCAGTTTCGTCTGCAGCAGATAGAGGTGCCGCGTATCGCGCACCTCCAGATTCCGCGAACCCGACACCGCCGAATAGGGATCGATCAGGTCCGTCGGGTCCAGCAGACGCCCGCAGTTGTCGCACTGGTCACCGCGCGCCCCGACATGTCCACAGTGCGGACAGGTCCCCTCCACATAGCGGTCGGGCAGGAAGCGCGCGTCGTCGACGGAATAGATCATCCGATCCACCCGCTCCTCGATCAGGCCGCGCTCTTCCAGCACTCTGGCGAAATGCTGGGTCAGCCGCTGGTTGGGGGCATTCGACGACCGGCCGAACCAGTCGTAGCTCAGGCCGAAGGCTTGGCCCGCCGCCTTCTGGATCTCGTGCTGTTCGTCGCAATAGGTCCGTACGTCCTGACCGGCGGCGGCGGCAGCCAGCTCGGCCGGCGTCCCATGCTCGTCGGTGGCGCAGATATAGAGGACCTCATGACCCTGGGCCCGCTTGAACCGCGCATAGACATCCGCCGGCAGCATGGAACCCGCCAGATTCCCCAGATGCTTGATGCCGTTGATGTACGGCAGGGCCGAGGTGATCAGGATGCGGGACATTTGCTCAGGGACTAGGTTCTAGGGATTAGGGGCTATGGACGAATGCAATGGTTAGTGGCGAGTGCGAGACGATACCGCAACCCTGTCGCTTCCCTAGCCCCTAGAACCTGACCCCTAGTCCCTGCGACGGCAGTCGCCGCGCCACCCTCACGAACCGTCCCGTCAGCAGCACCGACGACACCAGGCTGGCGATGATCACGGCCCAGACCAGCCCATCGACGCCGATGCGGTGGGCCAGCACCCAGCCGACCGGCATCATGATCAGGCTGTAGGCTGCGAAATGCATGATCGTTGGCCACCAGAC
Source organism: Brevundimonas vancanneytii (assembly GCA_943372125.1). Taxonomy (GTDB): domain Bacteria; phylum Pseudomonadota; class Alphaproteobacteria; order Caulobacterales; family Caulobacteraceae; genus Brevundimonas; species Brevundimonas vancanneytii_D. The sequence goes on from CALRXI020000060.1 coordinate 2,610, forward strand.
GTCGCCCGCCGCGCGGTTGGCCGAGGCCGCGACCACCTGGATGGCGTCCGCCACGAAGAACAGCGTCGCCAGGATCAGGGCCGGAACCACGACGGCCAGCAGGACCGGATCGCGATTATAGGCACTGGCGATCAGCCCCGCCGTCGGCCAGACCAGAAGCGCGACCACCAGACTGAGCACCGTCACGACGCCCAGCCCGACCAGACCGGCCCGCATCACCCCGCGCCCGTCGTTGGCACCATAGGCCTTGCCTACCAGCACCGCCGTCGCCGACGACATGCCCATGGGGATCATGAAGACGATGGCCGAGACGTTCAGCACGATGGTCCAGGCCGAGGTCTCGATCGCCCCCAGCTGACCGGCGATGAAGGTCATGGCGGCAAAGGCCCCGACCTCGATGAAATAGCTGGAGCCCGCGCCATAGCCGACCTTGCGCTGCTCGTGCTCGGCGACCCGGTCGCGCTTCGGCTTGGTGAAGATGCCCAGCGCCCGTGCCTCTGGCAGGCGAACGATGTAGACGATCAGAAACACCGCCAGCGACGTTCGCGCAAAGAAGGTCGCCCAGGCCGAGGCGACGGCCCCATCGACACCAAGCCCCAGCAGGTCCGGCACCAACAGCAGGTTCAGCGCCAGATTGATGCCGTTCGCGACCCACATGGCCCACATTCCCGCACGCGGCCGGTTCATCGCCTCCAGAAAGAACTGCGCCGCGACGCTGACCAGATAGCCCGGCATGGACAGGGCAAAGACGATCAGCACCGGCGACGCCCCCTCACCCAGCCCGTCGGCCAGCCCCATGTTCTGCAAGGCCCACGGCCCAACCAGGATCAGACCCAGCATGGAGACGATGCCGATCTGCAGCGAATAGACGACGCCGCGCCGCAGCACGCCCCCGACCTCGGCCCGCCGCCCTTCGCCCAGATACTGGGCCGTCAGGACCTGCACCCCCATCATGAGGCCGACCGCCGTGGTGACGATGATCGCCGTCGGAGCCAGGGCCAGAGAGCTGTAGGCCAGCTCGATCCCCGAATAGTTGCCGACCACGATCACATCGGTCAGCCCCATCGTCATGATCCCGATCCGCGCCAGCACCACCGGCCAGGCCAGATGCAGCAGGTCGCGAAGGGTCGAACGGGTCTGGAGGCTGAGGCTGAACATGGGACGCGGCTAAGGCCATGCGGACGACGCGGGGTCAACCAAGGAAAGCGGATGAAGGCATAAGCAAAGCTTTTCTCCCTCCCCGTCGGGGGAGGGTGGTCGCGAAGCGACCGGGTGGGGAGGGCTCGGCGACACAAGCACCGATACCTCGCCTTGCCGAACCGTCCCCACCCCGTCTTGGCTTCGCCTCGACGACCCTCCCCCGAGGGGGAGGGAGAACACCTCCTCACTTCCCCCGCCGCCTCAACCGCCCTAAACCCGTGCCATGCCCAAGCTGACGTCCCTGATCGATCCCAGCAGCGCCGCCTTCAAGGCCCTGCACGCCCACAACACCGCTCTGAACGCCGAGCTGCGCGACAAGGTCGCCAAGGCCGCTCTGGGCGGATCGCAGGCGTCGCGCGAGCGCCACGTCTCGCGCGGCAAGCTGCTGCCCCGCGACCGCGTCGAACGCCTGCTGGACCCCGGCTCGCCGTTCCTTGAGATCGGCCAACTGGTCGCCAACGGCATGTATGGCGATGCGAAAGACCCCGACGGTGCCCCCGGCGCGGGCATGATCTGCGGCATCGGCCGGGTGTCGGGCCGCGAGGTCATGATCGTGGCCAACGACCCGACGGTGAAGGGCGGGGCCTACTTCCCCCTGACGGTCAAGAAACACCTGCGCGCCCAGGAAATCGCCGAACAGAACAACCTGCCCTGCGTCTATCTGGTGGATTCCGGCGGGGCGAACCTGCCGCACCAGGCCGAGGTCTTCCCCGACCGCGACCACTTCGGCCGCATCTTCTTCAACCAGGCGCGGATGAGCGCGAAGGCCATCCCCCAGATCGCCTGCGTCATGGGCAGTTGCACGGCGGGTGGTGCCTATGTCCCGGCCATGTCGGACGAGACGGTGATCGTCCGCAACCAGGGCACCATCTTCCTGGCCGGCCCGCCGCTGGTGAAGGCCGCGACGGGCGAGGTGATCAGCGCCGAGGAACTGGGCGGGGCCGAAACCCATGGTCGCCGCTCCGGCGTCGTCGACTACGTGGCCGAGAACGACGAGCATGCGCTGGAGATCGTGCGCGACATCGTCGGCCATCTGAACAGCGTCAAACCCATGCCTCTGGACGTCCGCGAGCCTCGCGCCCCCGCGCTCGATCCGGAAGAGCTGTACGGCATCATCCCCGACGACGTCCGCGCTCCTTACGATGTGCGCGAAGTCATCGCCCGCACCGTCGATGGCTCCGAGTTCGAGGAGTTCAAGGCCCTGTACGGCACCACCCTGGTCTGCGGTTTCGCCCGCATCTGGGGCTATCCGGTCGCCATCCTGGCCAACAACGGCGTGTTGTTCTCCGAGGCCGCCGTGAAGGGCGCGCACTTCATCGAGCTGGCCTGCAAGCGCAAGATCCCGCTGGTCTTCCTGCAGAACATTTCGGGCTTCATGGTCGGCGGCAAGTACGAGGCCGAGGGCATCGCCAAACACGGCGCCAAGCTGGTCACCGCCGTTGCCAGTGCCGAAGTGCCCAAGTTCACCGTCCTGATCGGCGGCAGTTTCGGGGCCGGCAACTACGGCATGTGCGGGCGCGCCTTCAATCCGCGCTTCCTGTTCACCTGGCCCAATGCCCGGATCAGCGTCATGGGCGGCGAACAGGCCGCCAGTGTCCTGGCCACCGTCCACCGCGACGCCGACACCTGGACCGAGGACCAGGCCGAGGCCTTCAAGGCCCCGATCCGCCAGAAATACGAGGACGAGGGCAACCCCTACTACGCTACCGCCCGCCTGTGGGACGACGGCATCATCGACCCGGTCCAGACGCGCGACGTGCTGGGCCTGGCCATCAGCGCCTCCCTGAACGCCCCCATCCCCGACACGACGTTCGGCGTGTTCAGGATGTAGGACGTGACGCAAACCTTTCGCCCGCGCCTGGATATTTTACCGGAACCTCAGCGACAGTTGTGGCCCGAGCTTGCCGCGTTGCCGAAAGACTACGTGCTTTACGGGGGCACTGCGATCGCCCTTCACCTCGGGCATCGAGACTCGATCGATTTCGACTTCTTCATCTCGCGCAGCATAGACCCGCGCCGCCTGCTCGAAGACCTGCCGATCCTGCGCGGGGCCAGGGTGACGCAACTGGAACCGGAAACCCTCAGCGTCACCGTTGATCGCGGCCGGCCGATCAAGCTGTCCTTTTTCGGCGTACCCAAGCTGGGACGAGTCCGGGACCCGCTTGCTACCGATGATATCGGCCTACCCGTCGCGGACCTGCTCGACCTGTCCGGGGCCAAGGTGTCCGTGGTTCAGGTCCGTGCAGAAGCTAAAGATTACATCGACGTCGGAGCCATGCTGAAAACCAGGCTCAGTCTGCCTCAGATGCTGTCTGCGGGTCTGGCCATGTACGGCCCGACTTTCACGCCGCAGGCTGCCCTGAAGTCGCTGTGCTATTTTGACGAACCGAATCTGGCGGCGCTGCCGATCACGCTGAAGGATTTGTTGCGCGCGGCCGTCAAAGGGGTCGATCTGGCTATGCTACCTGATGTGCAACCCGTCGAATCTCGGACTCAGGCCTGATGTCGCTGCCGATCAGTCCCGAAACGCTGGATATCGCCAGGCGCATCATCTGGTTCGAGCCACCACACGAGGCCCTGTCTGACACTCGACGGTTCCTGGCCTACGCCTTCCGCTTTGCCACCCACGACGACATGCTCACGCTTCGACGTCATGTCGACGACGACGTGCTGCGTGATGCCCTAGAGCATGCACCTGCGGGCATCATGGATGGCCGATCCTGGACATATTGGCGGCTCATGCTCGGCCTGCCTGAACGCCCACTACCGAAACGGACATTCGCTCCAGACGTTAAAGCGGCCTAAGGAGCCCTCATGACCGACAAACCCATCCCTACAGACCCCGACCTCAACGCCCTGGACATCACCGATGCCGAGGCGGCCGAGATCAATTCGATCGCCCACCCCTTGGTCGCCGATCCCGCTCCGGATGCGAACGACGACCTGATCCAAATCGATTCGACCGTCGACGGCACCGTCTTCGTCACCATCAACCGGCCTCAGAAGAAGAACGCCTTCGACGCCGTCACCATCGCGGCCCTGTATGAAGCGTTCGAGACCCTGCATGGCGCGGACAATGTGCGGGTGGTCTTCATTCGCGGCGCGGGCGGCACGTTCAGCGCCGGGGCCGATCTGGGCTGGATGGCCGACGCGGCGCGTTGGAGCGAGAGCGACAACCGCGACGACGCCATGGGCCTGGCCAAGATGCTCAAGGCCCTGCACGACATTCCGGCCCTGACCGTGGCCCTGGTCGAGGGTGCGGCGATGGGCGGCGGGGCGGGCATCGTTGCCGCCTGCGACATGGCCGTGGCGGTCGAAGGCACGCGCTTCGCCTTTTCCGAGGTCAAGCTGGGCCTGATCCCCGCGACCATCGCCCCCTATGTCGTCGCGGCCGTGGGGGCCCGCCGCGCGCGCCAGCTATTCCTGACCGCCAACATCTTTGACGCCGACTATGCCGCGCATGCGGGGCTGATCGACATGGTCCTGCCCGAGGGGTCGATCGACGAGTTCATCTCCATGCTGACCGACAGCCTGACCGGCAACGCACCCGGCGCGATGGGAGATGCCAAACGCCTGGTCAACGACGTCGCGGGCCAGAAGATCGACCACGGTCTGATGGAAGAGACCGCCAAACGCATCGCCCGCGCCCGCGTCTCGCCCGAGGGCCAGGAAGGCGTCGGAGCGTTCCTGGAAAAGCGCAAACCGAGCTGGTCGCAGTAGGCCGCCCTACTCGGACCGATAAACCTCGCCGCCCTTCATCACGAACCGGACCCGCTCCAGTTCGGTGACGTCGCCCAGCGGATCGCCCGATACCGCGATCAGGTCCGCGGGCATGCCCACCGCGATCCGCCCGGCCTGATCCGAAATCCGCAGATGCTCGGCCGCGCCGACCGTCGCCGCCTGCACGGCTTCCAGCGGCGTCAGACCAGCCCGCACCAGCAAGGCGAACTCCTGGGCGTTGTCGCCGTGCGCCGAGACACCGCTGTCCGTGCCGAACGCGATGCGCACGCCGCCGTCATGCGCCCGCGTGAACATGTCCAGCATCTTGGGCCCGGCCTCCAGGGCCTTGGCCGTCTGTGCGGGGGTGAAGAAGTTGTCAGGCCCCGAGGCGATACGCGCCACATAGTCCCCGGCCAGCAGGGTCGGCACCAGCCAGACCCCCTCGCGCCGCATCAGCCGGATCGATTCGGTGTCCAGATAGGTGCCGTGCTCGATGGAATCGCCACCGGCCCTCAGGAAGCTGTTGATGCCGTCAGCACCATGCGCATGCGCCGTGACCTGCCGCCCCATCCGGTGCCCCGCCGCGACGATGGCCGCCAGTTCCTCGTCCGAAAACTGCTGGCCCAGACCCGCCGCCGTATTGGACAAGACCCCGCCCGTCGCCGTGATCTTGATGATATCGGCCCCGGACCGCACCTGGGTCCGCACGGCCCGCTGGCAGTCCTCGACACCCGAGCAGACGCTCTCCGGCGACAGGATGTGCATGACATCCTCGCGATAGCCGTTGATGTCGCCATGTCCGCCGTGGATCGAGACCGCAGACCCCGAGGCGATCACACGCGGCCCCGGCACGTCGCCGCGACGGATCGCATCGCGCAGGGCGAACACCGCCTCGTTCGATCCGCCCAGATCGGCCACTGTCGTAAACCCCGCGATCAGCGTGCGCCGGGCATAGCGCGCGCCGACGAAGGCCTGTTCGGCATTGGACTGGGTCACCTCTTCCAGCCGCCCGTTCGGGTTCTGCTGACCCGTCAGATGCACATGGCTGTCGATCAGTCCGGGCAGCACGAATGAGTCGCGCAGATCGACGATCCGACCCTCACCAGCGAAGCCGTCGCGGATTTCGACGACTTGGTTCCCTCTGATCACGATAGTTTTATCGCGTTGCACAACGCCGTTCGATGGATCGGCCAGCAGCCGGCCGACCTGGACGAAGGTCGCCGCCTCTTCCCCTGACACGGGAGCGGTCACGGGGCTTTGCGCCGCAACGCTTGTGCTGATCGCCAGAGCGACCGCCGTTATCACCGACGCCAGACCACGCATGAAACCCCTCCCAAGGACGGCGGCCACCATAGCCTGCGTTAGCTTTTCGCCAAGGCCGAGGTTGAACCGCCCGACACAATTTGAAACAAACCGCTCCTCTGTTGAAACCGCACGAAGGGCGTCGCATGCGGCTGGCGAGACGAGGATTCATTCTGGGCGGTGCCGCCCTGCTGTCGGGTTGCGCAACGGCGGGTGCCGTCCAGCAGCCTCAAACGGCAGCGATCCCCACTCCGACCGTCTTCCCTCCTGCGCCTGCGGCCCAGCCCATCGTCGTCGCGGCCAGCCAGGTTGCACCGCCCCTCGATCCGCGCAGCATCGTCCGCAAGGACCTGATGGACCGCGCCATGGCCGCGCTGGACATCCACCACCACAAGGTGCCGCTGCGCGACCGCATGTATCTGGTCGATTTCCAGAAATTCTCGGGCGAGGAACGGCTGTACGAGGTCGATCTGGTCGCCGGACACGTCACCCCCTTGCGCACCAGTCACGGGCGCGGTTCTGATCCGACCCATACCGGCTATGCCCGTCGCTTCTCCAACGAGCCCGACAGCCACATGTCGTCGCTGGGGGCCTATGCCACCGCCGGGGCCAGCTATGGTTCGCAACAGGGCCCGAACGTCCTGCTGGACGGGCTGGAGTATTCCAACAACCTGGCCCGCGACCGCGCCATCATCATCCACGGCGCCGACTACGCCGATCCGGGCTTCCTGGCGCGTGAGGGCAAGCTGGGGCGGTCATACGGCTGCTTCTCCGTCGCCCATGCCGACCTTCCGGCCCTGCGTGAGCGCATGGGCACCGGCCGTCTGCTGTTCGCCTACACCTGAGCCTCTTGAGGGGACCTAGTCCCGCTCCACCGCTCGCCAGCCGATGTCGGTGCGAT
>CALRXI020000061.1:0-9606 GCA_943372125.1 Brevundimonas vancanneytii
GATGGGGTCAGGTGTTCGAGTCACCTAAGCGGCACCACCTTTTCCAGAGCCACTTTACGTAGGAAGGCCGTGCGCGATCGGGGAGAGTATCGACGGCTCATTGAGCGCGTGGGGTCCCGGTGGGAAGCACATCGAATAGGCATCGCTAAGATATTGATGGGTCAGTGGTGCTGGAGCAGCAACCCGCTCAACCGATATCGCGCCTGGTTTTGCACCCAGATCAGAACTGTCTCGATAGCGTGACAAAGACCCGCCAGTCGTTGTCGGTCTCTGTATAGGGGACCCAGTCCAAAGGCTTGGCGAGTTCGGTCCTGAAGGTCGTGCTGTCCTTGAAGGTGACCCTCATGCCGACGCCGGCGGAGGACAGCTCGTCTGAGCGGGTGCCGGTGCGCGTGTGATTAGAAACCGAGGCGGCGTCGTAGAACGCGTAGGTCTGGAAGAAGCTGACCGGGGCGAAGTCAGGATCCCAGCCTGCGCGCAGTTCGATCGTAGCGGCTACACCCATGTCGCCGCTGACCTCGCCATAGTTATAGGCGCGGCCGTAGGTCGATCCACCCACGGAGAACTCCTCCGAGCTCAGGAGTGGGTCGTTGGACCACTGTCCCGAGACCTCGGCGTAGATGCCGAAGATGCGCCAGACGTCCGTATAGCCCGCAGCGCGTGCATTGAGCTTGGTGAAGATGCCATCGGCGTTGCTGCGCGACAGGTTAGGAGCGTTCCCGACGGTTGCTCCAAATGCTTCCAGGCCCTGCGAGACCTCAAGACTGCTGGACAGATATCCATCCTCAAACCGCTGCCAGGCAGACAAGGATGCCCGTGCGACAGCCAATGTCTCATCAGCGCGACCTGTTTGAGCATAGGTCTGCTGCTTCTCTCGAATATCGATGCCTGTATTGAGCCACAGGCTCTGCTTGCGTTTGCGGATCAGCGGTTGGGCCAGGTTCATCCAGACCTCAACGCTCTGTCCACTGAGTCGACCGTTCGTCGAGGAGGGCTTGGCATTTGTTGTGTAACCAGAGACCCCGGCTGCAAGACGACGTCCATCATTCAGTGGCAGAGAGTACCCCCATTTGGCCGATGTCAGTTCGTCGGGGTTTTGAGGCGTCGTCGATGCGGACAGGGTCATCTGGTCGCCATCTGCGATTATCGAGTTCGCAGCAGCGGAAACATAGACCTGCCATGGACCCTGGGCATCCGATCCGCGGTTGGTGATGCGGGCGTAGGCCGAGTATCTCTCAAAGTCCGGTGTCACGACTAGCCGGTGGCCGGCTGGATCGCCCAGGACAGGTTCGATCCGACTTTCCAGAGAGTAGCCTGGCAGATCGGCCGCCAGCGTCAGGCGACGATCAAGCTCGGCAATCCTTGTCGGTTCGCGTCTGCCCAAAGGTGCGACAAGAGCGCGGAGGGCCGCAGGATCGCCCCCCTCCAGGATGACGTCGTCGATGTAGCCTTCGTAAACGACGATGGTCGCCAGTCCGCTCACGCCGTCGTGTGGAGCCACGGCAGCGCGCGTCAGGAAATAGCCCTCGGCGCGATAGTGATCGGTTATGGAGGCTGCGACCTTCACCAGGTCTTTGACGGCGACCGGGCGCGCCAGATAGTCTTCATAGGTGTAGGCCAGCTCTGAGGCTGGGAAGACTGAGACGCCCTGTAGCTGAATCCCGGTTAGGACAAAGCAGGCGTGCTCACATTCAGGCACGTCTGATGCCACAGCCGCTCCCGCAAGCGAGCTTCCTGCCAAAAGAGCTGCGCAGACCGCAACCCTATTTAATAGACGGCAAGTAAAACGCAAATAACTGGGCACTATGTCGGCTTCCGGACATGAACTGGACAGTTCTGATCGTAGCGGGGCTTGGATTAAGTTCAGATTAAGTCTGCGGTTTAAGGGCCTCGTAGCTAAGCGCGGGTAAAAGTGACTGCGTGTAATGGTGCGCCGAGGGTTCTGGACGTGGTAAATCTCAAGTTAATCGTGGTCACACTGGCCATACTTCTGATTTTCGGCCCGACATCTGCCTGGGCTGCCGACTGGCGGTTGCGTGAAGTCAGCGGCGGGGTCAGGGTTGCCGTTCCAGCACGCGCCATCGCGCCAGGCGTTGCCGGCCAGATGCTTCCCATCGGGACGAGCGTAACGACCGGCGGAAACGGTCGAGCCGTTGTTACCAACGGCGATCAACGCATTGTAGTGGGGCCGAACAGTCGCACGACCCTGGCCGAAGAGCAGAGGGGGATGACCCGCATCCTTCAGGACCTCGGGTCGGCTCTGTTCCAGGTCGATCGCCAGAGACAACAGCATTTCCGGGTCGAAACCCCACTCCTCGCTGCCGTTGTCAAAGGTACCACGTTCACTGTCAGCGTCGATTCACAGGGTGACCGGGTGCATGTGTCCGAAGGCTTGGTCGAGGTGCGGGCAATCAGCGGCAACGCGGGTGGCGATGTGGGCGCAGGCGCAACCGCTGTCGTGTCGCGCGCTGAGCCAGATTCGGTTGAGATCGCAACGCCTTCGGCAGCCGTAGTTGTCACAGGTGCCGTCGTGGCGCTTGCTCCGATCAACTTCAAGGAGGTGACCGGCGGATTGGTTCAAAACCCTCCCGTGACTATGGCGTCGTTGCCTGCAACGCCGAGCCCCACCGGTGGCACTACCGGTAATACCAGCGCTCCAAGCGGAAGTTCTGGCACCAGCGCCGGTGTGGGATCGAACGCAGCGGGCGCGGGAAACAACGGTGTGGGCGGCGGGGCCAGCAACGGGGGAAACAGCACTTCGGGAACAGGAAACGAAAATCCCAGTGAAGGTCCTCCTCCCGGCCTCCCGAGTGGCGGAACCGGATCCGACGATCCAGGTGATAATGATAGCTCCGGCACGCCTGGCAACGGTGGTCCCGGCGCTCCAGGCAACGACGGCAGCAATGGTCCGGGCACGCCTGGCGGTCCCGGCAACGGTGGTGGCAATGGCGGCGGTCCCGGAACGCCTGGTGGTCCCGGGAACGGCGGCGGCAACGGGGGCCCCGGCAATGGCGGTGGCAATGGTGGTCCCGGCACACCAGGCGGACCCGATAACGGCGGTGGCAATGGTGGTCCCGGCACGCCCGGTGGTCCCGGCAACGGTGGCGGCAACGGCGGTGGCAATGGCGGCGGCGGCGACGGTGGTCCCGGAACGCCTGGTGGTCCCGGCAACGGCGGCGGCAATGGCGGTCCCGGCACGCCCGGCGGTCCCGGTAACGGCGGCGGCAATGGCGGCGGCGACGGTGGTCCCGGAACGCCTGGTGGTCCCGGCAGCGGCGGCGGCAATGGCGGTCCCGGCACGCCCGGCGGTCCCGGGAATGGCGGCGGCACTGGCGGCGGCGGCAACGGTGGTCCTGGCACGCCTGGCGGACCCGGTAGCGGCGGCGGCGGGTCGGACGATGATGACGACGACGATGACGATGATGACGACGGCGGCAACGGCGGTGGTCGTGGGGGTGGTGGCTCCGACGGCGACGGTGACGACGATGATGGGGACGACTGATCTTGATTACGGTCGCGGGAAGAGAGCTTGGAGTTCGCTCGGTCAACCTGTTCTGGGCCACCCTGATCATCGTGGTGGTGTCGATGGCTTTGCTGTCGGGGTTTCTGCGCCCCGTCAGCGATGCCTTGGCGGGCCTTCGCTTCAGGCTGACGGATCGAGAGGCCAGCCAGACGCTCACTGTAGTGGAGATCGATTCGCGCAGCCTGCAGGTGGCGGGAGCCTGGCCCTGGGACAGGCAGCGCTATGCGACCGCGATCGACAATCTGGTCGGGGCGGGGGCCACTCTAGTGGCGTTCGACGTCGATTTCAGCGCGCCTTCACAAGTCGCGGCCGACGAGGCGCTGGCTGCCGCAGTCACGCGTCATCCGGGGCAGGTGATTCTGGCCAACTTTCTCCAAAGGGAAACCTACGGATCGCGAGACAGTGCGGTCGGTGAAAACACACCCATCCCCAGCCTTCGTCAGGATGCGCTGCTGGCGTCTGTGAACGTACCCGTCGATGTGGACGGCAAGGTCAGAAGCTATGACGTCATGCCGTCAGGCGCATCCCAGCCTTCGTTGGCGGCGGTCGTCGCCGGACGGAACGGCGGCTCGAGCTTCGACATCGATTTCGGGGTCGATCACCGGACGATTTCGCATCTAAGCTTCGAGGACGTTCTGACCGGCAACTTCGACAGGACGCTGGTTTCCGGCCGGGTCGTTCTGATTGGGGCGACAGCCGTCGAACTGGGAGACGAGTTCGCCACGCCGGCGGGTCTCATTCCAGGCGTCTACATCCACGGCCTCGCCTATGAGAGCTTGGTCGGTAGCCGTGCGCTGGTGGGGCTGCATCCGGGCCTGCTACTCGCGGTCTGCCTTCTCGTCGGCATCCTCCTCCTGCCGCGACGTGACGGTGGGGCATCGCTTCACCGACTGGTCCAGGTCCATGCCCTGGCTGCCGTCGCCATCCTGATTGGACCTGTCGTCCTTCAGGCAGTCTCACCGATCAGCCTGAACCCTGCCCCTCTGATGCTCACGCAGCTTCTGTTTGCCATTTGGGGCACGCGCGTCGAGCTGGAGCGGCGAGAGCGGGCTATTGTCGCCGAGCGCGAGGCGGGCCTGCTGCATCTGGCCATGCACGAGCCGGAAACTGAACTGCCGAACCGCCGGGCTTTGCTAAAGATTATCGGCGACACCTGGGCGGTATCGTCTGATGCGGAGCTTGCTGTCATCACCGTTGGGGTGGAGCGTCACGCCGAGATGAGGGGTGTAGTAGGCTACAACGTCGCCAACGCCGTGCTGGTCCAGCTCGCGAACCGTCTTGAAGCCTTCGGTGGAACGGGGGGGGTGACCCAGCTTTCCAGCTCGGTTCTAGCTTTTGCGCGAACGGATTTGGACGATGTCGGACTTGCGGACCTGCTTGCGCGGCTCAAGGGACTTGAGACCAACTTCGTCGTTGAGGGTCACTCCGTCGATATCTTCCTTCGCTTGGGTGCTGGACTCGAACGGGGCGGGCAAATGGAACCGGAAGCGCTGGTGGAGCGCGCGACAGCAGCGCTTAACTCGGCCCGCGCGTCAGACGACCACGGCGTGGTCTACGACGAGGCTGGCCAAGGCACGCCCGAAAACAATCTGGCCCTGATGTCGGAGATGCGCGAGGCGATCGTCGCCGGCGACATCTCGCTTCACTACCAGCCAAAGATGAGCACCGCAGACGGATTGATCCGGTCGGTCGAGGCGCTTTGCCGCTGGCGGCATGCCGATCGCGGTTTTCTGGCACCCGATCTGTTCATCTCCATTGCCGAAGACACCGGACAGATACGCGCCCTGACGGAATGGAGCATCGCGCAAGCCCTTAAGGATCACGCTGCCCTGCGCCTGCGTGGGCAAGAACTCACCATTGCCCTTAACATCTCTGGTCGGCTGCTCGCGGATCAGGCTTTCCAGGCCAGGGTCCTCGATATGGTCGGGACATCTGGAGCCGCTCTGTGTTTCGAGATTACCGAAACCGCAGTGATCCAGCAGCCAGCGCTGGCCAAGCAGGCGCTCGCCGCCTTCCGTGCGGCAGGCATCAAGATCTCGATCGATGACTATGGGTCGGGCCTGTCATCGCTCAGTTATCTGAAGATGCTCAATGCCGATGAGCTGAAGATCGACAGGTCGCTTGTGGTCGATGCGCTGGAAAGTCAGCGGGACCGCCTCATCCTCAAATCCACAGTCGATCTGGCACACGGTCTCGGAATGTCCGTGGTGGCGGAAGGCGTGGAGACCGAAGAGCTCACCTCGTGTCTGACGCTCCTGGGATGCGACGTCATTCAGGGCTACTGGGTGTCTAGGCCTTTGCCGCTGCCTGCGCTTAAGAGTTTCCTGAAGCAGCGCGAGGCTGTCGGGTCGACCGTTCCAGAAACCCATTCAGCAGATGTAGTGCAGTTGGAACCTGCAACCCGTCGCGCCAGCGCTGCGGGTTGATTGCCGCAGTACAAGATGGTCGGGCCATCATTCAGCGTCCAAAGAAACGCTGGGTGAGCGCGCTCCTTAATCGGCGGCGTCTCGGAGTTCGCAGGTATAGCGTAGGTCTGAATTTCGGGGTTTCCCATGTCAAAGCGCGTAAACTTCAGAACGGCCCGATCACCACATCAGCCCAGACTGGGAAGGGGTTGGGTCTGCGGTTTCCGCTCTCGCAGAACACCTCAGAAACTGATGCCGGGCTTGGCTTACAGCGCCGTGCTTTCCTAGATTTCGTAATGATGGGGTCAGGTGTTCGAGTCACCTAAGCGGCACCACCTTTTGCGACATCGCCGCTGCATCTTTCAGTCGCCTCCGCGCGTAAACGACGCGGGCTGCGTCGTGAGCAATCGCGGCTTGGCGTCTTGAACATATAAGGATGTCCTTATATGTCTGGCGGCCCTTACGGCCCGACTGGAGTCCGCCTTGTCCCGATCCACCTTCCTGTTCACGTCCGAAAGCGTTTCGGAGGGCCACCCCGACAAGGTCGCGGACCGGATTTCTGATACAGTCGTGGATCTGTTCCTGGCGCGCGATCCCGAAGCGCGGGTGGCGTGCGAGACCCTGTGCACGACCAATCTGGTGGTGCTGGCCGGCGAAATCCGCGGCAAGGGCATCTGGGAGAACGACGCCTGGGTGCCTGGTCTGGAGGCCGAGATCGAGGCGGCTGTGCGCGCGGCCGTGCGCGACATCGGCTATGAGCAGGACAAGTTCCACTGGAACACCTTCGAGTTCCAGAACCATCTGCACGGCCAGTCGGTGGACATCGCCGTGGGCGTGGACGCCGCCGACAACAAGGACGAGGGCGCAGGCGATCAGGGCATCATGTTCGGTTACGCCTCGAACGAAACGCCGGAACTGATGCCGGCGACCCTGGCCTATAGCCACGCCATCCTGAAGAAGCTGGCCGAGGTGCGCCACGCGGGCGGCACCCTGCTGGAGCCGGACGCCAAGTCACAGGTCACCATCCAGTATGTGGACGGCAAGCCGATTCGGGCGACCTCCATCGTCCTATCGACCCAGCATGCGGTGGGCCGGGCGCAAGAGGTCGCGGCCTTCGTCAAGCCGCTGATCCTCGAGGTCCTGCCTGAGGGCTTCACCGACGAGAATACCGTCTGGCACATCAATCCGACCGGTATCTTCGAGATCGGCGGACCGGATGGGGATACCGGCCTGACCGGGCGCAAGATCATCGTGGACACTTATGGCGGGGCGTCTCCGCACGGCGGCGGTGCCTTCAGCGGCAAGGACCCGACCAAGGTGGATCGTTCGGCGGCCTATGCCTGCCGCTACCTGGCCAAGAATGTCGTGGCGGCGGGCCTGGCCGACCGCTGCACCATCCAGATCAGCTATGCCATCGGCGTGGCCGAGCCCCAGTCGATCCACGTCGACCTGCACCGCACCGGCCGAATCGACGAAGCTGTGCTGGAGCGTGAACTGCTGGGCCTGATCGGCGGGGCCACGCCGCGCGCCATCCGCCAGCACCTGGGTCTGAACAAGCCCATCTATGCCCGCACCGCCGCCTATGGCCACTTCGGACGCGAGCCGGATGCGGACGGCGGCTTCGGTTGGGAGAAGACGGATCTGGTGGATCAGCTGAAGGCGCTGGCGGGCTGAAGAGAGGCTTGCTTCAGCCCTCCCCACCCGGTCGCTGCGCGACCACCCTCCCCATAAAGGGGAGGGAGAGGTATAGCGCCCCGATGTCCGATCTCCCCGACACCAGCCACCGCCCCTTACGCTCCTTCGGGCGGATCAAGTCGCGGCCTATCAAGCCGAAGCAGGCGGCGCTGTTCGATACGCTGTTGCCGCGCATCGCCGTGCCCGATCCGGCGGCGGGGCTGATCGATCCGCAGGCGATGATGCCGGGGGCCGAGGGCGTCTGGCTGGAGATCGGGTTCGGCGGGGGCGAACATCTGGCGATCCAGGCGGGACGGCATCCGGACGTGCTGATGATCGGGTGCGAGCCGTTCCTGAACGGGGTGGCCTCGGTGCTGCGGCATATCGATGAGGGCGGGCTGGAGAACGTGCGCGTCCATGCCGACGATGCGCGGGCGGTGATGACGGCCCTGCCGGACGCCTCGCTGGACCGTGTGATGATCCTGTTCCCCGACCCCTGGCACAAGGTTCGGCACAACAAGCGGCGCCTGTTGCAGGACGAGACGGCCGCCGAAATCGCGCGACTGCTGAAGCCCGGCGGGGTGGTGCGGTTCGTGACCGACTGGGAAGACTATGCGGGCTGGGCGCTGGAGCGGCTGATGCGAACGCCGGGGCTGGCGCGGGTGCCTTCGCCCGGCGACGACTGGACCGTGCCGTGGGACGACCATGTCACCACCCGCTATGAAGAAAAGCGGCTGGGCGACACGACGCCGCTGTTCATGGAGTTCCGGCGGGTCTGACCGGGGCAAAGCGGGTCAGCGCCGGGGTCAATGCGCGGGCTGCCAGGACGACCAGCAGCGACTTGATCACGGCACCGGGAATGAAGGGCAGGGCCCCGTTGCGCAGGGCGGGCTCCATGCCGATGTCCAGTGCCAGCCATGCGCTGCCCCAGGCCAGGATCAGCAGATGCAGCGCCACCATCCAGGCCGTGGCCGGGATCAGCCGCGTTAGCCGGCCATTGCGGGCCAGCCAGCCCGCGAGGATGGCCGCAGGGATGAAGGCGACCAGATAGCCCGCCGTCGGGCCGGTGAAGCGCGCAATGCCGGAGGCGGCGTCCGACAGCACGGGCAGGCCGACCATGGCTGCCGCCAGGTACAGCAGGACGCTAGCTACGCCCCAGCGGGGACCCATGACCGCCCCGGCCAGAAGCACGGCGAAGGTCTGGAACGTCATGGGAACCGGCACCATCGGCACGGCGATCTGGGCGCCCAGGGCCATCAGGGCGGCGAAGGCCACAACGGCGGCCAGGCGCAATGCGATCGGGGAGGAGGTCATTCAGCTTCAGTCGCGCAGAGCCGCAAAGGTGCGGATGAAGGCGAACTGTTCGTCGGTTTCTGGCACCGGGCGACCGCGCGCCTTGCCGACGCGAAGGACGGCTTCGTCCGGGTCCATGCCGCCGACGATCAGGGCGCAGATGGCCAGGGAAGGGGCGCGCCCCAGGCCGGCGCGGCAGTGGATCACGATGGCCTGTCCCGCGCGCAGCCGCCGGTCGATGGCCTGGGCCAGCTTGCGATAGGCGGCGATATCGGCGGGCAGGCCGTGGTCGGGAATGGGGAAGTTGTGAAAGCCGACGCCGTGTCGCGCGGCTGCACCGCCCTCGTCGGCCAGGCCGAGCTTCTGCGCCTCCGCGGGCTCCAGCATGCTGATGACGTGATCGACCATGCCGTGCGACAGGCTGGCCATCTGTTCGTCCAGGGCCTCGCCGCCGTCGGGCTTGCGCGATACGCCCAGGCGGCCGGTGGTGTTCAGTCCGATCCAGTGGATTTTCATCGGCGCTTTCTGGCGGGGCGGGCCGGGGAAGGCAATGACAGTCGTCGCCTGTTGCGAGAAGGGGCTGACAAAGCTGTTCGGGAGGGCTATACGGCGCTCTACATCGTTAGACCGGCGTCAAACGGCGTCGTTTCAAGCGGCGGCACCGGATGGCCCGCCGCTTTTTTTATTGCCTGTGAGACTAGAGCCTTGAAG
>CALRXI020000062.1:0-9435 GCA_943372125.1 Brevundimonas vancanneytii
GATCGTGCACCGTCGCGTTCAGGACCGGCGTCATCAGTTCGACCCGGCGGTCCAGATTGCGGTTCATCCAGTCCGCAGACGAGATGAACAGCTTGGCCTTGTCGTGCGGCAGGTCGCGGCCGTTGGCGAAGGCGACGATGCGGCTGTGCTCCAGAAAGCGCCCAACGATCGACTTGACCCGGATGTTGTCGCTGAGACCCGGCACGCCGGGGCGCAGGCAGCAGATGCCGCGAATGACCAGCTCGATCCGCACGCCCCACTGGCTGGCACGGTACAGGGCATCGATGACCTCGGGATCGACCAGCGAGTTCATCTTGGCCCAGATGGCGGCGGGCTTGCCCTTGGCGGCGGCGGCCATCTCCCGGCCGATCAGGTCGATCAGGGTCGACTTCATGTTCAGCGGCGAGACGACCAGTGCTTCCAGCTCGTCCGGCTGGGCATAGCCGGTGATGTAGTTGAACACCCGCGACGCATCGCGACCCAGCATGGGATCGCAGGAGAACAGCGACAGGTCGGTGTAAACCCGCGCCGTCACCGGATGATAGTTGCCGGTACCGAAGTGGCAGTAGGTGCGCAGGGCATCGGCCTCGCGCCGCACCACGACGCTCAGCTTGGCGTGCGTCTTGTATTCGACGAAGCCGAAGACGACGTGGACGCCGGCCCGCTCCATGGCGCGGGCCCATTTCAGATTGGCTTCTTCGTCGAACCGCGCCTTGATCTCGACCAGGGCGGTGACGTTCTTGCCATTCTCGGCCGCCTCGATCAGGGCGGCGACGATGGGGCTGTCCTTGGATGTGCGGTACAGCGTCTGCTTGATGGCGATGACGTTGGGATCGCGCGCGGCCTGACGCAGGAATTGGACCACCACGTCGAAACTCTCGAACGGGTGGTGGATCAGCATGTCCTTTTCGCGGATCGCCGCAAAGATGTCGCCGCCGTTGTCGCGGACCCGCTCTGGATAGCGGGGCTCATAACCCTTGAACTTCAGGTCCGGATGGCCGCCCGCGATCAGGTCCGAGACCTGGGCCAGGCCCAGCATGCCGTCGACCAGCACCGTGTCCTGCGGCGCGGCATCCAGTTCGTTGGTGATGAAGGTGCGCAGGTCGTCGGGCATGGACGCCTCGATCTTGATGCGCACGACGGAGCCCATGCGGCGCTGCTTCAGCGCCTCCTCGAACTCCATGACCAGGTCTTCGGCCTCTTCCTCGATCTCGATGTCGCTGTCGCGGATCAGACGGAAGACCCCACGCTCCAGCACGTCGCAGCCGGGGAACAGGTGATCGATGAAGAGCATCAGCAGGCTCTCCAGCGTCAGATAACGGCTGCGCCCGGGCGTCGAGCGCCCGTCGGTGGCCAGGGGCCAGAAGCGCTTCACCTGGGCCGGGACGGGCACCAGGGCATAGAGGGTGCGGTTGTCGCGCCGCCGCTTCAGCTTCAGCGCCAGCGAGAAGCCCAGGTTGGGCAGGAAGGGGAAGGGGTGGGCCGGGTCGATGGCCATGGGCGTCAGCACGGCGAAGAGCTGGTTCAGGAACTCTGGTTCCAGCCGTTCCCGTTCGGTCTTGGTGATCTTGCCCGCATCGACGACCTCGATTCCGGCGTGGGCCATTTCCTTGCGCAGCTGACGCCAGCGCAGCTGTTGCTCGTCCATCAGGGCGCCGGCGGCGATATTGACCTGCTCCAGCGCCTCGGCCGGGGTCAGGCCGTCTGGCGAGACCACGCGGACGCGCTCGCGCACCTGACCCTTCAGCCCGGCCACGCGGGTCATATAGAATTCGTCCAGATTATTGGCCGAGATGGACAGGAACCGCAGCCGCTCCAGCAGCGGATGGTCCGGATTGGCCGCCTCTTCCAGCACCCGGCCGTTGAAGGCCAGCCAAGACAGTTCGCGATTGAAGAACCGCTCGGGCGAGGCCATCAGGGCCTCGGACAGCTCCTGCTGCTGGGCGCGGGAGGAGGGGACTTCCTCGCCGGTCGTGGCGTCATGGATGCGCGTATCGCTCATGCACCGGTTCTGACCGGTCGCGGGCGCGGCTGCAACCGTGGAAAGACGACACGAAAACGCCGCCCGATCATGGGACCGGGCGGCGCATCGTCCGTATACTGAAAGCCTACCAGCTCCAGGCGTCGCGGATCACCTCGATGATGTAGCCGTCGTACTGGTCGATCAGATAGATGTTGTTGTCGACCAGCACCCAGCGCGTGCCTTCGGGCGGATAGCCCAGGCCATAAGTACGCCAGTCGTTCAGCTGATACCGCCAGAAGACCGTAGGCAGATACTCTCCCACGCGGTAGTCGCGGTTGTAGTAACTGCGCGGCACGCTGTAGTAGCCATAGCCCGGCGCAAAATAGAAGCCGAAGCGATAGCCGCTGTAGCCGCGGAAGCGCCGATCATCGCGCCACCAGTCACGGTCGCGGTTCTGATACCAGTTGCGCCGCCACTGCTCGCTGTTGAAGCGCCTGCGGAACTCCCAGTGATTGCGGTCACGGTCGCGGTCGTTGTCCCAGCGCGGGCGGTCGGGCCTGTCGGGGCGATCTGGTCTGTCAGGACGGTCTGGTCGGTCCGGACGTGGCCTGTCCGGGCGGTCGGGTCTATCCGGCCGGTCAGGTCTGTCGGGGCGATCAGGCCGCGGCCTGTCTGGGCGATCGGGACGGTCGGGCCTGTCCGGGCGGTCAGGCCGATCCGGGCGCGGCCGGTCTGGTCTATCCGGTCTGTCAGGACGATCCGGCCTGTCGGGGCGCGGTTGATCGGGCCGATCCGGACGGGGACGGTCAGGACGATCCGGCCGCTCCTGGCGCGGCCTGTCAGGGCGTTCCGGCCGGTCCGGACGAGGCTGCTGCACCTCGGGGGCCGAGCGTTCGGTCCGGGCCGTGCGGTTACCGCCGCCAAAGCGACTGTTTTCCCGATCGACCTCGGGCTGGGGGTCCTGAGCCATGGCCGCCAAGGGGGCGACTGCCGGCAGGACGAAGGAGGCGATCGCCGCCGCCATCAACAATGACCGTTTCATCGTCGTATTGATCTCCGCACACCCTGTGGGTGGCCTGTCTGAACGATCGGCGTTTTCGCATGAACCGCGACTGAACGAATCTTCGCCTAATCCTTACGCTTTCGTCATGAAAACGCCCCGCCGACCGGGGTCGACGGGGCGTGTGCTTGCTGGACTACAGCCGCTTAAAACACGTCGTACAGGACGCTCGCGATCAGGCCTGTGGCGATGGCCGTCAGCACGATGTCATTGCCGGCGTGGACGTAGCGATAGCCGCGCGGCGCGGGGCGCAGGCCGTAGACGTAGGGGTCATTGACGTAATAACCGCGATAGGCCGAGGGCAGGTAGCCGCCGCGCACCCAGCGGGTGTTGTAGTAGCGGGGCTCGACCCGATAGTAGCCGTGGTTGGGGGCGTACCAGTAACCTTGACGCGCGCCGCGATAGTCGCGGAAGTCGGCGCGGCCTTGCCACCAGTTGCGATTGTTGCGGTCGTAACGGCGCTCTTGGCGGAAATCGCGGCGGTCGTCGCGGCGATCCTCGCGGAAGTCCCGGCGGTCATCGCGACGGTCGCGGCGGTATTCGCCACGGTTGCGATACTCGCCCTGGCGATAGTCGCGGCGGTCGTCGCGGCGCTCCTGGCGGAATTCGCGTCGGTCGTCACGGCGCTCCTGACGGAACTCACGACGGTCGCCCCGATCCTGGGCCGCAGCGGCCATTGGAACGGCGGTCGTCGCCATGGCCACGGCGATGACGGCGGCCTTGGTAAAGCGGTTCATGAACGTTCTCCTTTACTCGGGTCGGCGACGGAAAAGGCGATCCGGCCCGTTGATAATCAAACTTCGCGCGCGGCGGATGAACTGTGCCTGAATAGGTCTGTCAGCTTGCGCGGGTGCGGCACCATGCCCAGATGGCAAGCTGAACAGGAGCCCCGCCATGACGACCGCCCCCATTCAGCTCTGGTACTGGCCCACGCCCAACGGCTGGAAGGTGTCCATCGCGCTGGAGGAGATGGGCCTGCCCTATGAGGTGAAGCCGGTGAATATCGGCACGGGCGAGCAGTTTCAGCCCGCCTTCCAGGCCATCAGCCCCAATGGCCGGATGCCCGCCATCGTTGATCCGGACGGGCCGGACGGCCTGCCGCTGTCGATCTTCGAGTCCGGCGCGATCCTGCAATATCTGGCGACCAAGTCCGGGCAGTTCTACGCCAAGGATGCCCGTGGCCGGGCCGAGATCGATCAGTGGCTGTTCTGGCAGATCGGCGGCCTTGGCCCTATGGCGGGCCAGACGCATCATTTCCGGCAGTATGCGCCGGCCCTGATCAAGGATCAGCGTCAGATCGCCTATGGCGTGCGGCGCTATACCGACGAGACCCACCGTCTCTATGGCGTGCTGGACCGGCGGCTGGCGGACCGGGACTATGTCGCCGGAGCCTATTCCATCGCCGACATGGCCATCTGGCCGTGGATCCTGCCGGAACATCAGGGCCAGAACATCGACGAGTTCCCCAACCTGAAAGCCTGGCTGGCGCGGGTGGGGGAACGGCCTGCGGTCATCAAGGGCAGGGCGGTCGGCGACGAACTGCGCAGCAATCTGGCGGCCAGCGGCAAGGCGGCGGAGGAGGCCCGCAAGGTGCTGTTCGGACAGCGGGGACGCTAAAACCTCGTCAATGAATGTAAACGTCGGGTTTCCGATAGATTTCAGCTTGATGAAGGCCTGAGCACGTCTTCATTCCGGCTTTACGAAAAAGTCTTCCGCCACCGTTTCGCCGTTAACATTAACTTCAAACCACGGGTATCTTATCGCGTCACAGGAAGGGCCAGAAAGGCCGGTTCCAGGAGACACGGTGATGATCGCGCAAGAAACCGCGCCTGACGCTATCCAAGAGCAGGGCCTGCCCCTGCCGACGGCCGAGATGAGCGGGGACGACCTGTTCCGGCTGGGCATGATGTATTCGACGGGCCAGAACGGCTGCCCCATCGACCGCGTCTCGGCCCACATGATCTTCAACCTCGCCGCCATGAAGGGTTCGATCGAAGCGCGCGTCTATCGCCGCGAAATGTCGAACGAGATGGAGCGCGAGGAAATCTCGGAAGCCCAGAAGGCGGCGCGCCGCTGGATCGACGCGGGCGTGGTGTCCCTGGCCGCCTGAGGCCAAAGGTTTCAGCGCGCCGCTAAGCGATTGCGTCCGCCGCCGGGCGCACTAAGGTCCTGCATCCGCTTTGCCGAAGGACCGAACCATGCGTTTACGAGCCGTATCCATAGCCGCCATTCTCGCCGTCATCTCACCGGCTGTCGTGAACGCCCAGACGGTGGCGGCTCCAGCAGCGAGCACGGCGGCGCAGGCGACGCCCCTTCAGGCCGCGCCGGTCGCCGAACTGGTGTCCGAAGTCAACATTCCGTGGAAGCGATTCCAGCTGGACAACGGCCTGACCGTCATCGTCCATGAAGACCGCAAGGCACCGGTGGTGGCAGTGTCGGTCTGGTACAACGTCGGCTCCAAGGACGAGCCGGCCGGTTCGACCGGCTTCGCCCATCTGTTCGAACATCTGATGTTCGGCGGGTCGGAGAATGCGCCCGGCAGCTATCTGGGCCGCATGCGCAATCTGGGGCCGTCGAACCTGAACGGCACGACCTGGTTCGACCGCACCAACTATTTCCAGACGGTGCCGACCCCGGCCCTGGAACAGGCGCTGTTCCTGGAAAGCGACCGCATGGGCTATCTGCTGGGCGAGGTCGATCAGGAGGTGCTCGATCTGCAGCGTGGCGTCGTTCAGAACGAGAAGCGTCAGGGCGACAACCAGCCCTACGGCCTGTTCGAATATGCGCAGCTGGAGGCGCTGTTCCCCGAGGGGCATCCGTATCGCCACTCCACCATCGGCTCGATGGCCGATCTGGATGCGGCCAGTCTGGAGACGGTGCGCAACTGGTTCCGCGACAACTATGGCCCGAACAATGCGGTGGTCGTCCTGTCGGGCGACATCGACGAGGCGACGGCGCGGACCTTGATGGACCGCTACTTCGGCAAGATTCCTCGCGGGCCGGTCAATACGCCCGCCGAGGCCGACGTGCCGACGCTGGCTGCGCCGATCATGGCGACGATGAATGACCGGGTCGCCAACACCCGCCTGACCCGCAGCTGGGCCGTACCCGGCATGCTGAGCGACGAGGCCGTGCCCCTGTCGGTCGCGGCGTCGGTGCTGGGCGGGCTGGCCTCCTCGCGGCTGGACAATCAGCTGGTCCGCGGCGAGCAGTCGGCCGTCTCGGCGTCGGCTTCGATGTCGGAGTTTCACCGGGTCGGTATTTTCGATATTTCCGTGGATGTGAAGCCAGGCCAGGACGCCGCCGAGGTGGGCCGTCGCCTGGACGCCATCATCGCCGACTTCATCGCCAACGGTCCGACCGAGGAAGAAGTCGCACGCGTCGCCACACGCTATGTCTCCAGCCGCATTCAGGGTCTGGAGCAGGTCAACGGCAAGGCCAACGTCCTGGCCGAGGGCCAGCTGTATGCTGGCGATCCCGACTTCTACAAGAAGGAGCTGACGGCCTATGCCTCGGTCACGCCGGCCGAAGTCAAGACGGCCATGCAGCGCTGGCTGACGCGTCCGGTCTTCGACATGACCATCGCGCCGGGCGAGCGCGAAGCCTATGTCGAGGCCGCAGCGACGCCTTCGGGGGCAACGCCGGTGCCGGCCGCTGACATCCAGCGCGTGGCCCGCGACCCGATGCCGACGATCGGCCAGGTGCCCGATCTGGAGTTCCCGGCGGTCGAGCGCACGACCCTGTCGAACGGGGTCAGGGTCGTCTACGCCCAGGTCGATACGGTCCCTGTCACGCGCGTCGGCATCGACTTCGACGCCGGCTACGCCGCCGACAGCGCCGACCGTCTGGGGGCCCAGGCCATGATGCTGGACCTGCTGGACGAAGGCACCACCAGCCGCGACGCCAATCAGCTGGCCGAGGAGGAAGAGCGTCTGGGGGCCTCGATCAATGTCGGTGCGTCGATGGACCGGACCTCTGCGGACCTGTCCGTCGTCACCGCCAATCTGACGCCGTCGCTGACGCTGCTGGCTGATGTCGTCCGAAACCCCGCTTTTGCACCCTCCGAAGTGGAGCGTA
The DNA here is from genome assembly GCA_943372125.1 of Brevundimonas vancanneytii. Taxonomy (GTDB): domain Bacteria; phylum Pseudomonadota; class Alphaproteobacteria; order Caulobacterales; family Caulobacteraceae; genus Brevundimonas; species Brevundimonas vancanneytii_D. Next base: position 7,101 of record CALRXI020000062.1, read on the forward strand.
TCCGCGCGTCGCGCCTGTCGGGCCTGGCCAGCGAGCGCACCAATCCGGGCGCCATTGCCGCCCGCGCCCTGCCGCCGCTGATCTATGGCGCGGACAGTCCTTATGGCCGGTCCTTCACCGGCTCGGGCGATGAAGCCAGCCTGACGGCTCTGACCCGCGACGATCTGATCGCCACCCATGCCGCATGGGTCCGGCCGGACAATGCGACGATCTTCGTCGTGTCGGATCTTCCGCTGTCACAGATGACGCCGCAGCTGGAGGCGGCCTTCGGCGACTGGCGCGCGCCTGCCGCACCCAAGGGCACCAAGGACTTCGCCGATGCCAATCCGGCCACGACCAGCCGCGTCGTCCTGATCGACCGCCCGCAGTCGCCGCAGTCGCTGATCTATGGCGGGGCCGTTCTGCCGGTCTCGGGAACCGACGATCTGCTGGCGCTCAACGCGGCCAATGTGACCCTGGGCTCGGACTTCCTCTCGCGCATCAACTCCGACCTGCGCGAGACCAAGGGCTGGTCCTATGGCGTGCGCGGCGGGGTGACGCCGCTGGAGCATCGCGTGCCCTATATCGTCAACGCCCCGGTCCAGGCCAATCGCACGGGCGAATCCATCGCGGCCCTGATCGCCCAGTACGACCGCTTCCTGCAAACTGATGGCGTCACGCCTTCGGAGCTGGAGCGGACGATCAACGGCAATACCCGATCGCTGGCGGGCGGGTTCGAGACCTCGGGCGCCATCCTGGGGGCCCTGCGCTCGAACGCGCTGTACGGCCGCCCGGACGACTATCAGGCCACACTGGCCAGCCGGACCCGTGCCCTGACCGCTGAACAACTGGATGCGGAGGCGCGCCGGATCATCCAGCCCGATCAGTTCGTCTGGATCGTCGTGGGTGACGCCTCGGTCGTGCGGCCTCAGCTGGAGGCGCTGGGCCTGCCGGTCGAGGAACGGTCGATTCAGTAGCACCTGGCTTCCGGCTTTCGACGATCCGGCCTCAGCGTCGGGTCGTCGAAACGGCGGCGATGGTGCCGGCTGCAGGAATCGAACCCGCGACATCCAGTTTACAAAACTGGCGCTCTACCAACTGAGCTAAGCCGGCGTCCGCTTGACGCGGCGGCCCTTATGATGGCGCAAGGGCGGTAACGCAAGCCGGGGTTTTCATGCCGCTCTCATTTGCCCACATCGCGCCCATCCTGATGCTGGTCGCCTCCAACATCTTCATGACCTTTGCCTGGTACGGCCATCTGAAGTTCGGATCCAAGCCGCTGTGGCTGGTGGTCATCGTCAGCTGGGGCATTGCCCTGTTCGAATACTGTCTGGCGGTGCCGGCCAATCGCATTGGGCACGCGGTCTATTCGACGGCGGAGCTGAAGACGATGCAGGAGGTGATCACCCTGATCGTCTTCGCCGTCTTTTCCGTCAGCTTCCTGGGCGAGAAGCTGACCATGAACCACGCCGTGGGTTTTGCCCTGATCATCGGCGGGGCGTGGTTCATATTCCGCGGCCCGCTCTAGGCCGCGACGCTGAGCTCCAGACCGTCGGTGGCCAGCCCCATGCGAGGGTTGCCCAGCACGGCGACCGGGCGCTCGCCCTGATACAGGCAGATGGTCTCATAGCCCGGCCACTGGGCGGCCAGATCGGCCATGGCCGCCCTTGCCGAGGTGTCGTCAGCGGCGGCCAGAACACTGATCTCACTGTCCGGCCGACCGGGGGTGTTGACGATGCAGAAGTATGAAAACACGCGTACTTTCTCCGATACTGGCGCGGAGAACGGGCGCTGGAACGGTCGGTTCCAGCGCCGCGAACGCGATATCGTCATCGCCGCGTGAGCGGTTGTCTGGCCTCAGGCGCTGCGACGCTGAAGCAGGCCTGCCAGGGCCGTCATCCGCGCCGCATCGGGCGCCGAAGCCTTCTGTGCCGCAGCCGTGAGGGCCGTGATCGTTTCAGCCGACGACGCGGGGGCACCGCCGGCCTTCCATTGATCGACGGCGGTGCGGGCCTGGGCCAGCAGGGCGGCGTCGACGGCGGTCGAGCGGGCCAGTTGATCGACATAGACCTGGGCCACCTCGGGGCTGTCGTCCCAGGTAATGCGGGTCTGGGTCTGGGGGTTGTTCTCCGCGATCATCACGGCCTCGGCCACGGCGATCTCGGTGGCCGACAACTGGTCGCTGGGCACCAGTTTCAGGACATCAAGACCGCGCGCGATCTCGCTGGAATAGATGCGGCCGTTGAACCAGTAGGCCGACCAGGACCCGCCGACGACCAGACGTTCCGGATCGATCGGGCCACGGTCGAAATAGGCGATCTCGACCGGACGGCTGGCGTCCGTGAAGTCCATGATC
>CALRXI020000063.1:0-8790 GCA_943372125.1 Brevundimonas vancanneytii
CAGTTCGCGCCGCGCCGCCGCGACATGGGCATCATGGAACCGCCTGCGGAAGTCGGCATCGAAGGCATCGTCCTTGGCGAACCACTTTTGCGGACCGGCCTCTTTCCAGAAGCCGATGACGTCCGAAATCGCTATCTGTGTGCTCATGACCCAGACCCTAGCGGCTCCTTTGCCCGTATTCCACGACCGCGACTGCGACCTGTCGATCATTTGCGGTAAGCGCGTAGCCATCATCGGTTATGGCAGCCAGGGCCGGACGCATGCGCTGAATCTGCGTGATTCGGGTGTCACCGACATCGTCATCGGGCTGAAGGCGACCTCGGACACACGCGCGAAGGCCGAAGCCGACGGCTTCCCCATCCTGACCGCCGGTGAAGCGACGGCCGGGGCCGATGTCGTCGCCGTCATGGTGTCGGACGAGGCGCACCGCGATCTGTGGTTCAAAGAGATCGAACCAAGCATCCGAGCTGGTGCCGCGCTGATCTTTGCCCACGGCCTGTCGGTGAGGTTTGGCCTGGTCCAGCCGCGCGCCGATCTGGACGTCATCCTGGCCTCGCCCAAGGGTATCGGCCCGCGCATCCGCGACCTGTACGAGGAAGGGCAGGGGGTCTTCTGCCTGTTCGGTGTGCATCAGGATGCGTCAGGGGGAGCGCATGCCCTGGGCCTGTCCTATGCGGCGGCGCTGGGATGCGGCCGCAAGGGCATATTGGAGACAACCTTCGCCGCCGAATGCGAGAGTGATCTGTTCGGCGAGCAGGTCGTCCTGTGCGGCGGCGCGGCCGAGCTGGTCGACGCGGCCTTCATGAAGCTGGTCGAGGCCGGCTATCCGCCGCAGGTCGCCTGGTTCGAGACCTTCTATGAGCTGAAGCTGGTCACCGACCTGATGTACGAGCGCGGGATCGCCGGGGCCTTCGCGCGCATCTCCAACACGGCAGAATATGGAGCCTATCTGACGGGACCGCGCATCATCGGTGAGCCTTCGCGCGCCGCCATGGACGACGTTCTGGCCGAGGTCCGTTCCGGAGCCTTCGTCGATCGCCTGATGGCCGACTATGACGCGGGTTCGCCCGAACTGCTGTCGCACCGCAAGGCGCTGGGTCAGCGCACCATCGAGGCCGTCGGTGCGCACCTGAACGAGGTCGCGGCCAAGGCGCGGGACTAAAAAGACAGAGATGCTTAGGCGCTCAAGCAGCGAGCCCCCGAGGGGCAAGCGTTAGCGCCAGAAAAATGGTCGGAGTGAGAGGATTCGAACCTCCGACCCCTGCCTCCCGAAGGCAGTGCTCTACCAGGCTGAGCCACACTCCGACTTAAGGAGGCGGTGTATAACGGCGGGGTCGAGGCGTCGCAAGCGGCGAAACGACGGCTTTGAAAATAGTCTGAAAACCGGTCCTTGCATCGCGTCGTCCCTTGTCGTATCTCGCACGCCTTCCGGCGGTTCGGCCCCGGAAACGCCGGACCTGCTGGGGAATGGTGTAATGGTAACACAGCGGTTTTTGGTACCGTCGTTCTAGGTTCGAGTCCTAGTTCCCCAGCCATCTGCCCTGCCCCTCGCGGTCAGCTTTGATCAGGTGCGTCGGCGATGCGTGATGGCTAGGTCACAGGTCATGACCCACGCCGTACGAAATCTTCAGCGCCTTGCTGTCATGGCGACCATCGCGGGCGCTCTCGCGCTGACCATACCGGTCCAGGCCGCCGCCGCTGAAACCGCCGTGTCCGCTTCGGCGCAGGCTCAGAGCAATCTGGTCAGTATCGTCTTCTGCAATCAGAGCGCGCTACGGGCCGCAGCCGCCGTATCCTATGTCGAGGTGGGCGACAGCGCCTTCAGCACACGCGGATGGGTCATACTGGAGCCCGGCGACTGTCGGACCATGGGCCAAACACCCAATCCGATCTTCTATGCCTATGCCGAGACCTTCGATGGTTCAAACATTGCCTGGCAGGGAAATCATAGCCTGTGTGTGCAATGGCCGGCGAGCTTCGTCCTGAGGGTCGAACCCAGGACATGCTCGCCGACCGAGATGGCCAAACTCTTTGTTCCGGTCCAGTCCGAGGCGATGGCGGAAAAGATCTGGAATCTGGCACCGATCCCGGCACCCTAGATCAGTTTGCCAGTTGCCTCCTCCGTTGTTCGATCAAGCCGTCTCCCACCCCTTGTCGATGGCCCAGATGGCGAAGGCGTAGTCGTGGGCGACTTCCTTCAGGAAGTCGAAACGACCCGAGGCCCCACCGTGCCCGGCCTCCATATTGATCTTCAGCAGGATGGGCTTGCCCGAGGTGGTCGCGGGACGCAGCTTGGCGACCCATTTTTCGGGTTCCCAGTAGGTGACGCGGGGATCGGACAGGCCGCCGGTGGCCAGGACGGCCGGATAGGCCTTGGGCTCGACCTGATCATAGGGGCTGTAGCTCAGCATGTAATCGTAGGCTTCGGGGTCCTCGATCGGATTGCCCCACTCCGGCCATTCCGGCGGCGTCAGCGGCAGGCTGGTATCCGACATGGTATTGATCACATCGACGAAGGGCACCTGACCGATGACGCCGGCCCACAGGTCGGGCCGCATGTTGTTGACCGCCCCCATAAGCAGGCCACCCGCCGAGCCGCCCTGGGCCACGATGTTGCCGGCGGAGGCATAGCGACGCTGGATCAGATGTTCGGCGGCGGCGATGAAGTCGGTGAAGGTGTTCTTCTTGGTCATCTTGCGGGCCGACAGGAACCAGTTCCAGCCCTTGTCCGACCCGCCCCGGATATGGGCGATGGCATAGATCCAGCCGCGATCGACCAGCGACAGCCGCGAGGTGGAGAAGCTGGCCGCCATCGGAATGCCGTAGGAGCCGTAGCCGTAGAGCAGCAGCGGAGCCGAGCCGTCGACCGGCGTCGACTTGCGCCGCAGGATGGTGACGGGCACCAGCTCGCCGTCGCTGGCCGGCGCGTTCAGCCGCTCAACGACATAGTCCTCTGGATTATGGCCCGACGGCACCTCCTGCACCTTGCGCAGGGTCCGCTCGCGCGTTGCCAGGTCGTAGTCATAGGTCGAGGTCGGGGTGGACGGCGAGTTATAGCCATAGCGCATGGTGGTGGTGTCGAACTCCGACGCGCCCGCGAGCGAGAGGGAGAAGGCGGGCTCATCGACCGCGATATCATGCTCGGTCCCTGAGCGGTCGCGAATGACGATCCTGGTATTGGCGTCGGCGCGTTCCTGGCGACCGATGAAGTCCTTGACCAGGGACACGCCCTCGATGAAGCGGCCGGGCGTGTGCGGGACAAGGTCGGTCCAGTTGGCCTTGGCCGGGGTGTCGGTCGGGGCCTCGACGATCTTGAAGTCCACGCTGTCGTCGGCATTGGTGCGGATGACCCAGCGGTCGCCCCAGTGATCGGCGTCGTACAGGCGGCCGACGTGGCGGGGTTCCAGAACGACGGGCTCGGCCGTCGGGGTCGCGGCGGGAATGACCCGCGCCTCGGACGTTTCCTGATTGGCGATGGAGATGACGATGAACTGGTGGTCGGCGGTCACGCCCACGCCCTGGAACATGCCCTCGTCGGTCTCTTCATAGACCAGGGTCGTCTCGCCGCCGCGCGCGGGACGGCGGAAGATCTTGTCGGGGCGGCCGTTGTCGTCGCGGTTGGTCCAGAAGATCCACTGGCTGTCGGGCGAGAAGGCGAAGTTGCCGCCCGCCGAACCGATTGGATCAGGAAGCACTTCGCCGGTGGCCAGGTCCTTCACATAGATCTGATGCACCTCGGAGCCTTGCGCGTCCTCCGCATAGGCGAACAGGCTGTGGTCGGGGCTGTGGTCGGCGGCTGAGACTTCCGAATAGGCCTTGCCCTTCGCCAGTTCATTGGCATCCAGCAGCAGTTGCGGCGTCGGGGCGACGACGAAATTCTTGGTCACCGGCTGGCCGTCGACCATGAAGGTCCCCTGGCGCTCGACCCGCATGTAGCGAGGATGCTGATCGCCGGTCTTGTACTCGACATAATATTCCCACGGCCCGTCAGCGGCCGGGACGGAGCTGTCGTCCTGTTTGATACGGCCCTTCATCTCTTCGAACATGGTGGCCTGCAGGGGCAGGGTGGAGGCCAGCATGGCCTCGCGATAGGCGTTCTCGGCGGTCAGGTGTTCCTTGACGTCGGCCTTGATCAGGGTCGGGTCGCGCAGCACCGCCTGCCAGTTGTCGTCCTTCATCCACTGATAGTCGTCGGTCCGGGTGCGGCCCAGTTGTTCGATGGTGACGGGGACTTTTTTGGCGACCGGCGGGACGGGGCGGGCTTGCGGCATCGGGGCTCCAGACGGGCGGGCGAGGGTGGCAGAGGGCAGGGCGGTCGCAGCCAGGGCGGCAGCGGAGGTGGCGAGAAGGTCGCGGCGGTTCATGATCGGCCCCTGTCGTTGAGAGCCGCACCTTGTGCGCGGTGTCGCCGCGCCGTCAAATGAACAAACGCCCATGAGGGGATTGCGCCATGTTCGACCTGCTGCCGCCCCCTCAGGATGTCGCTGCCCCGTCGTGGGACCTGACGGTCGGCCTGATCAATGCGACGGTCCAGATCGACCAGCCGAACGACGACGGGACGCGTCGGGTGGGCACGGGCTTTCTGATCGACGCGCCGCGTCCGGACGGCCAGCCGCGCACCGTACTGGTCACCGCCGCCCATGTGCTGGACGGGATGGCCAAGCCTGACGCCCGAATCGGCTGGCGGGTGCAGATGCCGGAGGGGCGCTGGCGGTTTGCGCCGGAGCCGGTGCGGATCCGCTCGGAGGAAGGGCAGGCGGTCTGGACACGGCATCCCGAGCGCGACATCGCCGTGATGGAGGTTTCGGCGCCGCCAGCCTTCGCCCGCGCCGCCATTCCGCTGGACTGGCTGGCTGACCGGGAGGCTTTCGACCGGTGGCAGGTCGGGCCGGGGGACGAGATGCTGACGCTGGGCTATCCGCACGGCTATTCGGCCAATACGGCGGGGTTTGCGATCCTGAAGACCGGGCGGATCGCGTCGTGGCCGCTGACGCCCGTCGACGCCTTTCCCAGCTTCCTGCTGGACTTCGCGGTCTTTCCCGGCAACTCGGGCGGGCCAGTGTTCTGGGTGCCGTCGGCGCGGCGGACGTCAGCTACGGCCTTGCCGGATCATCCCTATATCGCGGGCATTCTGGCGCAGGAGATGCGGGTGCGGCGCGAGAGCACCGGTATCGGTTTCGTCCTGCATGCCGCCTTTATCCGCGAGGCATTGGCCTTGCTGGATCAGCCCGCCAGCACCTCGGCCGACATCCGCTCCAGCAGCGCCCCACCCTGACCGATCATGGCCAGGCGGCTGGAGGCGTGGCCCAGGACGTTGGCGGCATAGACTTCGTACAGAGCGATCTTGCCTTCCAGCCACGCAGTATCGCCTCCGCCCGCGTCCAGGCGTGCCTTGGCCGCCAAGGCCCCCTTGGCCAGCATCCAGCCGCCGGTGACGTCGCCCAGCAGCTTCAGATAGCCGTCGGCGGCAGCCAGAACGTCGGCAGCCCCATCCGTGGCCGCCTTGCGGTCCAGAATCCAGAGGGTGGCGTCCTGTACCGCCTCGATAGCATTGGCGAACCGCTCGACGGGCTTGCCGGAATAGAGCCGACTCAGGGCGGGCAATGTGGCCTTGAACTCGGCGATCAGGTCCTTGGCCGACTGACCGCCGTCCATCGACAGCTTGCGGCCGACCAGATCCATGGCCTGGATGCCATTGGTGCCTTCATAGATCGGTGCGATGCGGGCGTCGCGATAGTACTGGGCCGCGCCGGTCTCCTCGATGAAGCCCATGCCGCCGTGGATCTGCACGCCTTGTGACGCGACCTCGCAGCCGATGTCGGTCGACCAGGCCTTGGCGATGGGGGTGAACAGGTCCTCGCGGCCCTTCCAGCGACGACGATCCTCTTCGGTTGCAGCGTGTTTCGCCAGATCGGCGGCGACGCCGGTGGCCAGGCAGATGGCGCGGGCGGCGGCAATCCTGGCCTTCATGACCGAAAGGGTGCGGCGCACGTCCGGGTGATCGATGATCGGGGCGTTGGACTGGCCGGTCCAGACGGATCGGCCCTGCTTGCGGTCCAGCGCATAGGCGAGGGCGTGCTGATAGGCCATTTCGGCGATGCCGACGCCTTCGACACCCACGGCCAGCCGCGCCGCATTCATCATGACGAACATGTGCGACAGGCCCTGATTGGGCTCGCCTACAAGCGTCGCCGTCGCGCCCTCATAGCTCATGACGCAGGTGGGCGAGGCGTGGATGCCCAGCTTGTGCTCGACACCGACGGGCCGGAAGGCGTTGCGGTCGCCCAGGGTACCGTCTTCCTTGACGTGGAATTTGGAGGCCAGGAACAGGCTGATCCCCTTGGGCCCCGCCGGCGCATCGGGCAGGCGGGCCAGCACCATGTGGACGATATTATCGGTGGCGTCGTGGTCGCCCCAGGTGATGAAGATCTTCTGGCCATTCAGGGCATAGGTGCCGTCGCCGTTCGGCGTCGCTGTGGCCGTCAGCGACCCCAGGTCCGAGCCCGCATGCGGCTCGGTCAGGACCATGGCCCCGGTCCATTCGCCACTGACCAGCCTGGGCAAGTAGACTTGCTTCTGCTCCGGCGTCCCGTGGACCTCCAGCGCCTCGATGGCGGCCAGCGACAGCATGGGGCACAGGCCGAAGGCCATGTTGGCGGAATGCACGGTCTCATAGGCCGCCAGCTCCAAGGCCTTGGGCAGGGCTTGCCCGCCGGCCTCGGCCGAAGCCGTGAGGCCCGTCCAGCCGCCCTCGGCGAACTGACGATAGGCGTCAGCGAATCCGGGTGCGGCCGTCACCGTGCCGTTGGCATAGACCGAGCCCTTCTGGTCCCCGATCTTGTTGAGGGGGGCGAGCACGCCTTCCGAGAACTGGCCTGCCGCCTCCAGCACCGCGCCCATCAGCTCGCCGTCGTAGTCGGGGAACGCCCCGGTGGCGGCGACATCGTCGATGCCCGCGACGTCGGTCAACGTGAACATCAGGTCGCGGATGGGGGCGCGATAGGTCATGGGTGGGCACTCGGTTGCAGATCGATACCCACTTTTGCCGTGATCGCGTCCCGTCTTGCAAGCGGGCGCTTGGCCACAGGCGCAAGCTGGGCCAAGGTGCTGTCATCAGATCAGGAGTCATCGTGGCCGAACCCCGCAATCGCTATTCGACCGTCTCGTTGATCCTGCACTGGCTGATCGCGGCGCTGGTACTGACCCAGGTCCTTCTGATCACGGCACATGAGGCGGGCGACCCGCAGCGGACCTTCATCAATCTGCACAAATCCGTGGGGCTGGGCATACTGGTGCTGACGCTTGGGCGGATCGGCTGGCGGGTGGCCAATCCGGCCATCGCCCTGCCGTCGCGCCTGCCGGTCTGGCAGAGGCTGGTGGCCCGGGTGACGCATGTTCTGTTCTATGTCGTGCTGATCGTAATCCCGCTGACGGGATGGGCAGCATCCTCGGCCATGGGGCGCGACATCGTCTGGTTCGGCCTGTTCAACTGGCCCCTGTTGCCTATCGGTGGCGGACGCGAGACGGCGGGCCTGCTGATGGATATCCATGGTCTGGTGGTAAAGGGGCTGTACGTCCTGATTGCCCTGCATGTGCTGGGTGCGCTGAAGCATCACTTCATCGACCGGGACAATGTCCTGCACCGGATGATCCCGCTGATCCCTCGTCGACCATGATCCGGCGACGGTTCCTCGCACTGGCGCTGGTCGGCCTGACCGCAGGGGCGCAGGGGAGGAGCGACTGGACCATCGAGCGGGACGCCTCACGCATCGAGATGTCCGTGCGGGCTCTTGGCGGGAGCCATTCGGGCCGGTTCGAGCAATGGTCCGGGGACATCGTCTTCGACCCTGAAGATGCGACGGCCAGCCGTGCCGATGTGACGGTTCAGACCGGCTCTCTGCGTATGCAGCCGTCCGCCGTAACCGCCCGAGCCAAGGGGCCGGGCTTTCTGGATGCGGCACGCTATCCCACCATCCGGTTCGCCCTGAAGTCGCTGGAGCCGCTGGGCGGGGATCGCTATACGGCGCGGGCCGATGTGACGATCAAGGGCGTGACGCGACCGCTGGCCTTTCCAGTGGACTTGCGTCTGACCGATGGTCGGGCGCATCTGACCGGCGTGTTCGTGGTGGACCGCACGCAGTTCGGGATAGGGACAACGGGGCCGTGGAACAGGCTGGTGGACAGGCGGGTGACCGTACGGGTGCAGCTTCAGGCGCGTCCAGCCTGACGTCGGCCTCGGACGCGCAAGCGGCTGACGCCCTGCGCGCGGGTCGACTGGTTATCCTGCCGACCGAGACCGTCTATGGCCTGGCTGCCGACGCTTCGAACGCGGCTGCAGTCGCCTCCATCTTCGAGGCCAAGGGCCGCCCGCGCTTCAACCCCCTGATCGCCCATGTCGCCGATGCGATGCAAGCCGAGAGCCTGGCTGTGTTCGATGACCGCGCCCGTCGCCTGGCTGAGGCTTTCTGGCCCGGACCCCTGACCCTGGTGGCACCGGTGCGGGACACCCGCGCCGTCTGCGACCTGGCCCGCGCCGGGCTGGACAGCATCGCCGTCCGTGTTCCCTGCCATGCTCGCGCCCGTGCCGTCATCTCGGCCTTCGGAGGGGCGGTCGTCGCGCCCTCGGCCAATCGTTCCGGTCGGCCCAGCCCGACGACCTTCGCCGATGCGGTGGAAGAGACGGGCGAATCTGCCGCTGCCGCCATCGACGGTGGACCCTGTGCCGTCGGGGTCGAAAGCACGGTGGTGTCGGTGCTGGACGGCCGGGTCGCCCTGCTGCGCCCCGGAGCT
>CALRXI020000064.1:0-8215 GCA_943372125.1 Brevundimonas vancanneytii
CGACATCCAGCGCGCCCTCGACGACCACAACGCCCGCCTCGACCACATGAACACCACCACCCACATCACCGACCCCTGGGGGTAGGTGTTTGGACAATGTCTGAACGACTATCGCCGCCGGATCGCTCCGGCGGCGATTTCGCGTCGGGCGTAAGTTGCGTTGCGACCGGAAGCAAAGCGGCGCGACCAGGCCCCGCGCGGTTCGCCGTCAGCTCGCGCCTTCGGCCTTGAGGAAGGCCAACAGGGCGCTCACATCGACGGCCTTGTCCACAAAGGTGTTCCCGATTGCGCGAGCGAGGATGAGGGTCAGCCCCCCGCCTTCGGCCTTCTTGTCGCCCGCCATGCGGTCGAGCAGGGCCTGGGCCGAAAAAGCCCCGGCTTGCGACAAGCGCGTGGGCAGACCGGCCTCCTCGAATACGATCTCGACCCGTGCCGCATCCTCGGCAGCGCACAAACCCTGCGCCGCGGAATATCGAAAGGCCATGGCACAGCCCAAGGCCACGGCTTCCCCATGCGCCAACGCGGCCTCGTCGAAGCCCAACTCCGCCTCGATCGCATGTCCGAAGGTGTGGCCCAGGTTCAGCAGGGCCCGACGACCCGCCTCCTTCTCGTCCTCTCCGACGATGGTGCTCTTGATCTCGACGGATCGGACGACGGCGTGGTGCAGGGACTGCGGGTCACCTGTGGCACCACCTGCCCCCTCCCCGGCCAGCCAGTCGAAGAAGTCGGCATCGCAGATCAAACCGTGCTTCAGCACCTCGGCCCAACCCGAACGAAGTTGCCGCTCCGGCAATGTGGCCAGCAGGTCGATATCGGCCAGCACCAGGCGCGGCTGATGAAAGGCGCCGATCAGGTTCTTGCCGCGCGGCGTGTCGATCGCGGTCTTGCCGCCAACGGAAGAGTCCACCTGGGCCAGCAGGGTCGTCGGCACCTGAACGAAGTCGATACCGCGCATGAACAGGGCGGCCGCCAGCCCGGCCAGATCTCCGACCACGCCCCCGCCCAGGGCCACGACCAGATCGCGCCGGTCCAGCCCAAGCGCGATCAGTCGATCCAGCACCCGCTCCAGTTCGGCGAAGGACTTGGACGCTTCGCCTGGCGGCACGGTCACCATCAGGGCACCAAGGCCCGCGTCTTTCAGGCTCGCCAGGGCCTCTTCAGCATGCAGGGCCGCGACGGTCTCATCGCTGATGACGACCACGCGTCCCCGGGCCATGGGCACCAGCCTCGGGCCGAGTTCGGCCAGCACACCCCGGCCAACCACGACGTCATAGGGCCGAAACCCGGCCCCCGTCACGGTCAGGGTCGTCGTCTCTGCCGTCGTCATACCGATGTCCTTGCCCAGTAAGCTTCCAGTGCCGTCATGATGGCCTCGACCGCCTGGGTGTGGGCCCCGTCGCTCACGTCCACCGTCAGATCCGCGGTGGCGTAGACCGGGTAACGGGCGTCGGCCAGCCCCTTCAGCGCCTCCAGCGGATCGCGCCCGCGAAGCAGAGGCCGGGTGTCGCGGCGCTGAACCCTCTGGGCGATGGTGCGCAGGTCGGCCCGCATCCAGACGGTGACTGCTCTCGCCTTCAGTGCCGCCTGGGTGTCGGTGTTCAGTATGGCCCCGCCGCCGGTGGCCAGAACCATGCGCGGGCCGTCCAGCAGTCGCTTCATCACCCGCGCCTCGCCCGCGCGAAACTCCCCCTCGCCCAACTGGCTGAAGATGTCGGACACGGTCATGCCGGCGGCGGTCTCGATCTCGGCGTCGCCGTCCGCAAACGGCAGACCCAGCCGGCGCGCCAGACGACGACCCACCGTCGATTTTCCCACGCCCATCAAACCGACCAGGGCTATGCTGCGCTCATGGGTCGGAATCGGTTCGGCCTGTACGGCAGGCTCGCTCACCCGAAGTTCCTCGGGAACGGTCGGACGGTTGACGACGGGCGGAGCAGGTTCAGGCACGGCATGACCCGATCATCCTCTACACCAAGCGCGGCCTCGCGAAAGCCGGTTGGCCCATGAGCGCGGCACAGATCGAAGCCTTTCTGGAGATGATGGCGGTCGAGCGCGACGCCTCGCCTCACACACTGGCTGCCTATGGCCGTGATCTGGCCGATGCGGATGCGGGCACGGCGTCGGGCCTGATGCAGGCGAGCGAGGCCGAGATCGAGACCTGGTACGCCACCCTGGCCAGCCGGGGCCTGTCGGCGGCGACCCAGGCCCGGCGACGCTCGGCGGTGCGGCAGTTCTATCGCTTTGCGCTGGGCGAAGGCTGGCGGACCGACGATCCCTCGCGCCGTCTGGATGCGCCGAAACAGGGGCGGTCGCTGCCCAAGGTGCTGTCGCGCGAGGAGATCGAGCGGCTGCTGGGCGTCGTGGCGGCGCGGGATGGCCACGCGGGCCTGCGGCTCATCACCCTGCTGGAATTGGCCTATGCGTCGGGGCTCCGCGTCTCAGAACTGCTGGCGCTGCGGGTTGAGGCCGTGCGGCGCGATCCGGCGTGGCTGATCGTGCGCGGCAAGGGCGGAAAGGAGCGTCTGGCTCCGCTCAACGGCTCGGCGCGCGAGGCGGTGAAGGCTTGGCTGGTCGCGCGCGATGCGGCCCGCCCCCCCAAGGCACCGGACAGTCCCTGGCTGTTCCCATCGTCGTCGGCCAAGGGTCATCTGACGCCCCGCCGCTTTGCCCAGCTGCTGGATCAGGCCGCGATAGAGGCCGGTATCGACCCGGCCCGTGTCAGCCCCCATGTCCTGCGTCACGCCTTCGCCACCCACCTGCTGGAAGGCGGGGCCGATCTGCGCGTCGTCCAGACTCTGCTGGGTCACGCCGACATCGGCACGACACAGATCTATACCCATGTAGCCACGGACCGACTGACGCAGGTGGTGACACAGCATCACCCCCTGGCGCGGGACGACTGAACCCTCTCTTGCCCCACCGCGTTGACCTCACTAGTTTCCGCCACCCTCTCTGACGCGCCCAGCGCGCCTTTACCGGACGCCTTCATGGCCACGCACTATCTCGAATTCGAAAAGCCCATCGCCGATCTAGAAGACAAGATCGAGGAGTTGTCGCTGCTCGCCTCGACCTCCGGCTCGTTCGAGACCGAGATCGATGGCCTGCGCAAGAAGGCCGAGCAACTGCGCAAGAAGACCTATGCCGGTCTGGATCCCTGGATGAAGACCCAGGTCGCGCGCCACCCGCAGCGTCCACACCTGACCGACTATATCGACGGCCTGTTCACCGACTTCGAGGAACTGAAGGGCGACCGTCAGTTCGGCGACGACCAGGCGATCCTCGGCGGCCTGGCTCGCTTCAGGGGCGCGCCTGTCGTGGTCATGGGCCATGAAAAGGGCAACGACACACAATCGCGTGTAACCCACAACTTCGGCATGGCCCGACCCGAAGGCTATCGCAAGGCCGTGCGCCTGATGGACCTGGCCGAACAATATGGCCTGCCGGTCCTGACGTTCGTCGATACAGCCGGGGCCTATCCGGGTCTGGGCGCCGAGGAGCGGGGTCAGGCCGAGGCCATCGCCCGGTCTACCGAACGCTGCCTGACCTTGGGCGTGCCGTCCATCGCCACCATCACAGGCGAGGGCGGGTCGGGCGGAGCCATCGCCATTGCCGCCGCGGGGCGGGTGCTGATGCTCGAGCACTCCATCTATTCGGTGATTTCGCCCGAGGGGGCCGCCGGCATCCTGTGGCGCGATGGGGCCCGAGCCAAGGATGCGGCCATGGCGATGAAGATCACGGCTCCGGACCTCCTTGAGCTCAAGATCATCGACCGCATCATCGAAGAGCCCTTGGGCGCTGCCCATGCCGATGCGGAAGGCACGATCGCCGCCGTTGGCGAGGTTCTGGCCGAGGAGTTGGCCGCCCTGTCCTCGCTGACGCCGGACCAGATCCGCAAGGCGCGTGCTGACCGCTACTACGCTATCGGCCGCCTGGGCTGAGCCGACGCCCAGAATCTGACGCTGGCGTTAACCGTCCCGCTACCTGACCGTGGCAGCTTGAGGTCATGGTTCCAGCCTCCCCTGCCAAAACCTCGCGCCCGTCAGGCGGTGTCGGCGAATCGCTGCGCGAAAGCTCGGTCATCAACCTGACCGGCGCGGTGACGATGGTCGTGGACGATTCGCCCTTCGCCCTCGACCTGACCAGCCAGGCGCTTCTGGGGTTCGGCATCAAGACCCGCTATGCCTGCAACAGCGGGGCCGAAGCCATGGATATCCTGCGCGATCACAGCGTCGATCTGCTGATCGTCGACTGCGAAATGCCCGAGATGGACGGCTATGCCCTGGTGCGCTGGCTGCGGCGGTCGGGGCTGGACCCCAACGCCTTCGTGCCCGTCATCATGACCGCGGCCCACGTGCGGCGCTCCAAGGTCAAGGAAGCCCGCGATTGCGGAGCCAGCTTCGTGATCACCAAGCCCTTCAGTGCCTCGACCCTGCTGGAACGGCTGGTCTGGGTGGCGCGTGATGCCCGGCCCTTCCTGGAGGTCGGAGACTATTTCGGTCCGGATCGCCGCTTTCGGCAAGGCGATCCGCCCGGTGAGGAGCGCCGCGCGAGCATGATCCGCAAGGCCCAGTTCGATGCCGAACAACGCGCAGCCTCGGGAGGCGCAATATGACGGTCATTACCCACGCCCGCCGTAAGTCCAACCTGTCCCAGATGATCGACAAGCCCGGTGGCGTCAGCATCGGCGTCGCCCTGACCCAGGCGCGGGCCAACATCGAGGCCAAGCGGGCCGAGGCCGCAGGTGTCGTCGATGCGCAGATCGCGGCGCTGGAGGCCATCGCGGCCCCGACCTCGGCTGCCGAACTCGCCGTGCGGCTGGAGGAGGTCTATCACGCCGCCAATGCCGTGATCGACGCGGCTAGCCCCTTTGAGTTGGACGACCTGTGCAAGGGCGCGGCGGGCCTCTGCGACGTGATTGACGCCGCTCAGCCGGGTCAGCCGTTCGACTGGCGTATCGTGACCGTCCACGCCCGGTCCCTGCGGCTGTTGCAGACCCTGCCCGTCGAGGAGGTGGAGGCGCGCAATCAGGTGCTTGAGAGCCTGCGCCAGATCCTGCTGCGCAAGGTCGCGCCCAAGACCTGATCTCGGTCAGAGGGTCAGTCGCGTTTCCTGGCCCAGAGCAGAAACTCGACATTGCCGTCGCCGCCCGTGATCGGGCTGACGGTCGTCGCCATGACAGTCCAGCCGACGCCTTCGAGCCAGTGCGACACAGACGTCACGGCTGCGGCGTGCGCTTCCGCATCCTTGATCACGCCCTTCTTGCCGCCACCCGGCCGCTCGGCCTCGAACTGCGGCTTGACCAGTGTCACCAGATCGGCCCCCACCGCCGCCAGGCTCAGGGCGGCGGGCAACACCTTGGCCAGGCCGATGAAACTGGCATCACAGACGATCAGCTGCGGTGCATCAAAGATCAGGGCCGTCGTCAGCGACCGCGCGTCCGTCCGCTCCAGATTGACCACGCGCGGGTCGGCGGCCAGTCGTGCATGAAGCTGCCCTTGCCCGACATCGACGGCAAACACCCTGACTGCGCCCCGCTCCAGACAGACCTCGGTAAAGCCGCCGGTGGACGCACCGACATCCAGGACCACCCGCCCCTCGACCGCGACCGGCCACAGGCTGAGCGCATGATCCAGTTTCAAAGCCCCACGCCCAACCCAGCGATGCGCCGGCTCGGCGAGGATCACTGCGCCTTCCTCGACACTCTGGGAGGCTGAGCGGGCGGGAACGCCATCGATCCTGACCCCGCCCGCCTCGATGGCCGCCTTCGCCTTGGCGCGGCTTTCGGCCAGCCCACGCGAGACCAGCTCGACGTCCAGACGCGGCATATTCCGTCTCTCCTGTAACCCGGCGACACGCGCGGGCGTATGCCATCTCGAAGGGCCCCGCAACGGTGGCCGCGAGGATGCCTCATCATGCTGCGTTTCGTTCTGGCCTCGCTGATGGCCGTATCGCTGAGCCTGATCGTCGGCAGTTCTCAGGCCTGGACCCAGTCCAGGACCTATCCGCCGGTCCATGCCGCCGCCGACCGTCTGGCCCTGGGCGGCCATGACCCCGTGGCCTATTTCACCGAGGGTCAGCCCGTCGCAGGCGATGCCGCCATCACACTGGACTGGAACGGCGCAACCTGGCGCTTTGCCACCGCCGAACACCGCGCGATGTTCGAGGCCGATCCTCAGGCCTTTGCGCCTCAGTTCGGCGGCTACTGCGCCTGGGCGGCCAGTCAGGGCTATATCGCGCCCGGAGACCCTACAGTCTGGCGCATCGTCGACGGCCGTCTGTATCTGAACTTCAACGACCGCGCCCGCATGCTGTGGGAACAGGACATCCCCGGTGCCATCGCCAGGGGCGAGGCCAACTGGCCCCGCATCCTGACGCACAACCAGGGCTGACCCGTCTCAGCCCACCGCGTCCAGCCGCGCCAGCGCGGCCTGCAACCGCGCCCTGCCCGCCTCGGCCTCGGCCAGCTTCTCACGCTGCTCGTCGACGACTTCGGCGGCGGCGCGGGCGACGAAGTTGGGGTTGCCCAGCTTCTTGTTGACATGGCCGATGTCGCTTTCGAATGCCGCGATCTCCTTGTTGAGACGCGCGCGCTCGGCCTCCAGATCGATCAGCCCCGCCAGCGACAGCGCCGCCGTCGCTCCGCCGCTGACGAAGGTCACGGCCCCTTCAGGTGCCGCATCTACCGTCCCCACGTCCGACACCCGCGCCAGCGTCAGGATCAGATCACGGTGCCGCGCGATCCGCTCCGCCATGGTGGCGTCCGGCGCAACGAAGCTGAGCGGCGGCTTGACCGACGGCGCAATGTTCATCTCCGCCCGCAGCTGACGCACCTCGGTGACCAGATCGACCAACCAGCCGATCTCGCCTTGCGCCGCCTTATCGATGAAGCTGTCGGGCAAATCCGGCCAGGCGGCACCGATCAGGGTTGCCTCTGACCGCGCCGCGCCCTCGTCCGCCAGCTTGTCCCACAGCTCCTCGGTGATGAAGGGCATGACCGGGTGCATCAGCTTCAGCGTCTGATCCAGCGTCCAGGCCGTCATCGCCCGCGTCTCGGCCTTGGCCGCCTCGTCGGTGCCCTGGAACACCGGCTTGGCCAGCTCCAGGTACCAGTCGCAGAACACGTTCCAGACGAAGCGATACAGCGCCGAGGCCGCATCGTCGAAACGACCGCCCTCGATGGCCGACGACACCTCGCGCTCGGCCTTGGCCAGTTCGCCGCGGACCCAGCGGTTGATGGTCTGCTCGACCGACGCCGGATCGAAGCCCTCGACACGGCGTGCCTCGTTCATCTGGGCAAAACGGGCGGCGTTCCACAGCTTGGTACCAAAATTTCGATAGCCTTCAATGCGTTGTCGGCTCAACTTGATGTCGCGCGTGCCCGACAGGATGGCCATGGTGAAGCGCAGCGGGTCGGCCCCCAGTTCGTCGACGATGGTCAGGGGGTCGATGACATTGCCCTTGGACTTGCTCATCTTCTGGCCCTTCTCGTCGCGGACCAGGCCGTTGATGATGACCCGCTTGAAGGCCACCTCACCGTCCATGAAGTGCAGCCCCATCATCATCATCCGGGCCACCCAGAAGAAGATGATGTCCGCCGCCGTGACCAGATCGCTGGTCGGATAGAATCGCTCCAGATCCTCGGTCTTCTCGGGCCAGCCCATGGTCGAAAACGGCCACAGGGCCGAACTGAACCAGGTGTCCAGAACGTCCTCGTCCTGCGTCAGCACGACCTCGGAATCGTAGTCCGACATCGCCTGCTCGCGGGCGTCCTCCTCCGTCTCGGCGACATAGATTTCGCCATTCGGCCCATACCACGCCGGGATGCGATGCCCCCACCACAGCTGGCGTGACACACACCACGGCTCGATGTTGCGCATCCATTCGAAATAGATTTTCTCATAGGACTTCGGCTCGAACACCGTCGCGCCGGTCTCCACCGCCTTAATCGCGGGCTGGGCCAGCGTATGGGCGTCAACGTACCACTGGTCCGTCAGCCAAGGCTCGATGACCACACCGGACCGGTCGCCGTGCGGGACGACGTGCTTGGTCTTTTCGATCTCGCGTAGCCAGCCGTCCTCTTCCGCGCGGGCGACGATCGCCTTGCGCGCGGCGAAACGGTCCACGTCGACATATTCAGCCGGGACGTCGGTCGTATCGGCGTCGGTGATCCGCCCGAAGCCATCCATGACGTTCAGCGCAGCAAGCCCCGCGCGTT
>CALRXI020000065.1:0-7758 GCA_943372125.1 Brevundimonas vancanneytii
GGATCGCATGATCGCCATGGTCGAAGGCGCGAACCGCAGAAAGACGCCGAACGAGCTGGCCCTTTCGGTCCTGTTGGCCGGTCTGACGCTGGTCTTCCTGATCGCCGTCGTCACCCTGCTGGGTCTGGGGGCCTATTCGGGCGTGGAGCTGGATCCCATCGTCCTGGGGGCCCTGTTCATCACCCTGATCCCCACGACCATCGGCGGCCTGCTGTCCGCCGTCGGCATCGCCGGCATGGACCGTCTGCTCAAGGTCAATGTCCTGGCCACCTCGGGTCGTGCGGTCGAGGCCGCAGGCGATGTCGATACCCTGCTGCTGGACAAGACGGGCACCATCACCTTCGGCAACCGCATGGCCACGGAGGTCATCCCGGTGCCCGGCGTCCGGCCGGAAGTCGCTCTGCGCGCCGCCGTGACCGCCTCCCTGGCCGACGAGACGCCCGAAGGCCGCTCCATAGTCGAACTGGGCCGCAACGCCGGGATCGTGGTCGAACAGCCGGAGGGCTCTAAGGCTATCCCGTTCAGCGCCGTGACGCGCCAGTCGGGCCTGGAGGCCGGAACGTCGTCCTGGCGCAAGGGGGCAGTCGACGCCGTGCTGAAGGCGCTGAACCTGACCGAGGCCGCGGTCCCGGCCGAGTTCCGGGCCGCCGTGGACCGGATCGCCCGCTCGGGCGGCACGCCCCTGGCCGTGACGCAGGACGAGGTGCTGGTCGGGGTTATCCATCTGAAGGATGTGGTCAAGCCGGGCGTCAAGGAGCGGTTCGCCGACCTGCGCCGCATGGGTCTGCGCACCGTCATGATCACCGGCGACAACCCGGTGACCGCCGCCGCCATCGCGTCCGAAGCCGGTGTCGACGACTACCTCGCCGAGGCCACGCCCGAGGACAAGCTGCGCCTCATCCGCGAGGAACAGGCCAAGGGGCGTCTGGTCGCCATGTGCGGGGATGGGGCCAATGACGCGCCCGCGCTTGCCCAGGCCGATGTCGGCGTCGCCATGCAGACCGGCGCGCAGGCGGCGCGCGAGGCCGGCAATATGGTCGATCTGGACTCAGACCCGACCAAGGTCATCGAGATCGTCGAGGTCGGCAAGCAACTGCTGATCACGCGCGGGGCCCTGACCACCTTCTCCATCGCCAACGATGTGGCCAAGTATTTCGCCATCATCCCGGCCATGTTCGTGGTTGCCTTGCCGGCGCTGGGAGCCCTGAACGTCATGGGTCTGGGATCACCCGAGAGTGCGATCCTGTCGGCGGTCATCTTCAACGCCCTGGTCATCGTGGCCCTGATCCCTCTGGCCCTGCGCGGGGTGAAGTATCGCGCCGTGGGGGCGGGCAGGCTGCTGGGCCGCAACCTGCTGATCTACGGCCTGGGCGGCCTGATCGCGCCCTTCGTCGGCATCAAGGCCATCGACCTGCTCATCACCGGGCTGGGCCTGGCCTGAGCCCGCTACGAACCCTGCATTTCCCCATTTTCAGTACCCAAGGACTAACCGAAATGACCCGCAAGAAACGCCTGAAGGCCTCCGGCTCCAACGACGCCTGGTTCGCCGGCGCCTGTCTGGTGGCCGTGATCGTCTGGGGCGTCGCCTCCAACGCCGATGCCCAGGAAGCCCCTGCGGCCTCCGGCCCAGACATCGCCTGGAACGTAGCCCTGACCTCCGACTACGTCTTCCGCGGCGTCAGCCAGACCGAGGAAGACCCCGCCATCTCCGGTGGCGTGGACCTGACCTACGGCGCCTTCTACGCCGGGGCCTGGGCGTCCAACGTCTCCTATGCCGGTGACGAGGACACCAATGCCGAGATCGACCTGTATGGCGGCTTTCGCACCGAGGCGGCGGGCTGGGCACTCGACCTCGGGGCGGTCGGCTATCTCTATACCAACCAGCCCGACAGCGCCGATTACGACTATATGGAGCTGAAGCTGGCCGCCTCGCGCGCCATCGGTCCGGCCACGGTCGGGGCCGCCGTCTACTATTCGCCCGACTTCTTCGGCGCAGCCGAGGGTGAGGCGACCTACGTTGAGGCCAACGCCGCCTTCAGCCCGGCCGACAAGTGGACGATTAACGGCGCGGTCGGCCGTCAGTGGGTGTCGTCCGACTTCGACTACACTACCTGGAACGTCGGGGCGGCCTATCAGCTGACCGACACTCTGGCGCTGGACCTGCGCTATCACGACACCGACGAGCACGACTTCGGCGCAGTCTTTGACAGCCGCGCCGTCGCCTCGCTCAAGGCCACCTTCTAGGGAACGACGATGGTCAATCAGATCCGCCCCGCGATCGTCATGGTCGCCCTTTTCACCCTTCTGCTGGGCCTGGCCTATCCCTTGGCCGTGACCGGCGTCGCACAGGGCATATTCCCGGCCCAGGCCAATGGCAGCCTGGTGCGCGGTGCCGATGGTGCCGTCCAGGGCTCCGTTTTGGTCGGCCAGCCCTTCACCGAGGCGGGCTATCTGCGTCCGCGCCCGTCGGCGGCGGGTGACGGCTATGACGGTGCCGCCTCGTCGGGCTCCAACCTTGGGCCGCTGAATGAAGACCTGGCCGCGCGGGTCGCCGAAAGTGCCACGACGATCCGGGCCGAGAAGGGGGCTGGGGCCATTCCGGCCGATGCCGTCACCACCTCGGCCTCGGGCCTCGACCCGGACATCTCACCGGCCTACGCTCGCCTTCAGGCCCCGCGCATCGCTACCGCGCGAGGCATACAGGTTCAGGAGGTCCAGAGCGTGATCGACGGGAACACCCATGGGCCGCTGCTGGGCTTCATCGGCCAGCCGACGGTCAATGTGCTGATGACCAACCGCGCCCTCGATGCGCGCTTCCCGGCGACCTGATTTGCGGGAGACGTCTCCGACATCCCCGGACCGCCAGACGCCGGCCTTGCGAAAGCGGGGTCGGCTGAAGGTGTTTCTGGGCATGTCGCCGGGGGTCGGCAAGACCTATGAGATGCTGCGCGCGGCCCGCAAGCGAAAGGCCGAGGGCGCCGATGTCGTTGTCGGGGTGGTCGAAACACACGGACGGCGCGAGACCGAGAGCCTGCTGCGCGGGCTGGAGGTCATGGCGCGCAACCCCATCGACTACAAGGCGCGCCCCCTGATGGAGTTCGACATCGACGGGGCCATCGCGCGACGGCCAGAGCTGTTGCTGGTCGACGAATATGCCCACTCCAATGTGCCGGGCAGTCGCCATCCGAAGCGGTGGCAGGATGTCGAGGAAATTCTGGCCGCAGGTATCGACGTCTGGACCACGCTGAACGTCCAGCATCTGGAGAGCCTGTCGGACGTGGTGTTGCGGATCACCGGCGTGCGCCAGCGCGAGACCGTGCCGGACGGGGCCCTGAGCCGCGCCGACGACATCGAACTGGTGGACATCACGCCGGCAGAGCTGCGCAAACGGCTGGCCGAGGGCAAGGTCTATGTGCCGGAGACGGCGCGGCTCGCGTCCGAGAACTTTTTCAAGGTCGAGAACCTGACCGCGCTGCGCGAGATGGCCATGCGCCGCGCAGCCCAGACAGTGGACGATCAACTGGTCGCCACCCTGCGCGAAAAGGGGGTGCAGGGGCCGTGGGCGGCGGGCGAGCGGATTCTGGTGCTGGTCGGCGGCGACGGCATGGCGGGTACGCTGGTGCGGGCCGGACGGCGTCTGTCCGACATGACC
This sequence comes from Brevundimonas vancanneytii, assembly GCA_943372125.1. Taxonomy (GTDB): domain Bacteria; phylum Pseudomonadota; class Alphaproteobacteria; order Caulobacterales; family Caulobacteraceae; genus Brevundimonas; species Brevundimonas vancanneytii_D. The sequence goes on from CALRXI020000065.1 coordinate 3,653, forward strand.
ATGGACGCGCCCTGGACCGTGGCCCACATCGACCGGCCCAGCGCGACCGCCCACGACGCGGCCCGTGGGTCGCGTCTGTCCGAAGCGTTGAAGCTGGCCGAACAGCTGGGCGGGCGTACCGTGGTGCTGAGCGGCGACGATGTCGTCGCCACCGTCATGGATTACGTCCACCGCAACAACATCACCCAGATCGTGCTGGGCAAGGGTCGCGACAGTCGCTGGAGCGCCTTCATCGGCCGCTCGCTGGCCACCGAACTGCTGCGCTCGTCGCAGGGGGCGGCGGTCCACATCATTACCGATCCGGCGACGGCGACCGAAACGCCCGCACCGCGCCGCTGGACGGGGTTCGGCAGCTGGTCGGGCTATGCCATTGGCGCGGCGTTCGTCGGACTGGCGACCGGCCTGGCCCTGATGCTGGATCAGACGTTCCAGCGGGTCGACCTGGGCGTCGTCTATCTGTCGGCAGTGCTGGCGGCGGGGGTGCTGTACGGTCTGCGTCCGGCTCTGGTCGCCGCGACCGTGGCCTTTCTGACCTACAACTTCCTGTTTCTGGAGCCGCGCTACAGCTTTGCCATCGGCTCGCCCACAGACATCTTGACCCTGCTGGTCTTCTGGGCCGTGGCCTTGGTCACGGGGGCCTTGGCCGGTCGTGTGCGTGAGCAGGCGCGCCGAGCCCAGCGCCGCGCGTCGGCCGTCTCCGCCCTGCTGGCGGCCAGCCAAACCCTATCGGCGGCAGAGGGGCACACCCAGACGGCTCGGGTGCTGGCAGAACAGACCGCCGCCGCCGCCGGGACGCGGGCGGTCGTTCTGCTGCCGCAGCGCGACGATATCGTCATGGTCGCCCATGCGCCCGACGCCGGCGCGCCGGAAGACGGAACCCTGGGGTCCGCCGCCATGGCCGCCGCCCGCTGGGCCTGGGAGCGGGGCGAACCGGCCGGACACGGCACCGGCACCCTGCCACAGGCCAGCTGGACATTCTGGCCGCTGCAAGGCGTGCGGGGTCGCGCCGGGGTCGCGGGGGTGGCCGCCAACGCCCTCGTGCCGGGATCCGACGAGGAGCGTCTGGTGCTGGCCTTGCTGGACAATGGCGCGGTCGCTCTGGAGCGAGCCCAGCTGGCCGGTGAGGCCGTCGAGACCGAAAGCCTGCGCCGCGCCGACCGGTTTCGCGGTGCGTTGATGAACTCTGTCAGCCACGACCTGCGTACGCCCCTGTCGACCGTTCTGGGGGCGTCGACCACCCTGATCGACTATGGCGCGACCCTCAGCCCCGAAGTGCGTGCCGATCTGCTGCTGAGTATCCGCGAGGAGGCCGAGCGGCTGAACCGCTATGTCGGCGACCTGCTGGACATGACCAGGCTGGAGGGGGGCGGTCTGAACGTCAAGGCCGACTGGATCGATGTGCGTGACGTGCTGAACGCCGCGGCCGAGCGGGTGTCGCGACGCCTGCAAGACCGGACGCTGACGCGGGACTTTCTCGCCGACCTCAGTCTGGTCATGCTGGATCAGGGACTGCTGGAACAGGCAGTGGTCAATATCCTGGAGAACGCCATCGCCTACAGCCCCGACGGCTCGACCATCGAACTGGCGGCCTATGAGGATCGCGGCTCTGTCGTCATCTCCATCGAGGACCAGGGCAAGGGCATCCCGACCGAGGCGCTGGAGCGCGTCTTTGACAAGTTCCGCCGCATGGAGGAGCCATCGGACCGCACACAGGGCGCGGGGCTGGGTCTGGCGATCGCCAAGGGCTTCGTCGAGGCCATGGGCGGACGCATTGCCGCCGCCAGCCCGATTGTCGACGGACATGGAACGCGCATCCTGATCAGCCTGCCCAAGGCCATCGCGACCCATCGCGATCTGCTCTAAGGCTCGAAAACCATGTCAGCCGTCCGCCCCCAGATTCTGGTCATCGATGACGAAGCCCAGATCCACCGTTTTCTGTCCCCGGCGCTGGACGCCGCTGGTTACGAGCCCCGGCGCGCCGACAGCGGTCAGGAGGGGCTTAGAGGCATAGCGCTGTGGTCACCGGACGCCGTGGTGCTGGACTTGGGTCTGCCCGATATGGACGGCAAGGACGTCTTGATCCGAGCCCGTGAGTTCTATGCCGGTCCGATCATCATTCTGTCCGCCCGCGATCGCGAGGCCGAAAAGATCGCCGCCCTCGACCTGGGAGCCAACGACTATATCGAGAAGCCCTTTGGCGTCGGTGAACTGCTGGCCCGCATCCGAGCCGGCCTTCGCCTGACCGCCGATCCTGCGGCGCATAAAGGGCCCATTGTCGCTGGTGACGTGATCATCGATCTGGACCGCCGGCTGGTGATGCGTCATGACCAGCCTGTTCGTTTGACGCCCAAGGAATACGATCTGCTTTCCTATCTCGCTCGGCATGTCGGCAAGCTTGTGGGTCACGCCGATCTGCTAACCGCCGTGTGGGGCGCGGCGCATGCTGCTGACACTCAATATCTGCGTGTTGTTATCGGCCAACTGCGCCAAAAGCTGGAAGCCGATCCGACCCGGCCGCGATTGATCCTGACCGAACCAGCGGTCGGCTACCGGCTTCAGCCTGAATAGAACCGAACGTCCGTTTCAAGGCGGGGAAGTGACGTCCGCTGCTGGCGCAAAGCCGACACTCGGTCCTCAAGCCGCTCGCCACTGTTTAATTAACAGCAGAGGCCGATGACGAAGCCGTTTGAGCTATAGTCGACTTATCTCATTTGAGTTGAATTCTCGCAGCTTCGATGGCTCGTCGGGCGTGCTGACAAGTCTGCGAGTTAATGACGACGGACCCGATAGCCGGTGGTGGATCGAGCCGACTGAAGTCCGCTAAATCAAGCACATCGACCTCATCTTCGCTCGGGGGCATGGCGGTGATTGTCGGCGAGCGGAGATTAGAGCCAAGCCGAGAGCGGATTCGTGTTGGAACGCTATCCCGCTATGCTGAGATGATCAAAAGGCCTCCTGCCATGTCGCGGCCCGGCAAAGACAATTTAGGCGTTGGCAAATACACGGGAAAGTCGAAAGCGCTGTTAGTCTAACGCCAAACTTTTTCTACTTGGGACTGTAAAAAGCAGAGCGCGCGAGCGGGTTTCAGTTGCGAAGTCGACTATTGGACTTCGATAATGCGCGCTGCTGGTTTGGCCGGATGATTGACTTCATGATGGTACTGGGCCGCTCCTGAGGTCGGCACGCACTCATTTGTTCGATCTGCAATTGCGGCCCACTGAGCCTGAACTTTCTCGGCAGCGTCGGCCGCACGTCCAATAAACGCGCCGCAGGTCATGGTAATATGGGCTTGTTCAAAAGCCCCAGCTCCAGCGAGCAAGACTACTCGGGAGGGCGCATCGTCCGCGACGAGGGCCACGACGCCCGGACTGACCAGATCGGAAGACAGTCCCTTCAGATCGTCATCGGAATAAAGCCCCTGCGTCATCTGCGTTGCGGCGCTCGGGGCGAGGCAGTTGACGCGGATACCGTGGCGCTCGCCTTCCAGAGCCAGCGTTTGCATCAGCCCGACCAAGGCCATCTTGGCAGCGGAGTAGTTCGCCTGGCCGAAGTTGCCGTAGAGCCCTGACGACGATGTCGTGAAGACGATCCGACCGTAGCCCTGATCGCGCATATGCGACCATGCGGCCTTGGTCACATTGACCGAGCCCATCAGGTGCACGTCCACCACCAGCTGAAAGTCGTCCAGATCCATCTTGGCGAAGGTGCGGTCGCGCAGGATGCCGGCATTGTTGACCACAATGTCGATCGATCCCCAGCGGGCCACTGTGTCGGCCACCATGTCGTCGACCGCCTGCCGATCCGTCACGCTGCAGACGCAAGCGGAAGCTCGTCCGCCGGCAGCCACGATCTCCCGCACGACGGCCCCAGCACCGTCGGCCGCCATGTCATTGACGACGACGTGCGCGCCATAGGCAGCCAGGGCCAGGGCGTGGCTGCGTCCCAGCCCACCGCCTGCGCCTGTGACGATGGCGACGCGTCCCGTCAGGTCAATGGTCATCAATGTCTCCCCTGCTTGTTTCCCGACGACGTCTCGGGATCGGCAGGCAGACCCCATCCTGTCGTAAAGGTCAACATTCACTCGTCGGCTAGTGAAGATTGACACG
>CALRXI020000066.1:0-7633 GCA_943372125.1 Brevundimonas vancanneytii
GACGGATCGTCGATCCCCTGCACCTGGACGTCGCCCAGGCCCAGTTCACCGACCGCGCCGCGAACCCGCTCCAGATCCAGCACCTGACCGTTGGCGCGGGTCAACTCCATGGACGCCCCGCCCCGGAAGTCGATGCCCATGTTCAGGCCGGGATAGAAGCAGGCGACGATCGACGCCACGCACAGGATCACCGAAATGACGCCGGCGGCCTTGGCGTATTTGACGAACTGGAAGTTCGTCTTCGTCGGCAGAAGTTTGATCAGGGGCCATCCACGCATCGCCATCACTCCGCGATCGGCAGTTTTTTGGGTTTGGCGGTCTTCAGCCACCAGGCCAGCGCCACCTGCGACACCAGCACGGCCGACAGCATGGAGGTGAACACCCCGATGGTCAGCGTCCAGGCAAAGCCGCGCACGGGTCCGGCCCCGAAGATGAACATGATCAGCGCCGCGACCAGTGTGGTCAGGTTGGCGTCGATAATGGTGCCCATCGCCTTGTTGAAACCGGCGTCCATGGAGGCGACCACGGACCGTCCGGCCCGCGCCTCGTCGCGCATCCGCTCATAGATCAGCACATTGGCGTCCACGGCCACAGCGAACGTCAGCACCAGACCCGCGATCCCCGGCAGGGTCAGGGTCGCCCCGACCAGCGACATGGCCGCGATAATCAGCAGACCGTTCAGCAGCAGGCCCACGACCGAAATGCCTCCGAACAGGAAGCCATAGGCCGCCAGCATGAATACCACGATGATGATGAAGCCGACCAGGGTGGATATCCCGCCCTTGGCCACGGCATCGGCTCCCAGCTCGGCAGTCACCGTCCGTCGCTCCTCGACCTTCAGAGGCGCAGGCAGGGCTCCGCCGTTCAGCAGGTTCACGAACTCCGACGCCGTTTCGATGGTGTAGCTGCCGGTGATCTGGCCCGTACCGCCCGTGATCGCGCTCTGGATCGTCGGGGCCGAGATGACCCGCCCGTCCAGGATGATGGCGAACGGCTTGCCAATGTTGGCGGCGGTGGCTTCCCCAAACCGGCGCGAACCCTGGGCGTCGAAGCGGAAATCGATCGCGATCTGACGATTCTCGTTCTGGCCGACTGAGGCGCGCGTCAGGTTCTCGCCGGACACCAGCACCCGGCGCTTGACCAGATAGGCGGCAGGACCACCGGGTTCGGCTCCCGGAAGCAGTTCGGAATCCGGCGGAATGGCACCCGCTGCGGCCTCGGCGATGGAGTTTTCCGTGTCCACCATCTGGAACGTCAGCTGCGCGGTCTGGCCGACCAGACGTTCCAGCTCGGCGGGATCGCTCTCGCCCGGGGCCTGGACCACGATCCGGTCCGCGCCCTGGCGGGTGATGGAGATTTCCTTGGTGCCGCTGCTGTCCAGACGGCGTCGCACGACCTCGATCGACTGCGAGACGGCGTCGGACGCCATCGAGTTCATGGCCGCGTCGGTATAGGCATAGACGATGCGGTCGTTGCCCTGACGCTGGACCGTGCGGTCCGCGACGCCACTCGCATTGCCGCTGATCAGGGTCCGCATGGCGGCGAGCGCGGCGTCCATCTGGGCCGGGTTGGAAATGGTCGCGACCAGGCCCTGGTCGTTGCGTACGACGCCGGTGACGGCAACGTTCGCCTCTTCCAGCACCATCCGCGTGTCCTCGACCATGTTGGACAGGCGCTTTTCGCGCATGGCCGGCACGTCGACTTCCAGCAGCAGATACGACCCGCCCTGCAGGTCCAGACCCAGGTTCAGTCCGCTGGACGGCACCCAGCCGGGCAGCGCCTCACGCTGGGCGGGGGTCAGCATGTTGGGATAGGCGAAGGCCAGGCCGAACAGCAGCGAGAGGGCGAGAAGTATGACCTTCCAGCGCGACAGATGGATCATGCGGGCGTTTCCGGCCTGGTCAGGACGATATCAGGACTTGGCGATGGTCTTGGTGTCGTTGGCGGCGATGGCGGTGCGGTTCTCGACCTGGGTGATCATCGAGCGGACCACGCGCACGTTCACACCCTGGGCGATCTCGACCATGACCTCTTCGTTCTCGACCCGGGTGATCTTGCCCTTCATGCCGTTCGACATGATGACGTTGTCGCCACGCTTCAGGCTGGCGATCAGCTCCCGGTGTGCCTTCATCTGTTTCTGCTGCGGACGGATCAGCATGAAGTAGAACAGGATGATGACGGGGACGAAGAAGATCAGCGGCCCGAGAGGCCCTTCAAGAACTGCAGTCACGGCGGTCTCCACGAGCGAAAGCGTCGCTCGGGACGCCTCCTTAAAATGAGGCGCGGAACCTAGGGCGCGTCGTCACACTTTGCAACGCGCCACAAGGATCGAGGGCCCTGGCCTGCGCTATCGCGGCAACACGGTCAGGGGATCGATGGCCACCGGCTCGTCGCCCCGCATGCGCCAGGTCTCGAAATGGATGGACGGACGACCGTCGCCAGCGGTCGTGCCGACCGTGCCGATCTGCTGTCCCGCCCGCACCTGATCGCCCTGACGCACTGTGGCCGAGCCCAGATGACCATAGGCCGTGCGCCATCCACCCGGATGCGCCACCAGTATGGTCAGCCCCTGCCCCGCTAGATCGTCGCCGACATAGGCCACCTGACCCGCCGCCGACGACACGACCTCGCGCCCGGCCGACGCCCCGATGTTGATCCCGTTGTTGCGCTCGCCCATGCCCACGGGCCCGAACCGGCGCAGGATGTCGCCCCGCACCGGCCAGTCCAGCGAGACGTCAGCGCTGGCCGAGGCCGGCGGCAGGGCCATATTGCCCGACGGCGGCGGTGGCGGCGGCGGCACGGCGGCACCCCGATCCGCCGTATAGACCCCGCCCGGCGACGGCCCGGTCGCATAGGGGTCGCCGCCGATATCCACCGCCGATTGCGGCAGGATCAGCGTCTGACCCGGCCGGATCTCGGCGCGCGGGCCCAGACGGTTCAGGTCGATCAAGCTCTGCACCGGCGTCTGGAAGCGACGACCGATGCCCGAGATCGTGTCGCCCGGCTGGATCACATAGCCCGCGCCTGCGACGTTACTTCCGCTGCGTGGCGGCGGCGGCTCGGTGAAGCCGCCGTCAGCAGGCCCTGCCGCCGGCTGGCCCGGACGCGGCACATAGACAGGTGCGTCCAGCGCCCCGCCCTCGATCGTCCCGATGGGGGCCGTCGCGTTAGGGGCAGGCTCGTTATAGGGATTGCTCGGCCCCCGCACGCCCTCGCCGCTGGGCGCTGGCGCCGTGGGATAGGTCGGATAGGCCGGGCTGGTTGGATAGGGTGCGCGCGACGGCGGCGGCGCGGCATCGGCATAGATGGAATAGCGCGGCCCGGCACTCGAACACGCCGCCAGCGCCAGCATCCCGCCCGCCACGATCAGGGCCCGCAGACCCGTCTTGAAACCATTCATTTGCCGTTTCCCGCTCGTTCTGGGCCGATCACCGACCGGCTGCCCGCCACGTCACGGACCATAGCCACAATCCGCACCAAAGTTGGGCGTCGAGGTTAACGAGGGATTACCCTCTCCTCCCCTTCGCAGGTGGGGAGGGGGACCGCGAAGCGGTGGAGGGGTGGAGGAGGCTCGCATGCGACACGACGACGTAACTCCCTTACCCCTCTTTCGCCGTCCCCTCGACCAAAGGCACGAACCGCACTTCGCTCAGCGTCTCGCGCCGGAACGACCCGTCCTCCTGCCCGACATAGCGATGCAGCATCTGCACCGACGTGCGCCCGACCGGACAGACCAGAACCCCACCCGGCTTGAGCTGTTTCAGCAGCTCCGTCGGCTCGCCCGGAGACGCCGCCGTCACCATGATCCGGTCGAACGGCGCCTGCTGGGGCCATCCCAGACCGCCGTCGCCATGCAGGGTGATCACATTGTCGATGCCCAGGTCCTTCAGCCGCCCCTCGGCCTCGACCAGCAGGCTCTTGTAGCGCTCGACCGAATAGACATAGCGCGCCAGCCGGCTCAGTACCGCGGCCTGATAGCCACTGCCCGTCCCGATCTCCAGCACCCGGTGGCGCGGCTGCACATCCAGCGCCTGGGTCATCAGGCCCACGATGAACGGCTGGCTGATCGTCTGGGCACAGTCGATCGGCAGGGCCTGATCCTCCCACGCCTGATCCAGAAACCGCTCATGCACAAAGACGGCGCGGTCCACCGATTCCATCGCCGCCAGCACACGCGGGTCCGTGACCCCCTGCTGCCGCAGCCCCAGGATCAATCGCCCCGCCCGATCGTCGTTGAGCTTCATCGCGCCACAGCCTTCGGCGGCGCACCGCCCAGCACACCCTTCAGGTCATGCACGCTGGCCGGATGGGTCAGGTCGATATGCAGCGGCGTGACCGAAATCTTCCCCTCGTCCATCGCTCGCAGGTCCGTGCCCACGGGATGGTCGTGCTTCGTCCCGCGAAAGCTCATCCAGTAATAGTCCCGCCCGCGCAGGTCGGTGCGTTTCACCGCATGCATCTCGCCGATATCGCGAAAGCCCTGACGCGTCACCTCGACCTCGGTCACGGCCTCGGGCGGACGCGCGGGAAAATTCAGGTTCATCACCACGCCGTTGGCCCACGGCCGTTCCAGCAGGCGCGAGATGATGGCTGGCGCGAACGCCTCCGCCGTCTCCCAATGCGCGGTCACCTCGTCGTGGAACCGTTCCAGCGACTGGCTCAGGGCAATGGAGCGGATGCCGAACGCCATCCCCTGCAAGGCCCCGGCCACCGTCCCGGAATAGGAGCAATCCTCTCCGACATTATGCCCGCGATTGACGCCCGACAGTACCAGATCGGGTTTCTCAGGCATCAGATCGTTGACCGCCAGCACGACACAGTCCGTCGGCGTCCCCGTCACCGCGAACCGCTTGTCGCCCAGCCGGTTGACCCGCAATGGTTCGGTCAGGGTGATCCCGCGCCCCTTGCCCGACTGCTCGGTCTGCGGCGCACATATCCATACGTCGTCAGACAGCTGCGCCGCGATCCGCGCCAGACACTCCAGACCTTCGGCCTCGATCCCGTCGTCGTTGGTCAGCAGTATCCTCAAGCGCGCACCGCCGAACCCATCACCGCAGCACCTCGACCCGATCCGCCTGGATCACCACGTCGCGGCGGCACAGGTTGGCCACGTCCGACCCCTGCAGGTCGATCAGGGCGCTGTCGCCCCGCTCGGACCAGGCCCGCGTGCGACCGAAGAACTTGACCTTCTGGCCCGAGATGTCGCCCGACGCCCGCTGCAGATTGCGCGGCAGGGCCCCGCTGATGCAGGGCGTCGCCCCGCCGGCCAGCAAGCGCGGCTCGGTCTCGTACAGCTGGAACTCCTCGCCCCTCACGCGCACCCAGCCGGTAAATTCGGTGGCCGAGGCATCGACCCAGCTCGGCGGCGGCGCGACATTGTCGGGGCCGGTGGCACAGGCGCCCAGCGTCAGGGCCGAAACGGACAGAACGGCGGCGGCGATCATCGTCTTCATGGCTTACGCTCCCACATGGGTGATGCCACCCATATAGGGCAGCAGGACCGACGGCACGGCGATCCGCCCGTCCTCCTGCTGATAGTTCTCCATGATGGCGACAAGAGTACGACCGACCGCCAGGCCCGAGCCGTTCAGGGTGTGGACGAACTCGGTCTTCTTCTCACCGGCCCGCTTGAACCGCGCGTCCATGCGCCGCGCCTGGAAGTCCCCGCAGTTGGAGCAGCTGCTGATCTCGCGATAGGTCCCCTGCGATGGCAGCCAGACCTCCAGATCGAAGGTCTTCCTCGCCGAAAAGCCCATGTCGCCCTTGCACAGCAGCATGCGCCGGTACGGCAGCTCCAGCTTCTCCAGCACCACCTCGGCACAGCGCACCATTCGCTCGTGCTCGGCCTCCGAGTCCTCGGGTTTGGCGATGGAGACCATCTCCACCTTGTGGAACTGGTGCTGCCGGATCAGCCCGCGCGTATCCCGCCCCGCCGACCCCGCCTCGGCCCGGAAACAGGGCGTCAGGGCAGTCAGCCTCATCGGCTCGGCCAGCTCGTCCTCGGCCAGGATTTGCTCGCGGACGAGGTTGGTCAGGGACACTTCGGCGGTGGGGATGAGGAATGCGGTCTGACCCCCGACGTCCGCCTTCAACTGTCTGCGGGCGTTGATTTCGTGTGCCGTGACGACAAGGTTATCAACTTGGGTACGGACCGCCACCACCGCCGTCTCTGACTCCGCACCGGAAACAGGCCCGAGACTATCCAGCAGCGTGTTAGTCTTCGACGCGGTCTCCATCAGCTCATAAATCACCTCAGCGACCCCGAGCAGCTCCGCGCGAGCCAACTGGGCGGGTGTGACGATCTGGAACAGGTCTTCTTCAAACTTGGGAAGCTGACCGGTCCCGAACATCGCCTCATCCCTGACCAGATACGGCGGATTGACCTCCAGATAGCCATGCTCGACCGTCTGCACGTCCAGCATGAACTGGCCGATGGCGCGTTCCAGCCGCGCCAGCCCGCCCTTCAGAACCGCAAACCGCGCCCCCGACATCCGCGCCGCCGCCTCGAAGTCTAGCAGGCCCATCGCCTCGCCCAGATCGGCATGATCCTTGGCCGGCCCGCCCTCACGCGGGCTACCCCAGCGCGAGATCTCGACATTGCCCGCCTCGTCCTCGCCGTCCGGCACATCGTCCGCCGCCAGCATCTTCTGCGCCGCCAGCAGGTCGCGCAGGGCCTTGCCGGCTTGCGCCTCCACCGCCTCCGACGCCGCAATCTCGCCCTTCAGGCTCTCGACCTCGGCCTTCAGCCGCTCAGCCTCGGCCATGTCCTTCTTCGCCATCGCCGCGCCGATCAGCTTGGACGCCGCATTGCGCCTGGCCAGCGCCTCCTGACCGGCCGTCTGCGCCGCCCGCAACTCCCGATCCAGCCGCAACAGCTCCTCGACCAGCGCCTCCGCGCCCTCCACCCCACGCGACGACCAGCCGCTCACCCAGGCTTGCGGGTTCTCTCGAATGGCCTTGATGTCGTGCATGGTCGTTCAGTCAGTCTGGGGAAGGAGCCGATGCTCTAGCCCCGCAGACGGTTACGGGCAAATCCATGCATCGATTCCTTCTCCCCTTGCGGGAGAAGGTGCCCCGGAGGGGCGGATGAGGGGTCGCACCGGCCTAGCCGCTGGCGCGTCCCTGAAGCCAGTCGTCACACACCGCGCGACCCCTCATCCGTCAGCCCTTCGGGCTGCCACCTTCTCCCGCAGGGGGAGAAGGATCAACAGGCGTGACCTTCATCCGCAGCGACCATATGCTGAGAGTTCGCCGCCAACCCGCACAAACAAATCCGCCAACCCCCTGTTCCCGCTCTATAATCTCGAGCGACCAGCGACCTGTCCCCGCCATAGGAAGAACCGGCCCCATAATCCTCCCCGTCCCGTCGCCGGGAAGGGCGCAAGGCCTTGCGGCTTGTCGCGGCGGGAACGAGATGAGCGGGGTGGGGTGGCCTACGCACCGGCAGGCGCATGTTGCCAGAGACCCTCGGGCCTCAAGCAGCGAGCCCTCGCGGGGCGAGCGTTAGGCCCCCTCAACAAAGAGCGTATGGCAGGGAACCTGCGCTGTTCACGGGATCGGGTTCGCAAGGCTCCGACCGTCCCGCCGGAGGCCATGTCGGCAAGGCGCTAAGAGCGTCGCTGGTCCTGGGTGG
>CALRXI020000067.1:0-7528 GCA_943372125.1 Brevundimonas vancanneytii
GCCCAAGGCCAGCAGCACCGCGCACCGCCCGATCAGCCGCTTGGGGATCTTCCGCAGCGCCAGAAACACGAAGAACGGTACGGCAAAGACCACCCCGATGATCCGTCCCAGGAACCGGTGTGCCCACTCCCACCAGAAGATGGTCTTGAACCCGTCCAGGGTCATGTCCGGATTGATGTGCTCATATTGGGGAATCGTCTTGTACTTCTGGAAGGCTTCGGCCCAGTCCGCCCCGGTCATCGGTGGCAAGGCCCCCATGATCGGCTTCCATTCCGTGATCGACAGGCCCGATCCGGTCAGCCGGGTCACCCCGCCGACCACCACCATGGCAAAAACCAGGGCTGCGGTCGCGAAAAGCCAGATCGCCACCGCCCGGCTCTGCCCACCTGCGCTGAAACGCTTCATTAGACGCCTGCCGTTCCGACCGTTACACTGTTCGCAGTGGCGCTGGCCCACCGCCGGGATCAGCGGTATGCCCGCCCCGAACGACGAGTGCCAGTCGCTTTACGGCGTCTGATCGCCGCAACAGGAGACGCTGCTTGCCCTACGCCCAGATCGCCGCCGCCGTGGCCATCGCCCTCGTCTTGGCGGGAGCGGCCGACATGCTGACCGGGCGGCGCGGCTTCTTCGCCATGGCCTTGGTGTCCGGCGTCGGTGCCGTCGCCGGCTGGTTCCTGGCGGTGAGGGTCTTCGGCGTCGCGACATCGCAGCAGTGGCTCTGGCTGGCCTGGTCAGGCATTGCTGCCGCCCTGTCGCTCGGCACCTTCTTCCTGTTCCGGAACAAGCGCTGATGAACCCGCGTCTCCGCCGTCTGATCGCCGCACTTGGCAGCGTGGCCTTTCTGATCTTCTACGTCTGGGCTGTCATCGCCATCGGCGAACGTCTTCCCGATTCGCCGCTGATCGACCTGGCCTTCTTCGCCATCGCCGGCATCGCCTGGGGCGTGCCGCTGTTCCCGCTGATCAAATGGGCCGAGGGCGGCAAGTCGAAAGATTGACCGCAACACTGTCCTCAAGCAGTGCGCGACCGCGTCGCGCGCGGTAGGACAAAAAAATATGCGACTGGATCAAGGGAAGATGGTCGGAGCGACAGGATTCGAACCTGCGACCCCTTGACCCCCAGTCAAGTGCGCTACCAGGCTGCGCCACGCTCCGAGAGGCGCTCCCTATAGACGGGCTTGGCCGCGCCGCAAACGGAAAAATGGCCTAACCGGCGGTTCTCATGAGAACGGCGTCCAGACGAGCCCTCGCGCCCTCGATCTCGGCCAGGGCCTGACGCAGCCGAACCGTCGCCCGGCCCGATGGCGGGTTCACCTCAGGCACGGCCATAGCCTCCTCGCCATCGAAACTGACGAGGCCACCGGGGTCGCCGTACCGCGCCAGCGCCTTCAGCCCCTGCTCCTTGTGCAGCCGCAGGACGCCCTTGATCGTCAGGCCCTCGTCGTGCAGCAGCCGTTTGACGGCCTTCAGCAGCACCAGATCCTGCGGACGATAGAAGCGGCGACCGCCGGCCCGCTTCATCGGCGCGACGAAGGCGAACTTCGTCTGCCAGAACCGCAGCACATGCTGGGGCACGCCCACCTCGTCGGCGGCTTCGGAAATGGAACGGAAGGCGTTGGGGCTCTTGGCCACGGGCGTCAGGCGCTCACGATCGCGTCGTGAACCCGGCCCTTCATGATCTGCGAGGCGCGGAAGCTGATGACCCGGCGCGGATTGATCGCCGCCGGCTCGCCCGTCTTGGGATTGCGCCCCATGCGCGCCCGCTTCTCGCGAACCTGGAAGACGCCAAACCCGGACAGCTTCACCGTCTCGCCGCGCTCCAGCGATTCGATGATCAGTTCCAGGGTCCGCTCAACCATGGCGGCGCATTCCAGACGCGACAGGCCGACCTCTTCATGGACGGCTTCACACAGGTCGGCACGGGTCAGTGTTTGGTGATCAGTCACGAGGCCGCTCCCCTCCGAGGGTCGTTCGTCCCCATAAAAGGGCAAGCGCAGTCAAATGGAAAGCCGAAATTCCTGCCTAGAACCGGAAGGCGCAGGCACCCCAGGTCAGTCCACCGCCCATGGCCTCCAGCAAGACCATGTCGCCCCGCTTGATCCGGCCGTCCTGAATCGCCGCATCCATGGCCAGAGGAATCGACGCCGCCGACGTGTTTGCATGGATGGCGACGGTCGAGATCACCTTGTTCTCGTCCAGACCCAGCCGGTCTCCGACGCCCTTGATGATCCGCTGATTGGCCTGGTGCGGCACGAACCAGTCGACGTCCGCCACCTCGATACCCGAGGCCTCACAGGCCGCCGTTATGGCCTCGGCGATATTGACGACTGCGTGGCGGAACACCTGATTGCCCGCCATCCGCAGATGGCCGACCGTCCCCGTCGTTGCCGGCCCGCCGTCGACATAAAGCAGGTCCGTCTTGTTGCCGTCGCAGCGCAGCGCAAAGCCCAGCAGGCCCTGATCCGCCCTGGTCCCCTGCCCCTCGCGCGGCTCCATGACGAAGGCCCCGGCCCCGTCGCCGAACAGGACGCAGGTCGACCGGTCGGTCCAGTCCATCAGCCGGGTCATCTCTTCGGCCCCGATCACCAGGGCGCATTTGGCAAGACCTCTTGCCACGAAACCGTCGGCCACGCTCATCGCATAGACGAAGCCCGAACAGACCGCCTGAACGTCGAACGCAATGCCGACCGACGCGCCCAGCTTGCGCTGAACGATCGAGGCCGTGGCCGGAAACGTCATGTCCGGCGTCGTGGTCGCCACGATGATCAGATCGACATCTGCCGCAGTTCTGCCAGCGTCGGCCAAAGCCCGCCGCGCCGCCTCGACGGCTAGGTCGCTGGTCGGCTGGTCATCCCGCGCCTTGTGACGCTGCTTGATGCCTGTGCGTTCCTGGATCCATTCGTCAGAGGTGTCGACGATCTGGGCCAGGTCGGCATTGGTCACGACCTGTTCGGGCAGGAAGGACCCGACGCCGGTCACGGCACTGCGCATTACGCTCACTGGGAAGGCTCCGTCACGGTCTGCGGCGCGGTCGCCGCCAGCTCCAGGGTCGCGGACAGGCGGCCGAGGCTGTCCTGCACCTTGGTCAGATAGTCGCTGCGGGCCAGATCGACCGCGATGCGGATGGCATTGGCATAGCCCTTGGCGTCCGCCCCACCATGGCTCTTCACCACAATGCCGTTCAGGCCCAGCAGGGGTCCGCCATTGATCGAACTGGGGTCAATCCGCCGCCCCATGGCCTTCAGAGCCGGCATGGCGATCGCCGCCCCGACCTTGGCCTGAAGGCTAGAGGTCAGGGCTTCCCGCATCAATGCCGAGATAAACCGCGCCACGCCCTCAGCCGTCTTCAGCGCGATATTGCCGGTGAAGCCGTCAGTCACCACCACATCGACCGTGCCCTTGGCAATGTCATCGCCCTCGACGAAGCCATGGTAGTTCAGGCCCAGGCCACCGTCGCGCAAGATGCGGCTGGCCTCGCGGACCTCCTCATGGCCCTTCATGTCCTCGGAGCCGACGTTCAGTATGCCGACGGTCGGGCGCGCCACGCCATGCACGGCGGCATGGAAGGCCTCGCCCATGATGGCGAACTCAATCAGTTGCTCAGCATCGCTCTCGATATTGGCCCCGACGTCCAGCACGGCGGTGACGCCGCGCAGCGTCGGCCAGCTGGCCACGATGGCCGGACGCTCCAGCCCATGCGCCGACATCCGCAGGATCAGCTTGGCGATGGCCATCAACGCCCCGGTGTTGCCCGCAGAGACCACGGCATGGGCATCGCCCGTCTTTACCGCATCGATAGCGTTCCACAGGCTGGAGCCCTTGCCCCGCCGCATGGCCTGGGCCGGTTTTTCCTCCATGCCCACGACCTTGTCGGTGTGGCGCACAACGATCAGGTCGTCGCCCAGGCCGCATTTGGCCATCTCGGCGCGTATAGCGGCCTCGTCGCCATGCACCAGAAAGCGGACCCCGTCGCCGCCATGCTGTTTGCGATAGTCCCGGATGCCGGCGATCACGACGGGCGGACCGTGGTCTCCGCCCATGCCGTCGAGCGATATCAGAATGGAGGATGGCAAGCCGGTACGACTCCGTCGCGCCGGGGACTCGGGCGCATCGAGGCGGAAGGATAGACCCGCGCGGGCGGGATGCAACCGCGCGGACCCTGCGTCAACCTTCGTCGGAGGGTCTCAGTTGTTTCAGCACGGCAAAGGGCGAGATTTCCGCCGGTTCCTCCGGCTGGACGAACTCCGCACCCGGCTTGCGCGGAAACGGGTCCAGCTTCAACGCCAGCTGCTCAACGGCATATTGGCCCAGATCGATCTGCCCATCCTCGATCAGATCGGGCGCATCATCATCCAGGGTGACATCGATCTCGTCACTTTCGGTTTCGACCGCCTCGGCCAGCGGGATCGAGAATTTCGCATCAATGTGAACCGGCAGCGGCTCCAGCGTTAGGCCACAGGTCTGGACGGCATCGGCCCGCACCCGCCCCGAGACGCGCCAACCGACATTTCCATGAGGTTCCAGCCGCATGTCCGCCTCGAAGGCGTCCAGCGACGCCAGATCCAGCGATTTGGCGATCTTCGCCCGCTCGGCCGCGTCCGGCTCCAGCCGCCGATCCAGGCCCGCGCCGGCCTGATTCAAACGTACCGGCACGCTGTAGGGCAATCCACTCTCGATCATGCCGCAATCTCCGCCCACTCCGGGCCCTTCACCAGATCACTGAAACCTTGCTCAGCCAGACGTTGGCGGCTGGACAGCGCATAACGCGCCAGGGCGTCCCCGGTGGCGGCGTCGTCGCTTTCATAGACGTTGCGGGCCAGCCCGCTGGCCAGCGCCGCCTGATCGCCGGCGCGCAGAGGCGTCTCATAGGCCTGCATCCGGCCATACATCGCCTCGCCCAGCTTGCGCATCTTCTTGCCCACCGAGGTGTCGCCCACGCCCAGCTCGCGCAGCGCGTGGTCCAGAGCCGACACATAGGCATCGAACAGGGCCTGTGCGGCCTCTGCCCCGCCGGCCTCGCCGTTCTTGTCGTCGTCGCGCAGACGCAGAATCAGCAGCAGGGCGTGCAGCGTGTAAAGTTCGAACCGCGCATCGATCCGGTCCGCGACCCCCAGTGTCGTGTAAAAATCGGGCTGGCGCGCCTGATCGACTGCCCTTTCATACAGGGCCTCGCCCATTCGGGCGTGGGGTCGGGATCGGAACAGTTTTGACAGCATGATCATACGGCCCCTTTTCCGCCGCGCCGTTGAACTAAGGCGCAGGTCCGGTTAGGTCAAAGACCTTGTTTTGTCGCAGGCTCGCTCATGCTCCGTACCAAGCTGACTTTCGCCGTTCTTTCGGCCGCTGTCCTGACCGCCGCCTGTGCCCCGACCGTGGGCCAGAACGGATTTCAGGCCATCGACGCCAAGCCGACGGACATCGTAGCCGGAACGGACACGCGCCAGACCGTCCTGACCCGTCTGGGCTCGCCCTCGACCACCTCGACGTTCGAGAAGGACACCATCTGGTACTACATCAGCCAGACGACCGAAAAATACACCTACAACCGCCCGCAGGTGACTCAGCGCAGCGTGACGGAAATCACCTTCAACGAGGCCGGTCAGGTCGCCGCCGTCCGCACACTCGGCCTAGACGACGGCCAGCGTCTGGCCATGAACGGCAATGAGACGCCGACCCGGGGTCGCCAGCTGACCATCCTGGAACAGCTGCTCGGCAACGTCGGCCGCGGCCAGCTGCCGCGCACCGACGAGGACGTTCCCGGCCAGCAGCGCCGCGACGACTAACAAAAACACAACGTCCTCAAATGAAGAACGCCCCGGAGATCGCTCTCCGGGGCGTCTTTTGTTGAACCGTCGGACGAACCTAGCCGATCTTCCCGCTGGCCAGGACAGCCAGCAGCAACAAGGCCACGATGTTCGTGATCTTGATCATCGGGTTCACCGCCGGGCCGGACGTGTCCTTGTAGGGGTCACCCACCGTATCGCCGGTGACGGCGGCCTTGTGGGCTTCCGAACCCTTGCCGTGGACGACGCCGTTCTTGTCGGTGAAACCTTCCTCGATCACCTTCTTGGCGTTGTCCCAGGCCCCGCCGCCCGAGGTCATCGAGATGGCCACGAACAGGCCCGTCACGATCACGCCCATCAGCATGGCACCTAGCGAGGCGAAGGCGTTAGCCTTGTCAGAGATCATCAGGACGGCGACGAACAGGACGATCGGCGACAGTACCGGCAGAAGCGACGGCACGATCATCTCGCGGATCGCTGCCTTCGTCAGGATATCGACCGCCTTGCCGTATTCCGGCTTGGTCTCGTA
The DNA here is from genome assembly GCA_943372125.1 of Brevundimonas vancanneytii. GTDB lineage: Bacteria > Pseudomonadota > Alphaproteobacteria > Caulobacterales > Caulobacteraceae > Brevundimonas > Brevundimonas vancanneytii_D. The sequence continues at coordinate 6,312 of CALRXI020000067.1, forward strand.
GGTCATGATGCCCGGGTTCTCGCGGAACTGACGACGCACCTCGGCCACGACCGATTCGGCCGCACGTCCCACGGCCATCATCGACATGCCGCCGAACAGGAAGGGCAGCAGCCCCCCGAACAGCAGGCCGACGACGACATAGGGGTTGGTCAGGTCAAAGGTCACCGGCCCCATGTTTGCGAAGAATGGATAGTCCGCCGGATTGGCCGAGAAGTATTGCAGGTCCGACGTATAGGCCGCGAACAGCACCAGCGCGCCGAGGCCCGCCGAACCGATCGCATAGCCCTTGGTCACGGCCTTGGTGGTGTTGCCCACCGCGTCCAGGGCGTCGGTCGAATGCCGCACCTCGCTGGGCAAGCCCGCCATTTCGGCGATGCCGCCTGCGTTGTCGGTCACGGGACCGAAGGCATCCAGCGCCACGATCATCCCCGCCACGCCCAGCATGGTCGTGGTGGCAATGGCGATGCCGAACAGCCCCGCCAACTGGAAGCTGACGACGATGCCGACGATGATGGTCAGGGCCGGCAGGGCGGTGGACTCCAGCGAGACGGCCAGACCCTGGATCACATTGGTGCCGTGTCCCGAAACCGAGGCATTGGCCACCGAACGCACGGGCCGGAAGTTCGAGCCCGTATAGTATTCCGTGATCACCACGATGGCGGCGGTGACCGCCAGACCGACCAGGCCGGACCAGAACAGGTTCATCGCCGGTATGGCCTCGGCCACGCCCGGCACGGTGATGGTCGCGGGCGTCAGGCTGGTGATCACCCACCAGACCGCACCGACCGACAGGACACCGGTGACGATCAGGCCCTGATACAGAGCCCCCATGATATTGTTCGACTTGCCCAGACGGACGAAGAAGCTGCCGATGATAGAGGTCACCACGCAGATGCCGCAGATCGCCAGCGGCAGCAGCATCATGGCTTCGACATAGGGCTGGTCGCGGAAGAAGATGGCGGCCAGCACCATCGTCGCCACCGTCGTCACCGCATAGGTCTCGAACAGGTCGGCGGCCATGCCGGCGCAGTCGCCGACGTTGTCGCCGACGTTGTCCGCGATGGTCGCGGCATTGCGGGGATCGTCTTCCGGGATGCCGGCCTCGACCTTGCCGACCATGTCCCCGCCGACGTCAGCCCCCTTGGTGAAGATACCGCCGCCCAGACGTGCGAAGATCGAGATCAGCGACGCCCCGAAGCCCAGCGCGACCAGACCGT
>CALRXI020000068.1:0-7361 GCA_943372125.1 Brevundimonas vancanneytii
ATCACTGGATGGAAACGCCGGACGGAGCGCTGGCGCTGATGATCCTGCTGGATCAGTTCCCCCGGAACAGCTTTCGCGGCACGGCACACCAGTTCGCCACCGACCCCCTGGCCCTGATGTTCGCCAACCAGGCGGTCGATCGCGGGCACCATCTGGCGTTCGAGCCGCAGCTGAGGAACTTTGTCATCCTGCCGTTCGAGCATTCCGAGCGGCTGGAGGATCAGGACCGCTATCTGGCCCTTGCGGACGGCGACGAAGAGCTGATGAAATGGGGCAAGGTCCACCGCGACATCATCGTACGCTTCGGACGGTTCCCGCACCGCAACGCCATGCTGGGCCGTGAAACGACGCCCGAGGAGCAGGCGTTTCTGGATGAGGGCGGGTTCGGCGGCTAGGCGGGCCACCCTTGGCGCTTTAGCGCTTCAGCAGGCGATCCCTCGCGGCATTGAGCCGGGACGCCAGCCCTTCCGTGCCGCCCTGATCCGGGTGGGCGCGGGCCATCTGGCGTTTCCACGCCGCATTGATCTGGGTCGGCGTCGCATCAGCTCCGACACCCAGAATCGAGCGCGCATCGGCCTCCGTCAGGCCGTCGCCACGCGGTGGCAGGGGCCGATGGCGCGAGGCGAAGGTCAGCCACAACCCCGCGCCGATCAGGCCGACAGCGGGCAGCCAGGCGCTGCGAAAGGCCAGCAGGACTCCACAGCCGATCATGACCGCCGCGAACAGCGTCGCCGCGACCCGCCAGTGGGCCCGGCCCCGACGCCCGCTATCTCGCTCGGTCTGACGCCCCAACCGGATCAGGGCCCAGACCGCGATCGCGGCCAAAGCCAGCCAGGCCAGGTTCATGCCTGCACTTCGATCACGCCGCCGCGTCGAGCGGGGTCGACAGGGAGGCGTCTTCCAGACCCAGGGCCTGCATCAGGTTGCGCATCTCCTGACGCGCCGCGACATGAGCCAGGGACACGGCGACGGGGCGAATGTCGTTGTTCAGGTCCGCCACCGTCAGGCCAAACGGAAACAGTTCGCGGTAGATAACCCGGTCGCGTAGACCCGGCCCCATACGGAAGCCGACGCGCTTGGACAGTTTCTGCATCCGCTCTTCCAGGCGGCGGCGGTTGCGGGCCTCGGCGACGGCCAGGCGGTTGGCGACCACGATCCAGTCGATGGTGGCGTTGCGGCCGCGGGTGATCGCCCGCTGCTTGCGCGCCTCCCAGACGCTTTCGGAATAGATGGACGGCTTGATCAGATCCATCGTGCCGGGATCGACCTGACCCAGCAGGTCGAAGTCGACGAAACTGTCATTCATCGGCGTGACGATCTGGTCGGCCAAGCCGTGGGCCAGCCGCGACAGCACAGTGTCTCCGCCGGGCGTGTCGATCAGGATGACGTCAAAGTGGGTCTGCGCCTCGGCGAAAGCGGCCTGGAACGTCGTGGTCTGCTCGGCCTCGTCTGCGCGGGCCAGGGCCTTGCCGTCGCCCAGATCGGGCTCCGTCGGCATCGGCAGGGGCTGCTGGTTGGCAGCGGACCAGGCGGCACGATTGGCGAAGAAGTGCGACAGCGACCGCTGACGCAGGTCCAGATCCATGATGGCCACCCGCTTGCCCGCATGCAGCAGGCCGGTGACGATATGGATGGCCAGGGTGGACTTGCCCGCCCCGCCCTTTTCATTGCCGACGACGATGACTGTGGGATCCGACATGGATGCGCTTGCCTTCATGCGACCGCCGACTCAGACGCGCGGTCATTGGCCTACAGGGTCGCGTCCGGCGCGCCGGACGTCAACGAGACCTTAACAGCATAACTGTGGATGCTCGAGCACGGACGCCTCAGGTGGCGCGATGGCACCAGGGGTCGTCGATCCCCGCGGCCGCACAGACCGCGGGTGCCCCGGCAGGCGGGGTCTGGACCTTCAGCCGAACCAGCCGACGCCGATTCACGTCTACGGCTTCGTAAACCGGCGTCAGCCCCTCCAGCGCCCAGGCGGCGCTGCCGGATTTCAAGCGGACCCAGGCGGCTCTGGCCGCTTCCTCGCTGGCATAGGCTCCCAGCTGGACCAGTAATGACGAGGGTCGCATGACCGTTTCAAGCGGCACATCCTGCGCGTGGATCGCTGGGCGCAGAGTGATGCCATCGACGGCGTCTTCCGCCTGCCGGACGACCGCGCGCGACACGACCGGCTTGACGCTGTCGGCCACGCCATCGACGACGGCGTCGGTCGCCGAGGCGATGCCGTCCCGCGCGTCCCAGAATTCGTGCACATCCATGACATCGACCTGAAGCGCGGGTCTCAGGCCGCCGTCCGCCTGCGCCTTCACCGACTGAACCTTCGGCTGAACCTGACCATCCAGCGGAATGTCGGCTACCTGCTGGGCCATCGTCTCGAAACGGTGCGGGTCCTCGACGGCGCCGCAGGCCCCAACTCCCGCAACGGCGAGCAGGACCAGCACTGGACGGACGCAAGCGACGAAGGTCATAAGGCACACCCTGCCACAGCGATTTTGAAAGCGGGTTAATGGACCAGCCGACAGCCCCTGCCCTGCCCGTCATCACGACGGTCGCCGATCTGCGCGAGACCGTGGGTGCCTGGAAGAAACAGGGTCTGACCGTCGGCTTCGTCCCGACCATGGGCGCGCTGCACGACGGCCATCTGACCCTGGTGCGCGAGGCCGGTCAGCAGGCCGACCGCGTGGTGGCCAGCGTCTTCGTCAATCCGACCCAATTCGCGGCGCATGAGGATCTGGGCTCCTATCCGCGTCAGGAGGCGCGGGATGCGGAGCTTCTGGCCGGCACCGGCTGCCACCTGATGTTCGCGCCGACAACGGACGAGATGTATCCCGATGGGTTCTCGACCGGTGTCAGTGTGGGAGGGCCGTCGGAAGGTCTGGAGACCGACGTTCGGCCTCACTTCTTCGGCGGCGTCGCCGTGGTGGTGGCCAAGCTGCTGAACCAGGTCCAGGCCGATGTCGCCGTGTTTGGAGAGAAGGATTATCAGCAGCTGATGGTCGTGCGCCGCATGGTTCGAGACCTCGACATCCCCACTCGCATCGTCGGCGCCCCGACCCAGCGCGACGGCTATGGCTTGGCCCTGTCATCGCGCAATGCCTACCTTTCCGCTGACGAAATCGAGGTGGCCCGGCGACTGAACGGCATTCTGGCCCTGGCCGCAGCCGATGCTTCGGCGGGCGCTTCGGTCGCGGAGATCGAGACCCAGGCCGCGACATCCCTTCTGGAGGCCGGATTTGCCATGGTGGACTATGTCGCCATCCGTCAGGCCGACAGCCTGGCGACCTTCGACGATGATCGGGTCGAACGACCGGGGCGCATTCTCGCTGCCGCCTGGCTGGGCAAGACCCGGCTGATCGACAATATGGCGGTGCCGGCGGGCTGAACCGGGGGCGTCAGGCCAGTTTGAGAGACATCTCCCCGCCCACCCATTCCACCCGCGACCGACGCCGCGCGTCATCGGCGGCCGCCTCATTGCCCAACGACGTCTCGGCCTGGGCCAGGACGAAATAGCTGTAGGGGTCGCTGGGCCAGTCTTCCAGCAGCTCCAGAACCCTGACCCGCGCGGCGGCGGCGTCGCCTTTCGCCAGCAGGGCCGCGGCCAGGCTGCGCCGGAGCGGGTACCAGATGATCGGCGGATCGCCGCCCTCCTCGCCCATGCCCTGAATCTCGGCAGCGCGAGCGAACGCGGTGACAGCGGCATCGGCATCGCCCGACAGCATGGCGGCGCGGCCTTCCAGGATACGCTGGCTGATCTCGACGAAGCCGGCCCGCATCTCGACCATGGGCCCTGTCGCAAAAGATGGGTGATCCCTCAGGGCGGCGATGGCCTCCGCCTCGGCCCGAACGGCTGCGACGTCACCGGCCCGCGCCGCTGCCTCGCCCCGCGCATAGTGCCAGCTGATCTGCATCATCGGCAGGGTGTCGGCAGGCTTCTTCAGGGCGGCGACCTGCTCGGGCGACCCGTAGCGGCCGTACAGCGCATAGGCATTGTTCGACATGGCCTGACGCCACAGGTTGTCAGGCGACACCTCCGTATAGGTGGTCAGAAACCCTTCGGCCAGCTTCAGCCCCTCCTCGGCCCCGCCGGCCATCAGCGCCCCGCCCATGCCGAAATGCAGGTTGTGGCCATGCAGCGGCATGCCGACGACACCGCCCGGAGGGGCCGCCAGTTCATTGTATCGCTTGTCCAGCGCCACGGCGTTGACGTTGGACATCATGGCGTCCTTGTAGCGCCCCACGCGATAGAAGGTGTGCGACGGCATATGCACCAGATGGCTGGCCGACGGAGCCAGGCGTGCCAGCCGCTCGCCATAGGGTATGGCCTTGTGCGGATCGTCCGACCATTCGGTCAGATGGATATACAGGTGGATGGTGCCGGGATCGTCCGGGGCCTTGGCCAGCGACGTCTCCAGAATGCTCATGGCGCGGGTGATAGCCGGATCGGCGGCCTTGCCATCGTCGTCCCACCATTTCTCGGCCTTCAGCATCCAGGCGTCGGCGGTCAGGGCGGCCAGGGTCACATCGTCCGGATGGCGCAGCGCAATGCGATCCATGCGGGTGGCATAGCGTTCGGCACGCGTGGCCTCGCGGCCTGAATAGCGCTGGATCAGGGCGTCGATCATCTGGCGCTGCATGGGCGTGGCACGGCGGCCCAGACGACGGGCGTCGCGCGCGGCCTTCAGCGCCGTGGCCTGGCTGTCGGGATCGTTGCCGCCGCCGTTCAGATTGGGACCCAGCGCCCAGGCCTCGCCCCAGGCGCACATGGCGCAGCTCGGGTCCAGCAACCTGGCCTTGCGAAACGCACGGACAGATTCCGAATGCTCGAACGCCCAGCGCAGCCGGATGCCGTGATTGAACCAGGCCTGGGCTTCGGGATTGGCCGTATCGATCAGAAAGCCGCCGTCTCCGAAGCCTTCGACCATCACCATGTCGGCCACAGGCGTACCGCTATTGGCCGTACCCGCGCGTCCGCAGACCTGCGGATTCTCGATCAGTTCCCGCGCCGCCCGGTCCGCCGTCGCATCGGCCACGGCCGCGGGCGCACACAGGATGCTGCCCAGACAGACGCCTGCCAGAAGTATGGACCGCATGATCGTATCTCCCTGCCCTGACACATCATGGACCGGGAGACGCTTCAGGCCAAGATCACCCGCAATCGACCGACTTGATGATGCCCGTGGCCTGATCGAAACGCACATTCAGCCGATCGGGCCGCAGGTCACGGGTCGTCGGACAGGTCGTGCAGACGATGCGCACATTGGCGTCGGGCGCGAAGGTCACCACGCCGACATGCGTGCCCACCAGCGACTGGGCATCCGCCGCGTTGCAACGCTGCGGTCCACCCGCGACCGGCACGGCAGGCGCTGAGGCCTCCATCGGCGCGCAGGCCGCAGCGCCCAGGGCGACGACGGCAGCTATTGCCAGCGCCCTCATCCGCATTTCACCTGACGGATCACGCCCGTCGCTTCTTCATAGACGATGTTCAGCCGCGTCGGGTTGTAATCCATCGTCACCGGGCAGGTCGTGCAGGTGACGCGCCAGGTCTCGTTGGCCGGCTTGGCGGGCAGTTCGGAGCGATTGCGTCCCACGAACCGCTGATACTGCTCGGCCTTGCATTGGGTCGGGCCATCGGCGGGCGGCATGGGTGTGGTGGTATCCTCCATCGGCGCACAGGCGGCGGCCATCAGGCCGGTGGCGGCGAGAACGACAGTCAGGGTCTTCATCGGCTTGGTCTCCCTAGGGTTCAGGCTTATCCGCAACGGACCTGTTCGACGATCTCGGTGCGTTCGTTGAAGAAGATGTTCAGGCGATAGGGGGAATAGTCCTCGGTGATCGCGCATGTCGTGCAGGCGACCCGGCGGTTCACGACCTGAACCGGCACGGGAATTTCGGTCTTCGGCTTGCCGACCAGCCATTGCAATTCGCCCGCCTTGCACAGATCGGCTGTCGGATCCTGTGGCACGCGGCTGCCGACCGGCTGGTTCAGCTGGGCCTCTTCGATGGTGCGCGGAGCCACCGCATCCGACGCCGGTGTGGAGCAGGCCGCCAGTCCGGCCACGGCGATCAGGCTGCCTTTTCCCAGCGCCCCTCGGGTGACTGTTTCCAGTAGGCCAGATCGGCCCCCGCGTCCTTCAACGTCTTCCAGCGCACGCGTGCGCCGGTCAGCGCCGTCTCGTCCCGCCCGTCGAAGATGATGAAGCATCGCTGGAAACCCTCCGTTGCGCCCATGTCTGAGCCGTCCACGATGAACAGCGCCTGAGCGCCATTTGGGTTCTCCGACGATTCGGTCAGCAGTATGGGCTGGCGCGCCGCTTCGGCCTGATCCGCACGCCCGTGGGCCAGAAAGCTGTCGTCCCGATAAGTCCACAGACGGGCATCGATATCTTCCAGCAGCCGCGCATCCGACGCCCGGACCAGCGCCCGCCAGCCGCGCTCGCGTGTCTTCTCCAGCAGACCGGGCAGCACCTCGTCCAGCGTGGATCGCTCCAAGTGGTAGAACCAGATTTCCGGCTTGGCGTCAGACACCCGGCTCTACCTCTACAGCCCGTCAGCCTTCGTAGGAATCCGCCACCATGCGGTCCAGGGTGCGGACACCCCAGCCGACAGCACCGTCGGGAACAGTCGGATTGCGGCTGTCCTTGACCCAGGCCACCGGCGCGATGTCGATGTGCGCCCACGGCGTGCCATTGGTGAAGCGCTGCAGGAACAGGGCCGCGGTGATCGAGCCACCGGCGCGCCCGTTGCCGGTGTTCTTCACATCGGCGATCGGCGTGTCGATGTGGCGCTCGTAGAAGGCCGGGATCGGCATGCGCCAGGCGTTCTCGCCGACCTTGGGCGCGGCGGCCAGGAAGTTGTCGGCCAGCTCGTCGGAGTTGGAGAATACCCCGGCGTACTCCAGGCCCAGGGCCACGATCATGGCTCCTGTCAGGGTGGCCAGATCCAGCATGAACTTCGGCTTGAACCGCTCCTGCGTATACCAGAGGCAGTCTGCCAGAACGAGGCGGCCCTCGGCGTCGGTGTTCAGAATTTCTACCGTCTGACCCGACAGCGATTCCACGACGTCACCCGGGCGTTGGGCATTGCCGTCCGGCATGTTCTCGACCAGGCCGATGACGCCTATGGCGTTCACCTTGGCCTTGCGACCAGCCAACGCATGCATCAGGCCTGTCACGGCGGCCGAACCGCCCATGTCCCACTTCATCTCTTCCATGCCGTCGGCGGGCTTCAGGCTGATGCCGCCGGTGTCGAAGGTGACGCCCTTGCCGACGAAGGCGATGGGCTGATCGCCCTTGGTGCCGCCGTTCCACTTCATGATGGCGACCTGGCTCTCGCGGCGGCTACCCTGGCCGACGGCC
>CALRXI020000069.1:0-7310 GCA_943372125.1 Brevundimonas vancanneytii
GGGTACCGAGCCAAGCGCGCCGGGACGAACCGTGGTCGAGGGCTGGGCTTGAGCCGGGGTGCCGTTCAGGCTTCCCGTGATATCTGGCGATCCCGCTGGCCGCACCGTGGCGGGCGCTGGCGTCTGCGTCGCGGTCTGAGCATGGACCAGGGCCGGAGAGGCGGCGAGGATGAGGGCGGCGAAAGCGATACTTTTCATCCTGCCTATGTCGCCCGTCAGCCCATGAACGGCAAGGCCCTCAACGCATAGGCGACCACGGCCGTGACCCCGGCGGCCACGACCGACAGGCCGACAAACCAGGCCAGCCGCTTCCAAAGGGGTCCGGGCGGCTCGTTCGGTTCCGGCGGGGGGACGGGATCAATGATGATAGCCGGCATCCTCGTCGATCTTGCCGCGGAAGACCCAATAGACCCAGGCGGTATAGGCCAGGATGGCGGGCACGATGGTCAATGTCCCGACCAGCATCAGCCCGAGGGCATTGTCAGGGGCCGCTGCCTGCCGGAAGTCCACGGCATAGGGCACGATATAGGGCATGAAACTGGCCGCCAGTCCCATGTAGCCTGACAAAAACACCAGGATCGTCCCGATGAAGGGGCGCACATGCGACGACCGACGCGCAGATCCCACCAGCAGGATCAGACCCGCCAGACCCAGCAACGGCACCGGCAACAAGGGCCCCAGCACGCTCCAGTCCACGCCGAAGCCCTGCGTCAGATCAAACCCCCAGCGCAGGGCGATCCGCGGATGCACGAACAGGGTGGCCAGACTGACCGCCGCCAGCAGACCGGCCGTGCAGGCGGCGCTGATCAGCGTCCAGCGCTTGGCGTCGCCATGCAGATTGTCCTTGGTCTTCAGCATCAGCCAGGTCGCACCCAGCAGCGCATAGCCCGCCACGATCCCGGCCGAGACCAGCAGCGTATAGGGGGTGAACCAGTCGAACGGCCCGCCGGCGAACTGTTCGTTCTCCACGGTGACGCCCTGGATGAAGCCGCCCAGGATCAGGCCCTGCGCCGCCGCCGTCAGGATCGACCCACCGGCGAACATCTGGGTCCAGAATTTGCGGCCGCGCTTCCTGGCCCGGAACCGGAACTCGAACGCCACGCCGCGCAGGATCAGGCCCGCCAGCATCAGCAGCACCGGCAGATACAGCGCCGGCATCAGGATGGAATAGGCCAGTGGAAACGCCGCCAGCAGCCCCCCGCCCCCCAGCACCAGCCAGGTCTCGTTGCCGTCCCACACCGGCGCGATGGTGTTCATCATCACGTCCCGCTCGCCCGGCGATCGGGCGAAGGGAAACAGGATGCCGACACCCAGGTCGAACCCATCCAGCATGACGTACAACAGCACGGCGGTTGCGATCACCCCGGCCCAGATCAGCGGCAGGTCCATCAGTCCTCGTCTCCCGGAATGCCACCCTCGGCATCGGCGGGGGCCTTGGCCAGGGGCGACCCCGGGGCCCGGTCCTGACGTGGATCGGGCTCGGCCAGCGCCGCCTTGGGACCCTCCGCCATCAGCCGCAGGATGAACAGGGCCCCGGCCGTGAACACCAGCGCATAGACCAGCACATAGACCGTCAGGCTGGTCGCCACCTCGGCCGCCGTGACGGGCGAGACGGCGTCGCGCGTTTTCAGCACCCCATAGACGACCCAGGGCTGGCGTCCGACCTCCGTGACCATCCAGCCGGCCAGGACCGCAATAAAGCCGCTCGGCCCCATGGCCACGCAGAACTTCAGGAACCACCGGCATTCGAACAGCCGCTTGCGCCAGATCAGAATTGCCCCCACGCCGCCCAGGGCGATCATCAGCAGGCCCAGGCCCACCATGATGCGGAAGCCGAAGAAGGGGATGAAGGGCGGCGGCTGATCCTCGCGCGGCCAGGCGTCCAGACCCTGGATGACCTCATCCTTGGGCACATTCTGGATCATGTTGCCGATGCCGGGGATCGAAACCTCGAAGTGATTCTTCTGCGCCTCCCGGTCCGGAATGCCGAACAGGTGCAGCGGCTGGTTCGAGCGCGTCTCCCAATAGCCTTCGATGGCTGCGGTCTTGGACGGCTGATACTTGTGCGCCACCTCGCCGGACCAGTGGCCGACGACCAGTTGCAACGGCGCGACCACGGCCACCAGGCCGATGGCCATGACCAGGGCGATCCGGCTTTCGGTCCAGGTCGTGCTGCCGCGCTTTTCCTTCAGGATTCGCCAGGCCGAAGCAGCACCCACGACCAGCGCCGTCGTCATGAAGGCCGCCAGCAGCATGTGCACCAGCCGCGACGGAAAGCTGGGGTTGAACACCACCTGCCAGAAGTCCGTAGCCTCGAACCGGCCGTCGGCCATGATCTCGAAGCCCTGCGGCGTCTGCATCCAGCTGTTAGCCGACAGGATCCAGAAGGCTGAAATGGTTGTCCCGATCGCCACCAGCACGGTCGCTGTGAAGTGCAGCCTGGGCCCGACCTTTTTCCAGCCGAACAGCATGACGCCCAGGAACGACGCCTCCAGGAAGAAGGCTGTCAACACCTCGAAGGCCAGCAGCGGCCCGATCACCCCGCCCGTCAGGCGGATGAACTCCGACCAGTTTGTACCGAACTGGTAGCTCAGCACCACGCCCGACACGACGCCCATGCCGAAGCTGAGAGCGAAGATCTTCACCCAGAACAGATACAGGGTCTTGAAGGGCTCGCGCTTGGTCCAGAGCCACAGTCCCTCCAGCACCGCCAGAAAGGCCGCCAGCCCGATCGTGAAGGCCGGGAACAGGATGTGAAACGCGATGGTGAAGGCAAACTGCATCCGCGACAGCAGAAGCGCGTCGAATTCCACGGCGATCGCCTTTTCAAATAACCCTACGACAATTGCGGCTTTATACCCGTCGAACCGCAAAGTCCATGAGCGTTCGGTCGCGCGGCGGAACGTCTCAAGGCCTGATGACTGGCGTCAGGCGGCGGGGAGTTCGATCCAGAAGGTCGCACCCTCGCCCGGTTGCGACACCACGCCGATGCTGCCGCCCTGAAGCTCGACCAGCCGCTTGGCCAGGGCCAGGCCGATGCCATGCCCCTCGATCGTCGAGCGGTCCAGCCCCAGGCGATTGAAGGGCTCGAAAAGCTGCGCCTGTTTCTCCACTGACAGGCCCGGCCCCAGGTCGATCACCTCTATCCGCACGGCGTCGTGCACACGACTGGCGCGGAAGGTGACGATGCCCCCGCTGGCTCCATACTTCACGGCATTGCTGGCCAGGTTGGTCACCACCTGATTGAGCCGCTGCGAATCCGCCAGGGCCACCAGTCCATCACCCTCTGTCACGACGTCCAGCTTCAGCGCGTCGGCCTCGGACCGCAGCGCGGTCGCACGGCGCACATCCTCCAGCACGCCGGGCACATCCGTGGGCCGAAGCTCGACGCTGACCTCGCCGGATTCGGCGCGGGCCACGTCCAGCAGATCGTGCGCCAGGCTTTCCACCTGCCGTGCCGTCTTCACCAGCATGGCCGCCATCTCGGCCTGGGTCTCGTTGATCGGTCCCAGTTGCCCGCCCTGCCACAGGTCGCCGATGCCGATGATGCCCCCGACCGGGCTCTTGATCTCGTGCGCCACATTGGCCAGCAGGCGCGACTTGGCGGCCGAGGCCTTCTCGGCCCGCACCTGACCCAGTTTGGCGCGGTCCGATAGACGATCCCGCTCTTCCAGCAAGGCGGCGACCAGCATGACCGGCAGATAGCCCAGCATGACCAGCAACTGACCCATCAGCGCCTGATCCGCGCGGCTGAAATCACCGGTGAACGGCCCATGACCGGTCATGCTGCCGCCGACCGCCAGAATGGTCACGATCAACAGTGCCGCCGTCACGCCCAGCATGCGCAGCCGTACGGCGATCAGCAGCAGGATCGGCAGGATCAGGAACGACAGCTGAACATCCAGATGCACGAACACGACCCAGGCCCCAACCGTCAGCAGGGCCATCAGGACCGCAGCCTCCAGCGCTACGGCGGGCGCGCGCAGCCTGGCCAGCTCCCGCTTCGTCAGCGACAGGCCGAAACTGCCGATGATGGCGATGCTTAGCGCATGGCCGAACCACCAGGTCTGGGCGCTCAGCAAGGGGTTGGTGCCGTCCATCCAGTACAGCATGGTGCTGGCGAAGACCGCTGACGGAATCGGCGCGATCAGGGCCGCCCCCAGCAGAAAGCGCGTGGCCCCCGTGACCGTCGCCAGATTCAGCGTCGGCGCGAACCGACGCGCCATCAGCACGGCCACGACGATGTCCAGCATATTGGCCAGGGTGAACATCAGCGTGTGCAGCGTGTCGTTGCCCACCAGGAAGTTCCCGGCGGCCAGACCCACGGCGATCATGGCCCCGAAGCTGTAGTCGTACATCCGGCCCGATGACGTCCTGAGCCAGACGACCACGGCCAGGCCTGCGGCACCCCACAGGGGCGCGACCAGGCCGACGGAGCGCGCAAAGCTGATGGAAACGACGACCATGACGGTCACGGCCAAGGCCGTGAACACCGGGGTCAGGGCCTGCCTGCGCCGACGCAGATTCGCCGCCTGACGCGCCTTGGCCGTCGTCACAGCCGGTCCGGGCACATCGACGGGCAGGCTGTCGGTCGAAGAGAGCACGCGGCTCTGGGGCATGAACGCGGGTCCGGCAAGCGACTAAAGGGCTGCCTTGCTTACCGCGCACCCCCTAACATCCCCTGAAGGTCAGGCTTCGGCCAGCAGCGCCGTGTTCAAGGCGCGGACAGCCGCTGCCGCGCCTTCGGGGTGATCCCACACCGCGCCGCTGACCGCGACGAAGTCCGCACCTGCCCGTGCCAGCACTTCTGCCGTCTCAATGGTGATGCCGCCGATCGCGACGCAAGGCACCTCGACCGTCTCCTGCCAGATCGTCAGGATTTCCGGATCGGGGCGGTGCGTCGTGGCCTTTGTCGTCGTCGGATAGAAGGCCCCGAAGGCGACGTAGTCGGCCCCGGCCTCGGCCGCATCCATCGCCAGTTCGCGGCTGTCGTGACAGGTCACGCCGATCATCGCATCAGGGCCCATGATGCGCCGGGCCTCGGCCAGCGGCATGTCGGACTGACCCAGATGCACCCCGTCGCAACCTGACCGCTTCGCCAGGTCGGGCCGGTCGTTCAGGATCACCGCGACCCCGCGCCCCTGCGCCACCGGCCGGATCGCCTTCACGGCTGCCAGCACACCGGCGTCATCCAGGTCTTTCAGCCTGATCTGCAGGGCCGCGACATCTCCGGCTTCCAGGGCCTCGTTCAATGTTGCAACAAACGCCGTCATGTCCGGGATCGCAGGCGGCGTGATCAGATACAGCCGACAGGGCGGGCGTTCGGGGATCAGGGATTGCTTGGCCATGCCCGGCAAGTGCGTCGCCCTCCGGTCCGCGTCAACCCGCCACTCCTGCGAACGCCTTGCATTCGCCTTAACGAGCCTGCTATAGCGAACCATTCGCATCACCAGCCGGGTCGAGCCTGCCGTGTACGTCTGCAACTGCAATGGTCTTCGCAAGCGTGACGTGGCCTTGGCCATCGAGGCGGGGGCCTGTCGGCCGCGCGACATCTTCACCCGCAACCAGTGCCAGGCCCAGTGTGCCAAATGCGTCTGCGAAATGCGCGAGATGATTCAGGAAACCCGTCAGGCCTTTGCCATGGCGGCCGAATAGCCGACGCGATAAGGCTCCGCTTTGCGCGGAAAAATCATTCGCAATATCAATGTACTGATAAGTAATCGCAAAAGATCACAGCCTTTTTTCCTGTGATACAACATCGGTCCAGGACGGGGTGCGTCCGGGGCCGTCGGTCCCTCACCCGCCATTGAAAGACCAGGCCATGAAGGGCGATCCCGCGATCATCCGCACCCTCAATGCGGTGCTGACCAACGAACTCACCGCCGTGAACCAGTATTTCCTGCATGCCCGCATGTTCGAAAGCTGGGGCCTGAAACACCTTGGCCAGATCATCTATGATGAGTCGATCGGCGAGATGAAACACGCCGATATGCTCATCAAACGCATCCTCTTCCTGGATGGCTTGCCCAACCTGCAGGACCTGCACAAGCTGAAGATCGGCGAGGAAGCCATCGAATGTCTGGGGGCCGACCTCCAGCTGGAAATCGACAGCCGCGCCACCACCGCCGCCGCCGTCGCCCAGTGCGAGGCCGCCGGTGACTTCGTCAGCCGCGACCTTCTGATGCGTATCCTCGGCGATACCGAGGAGCACATCGATTTCCTGGAAAACCAGCATCATCTGATCCGCCAGCTGGGCGTCCAGAACTATCTGCAATCCGCCATGACCGAGATCAGCCCGGACAAGTCCGCCACCGGCAACTGATCTTCAGACTGACACTGCCACGGCCCCGGGGGTTCTGCCCACCGGGGCCTTTTTGCTGCCTAGAGCACTTCACGTCGCGACAGATGCGCAATGGCCAGGATCAGGCCGACCGCACCGAGCCCGCACCCCAGCCCCAGGGCTGTCGTCACGCGCCAGGCCTCCGTCGCCAGCATATTGACCGGCATCTGCCAGGGCGACAGCACACCGATCCGCGCCGACATGGCCACGACAGAAAAGAAGGTACCACCGATGCCGACCGCCAGCACCGGAACGAAGCTGGAGAACCGCAAGGCGATCCAGAGCTGAACCCCGATCAGCAGCAGAGACGCCGCGAACACCTTGCCCATCAGCAGGAACTGACCGGCCAGATTCATCTCACCCGTCGCGGCGACCGCCGGCTTTATGGCACCGGCCGCCGCGATGGCACCGATATTCAGCAGCAGGCAGAGCAGGCACATCGCCTCGATCACCAGCAGCACGCAGAAGGCCTTGGCGGCATAGATCTTCCATCGCGCGACCGGGAGGGCACGCAAATGATCCCAGGCTTTCGGCCCATGTTCCATGTGTGCAACCAGGGCAGTCAGGGCGGTCACGCTCATGGGCAGCATGAAAAAGGCCCAGATGCCGGTCGACTGTTGCAGCCACATCTCCCAGGGCTGCCCCTCCTTGCCGCGCAGCATGTTGAAGAACAGGAAGACGGCGATCAGCGTCGGCGCCGCCGCGGCCAGCAGCAGGGCCAGCGATCGGTTCAGCTTGCGGGCTTCGACCCCTAGGACGGACAACATCAGGCAATCTCCTTGCGGCCTTTGGCCGTCGGTGCAGCGACCTGGCGATAGATGCCCTCCAGCGACCGGGCTCGTGGTCCCATCGCAAAGACGGCGACCCCCGCCTGAACCAGTGCAGCATTCAGCGTGGCCGACATCCGGTCGGCGTCCTGTCCCTGTCGCAGCCGCACGACCAGGCCGTCGCTTTCCGACACCAGTGTCAG
>CALRXI020000070.1:0-7282 GCA_943372125.1 Brevundimonas vancanneytii
GCGCCCAAGGCCTGCTCGGCGTCTGGATGCGAAAGATCGTAGGTGCGGTCTGTAACAGCCTGGCTATGGGCAGGCGTGACCAGCCCGAGCCGAAGGGAGGCGACTAGGTCGGCGTCATCCGCGACCGTCAGCGTCTTGACGTAGTCTTCAATGGCCGCGCTGAGGCTGGCTGGCGTCGTTTCGGCTGGCGCGATGGCTGCCCAGTCCAGCCAGGCCTCCACCTGAGCGTCGGTCCAGCCGGCAGGCGCATCGACCGTCACGATCCTGTCAGCGCGCTCCAGATCGCGAGGCTCCCAGAGGGTTCTGCTGTCGAGCGCGGCGAGCGAGAGGGGCATGCGGATGTCCAGAGCGACCTGCCAGCACAGACTAGCGGCATCCCGCGCAGATCGGCAATAAATCTGGCGTGTCGGTCGGCGGTTACCCCCAAGATGTTGAGTTGACCGCTGGGGTCATGCGGCTGGACGAACCGGCTGGCATTTTCTATGTTGCAGCGTGTCGCCGGCGGATCGCCGCGACGGATCACGAGTGGATTTCCTGACGTGCTAGGCAAGATTTTCGGCTGGACCAGCGGCGCGACCCTGGGAACCCTGTTCACCATCGCCAAGCGCGGGGAGTTCATCGGCGAGGACGAGTTTGGCAGTCGCTATTATCAGTCCCGTGACACCACCAGCTATGACGGTCGCAAGCGGCGCTGGGTGACCTACAACGGCTATGCCGACGCCTCCAAGGTGTCGCCTGACTGGCACGGCTGGCTGCATTACACGCTGGATGAGCCTCCGACCGTGGCTCCTCTGGCCCGGCAACGCTGGGAGCTGGATCATGTGCCTAATCTGACCGGCACACCGATGGCCTGGAAGCCGCAGGGGTCCCTGGCCGCGGATGGCAAACGCCCGGCTGCAACTGGCGACTATGAGGCCTGGAGCCCGGAATGAACCCTCGGGGCCTGATCCTGGCGGGTGTGACGGCCGGGGCCATGCTGGTGTCCGGCGGGGTCATCGCCTCGGCCTTGAACGACCTGCCGCAGGATGCTGTGCCCGTGCAGGGTACGACCGCCGATCTGAACCGACAACAGACGCCACCGAGCACGCCCCCGGCCCAGACCGTGCCCGCGTCACCCGAGACAGCGCCTGTAGCGGCCCCCGCCGAGCCGGTGGTGATCGTCGCGCCGCCGATCGAAGAGACTGTCGAGGAAGAGGTCGCGGCGGCCGCGCCTGCGCCTGTGGTCGCGCCGACAGAGCCTTTGCGCCGCCAGCGTCGTCGCGTCGCCATTGTCGAGGCGATCGACAAGATCACGGCTCGCTCCATGCGGTTCGAGGTCGAGGTCGGCGGTCGCCCCGTGCGGTTCGAGAAAGCCCTGATCATCTCGGCCCGGGCGTGCGAAGTGTCGGCGGGCGATGAGCAGGTCGCCGATGCCATCGCCTATCTGGATGTGACCCTGCAACCGCGCGGCGTGATGCGGGGCGAGCACCGCCAAGTTTTCCGCGGCTGGATGTTCGCGTCTTCACCGGCGGTTAGCAGCCTGCAGCATCCGCTTTATGATGCCTGGATCGTCGGCTGCAAGGCATAGAAGATCGCGGCTTCGCCTGACATCGGCTCGAACAGGCTACGGCTGTTGGGTCTGACGGTCAGGGCGGGCGCGAGCTGTTTCAGATAGTCGGCCTGGGGCGTCTCGACCGCGCCGAACTGGGCCAGATGGGTGGTCAGGAACTGGGTGTCCAGCAACCGCCAGCCCCCGCGCTTCAGCCGTGCCACCAGTTGCACCAGGGCCACCTTGGATGCATCGCGTTCCAGGCTGAACATGCTCTCGCCGAAGAAGGCCCCGCCCAGGGTCACGCCATACAGGCCACCGACCAGCCGCTCGTCCTGCCAGCATTCGATGGAGTGGGCCTGACCGCGTGCGTTCAGCGCGACGTACAGGCGGCGGATCGGGGCGTTGATCCAGCTGTCTTCACGTCCGGCGGCAGAGGCGGCGCAGGCATCGACGACGGCGTCGAAGGCTGTGTTGACGCGGACGACGAAGCCTTCGCTTCGGACCGTGCGGCGCAGGCGGGTGGGGATGTGGAAAGCGTCCAGCGGTATGACGCCCCGTTGCTCCGGCTCGACCAGGAAGATGCGCGGATCGTCGCGTGCCTCGCCCATCGGGAAGACGCCGGTGGCATAGCAGTGCAGCAGTTCGTCAGGCCCGAAGGCTCCGAAGGGGCTGCTGGCACTGAAGCCGGGGTCGTCCACCCGCTCTAGGCCGGGGCTTTCTGCCGCGCCGCCCATTGCTCCAGCCAGTGGATGTCATAGTCGCCGGACAGGATGTCGGGCTCGGCCAGCAGCTTCTGGAACAGGGGGATGGTGGTGTCGATGCCGCCGATGACCATCTCGTTCAGCGACCGTTTCAGGCGCGCGATGCACTCTTCGCGGTCGCGGCCATAGACGATCAGCTTGCCGATCAGACTGTCGTAATAGGGCGGGATCGAATAGCCGGCGTAGATGGCGCTATCCAGCCGCACGCCGAGACCGCCCGGCGCGTGGAAGTCGGTGATCCTGCCGGGCGAGGGGGTGAAGGTCTCGGGGTTTTCGGCATTGATGCGGCATTCGATGGAATGGCCGGTGAACTTCACGTCCGCCTGGGTGAAGGACAGGGGCAGGCCCGCGGCGATGCGGATCTGTTCGCGGACCAGATCGACGCCGGTGATCATTTCTGTGACCGGATGCTCGACCTGCAGGCGGGTGTTCATTTCGATGAAGAAGAACTCGCCATCTTCCCACAGGAATTCGATCGTCCCGACGCCCAGATAGCCGATGGCGGCGATGGCTTTGTTGACCGTCTCGCCGATGGCCTCGCGTTCCTTCGACGACAGGGCGGGAGAGGGGGCTTCTTCCAGCACCTTCTGATGGCGGCGTTGCAGGGAGCAGTCGCGCTCGCCCAGGTGGACGACGTTGCCGTGGCTGTCGGCGATGACCTGAAGCTCGATATGGCGCGGCTTCTGGAGGTAGCGCTCCATATAGACGGCGCCATTGCCGAAGGCGGCCAGCGCCTCGGACTGGGCGGTCTGAACAGCCTCGACCAGATCGTCAGGCGTCAGGGCGACCTTCATGCCGCGCCCGCCGCCGCCGGCGGAGGCCTTGACGATCAGGGGAAAGCCGATGGACTTCGACGCCTCGATGGCGGCTTCGACCGTTTCGACCTCACCGGCCGAGCCGGGCACGACGGGGATGCCGGCGTCCATGACGGTCTGTTTGGCCGTGATCTTGTCGCCCATGACCCGGATATGCTCGGGCTTGGGGCCGATGAAGGTCATGCCGTGGGCCTCGACGATCTCGGCGAAGCGGGCATTTTCCGACAAGAAGCCATAGCCGGGGTGGATGGCCTGGGCCCCGGTGATCTCGGCCGCCGCGATGATCGAGGGGATGTTCAGATAGGATTTGGCCGCCGGTGCCGGGCCGATGCAGACGCTTTCGTCGGCCAGCCGGACCCACATAGCCCCGCGATCGGCTTCGGAATGCACGGCGACGGTGGAGATGCCCATCTCCTTGCAGGCGCGGTGGATGCGCAGTGCGATCTCGCCGCGGTTGGCGATCAGGACCTTGGTGAACATGCGTCCCGCCTCAGGCTTGCAGCAGGACGAGGGGTTCGCCGAACTCGACGGGCTGGGCGTCGCCGACCAGCACCTCGACCACGACACCGTCGCGCGGGGCCTGGATCGGGTTCATCGTCTTCATCGCCTCGACGATCAGCAGGGTCTGACCCTTCTTCACCGTGTCGCCGGCCTGGACGAAGGGCGGCGCTTCGGGCGATGCCTGCAGATAGGCGGTTCCGACCATGGGCGACTTCACCTCTTCGCCCGACTTGGCGACGATGGTGGCGGGGTCGGACGGCATGGCGGCGGCAGGCGCAGCCGCTGCTGCGGGGGCCTGAGGCGCATAGGCGGGGGCGGCCGCATACTGGACCGGAGCCGCCACCGTCACTTCGCGGGCGACGCGGATGTGCAGGTCGCCGCGCTCGACCTCGATCTCGGTCAGGTCGGTGTCGTTCAGGATGTCGGCCAGTTGACGCACCAGGGCGGTGTCGATCTCGGCGTCGTTCTTGAGCTTGGGAGCGGGGGTCTTGGAATCGGCCATGGGAGCCTCTTTCTGTCCTTTAAACCGAACGGCCCTGGGCCACAGCGCGTTCCTGCACCAGGCCGAGGGCGGCCTTGACGGCCAGTTCGTAGCTGATCGGGCCGAAGCCCGAAATGATGCCGGTGGCGACCGGCGAAACATAGGATCGATGCCGGAAACGCTCGCGCGCCGCCGGGTTCGACAGGTGGCATTCGACGATCGGGATCGTCAGGGTCTTCAGCGCGTCCAGCAGGGCGACGGAGGTGTGGGTATAGCCGGCGGCGTTCAGCACCAGGGCCGAAGCCTTGTCGCGCGCCTCCTGCACCCAGTCGATCAGTTCGCCCTCGTGATTGGTCTGGCGAAAGACGATCTCGGCCCCGCCAGCGGCGTCGACGCACAGGGTTTCGATGTCGGCCAGCGTCTCATGTCCATAGATATCCGGTTCCCGAACCCCGAGCAGGTTGAGGTTGGGGCCGTTCAGGACGTAGATGACGGACGTTTGGGGCATGAGCTCCGGGCGCTGGACGCCGATGAATCGGGCGGCCTTTTAACTGACGGACCGCGCGGGTCAAAGCGCGACGATGAACGGATTGACGTAACGGTATGCGCATTCAAGTCAACGGAGATACGCGCGAAGTGTCGGCGCGGACGATTCTGGAACTGGTGGAGGCCCTGGGGCTGGACGTCCGCAAGGTGGCGGTGGAACGCAATCTGGAGATTGTGCCGCGGTCGCTGCATGCCACGACGGCGTTGGCGGAGGCGGACCGGATCGAGCTGGTGCAGTTCGTGGGTGGGGGGTGAAAACCCTTTGCGGAATCCGGAGCGATAGGCTGAGATGGGGACGCTGGAGGGGCGGGCATGGAAAAGGACATCGGCACGGCTTTGCGTCTGGCGGCGAGCATCGCCGCCCTGGTCGTCGCCTTCATCGTCCTGATCCGCGTTATCGTTCCGTCCATTCTGGAAGCCCACTTCGCGGGAAGCGTGATCACGGCGACCGTCGTCGGTATCGGCGGCGTATTGGCCCTGGTCTGGGTGGCGTGGAAACTGTGGTCCTGGTCGATCAGGCGATAAAGCGTTGAGGGGCGAATAGGCGATGACGGATTTTGGTGCACGACTGTCGTCGCTTCCCGGTGGCGGAGGTGGACGGTCCATAGGGCGGGTGATCTCGCTTGTGGTGATCATCGGCCTGTTGATCGGCATTTCGCTGGTGACGGTGACATCGTGCAGCGTCACGGTCGAGAGCGGCTACATGGGGATCAAGACTACCAAGTTCGGTCCCAATCCCGGCGTTCAGCGCGAAGAACTGGGGCCGGGCTTTCATTGGGAAGGCATCGGCGAGAAAATCCGCACCTATCAGACGCTCCAGCGCACCTACAGCTATACCCGCGAGCCCAACTCGGACGGCGGAGAGAACGAGGAAATCACCTTCTCGGACGTTCTGGGCCTGCCGATGACGGCGGATGTGGCGCTGACGTTCAGGGTGCGCGAGGACAAGGCCGCCGATCTCTATGCCACCTGGCGACAGGAGTTCGATGACTTCATCGACGGACCGCTGAGAACCTCCGTGCGGGCCGCTATCGCACGGGAGACGGAAAAGCTGCCGGTCGCCTGCAATGCCCAGCAATCCGCCCTGCCGGAAAGCCAGCCGATTGCACCAGCCGCCGCCGTGCCGCTCGCACCGGGCACACCGGATGCCGATGACTGTCCCGGCCAGCTGATCGGACCAGGACGCCAGATCGTGCTGCAACGCGCCATGCAGGCCCTTCAGCGGGAATGGACGCCTCAGGGACTGGAGATCATCCGCATGGAATGGGTCGGCTCCATCCGATATCCCGAGACAGTGCTTCAGGCGATCCAGTCGCGCACCACGGCCGAGCAGAACACCCGCGCGGCTCTGGAGCGGGTCAATCTGGAACGGGCCAACGCCGAGGCGCGCATCGCTCAGGCACGAGGTCAGGCCGAGGCCAACCGGCTGCTGGCCGAATCCATCCGGTCCAATCCGGAGGTGGTGCGACTGCGCGAGATCGAGCGGACCCTCGGCCTGTGTCCGTTGAGTGCGGACACCTGTGTAATCGGCCAGGGCATCAATCTGTCGCAACTGATCGAAAGCCGGGACAATCAGGCCAACGCATCACGGTAGTCTCGCTGACGACAAGTCGCTAAACCGCCCTCATGACTGACATTGTTTCGCCCGACACCTGGACCGTCGCTGGTCGCACCTTCTCCTCGCGCCTGATCGTCGGCACCGGCAAATATGCCGACTATGCCCAGAACGCGGCGGCGGCCGAGGCGGCGGGGGCGGAGATCGTGACCGTGGCGGTGCGGCGGGTGAATCTGTCGGACCCCGGCCAGCCGATGCTGGTCGACCATGTCAGCCCGGAGCGTTTCACCTTCCTGCCCAATACGGCGGGCTGTTTCACGGGCGAGGAGGCGGTGCGGACGCTGCGTCTGGCGCGCGAGGCGGGGGGCTGGAACCTGGTCAAGCTGGAGGTGCTGTCCGACAGCGCGCACCTTTATCCCGACATGCTCGAGACGCTGCGGTCGCTGGATATCCTGGTCAAGGACGGGTTCGACGTCATGGTCTATTGCACCGACGACGTGGTCATGGCCAGGCGGCTGGAGGAGGCGGGAGCCGCGGCCATCATGCCGGCGGCCAGTCCTATCGGCTCGGGCCTGGGCATCCAGAACCGGGTCAATATCCGGCTGATCGTGGAACAGGCGACCGTGCCGGTGCTGGTCGATGCGGGCGTGGGCACGGCGTCGGACGCGACCATCGCCATGGAGCTGGGCTGCGACGCCCTGATCGCCAATACGGCCATCGCCGGTGCGAAGGATCCGATCCTGATGGCCAGCGCCATGAAGCATGCGGTGATCGCCGGGCGCGAGGCCTATCTGGCCGGGCGGATGCCCAAGCGTATGTATGCCAGTGCCAGTTCACCGCTGAGCGGGCTGATCTGAGTTTTCAAAGACCGGGCACGTTTCTGCGCCGCCGGGATCTCCGTCGGTTGAGGGTGGGATGGGCCGGCGGAGCGCCGGGCGCGATGCCCGGAGACCGTTGGGAGTATGTGTTTCGGCATCGCGTCGTCGCTCCGCACGAGATGTCTGACCGGTGGCTGTCGGCCTGGGATGGAGGGGCTTCCCCCACCCAGGACCAGCGACGCTCTTAGCGCCTTGCCGACATGGCCTCCGGCGG
>CALRXI020000071.1:0-7230 GCA_943372125.1 Brevundimonas vancanneytii
GAAACTGCTGGAGGGGTATGGTGCGACGGAGACCTCGCCGGTCGCCGCCGTCAACCATCCCGACCGCAACCGGCCCGGCACCGTGGGCCAGATCCTGCCGGGCATGAACTGGCGACTGGACGATGTGCCCGGAATCACGGAGGGCGGGCGGCTGTATCTGCGGGGCCCCAATGTAATGAGCGGCTATCTGTCGGCCAGCGATCCACAGGTGATCGAGCCTCTGGACGGGGGCTGGCATGACACGGGCGACATCGTCTCCCTGGATGACGAAGGCTATATCGCCATCCTGGGTAGGGTGAAGCGGTTCGCCAAGATCGGCGGGGAAATGGTGTCCCTGACGGCCGTCGAGGGTCTGGCCTCAGCCGTCTGGCCGGAGAACCGGCATGCGGTCGTGTCGATCCCCGACGCCCGCAAGGGCGAAAAGCTGGTCCTGATGACCGACCGGATGGATGCCGAGGTCGCGCGCCTGACCGAATGGGCCCGCGAACATGGGGCCCCTGAACTTGCGGTTCCGAAGAAGATCATGCGTGTCGCCGAGGTCCCCGTTCTGGGCACCGGCAAGACCGACTATGTCGCCATCCAGAAGCTGGTGGAGCTCGACAAGGCCGCCTGACGCTTCGCCTTGCCAAGTCCGGGTCTGCGGCTAGTGTTCCCTGATCAACAGGGACGCCTCTCATGAACACGACCAGTCTGACATCCTGGGCACCGCGCGTGCTCAGTGTCTTCCGTATAGTCGCGGGTCTGCTGCTGCTGCAGCACGGGACGCAGAAAATCCTGCACTTCCCGCCCGGCGGTCAGGGCGGCGGCATCGACCTGTCGACCTTGGCCGGGTGGTCGGGACCGATCGAGCTGGTCGGGGGCATCCTGATCATCCTGGGCCTGTTCACGCGCGGCACGGCCTTCATCCTGTCCGGCTTCATGGCCGTGGCCTACTGGATGGTGCACGCGCCCCAGAGCCCCTATCCCATCGTCAATCAGGGCGAGCTCGCGGCGCTGTACTGCTTCGTCTTCTTCTATCTGATCTTCGCCGGGCCGGGCGAATGGGCGATCGACAATCTGCGTGGCAAGCGTCGCCGCTAACCGGGTCGCCGCCGCCAGTCCGTCTGGCAGCGGCTCGCCAATCCCTTAACCAAACAGCTTCTTGGCAACCTCGGCGATGTGGCGGCCCTGGTAGCGGGCGCCGTCCAGCTCGTTCTCGCTGGGCATGCGCGAGCCGTCGCCATTGGTGATGGTCGTGGCCCCATAGGGCGAGCCGCCCGTGATCTCGTCGTTCCGCATCTGGCCCTGGAAGGAATAGGGCAGACCCGCAACCAGAATGCCGTGGTGCATCAGCGTCTGGATCATGCCGATCAGAGTGGTTTCCTGGCCGCCGTGCTGGGTCGCCGTGGCGGTGAAGACACCGCCGACCTTGCCCACCAGCTTGCCCTGGAACCACAGGCCACCGGATTGGTCCCAGAAGTTGCGCATCTGCGAGGCGACCGTGCCAAAGCGTGTGCCGGCCCCGACGATGATGGCGTCGTAATCGGCCAGGTCCTCGACCTTGGCGATCGGGGCCGCCTGATCCAGCTTGTAACCGCTCGATTTGGCCAGTTCCTCCGGCACAGTCTCGGCGACCCGTTTGATATCGACCGTGGCCCCTTCGACCGAGCGCGCGCCCTCGGCGACGGCTTCGGCCATGGTTTCCAGGTGGCCATAGGTGGAATGATAAAGGACCAGAACCTTGGGCATTTCGCTCTCCGCATGGGCGGCGCGCCAATCCGCAACCGCATCGGTAGCGGATATAACCTTGCCCTTCTTTATTTCAAGCCACGCCGTGCGGCAACGGGCAGACGCGCTGATAGAATGCCAAATCCGCCGGCGTCCGTTCCCCGCGCGATAGCCGAAAGCGATGCTCGACGACCATGGCTTGCTGTTCGATGTTCAGGGCATCCCAGCGGCAGTCGTTACCGACTGCGTATCGATAGGAGTCCGCACGGTCCCCCGCCTTCAGCTTGGCTGTCAGCAGGTTGACCCCGGTCTGGGCCTGCCAGACGTGGACGAGTTCATGGACCAGTACGGCCTGAAGTCTCAGGGGGGCTGTAGCGAAGTCGCGGGGCAGTTGCCGCGCCGGCCAGGCGATCCAGTCTCGGCCAAACCATCGGCCGGGTACGAAGGCGCGGTCGAAGGGCCAGGGCGTCGGGAAGAACCGGACTGTGTCGAGCCGTACCGCATCGCCCAGCGCGTCCCTCGCCAGCCCCTGCTCGCCTGCGGTCAGGCCCCGGATCACGGCGCGCCGCTCTCGCCCGTCGGGCCGATCCATTCCCAGTGCCAGGGCTCGAAGGCGTAAGGCACGAAGCCGAAGCGCCGGGCATTGCGGACCAGCCACATATAGGTCTGGGTCTGGCTCATGGCCGCGCGACTGGCCGGACTGGTGTTGTCGACACCCAGACCGGGGGCTTGGCCGACATAGAGGTCGACGGCGGTGCCTGTGCGATGGGCGGAACAGACCGCACGCCTCAGGCCGTCGCAGTTGCCCTGGGCTGCGCAACGGGCGGCGTCGGCCTCGGGGTCGCGGAAGCCGGAGAAGATCTGCAGCAGTTCGGGATTGGCCGCGACCTCGGGCACCTCGCGCCGGGCGGCCTGCACCATCCGGCGATAGGCGACCAGCACGTCGCGGCGCAGCAGGCGGGTCAGGCGGTCGGCATGTTCCTCTTCCTCGACCAGATAGCCCAGATCAGACAGGGGCGGTGGAGCCGGGCAAGGCTCTCCTCTCACCCGCGCCATGATGAAGGGACGGCGCTCCTGCCAGAGGCCCTTGAAGACCTGAAAGGCGGCGTCGTCGAAGATGCCGTTGGCGATCAGCCCGCGCTGGGACTGGAACTGCGCCAGGGCCTGGGCGAAGCGGACGGTGCCGACGTCGCAACGGGTGCCGATCTCCTGCTGGATCAGAGGCACATAGGTCTGCCAGCCCCACTCCATCTGGTTGAAGGGGGTCCACTCCAGCGAGTTGACCGAGATGAAGTTGGCGAAGGCCGCGCCGTCCCAGTCGGGCGACGTCGCCTCGCAGGCCTCGGCTTGATCGAGCGACTGATCGCGGGTCTGTGCCGCGACCGGCTGGGCCAGGGCGAACAGACACAGGGTGGCCAGCAGGCCGGGCACGAGGCGAGTCCACATGGCAGGCATGCTGACCCCAGCCCTGTGGCGGCGGCAAGGCCATTTCCGCGCCCCCGATGACGAAAGCGTCACCGCCCGTCTCGCGCCCTGCCCGCAAAGGCGGCATGGTGGAAGCTGCCGATTCACCGGCTTTCCAGATGGACCCGTCCATGACCGACGCCCCCGTCGCCTCCCCTGCCGCTACAGCCGCCGCGCCGCGTCGCAGCAATGGCGTTCTGGCCGCCTTCTCCGCTGCCTGCCTGCCCTACGCGGCGCTGGGCCTGCCGGTCTATGTGACCCTGCCGGAGTTCTATGCCAGCCATGTGGGTGTCGACCTGGCCGTGGTCGGATTGATCTTTCTGATCATCCGGGTGGCTGACATCGTCGTCGATCCGGCGCTGGGGATGGTCATCGACCGGACCCACAGCCGCTTCGGCCGTTATCGCCTGTGGATGGGGCTGGCGGCACCGGTGCTGATGCTGGCGGTCGGTATGTTGTTCATGGCGCGGCCCGGGGCGGGACCAGCCTATCTGACCGTCTGGCTGGTGGTGCTGTCGCTGGGCTTTTCGGTCAGCCTGCTATCTCAGGTCAGCTGGGCCTCGGCCCTGTCGAGCGACTACAACCAGCGCTCGCGCATCTACGGCTGGTGGCAGACGGCGAACATCATCGGCGTGCTGGCGGTCCTGCTGGTGCCCGTGCTGGTCCAGAACATGGGCTGGGGCGACTATGCGCGGGCGGTGCAGTGGCAGGGGTGGTTCATCATCATCGCCCTGCCCGTCTCTTTGGCCATCACCTTTGCCTTCACGCCCGAGCCGCCGCCCGGACCGGCCACCGCCGCCGAGACGCGGTTCGGCTATCTGGCCCTGTTCAAGCGGCCGGTGATCCAGCGACTGCTGGGGGCGGACCTGGCGCTGGGCATCGCGCGCGGCGTGGTCGGGGCGCTGTTCTTCTACTTCTTCGAGGCGGCGCGGGGGTTCGAACGGGCGGAGACCTCCATCCTGCTGCTGGTCTATTTCGTCTTCGGCC
The DNA here is from genome assembly GCA_943372125.1 of Brevundimonas vancanneytii. Classification (GTDB taxonomy): domain Bacteria; phylum Pseudomonadota; class Alphaproteobacteria; order Caulobacterales; family Caulobacteraceae; genus Brevundimonas; species Brevundimonas vancanneytii_D. The sequence goes on from CALRXI020000071.1 coordinate 4,159, forward strand.
TGTTCGGGGCTCCGGCCTGGAGCTGGCTGGCGGTCAGGCTGGGCAAGCACAGGGCGCTGATCTGGGCCTGCGTCTATTTCGCCGTGACCCTGATGTTCGCCGCCTTCCTGGCCCCCGTGCTGGTCGAGCCGGTACGATCGGCGCTGGAGGCCATGACCGGCAATCCCGCCCCCTATGCCGACCTGCTGATGGCCGGGGCGATGGTGGCGCTGGTGGGGTTGGCCTTCGCCTCGGGCGACCTGCTGCTGCGGGCGATGATGGCGGACGTCAGCGATCAGGTGCGGCTGGATGACGGGGCGGACCGGACCGGCCTGCTGTTCTCCATCCTGACGGCCACGTCGAAGCTCGGCTATGCCGTCTCGGTCCTGACGTTCGCGGGGCTGCAGATGGCCGGGTTCGATCCCGGACTGGGCGGACAGAACTCTGGCCCGGCGCTGATGTGGCTGCAGATCATGTTCGCCGGCCTGCCTGCTCTTTGCCTGCTGCTGGCGGCGGTGGCCCTGCATCGCTATCCGCTGGATCAGGCGCGCCATGCCGAGATCCGGGCGGCGCTGGATGCGAAGTCCCAGGGATGAGCGGCCCCATCGACCGCCTGAACGCCATCATGGCCCGGCTGCGGGCCCCGGTCGGCGGCTGTCCGTGGGACGTGGAGCAGACCTTCGCCACCATCGCCCCCTATACGATCGAGGAGGCCTATGAGGTCGCCGACGCCATCGAGCGCGGGGACTATGACGACCTGAGGAGCGAGCTGGGCGACCTGCTGTTCCAGGTCGTCTTCCACGCCCGCATGGCCGAGGAACAGGGGCTGTTCGTCTTCGACGACGTGGCCAACGCCATGGCCGACAAGCTGGAGCGGCGCCATCCGCATGTGTTCGGGGACGAAGCCGCCAAGGCCGATGGGGTCGCCCAGAAGGCGCGGTGGGAGGACATCAAGGCGGCCGAGCGGCTGGCGAAGGCGCAAGTTGGCGTGCTGGATGACGTGCCGGTCGGCCTGCCCGCCCTGGCCCGGGCGGCCAAGCTGACCAAGCGGGCGGCCCGCGTCGGCTTCGACTGGCCCTCGACCGACGAGGTCTTCGACAAGCTGCACGAGGAGGTCGCGGAACTGCGGGCCGAGATCGCCGCCGGGGACCTGGACAAGGCGCGTGAGGAGATGGGCGACCTGCTGTTCGTCGTCGCCAACCTGGCGCGCAAGCTGGGGGTCGAGCCCGAGGATGCCCTGCGCGGGGCCAATGCCAAGTTCGTGCGCCGGTTCGGCTTCATCGAAGCGGCGCTGGCCAAGGATGGGCGCACACCGGAGCAGTCCGACCTGGCCGAGATGGACGCCCTGTGGAACGCGGCCAAGGTGGCGGAGCGACGCTCGACTTGACGCCGTGATCGGCTGGCGTGACGCTCAAGGCATCCGCAGGAGACGCCCGTGCTGCTTGTCGCGCTTATGGCGTTTGGTCTGACTCAAGACCCCGTCGTCTCGTCTCCGTCTGACGCTGCGGAACTGGACGAGGTCGTGGTCCTGGGGCGACGGACCACGCCCGATCCGTTCGAGATCTTTCAGGCGGTCTGTCTGGACGCCAATCGACTGGACAAGCGGTCCTTCAGGCCCGACGGCGTCCCGCGCTGGGCACGGCTGGAGGCTGACGGCGCGGCTCCGGCCGAGTCCTTCATCAGACGCGACGGCGATCTGGAGATGGTCCTGCGCATCGAGGAAGGGCCGGACGACACGGTCGAGCGGACCCAGCGGAACGTCTGCAGCCTGACCCTGGCGGGACCGCATGATCAGCAGTCGCTGGTGCGCGGGATGGTCCGTGCCATGGGCGGCGCGGGCACCGCCCGACACCTCGATCTGCCCGACATCTATCCGACCTATTCCGGCTGGACCCAGTTGCTGTGGTCCGCCATGCCCAACAAGGACAGCAACCGCTGGCGCGTCTTCATGCCGGAACGAGGCCGGGAGTCGGGCGTCCTGCTGGTCGCTCAGCCCAGCTTCTATCGCGAATACAGCTATGTGGTCACGGAACTGCGGTTCACCGACCAGACCGAACGCCCGGTCAGCCACATCGCCCTGACCTATATCACGCGGAGGGAGAGTGACTGATTCAGATCCCTCTCCCGCTGGGAAAGGGTTTGAGCCTCCGGGAGCGTAGCGATCGGCCAGGCGAAAGGGTGAGGGTCGGCTGTGTCTTGCTTCGCTGCGTCGGCTTAGGCCGAAGGATCGATCCGACCCTCATCCGTCTCGCTACGCGAGCCACCTTCTCCCACCGGGAGAAGGACGTCGGGTTTGGACTCCGAAAAAACCGGGTGCAAGGAGTCCAATCCATTAGGTTCTGCCTGTGAACCTTCGCCCATCGCATTCAGATCATTCATATTTTCGTCTTCCGCCGCGAACAGGGTCAGGGGGTCGCGGTTGGACTCGATCTGTGGGGTCACGATGTCGGGCAGTTCGGCCATGACGTGGGCGCGGGCCTTGTCGGCGAGGCGGTCGTAGACGCGCAGCCAGGTCGAGGCCTCGGACGCGCGGCCCATGCCCAGGGCGCGGCGGATGTTCAGAAAGGCCTCCTGGGCCAAGTCGGCGAAACTGACGGCGTCGTCGGGATGGTATTCACCGGGCTCGGGCGGGGCGTCACAGGTGGGCTGATCCATCCGCCGCCAGCCCCCGACCCGCGCATGCAGCCGGAACGAACTGAGCGACATGCCGTACCGCTGACAGATATGCGTCGCCTTCACACCCGCCAGATACTCCCTCCGCGCATGATCCCAGACATTGCCGCCGTCCTCATCGTAGTCGGCGGGATTGATTTGCGTGCTCATCGACATGAGGACCAGTCTGGCATGCGGGTACGTCAGAAACGGACGTAGGTAGCAGACGCTTGACGTCTTCTCCCCATTCCTTTGGAAGGGGAGGAGAAGATTGCCCCTAAGGCGCTTCGCCCTGCCAAAATGAGAGCGCGATCTCACCGTCGTCGTTCTCGCATTCCAACTTGACCACGAACTCCCGATCCGGAAAATCTCGGGCGAGCTTCATGCGGTAAATGTCAGCCAGAACTTGGCCTAGATAGATCGCCCGCCTTTGCACAAGCT
>CALRXI020000072.1:0-6821 GCA_943372125.1 Brevundimonas vancanneytii
CAGCGCGGCGTCAACATCATGGGCTTCGTCAAGGAGTTCAACGCGCGCACCGAGAAGGAAGTGAAGGGCACGCCCCTGCCGACCGTGATCACGGTCTATCAGGACAAGAGCTTCACCTTCGTCACCAAGACCCCGCCCGCGACCCACTACATCAAGCAGGCCGCCGGCATCACCTCGGCGTCGAAACTGCCGGGCCGCGAAGTGGCCGGCAAGATCAAGCGCAGCCAGCTGCGCGAGATCGCCGAAAAGAAGATGAAGGATCTGAACGCGAACGACCTGGACGCCGCGACCAAGATCATCGAAGGCTCGGCGCGCGCCATGGGCCTCAACGTCGTGGAGGGCTGAGCACATGGCCAAGCAAACCAAGGCTCAAAAGGCCCGCACCGGTGACACCCTGGCTCTGATGCCGTTCTCGGACGCCATCGCCGCCGTCAAGGACAACGCCAAGGCCAAGTTCGATGAGTCGATCGAGATCGCCGTCAACCTGGGCGTCGATCCGCGTCATGCCGACCAGCAAGTCCGCGGCGTGGTCAACCTGCCGTCGGGTACGGGCCGTGACGTTCGCGTCGCCGTCTTCGCCAAGGACGCCAAGGCTGACGAAGCCCGCGCGGCCGGCGCCGAGTACGTCGGTGCCGAGGATCTGTACGAACAGATCAACGGCGGCCTGATGGACTTCGATCGCGTCATCGCCAGCCCCGACATGATGGCCCTGGTGGGTCGTCTGGGTAAGGTGCTGGGTCCGCGCGGCCTGATGCCCAACCCCAAGGTCGGCACCGTGACCCCGAACGTCGCCCAGGCTGTCAAGGACGCCAAGGGCGGTGCGGTCGAGTTCCGCGTCGAAAAGGCCGGTATCGCCCACGGCGGCATCGGCAAGGCCTCCTTCACCCAGGAAGCTCTGGAAGCCAACGTCAAGGCCTATGTCGACGCTCTGAACCGCGCCAAGCCGGCCGGTGCCAAGGGGACCTATGTGAAGCGCATCACCCTGTCGTCCACGATGGGCCCGGGCTTCAAGGTCGATCCGGCCTCGCTGGCCTGATCGACAAAAGACAGATCGGCCTCAAGTAGCGCGAACGCGCGGTAGGCCAAAAAGAATGAAGGGCGGCGGTCGCAGGATCGCCGCCCTTTTTCGTGCTCGCTAGGCTGTGACACGCATGCGATCTTGCCGGCCATGTCAGGGACGGACGTCATATCCGAAACTCGGGAGGGCGAGCCGCGTCCGCCCGAACTGACCTATGGGGCGCTGTTTCTGAAGTTCCTGCGGTTCGGCCTGCTAGCCTTCGGCGGGCCTGTGGCGCAGATCGGGATGATCCGGCGCGATCTGGTCGAGCGCGAGGGCTGGATGTCAGGCGATCGGTTCAATCGGTTGCTGGCCGTCATGCAGGCCCTGCCAGGGCCGGAGGCGCATGAGCTGTGCGTACACATGGGCATGCGGGCGCGGGGGCGTATCGGAGGCATTCTGGCCGGGCTGGGCTTCATGCTGCCGGGCCTTCTGCTGATGCTGGCGCTGGCCTGGGCCTATTTCCTGATCGACTTCGACCGGCCCTGGATCGCCGGCGCGATGCTGGCCATCCAGGCGGTCGTTATCGGGCTGATCCTGCGAGCCGTGCATCGCATAGGCGCGCACGTTCTTCACGAACGGGGCCTGTGGGTGCTGGCGATAGGGGCGGGTGTGGCGACGCTGGCGGGGGTGAGCTTCTGGATCGTGCTGCCTGCGACTGGTGCCATCCATGCGCTGCGAGCGCTCGGCAAACCCTGGCTGGCCGTCCTGGTCGCAGCGGGCGCGACGCTGCTGGCCGTGGCTCTGACGGTCACGGGCATCGCGCCATCCATGCCCGACCTGGCGCCGGCCGGAACGGATGTGGCCGGGCCAGGGACTGCCTCGGCGTGGCTGATCTTTCTGTCGGGCCTGAAGGCCGGGCTGCTGACCTTCGGCGGGGCCTATACGGCCATTCCTTTCATGCGTCAGGACATGGCGGGTCGTGGCTGGATCAGCGACGGGCAGTTCCTGGACGGGGTGGCGCTGGCCGGGGTCTTGCCCGCGCCGCTGATCATCTTTGCCACTTTCGTGGGTTATGTGGCGGGCGGGTTTGGAGGGGCCCTGGCCATGACGGCGGGGGTTTTCGTGCCGGCGTTCGCCTTTTCGCTGATCTTCTACGAGCGGCTGGAGAGCCTTCTGGACGTCAAGGCGATCCGGGCGCTGCTGGACGGGGTGACCGCCGGGGTCGTAGGCCTGATCGCGGCGACCAGCCTGCAATTGGCCGCTGGACTGGTGGCCGAGGCCGCCGCTCCGGTTCGGGGCGCGGTTCTGGCGGGCGTCGCCACGCTGGGTCTGGTCGTGGCCTACCGGTGGAAAAGCGGCTGGGCCGTGCCGGTACTCGTCGGACTGGCAGGCTTGATCGGGTCGGTGATGCTGGGGCGCTAGGTCGATTTGCGATTGCCAGATACCGCCGAACCTCGAAAGATGGTGGCACAGAGGGGGAAGCCATCACCATGCGCAGTCTGATCATCGCCGTCGCCGTGTTGGCCCTGACAGGTCCTGTGGCCCTGGCGCAGGAGGCTGCACCCGACCCCAGGCAGGCCCTGGCCGACCGCTATCTGGAGCTGACGGTCAGTCTGGATGTCGACAAGCTGATACGCGAGCAACTTCAGCAGGATCTGGCCGAAGGCGATGTGACCGCCGAACAGCGGACATGGATCACCGAGCAAATGACCGGCCTGTACGAGACGGTGATCGACAAGACCCTGATCGAAATGCGGGCGGACGTGGCCGAGCTGTATACCCTTCCCGAACTGCAGGCCCTGGTGGCGTTCTACGAGGGACCGCTGGGTGCATCGCTGGCGCGCAAGAATGTCGAGGCCGGCATGCTGATGCAGGAGGTGATGATGCCGCACCTCGTCACAGGCATGACCGATGTGTTCGAGAAATACTGCCTGCGCTTCGACTGCGAGGCGATGGGGGCGGCGGCGGCCAAGCAGAATGGTGCGGGTCGTTAGGAGTTATCCGTATACGGATGACTTGACGCGCGGGCACGCGCGGGGGACGACAGCCGCATGATCGAACCCCCCATCCGCACCGAACGCGCCGAGCGCCGCCAGGTCGCGGCCCTGTGCTGGCGGCGTGAAAAACAGGGGCTGGAGATTCTGCTGGTCACCTCGCGCGAGACCCGGCGCTGGGTCACACCCAAGGGTGGCCGCATGCCGGGACTGACAGACGCCCGGGCCGCCGCCGTCGAGGCGCTGGAGGAGGCGGGGGTCGAAGGCAGGATCGCCGATCACCCCATCGGCACATTCCGTTATCTGAAATGGCTGAGGCGCGGCGAAGGGCGCTGGTGCGTGGTGTCGCTGTATCCGCTGGAAGTCACCGTCGAGCATGACACCTGGCAGGAGCAGCACGAGCGCACGCGCCAGTGGATGTCGGCCGAGCAGGCGGCCAGCCGTGTCAACGAAACCGATCTGGCTGCGCTTATCCGGACCTTCGCCGGCTGAAGACTTGTGCGAACATCGTCATCGCGAGAGACTGGATGCGAACAGGGGGGATGACCATGCGTTTGATGTTTGTAATCGCCGGCGCGGCGCTGGCTGGATCGGTGCTCATGCCGACGATGGTGCAGGCCAAGGCTGGCACCGAGGTCCCGCAGGCGGCTGCCAGCCAGCCCTCGGCCCGTCAGCTGGAACTGACCCGGCAATATATCAATCTGCTGATGACGGACCAGCTTGAAGGTGCGATCCGCGAGATGGTCGGCGACGAGATGGCGAACGACACCTCGGCACCGGCCCTGCCTGCCGAGGATCGTCGCTTCATTCTGGACCTGACGGCCGAAATGACGACCGATATGGTGCCCCTGATGGTGCAGGAAATGGTGCCCGTCTATGCCGCCGTTTTCACGGAGGAGGAGCTGCTGGCCCTGATCGCCTTCTACGACAATCCTCTGGGACGGTCGATCGCGGACAAGTCCATCATCGTGATGCCCGAGGCCAACCGCGCCATCATGTCGGTGGTTCCGCAGATGCTGGAGAAGATGGCCCTGCGGATGTGTCAGCACTACCAGTGCACGCCTGAGGAACTGGAAGAGATGCGGCGCGGAATGCGTGAAGCGTCAGGAACGGCTAGCGGCGAGAGCGTGGCCGCGGCACCCCGCCGCAAATAGGACGCGGCGGAGGTCGGTCGCCACGGTTGCGCCGTCGCGTCCGCATCCCCACAACGAGGGACATGAACGCACATGTCCCGCCGCCGACCGCCCATGCCGATGCCCCGCTGTGGGATCTGACCGACCTGTATCCCTCGCGTGAGGACGCCTCGGTCCAAGCCGATCTGGATCGCGCGACGGAGGTCGTAGGCCGGCTGAATGCTTTCGAGGGCCAGCTCGTCGCGGCGCGCGGCGATGCGGCGGTGCTCGGTGAACGCCTGGATCAGGCGATCACCCTGTATGAACAGGCTTCGGACCTGCTGGGTGCGCTGGGGGCCTATGCCTTTCTGTCGGCCTCGACCGATCGCGGAGACGCGGCGGCGCAGGGGTTCGAGGGCACACTGAGGGAGAAGATCACGACCATCGTCACGCCTACCGTCTGGGTCACGCTGGAGATCAACCAGCTGGAGGAGGCCGAGATCGAGGCGGCGCTGGTCGCCCATCCGGCCGCAGCGCGCTGGACACCCTGGCTGCGCCGGGTGCGGGCCATGAAGCCGCATGAGCTGTCGCAGGAACTGGAGACATTCCTCGCCGAGCGTGGGCCGATCAGCGCCCAGTGGCCGCGCCTGTTCGACGAGACGCTGGCGGCGATCCGGGTCCGGGCCGGCAAGGAGTCGCTCACCCTCGCCGAGGCGCTGAATCAACTGTCTGATGCCAAGGCGGCGCGGCGCAAGGCGGCGGCCGAAGGGCTGAGCGAGGCCTTGGGCGCGCGGACCCAGACCATGGCCCTGGTGCTGAATACGGTCGCGGCGGACAAGGCGCTGGAGGACCGCTGGCGCGGGTTCAAACGTCCCGCCGACAGTCGCCACCTGGCCAATGAGGTGGACGGCGAGGCGGTGGATGCGATGGCCGAGGCGGTGGCGGCCGCCTATCCGCGCCTGTCGCACCGCTACTATGCGCTGAAGGCGCGGGCGATGGGTCGGGCGACCCTTGACCAGTGGGACCGCAATGCGCCGCTGGAAGAGAAGATCACGCCGCGTCGATACGGCTGGAGCCAGGGGCGCGATCTGGTGCTGGAAAGCTTCGCCGATCTGGGCGGGGATTTTGCGGATCGGGTCCAGACCTTCTTCGACAAGCCGTGGATCGACGGGCGGGCGCGGCCCGGGAAACAGTCGGGGGCCTATGCCCACCCGGTGACGGCGGACCGGCACCCCTATGTCTTCCTGAACTGGATGGGCGAGCGGCGTGATGTCCTGACGCTGGCGCATGAACTGGGCCATGGGGTGCACCAGACGCTGGCGGCGGGGCAGGGTTCCCTGCTGGCCGACACGCCCCTGACCCTGGCCGAGACGGCATCGATTTTCGCCGAGGGGCTGACCTTCGACCGATTGCTGGCCACCGCGCCCAAGGCCGAGCAGCGCGGTCTGCTGGCCGGGCGGATCGAGGACGGGCTTAATACCGTGGTGCGCCAGATCGCCTTCCACCGCTTCGAAACGCGCTTCCATGACGAGCGGGCCAGCGGCGAGGTGTCCGTCGAGCGGATCGGCGAAATCTGGCTGGAGGAAATGGGGGCGTCGCTCGGCCCGTCGGTGACGCTGAATCCCGGCTATGAGCACTGGTGGAGCTATGTCAGTCACTTCGTCCACTCGCCCTTCTACGTCTATGCCTATGCGTTCGGCGACCTTCTGGTCGCGGCGCTCATGGAGACGCGGGCCAAGGATCCGGAAAGCTTCACGCCCCTGTATCGGGAGCTGCTGGCCGGGGGCGGGACCAAAGGCTATGTCGAGGCGCTTAAGCCCTTCGGTCTCAATCCGCGCGACCCGGCCTTCTGGACCATCGGGACGCGGCGGCTGGAAGGCCTGATCGACCAGTTCGAACGTCTGGCTTGAGCCTGAGCGCGGGGCCGCTATAAGGCACCCAACATTCCGAATGAGTCCTTTGGATATCCCCATGGCCGACCCGCACACCGCCGACGCCCACGACAGCCACGACGACTATGCGCGCGGCACCCAGGAAATCAGCGAGCAGGTCGCGACCTTCAACCTGTTCCAGGGTCTGACCAAATGGGGCTCGCTGGCGGTTGCTGCCATCCTGGCCTTCCTGACCGTCTGGTTCATGCCGGGCGGCAGCTTCATGGCGGGCGCGATCGTGTTCGTCGTCCTGCTGGTCGGCGGCGGCTTCTTCCTGCGGTCACCGAAGTCGGCGGGGCACTAGGCAGCAACCAGGCGGCGCCTCAGGCGATCAGCGCCAGCCACTCGTCTTCGGTCAGCACCTTAACCCCGTGCTTCTGAGCATCCGCCAGTTTCGAGCCGGCGCCCGGCCCGGCGACCAGATAGTCGGTCTTCTTCGACACAGACCCTGACACCTTGGCCCCGAGGCTTTCGGCGCGGGCCTTGGCTTCGTCGCGCGTGAAGCGCTCCAGCGCTCCGGTGAAGACTACCGTCTTGCCCGCGACGGGGGTGTCGGATTTCGGACGTTCGGCGTCTTCAATTTGGTCCATCTGTTCGACCAGGCGATCGACCATCGCGCGGTTGTGTGGCTCCCTGAAGAACAGGGCCAGGGCGCGGGCCGCGACGGGTCCGACCCCGGCCACGCCAGCGATCTGCCCCAGCGAATCCGACGGGCCGTCCTCGCGTGCCACCCGGGCGAGTTCGACCAGATCGGCCCAGCTGTCGGCCAGCGTCGCCAAGCCCC
>CALRXI020000073.1:0-5956 GCA_943372125.1 Brevundimonas vancanneytii
CGCCTAGCTTCCGGCGCGAACGTCCTCGGAGTTTTGAATGTCTTTGGCCCCCACGCCCGTCCTGTCCGGCCCGACCGGTTCCCTGCTGGACCTGATCGGCAAGACCCCGATGGTGGAGGTGACCAAGATCGACACCGGCCCGTGTCGCCTGTTCCTCAAGCTGGAGGCCCAGAACCCCGGCGGTTCGATCAAGGACCGTATCGCCCTGTCGATGATCGATGCAGCGGAACGGGAGGGATATCTGAAGCCCGGCGGCACCATCGTCGAGGCGACGGCCGGCAATACGGGTCTGGCGTTGACCCTGGTCGGCCAGGCCAAGGGCTATAAGGTGCTTCTGGTCATCCCGGACAAGATGTCCAAGGAAAAAATCCAGCATTTGCGAGCCATGGGGGCCGATGTCCGGCTGACCCGATCGGACGTCGATCATGGCCATCCGGAGTACTACACGGACATGGCCGAGCGGCTGGCGCAACAGATCCCGGGCGGGTTCTTCGTCAACCAGTTCGCCAACAAGGCCAACTCCGAAGCCCATGTCCGCACGACCGGGCCGGAAATCTGGGAACAGATGGGCCACGACATCGACGCCTATGTCGCCGGCATCGGCTCGGGCGGGACGATCACGGGGGTGGCGCAGTATCTGAAAAGCCAGGGCTCGACGGCCCAGATCATTCTGGCCGACCCGGTCGGGTCGGTCCTGGCCGGCATCGTCAACGATGGCGTTCCGGGGCCGGACGGCAGCTATACCGTCGAGGGGATCGGCCAGAATTTCGTGCCCGACACGGCGGACATGAGCCTGATCGACAAGGCCTATTCCATTCCCGACAGTGAGGCGATCTCGACCGTGCGCGAGCTGTTGCTGAAGGAAGGCATTCTGGCTGGATCGTCATCCGGCACATTGATCGCTGCCGCCCTGCGCTGGTGCCGCGAACAGACCGAGCCGAAGCGGGTGGTGACCTTCGTCTGCGACACCGGGGCCAAATATCTGTCCAAAGTCTACAACGATGCCTGGCTGGCCGATCAGGGGCTGGGCGAGCGCGAATTGCATGGCGATCTGTCCGACCTGATCACCCGCAAATATGCGAATGGCGATGTCGTCGTGGCCGGGCCGGAGGACACTCTGGACACAGCCTTCAAGCGGATGCGCGGCGCCGACGTGTCGCAGTTGCCAATCATTCAGGACGGCCGACTGGTCGGCATCCTGGATGAGAGCGACATCGTTCACGTGATGAATACCGACGAGATCACCCGTAAAGCCCGCTTCGCCAAGCCGGTGGGCGAGGTCATGACGCGAGATCTGGACACGGTTCAGGTGGGCGAACCGCTGGACGCCCTGATCCCCCTGTTCGACCGCGATCGTGTGGCGCTGGTGCTGGACGGCGAGCAGTTCGTTGGCCTGATCGCCCGCGTCGATCTGATCAATCACCTCAGTCTGAACCGGTAGCTGTGCGCGCAGCGCTGATGGCGGCGGTCTTGGCGATGGCGTCTGCAGGCGCATTGCCCAGCCATGCGCAGCCGAGCCAGACCCCGCCACAGGTCGGCATCCCCGGCTGTGCGGACGATGTGCAGGTCCGGGCCTCGCGTCAGTCAATCAGCTTCGACAGCCGGGGGCGTGCGATCCGGGGCCATCTGTATGCGCCGCGCGGCACGCCCAATGGCCTGGGGATAGTGATGCTGCATGGTGGCACGGGGTTCGAGATGAACTCCATCCTGTTCGACGCCCACGCTATCCAGCTGGCCTCGCGCGGTTACCACGTTCTTCTGCCGGCCTATTTCGACGCGGCCGCCCCGGACCGTACGCGCCGCACTGTGACGGCACGGGCGTGGCGACAGGTGGCGCTTGATGCACTCGGCGAGCTTGAGACGCGCCCCGGCGTTGAGCGCGGTCGTGTGGCGCTTTGGGGCTATTCGCGCGGTGCCGGGGTGGCCGTCAGCGCGGCTACGGTTTCGGACAGTCCCGTTCGGCGCATGATCCTGGCTGCAGGGGGAGGCTCGGCGGACGTTTCGTTCGAGGGCCGTGATATTGCGGCCCTGGTTCTGCATGCCCGGAGCGATGAAGCCGTTCCGGTGCGTGCCAGCCTGGCCATGGCCGACGGCCTCCGACAGCGAGGGGCGCGGGTTGAGGTTCGGGCTCTGGACTTCGACGGCCATCAGTACGACTTGCCGACCTGGTGCTCGGTCATGAGCCTGACGCGCACCTTCTTGGAGCAGGATGCCTCCAGTCCAGACGAAAACGAGGATATCCGATGACTACGCTAAAGAACGCCCAGGGCTTCTCCACACGCGCGATTCACGCCGGTCAGCGTCCCGATCCGACCACCGGGGCGGTGATGACGCCAATCTACGCCACCTCGACCTATGCCCAGGAAAGCCCGGGCGTGAACAAGGGCTACGAGTATGCGCGCGGCAAAAATCCGACGCGCGAAGCCTTCGAGGCGTGTCTGGCCGACCTGGAAGGCGGCACCCACGGCTTCGGCTTTGCCAGCGGAATGGCCGCGACCTCGACGGCACTGGAACTGCTGGATGCCGGGTCGCACATCGTCACGGGCGACGATCTGTACGGCGGTTCATGGCGTCTGTTCGAGCGCGTTCGCCGCCGCTCAATGGGGCTGGATTTCGCCTATGTCGATCTCAGCGACCTGGCCGCCGTCGAGGCCGCCATCACGCCGAAGACCAAGATGCTGTGGGTCGAGACCCCCACCAATCCGATGATGAAGCTGGCAGACATCGCCGCCCTGTCCACGCTCGCCAAATCGCGGGACATTCTGCTGGTCGTCGACAACACCTTCGCCACGCCCTTCAGTCAGCAACCCCTGTCGCTGGGGGCCGACGTCGTTATGCATTCGGCGACCAAGTATCTGAACGGCCATTCCGACATCATCGGCGGGGCGCTGGTCACGGCGAATGCGGAGTTGGCGAAAGAGATCAAGTTTCTGCAGAACTCCATCGGCGGCGTGATGGGGCCGTTCGACGCCTTCCTGGCCAATCGCGGGCTAAAGACCCTCGGACTGCGTATGAAGGCGCACAACGAGAATGCTCTGGCCGTCGCTCGCTGGCTGGAGGACCGCAAGTCTGGCGTAGCCCAGGTCATCTACCCGGGCCTGATCACCCATCCCCAGCACGACCTGGCCGCGCGTCAGATGAACGGTCGGTTTGGGGGCATGGTGACGGTGATCCTCGACGGCGACCTGGCGCGGACGCGCCAGGTGCTGGAGCGTGTGCAGGTCTTCACCCTGGCGGAATCGCTGGGGGGCGTCGAAAGCCTGGTCAATCACCCGGCTATCATGACCCACGCCTCTGTGCCGAAGGAAGTTCGTGAGGCAGGCGGCGTCACCGACAACCTGATCCGCCTGTCGGTCGGGGTGGAAGAGGTCGAGGACCTGATCGCCGATCTGGATCAGGCCCTGGGCTGACGCCGTCAGCTTTGAAAGGGTGCGCCGAAGGGCTGGATGTTCAACGATGCGATCATCCTTACCGAGGAGGCGCAGTTGTATCGGCATTTCGCGACATTTTGGGTGGCTGCGGCTATCGGGCTGGCCGCCCCCTTCGCTGCTACGGCCTGCGTGGTCAGTTCGCCTCTGCCCCCGGCGATCCTTGCGCAGGATGCCGAACGGGAAGGACGGGCCTGGGCAGAGGCTCCTCTGGTCTATCTGGCTGAAATCACCGGCAACAGCCAAGATTACGCGGCCTTCGAGCTCACGCCGCGTCGTATTCTGAAGGGTGATGTTCAAGCTCCCGTCCTGAACGTTCCAGCGCTACCGTCGCGCGGCATCTGCCTGCGTTACCACGGACTAAGCGTTGCGGATGGGGCCTACATCGGCGACGAATTCGTCGTCTATGCCCTCAGCTTGCCCGTAAGCCCGGATGATCTTCTGGTGGTCTCGGCGCGAATGATCGGCGATCCCTCGACACGCGCAGCGATGCGATCAAAGAGGTCGCGGTGATGCGCTACAGCCCGTCGACATGTTTCGGCATGATGGCCGCCGTGCTGGCGCTTGGCATGCCTGGCATCGCCAATGCTTGCCGCCTGGGGCCTCTGCCGTCGGCGGTACAGCGCGTCGCCGACATTCAGCAGCGCCAGGTCGAGGCCTGGGATCGATCGCCGCTGGTTTACTTGGCGGCTGTGACCGAGGTTTCGCCGCATCTGCGGGATGACCTGCCCTTCGGTAACGTTCGGATTGCCCTTACCGCTGTCGCCGTTCTGAAAGGCAGGGAGCGCCCGGGCGACTTCGATGTCGTCTATCCGGATTTGGACCGGCGATGCGGGCGCGATTTTCTCGACATCCCGGCTGGAGCCCAGGTCGATGACCTTTTTCTGGTCTATGCCTCGACGACTGAACCTGACAGCGCCGACGACATCTGGAGTCAGGCTTGGGTCGAGGTCCGCGATCCCGTCGCCATTCGGGCCGCTGCAGAGCACGGTTGGGACCATCATTATGGCCAGAATGACCGCCGACCGACGGAGGATTGAGCCATGAGCTACAAGTTCATCGCTGGCGGCATTGCTACCCTGCTGCTGTCACTGGCGTTCCCGGGCACGGCCCGGGCGTGTCTTCCGCCATTGCCTATGACGGCGGCGCAAGAGGAAGCTCGTGACCTCCAGATTCAGGCCGAGCTTTGGGCTCGACATGACCTAATCTTCGCGGCCGTAGTCACAGCAGTCGGTGACGACAGATCGGAAATTCTCGACCCTGGTGCGCCGCCCCGGATCAGCATCTATGATGAAATCCGCGTCCGGCTGGAGCCTATCGTCATGGTCAAGGGACAGGGCGCGCTGCCCGAACCTTATGAGATCGGGAACATCTTTACCGGCTGCGTCCCCCAAGGGCTTGCGCGGGCGCAGGTCGGCCAGAGGTATCTCATCTACGGCCCGCCATCATCGGAGTATGGTCGCGTCGGCGGCATTGTCGAGATCGATCGTTTGAAGGATGCCGAGACCATTCTGGCCGTCTATCAAGCCGCGGCCTTGGCCGCGATGGGGCAATAGGGACGGTCTCAGCCCTTCGACGGCAAGGCCGTCTGGTGGCCGGAAGCGGGCACGACCTTCTTCTTCGCCGGCGCGCGTGTCTTCGGGGGAGAAGCGGGCAGTGCGGCTCTGCGCACGACCTCATCGTCGATCAGCGGGATGATGTCGGCGGCGGTGGTCGCCTGAACCGGCGAGCCGTGACCGACCATGCGGGCGGCATTGGCGCGCAGCGCCTTCAGGTCGGCGTCGCTCATCGTCGGCAGTTTTTCGGCCAGGGGGGTCATGGCGTGATCCTTCTTTGTGAAGGGCGCTAACGCTTGCCTCGCGGAGGCTCGCTGCTTGAGCGCCAGATCTGTGCGGTATTACTCGGCATCCAGGTCTGTCGGCCTTGGCGTGGAGCAAAAAGCAAACGGGCCGGTCTCCTTGCAGAGGCCGGCCCGTCCGTCAGTCAGGATGTGCCTGACCAAAGGGTATCGAAAACTATTCGGCGGCCTTCAGGCGACCGGCAGATTCCTTGCCCGAACGCGAGTCGCGCTCGATTTCGTAGGAAACTTTCTGGTTTTCGTTGAGCGAACCGAGGTCCGAAACTTCAACAGCCGAAGCGTGGACGAACACGTCCTTGCCGCCGTCGTCAGGCTGGATGAAGCCGTAGCCCTTGGTGGAGTTATACCATTTTACAGTGCCGGTAGCCATTTTGAGACCTCCGTTAGGCGTTGACCGCCGGAAGAGGTTCCGGGTCGGCCTGTCGGGTCTGGATGGGATCGGCTTTGGACCTCGGTGCGCGATGCAAAGGGGCAGCAGCGTTTCGCAAGTGAGATCGACGGGGACACAGGTGGGCCCTTTGGCCCGGAATAGCAAGGCGCTTGTCCGAAAGGAGTGACGGGGTACCTCCGAAGGCACCCCGTCTAACGATCTTAGTTGGGCATGGAGACGGTGTCGGTGACGTGGATCACGCCATTCGACTGGAACACGTCGGCCTGGGTCACGGTCGCC
>CALRXI020000074.1:0-5554 GCA_943372125.1 Brevundimonas vancanneytii
CGGCTGGCCGAAAAGCCGGCCTGACGCTCAGCGGTCGCCGTCCACGATGACCTCGGTCGTCTGGCGGTGCGCCCGCAGGCACCAGACGACGCTGACGACCATCATCGTCATGGCGATGACCTCGAGGACGGTCGGCCCCCGGCCTTCCCAGAGATAGCCGTACAGGAAGGCGAACAGCGTCTCGAACACGATCAACTGGCCCAGCAGTGACAGCGGCAATAGACGGCTGGCCTGATTCCAGAAGGCGTTGCCGACGATGGAGGCCAGGATGGCGACCCCCACGCTGACGCCCGCCAGCCGCGCCCACTGATCCGCCGACGCCCCTCCCGACCCGAGAAGGGCCGGCACCGCCAGCAGCAGTGCGAAGGCGCCGGTGACCACGCCCGTCAGCAAAGACCAGTCGTGCGCTCCCACTTGCGGCAGACGCGCCATCCAGCGGCTGTTGCCGATCGCGTAGGCCGACCAGCTGATCAGAGCCGCCAAGCCGCACGCCAGACCGATCAGGACCGAGGCCGTGTCGCGCTGGCTGGCTTCGCGCGAGACGCTTTCCCAGCCGATCAGGCCCACCGCTACGGCCGCCAGCACGATGGGCGGCAAAACCCGCCTCAGGGGCGGCGCATCCGCATCGCGCAACCCCCAGACCGCCACCGCGACCGGCACCATCCCGACCAGCAGGGCCGAGGCCGCGATCCCGGCGAAATGCACGCTGACCACCAGAAACAGATAGTAGACGATGTTCCCCGCCAGGCTCAGCCAAGCCAGCGCCAGCCAAGCCTTGCGATCCAGCAGCGTCACAACCCGCGCCCAGCGTGGAGCCAGCAGTAGGGCGGCGATCAGACCATAGGCCAGATACCGCCCCGCGCTCATCAGCAGGGGCGAGGCATCGGGCGCGATCTTCGGCGCAAGAAACACCAGACCCCACAGGGCCCCGGCGCCCATGCCGCTGAGCACGCCGATCAGACGGTCGCGCCCCACGGTCAGTACAGTAGGTGCGGGCGGCGTATCTCCTGCCAGGCCTGCTCGTCCGGCACAGCGAGAGCGTCCAGATCGTCCGGCACCGACGCAGGATCGTCGACCCATTCGCGCAGACCCGGCCCGCCGTTGATCACGTCGATCGGCAGTTTGCCGAACGCATATTCATACGGAAAATCTCGCCACAGGTCGTAGTCGGGATAGAGCCGCCGGATGGCCTTGAAACCCAGGGCCTGCACCCGCCAGGGCCTGAAGGCCTCGTGGTTGTAGGCCGGATCGTCGACGTGGATCTGGACCCCCGAACACAGCTTGCCCACGTGCTTGTGGAAGGTCGGCTCGAACCACATGTCCCGGAGAATGCAGCCCTTCAGCCACTGTGGCGCAAACGCCCGCATGTCGGCGATGACGGCGCGGGCGTCGATGTCAGGCGCGCCGAACAGCTCCAGCGGACGCGTCGTGCCCCGCCCCTCGGACAGGGTCGCCCCCTCCAGCATGACCGTACCCGCATAGGCGCGGGCCATGGAGACATTGGGCGCATTCGGGCTGGGGTTGATCCAGCTGCGCTGGTTCAGCGGCCAGCCGTAGCCGGGGGCTTCGTCGGGTTTCCAGCCTTGCATCTCGACGACGCGGTAGGCCACATTCAGCTTGAAGTGATCGATGAACCAGTGGCCCATTTCGCCCAGGGTCATCCCGTGCCGCATCGGCATGGGCCCGGCTCCGACGAAGCTCTCCCAGCCCGGCTGCAACAATGTGCCCTCGACGGGTCGCCCCGCCGGATTAGGCCGGTCTAGCACCCAGACCTCCTTGCCGTGCTCAGCCGCCGCCTCCAGCATGTAGAGCAGGGTCGTCACAAAGGTGTAGATGCGGCACCCCACGTCCTGCAGGTCGATCAGGACGACGTCGAAGGCGCTCATCATCTGCCCCGTCGGCCTGCGCACCTCGCCGTACAGGCTGAAGACGGGGATGCCGTGCACCGGATCGGTCTCGTCCGGCGTCTCCATCATATTGTCCTGCAGGTCGCCCTTCATCCCGTGCTGAGGGCCGAAGGCGGCGGTCAGATGGATGTCCGGGCAGGCCATCAGGGCGTCCACCGAGTGGGTCAGGTCCGCCGTCACCGACGCCGGATGCGCCACCAGGGCCACGCGGCGACCCTGGAGCGCGGCCTGCAACTGAGGCTCGGACAACAGGCGATCGATGCCGAACTTCATGCGGGCTCCGTCAGGTCCAGGGTAAATGATGCGGGGTGGTGGAAGTCGGGCGTTTCGCCCGGATGCGTCAAGGCCCAGTAGGACTTCGAGCCATCATGCGCCTCGATCACGGTCGATAGCGCCAGTGTCCCGGCGCTCCGTGGCAGGTCGACATGGGCTTCAAGTGCGAACATATCGGACGCCAGATCGAGGGCCAGCCCCCTCACCCCCTCCGGCGCATCGGCCATGTCGGCACGATAGCCGCTGAAACGATAGCTGGCCCACTGATGGGATGGCGAAAGATTGAACTCGCGGTAGCCGTCCGCCGTCGTGACGAAGACTTCGAAGCAGGTGCGTTCCCATAGACAGTCTTCGCGCCCGCCTGGCTTCGGCGCAGGCCATCGGATGGCATCGACATCGCCCTCGACCACGAACCTGACCCACAGTCGATCTCCCTGCCGTTCGTGATGCACGCAAACGACGACGTCTGGCCCTTCAGAGACAGGGTGTCGGATAAGGGTGGCTGGCATTTGGGGGCTCGGTTTGGACTGTCCAAACCTGCTAGCCCGTCACAACTCGCCGTACCAGTCTGGGCCGCTGGCGAACGACGCGGCCAAGGCATAGATCAAGGCGATCAGGCCGATGATCACCGCCAGCCCGGCCCCCATTACGACAGCCCAGGCCAGACCGTACCGGCCCCGCCTCCAAAGCTGCATCGCTCCCCACCCGGCAATCGCAGTCAGCACAACCAGCACCAGCGTTGGCGGACTGAAGATCTGTACACCCCCGACGCCAATCCCAAGCACCAGAGCCAGGCCGAAGAAGACGCCGCCGGTCGCCATCAACTGCCAGCCGATGGCCTGATGGCGAGGATTTGGGGTCATTCGCATTCGCTCCGTTCGAACCTCATGCTAGAGCCAGTGACCCTGCCAACATAACTGACCCTTTCTGATGACCGACACCGCCTTCCAGTCCGACTTCCTCAAGACCATGCAGGCGCGGGGCTATATTCATCAGATTACTCATCCGGCGGAGCTGGATGTGGCGGCAAAGGCGGGCGTGATCACCGGCTACATCGGGTTCGACGCCACGGCACCGTCGCTTCACGTCGGTCACCTGATTCAGATCATGCTGCTGCGCCGTCTTCAGCAGGCCGGGCACAAGCCGATCGTCCTGATGGGCGGCGGGACGACCAAGGTCGGCGACCCCAGCTTCAAGGACACTCAGCGCCCCCTGCTGACGCAGGAGCGGATTGCCGAGAACATTGCCGGCATCAAGGGCGTGTTCGAGAAATTCCTGACCTTCGGCGACGGTCCGACCGATGCGGTCATGCTCGACAATGACGAGTGGCTGTCGAAACTCGGTTACCTCGAATTCCTGCGCGACTACGGCACGCATTTCACGGTCAATCGCATGCTGAGCTTCGACTCGGTCAAGCTGCGGCTGGAACGCGAACAGCCGCTGACCTTCCTCGAATTCAACTACATGCTGATGCAGGCCACCGACTTCCTGGAGCTGAACCGCCGCTACGGCTGCACGCTGCAGATGGGCGGGTCGGACCAGTGGGGCAACATCATCAACGGCGTCGAGCTGACCCGGAAGGTCGATCAGAAGGCCGCCTTCGGCCTGACCACGCCGCTGCTCGCCACCGCCTCGGGCCAGAAGATGGGCAAGACCGTCGGCGGCGCCGTCTGGCTGAATGCCGACGCCCTCTCGCCGTATGATTACTGGCAATACTGGCGCAACACCGAGGACGGCGATGTCGGCCGCTTCATGCGCCTGTTCACCGACCTGTCGGACGCCGAGATTGCCGGCTATGAGGCGCTGGAAGGCGCGGCGATCAATGACGCCAAGAAGGCTTTGGCCGACGCCACCACCACCATGCTCCACGGTGCCGACGAGGCCGCCAAGGCGCGGGCCGCCGCAGAGGGAGCTTTCGAGCGCGGCACCCTGTCCGCCGACCTGCCTACCGTCGAACTGCCATCGTCCGAAGTGATCGGGGCCATGATCGCCGCCGTCACGACGCGCGCCGGACTGACAGCCTCCAACGGCGAGGCGCGGCGCCTGGCTCAGGGCGGCGGGCTGCGACTGAATGACGAAGCGATTTCCGACGGTGCCCGGCTTATCGAGTCGTCGGATATCAACGCTGACGGCGTCCTGAAACTGGCCGCCGGCAAGAAGAAGATCGTCCTCGTCCGTCCCGTCTGAAGCGAGAAATCCATGACCGAGATTACCGAAGGCACCCCGGCCCCCGCATTCGACCTGCCCACCGACGGCGACGCCAATGTCTCGCTGGACGGGCTGAAGGGGCGCACGGTCGTCCTGTATTTTTACCCCAAGGCCGATACGCCGGGTTGCACCAATGAGGGCAAGGACTTCACAGCCCTGGCGGCTGATTTCGCTGACGCCGGAGCGGTCGTCATAGGCGTGTCGAAGGACACGCTGAAGAAGCTGCAGAAGTTCAAGGCGAAATACGATCTCGATGTCGTGCTGGCCTCCGACGAGACGGCGGGCGTCACCGAAGCCTATGGCGTCTGGGTCGAGAAGAGCATGTACGGCAAGACCTATATGGGCATCGAACGCGCGACCTTCCTGATCGACGGCCAGGGCATCGTGCGCCGGGTATGGCGCAAGGTCTCGGTCAAGGGCCACGCCGAAGAAGTTCTGGCCGCCGTCCGTGCGCTATAGGTTCGACGAGCGCTGATCGGAACCAGTGCTTGCCACCCGGCGAAGCCTGGGCCTAACTGCCGCCGGGGCTTTTACACGACAGGCGGAGACAGCCATGTTCAACAAGAGCAAGTCGGACGACAGTTTGAACATCCCGTCGATGACGGACCGACCACCGGAGCCCGCGCGCGCGCCGGAAACCCCGCGCCCGACCACGACCGCCGTGACGACGTCGGCCTCGGCGCCGCGCTCGACCAATCTGTCGACCCTGTCCGCCGGTGTCCGCTACGAGGGCAACATCTCGGGCGGCGGCGACGTGCAGGTCGATGGCGCGCTGAAGGGTGATGTGCGTCTGGCCCGCGTGCTGATCGGCGAGAGCGGCTCGGTCGAGGGGGCCATCACCGCCGACATGATCGAGGTGCGCGGCAAGGTGAACGGCTCGATCACGGCCAAGTCCGTCCGCCTGCTGGCCACAGCCCGCGTCGAGGGCGATATCACTCAGGAACAGCTGGCCATCGAGCCGGGGGCCTGGTTCCAGGGCCGCTCCATCCAGGCCAAGCGCGAACTGCCCACCGCCGCAGCGATCGCCGAGGCCGAAGCGGCCAAGCCCGAACGCTACCAGCCCGAAACGCCGGTCGCCCCGGCCATGCCGAATGTCACCGTGGCCTCCAGCAAGCCATCGGTCGCTCAGGCGAAATCGGCCTAAGACAGAAATCTCCCTCCCCTTC
>CALRXI020000075.1:0-5031 GCA_943372125.1 Brevundimonas vancanneytii
TGCGGCGGGCCGTCTGTCCAAGCGCTTTGCCGATGCCCAGTGGGAGTTCCGCTCGCGCGACCTGCAGGGCCAGCCCATGCAGCGCCCCCGCGACAAGCGCGGCATCAGCTTCGCCGAGGGCATGCTGGGCGAGGCCGTCGGCCGCCAGTATGTGGCCGAATACTTCCCCGCCGAATCCAAGGCCAAGATGGAGGAACTCGTCGCCAACCTGCGCCTGGCCCTCGCCGCCCGCATCCAGAACTACGACTGGATGAGCGCCGAGACCCGCGCCGCCGCCGAGGACAAGCTGAACAAGTTCACGGTCAAGATCGGCTATCCGAACAAGTGGCGCGACTATTCCGCCCTGGACATCCGCCCCGACGACCTGTTCGGCAATGGCGAGCGTGCCGGCCTGTTCCAGTGGAACTATCAGCTCGCCCGCCTGAACCAGCCGGTCGACAAGGACGAGTGGGGCATGACCCCTCAGACCGTGAATGCCTATTACAACTCGACCAACAACGAGATCGTCTTCCCCGCCGCCATCCTGCAGCCGCCCTTCTTCGATCCGGACGCGGACCCGGCCGTCAACTACGGCGGCATCGGCGGCGTGATCGGCCACGAGATCGGCCACGGCTTCGATGACCAGGGTTCCAAGTCCGACGGCGACGGCGTGCTGCGCAGCTGGTGGACGCCGCAGGACCGGGCCAATTTCGAGGCCCTGACCGCGCGGCTGGGCGAACAGTACGGCCAGTTCGAACCCATCCCCGGCTTCAAGGTCCGCCCGCAGCTGACCATGGGCGAGAATATCGGCGACGCCGCCGGTGTGGCCGTGGGTCTGGCTGCCTATCGCCTGTCGCTGAACGGGGCGGAGGCCCCGATCCTGGACGGTACCACGGGTGACCAGCGCTTCTTCTACGGCTGGGCCCAGGTCTGGCAGTCCAAGTATCGCGAGGCCGCGCTCAAGCAGCAGATCGATACGGATTCCCACAGCCCGGCCGAGTTCCGCGTCATCGGCCCGGTGCGCAATATGGACGAATGGTACACCGCCTTCGACGTCCAGCCGGGCACGGCCTACTATCTGCCCGAGGATCAGCGCGTCCGCATCTGGTAGCGGCCGGCGGATGAAATGATGAGGGCCGGGGCGGCGACGCTCCGGCCTTTTTTCATGGGTCGCCGTGGCTGGATTTCAGGCACAAAAAAGCCCGCTGCGGGGGATACATCGCAGCGGGCTTTCTTTCGCTCTCTAAGGAGCGGACGTTTCCTCCCCGAAACGCCTCCAGGAGCTGCTGCGCCGAAACGCTGCGCTTCCGAGTACGACCAATTGACGACAGTTTGCCGCACAAGTCAATGATTGGTCAGGCAATACAGGCCGTAACCGCTTGGTTATCGACGATAACTTACGCGGGCCCCAGCGTTGCTGTGACGATACGCCGGACCGTCTCGACCAGCTGGCTGCGCTCGACAGAAAGTTGTCCGGGCCGCTCGGCCTTCCAGGCGTCATTGCCCGCGATGGCCGAGGCGGCGGCGCGTCCCGCGTCCAGATCCTTGATGGTCACCGTGCCCGCCGCGATCTCGTCACCGCCCAGGATGACGGCGACGGGCGAGCCGCGCCGGTCCGCATATTTCATCTGCGCCTTCATGCCCGCCCGGCCCAGGTACAGCTCGGCGGCGATGCCCGCGTTCCTCAGCTCGGCCAGCGCCTCCAGATAGTGCGGCATGTCGGCGTCGGAGAAGACGATCAGCACGACCGGCCCGCGCACCGCCGCATCCTCGGCCCGCCCCGCGGCCCTGAGCGCCGAGGCCAACCGCGACACCCCGAACGAAAACCCCGTCGCCGGTAGTCGCTCGCCCGTGAACCGCGCCACCAGATCGTCATAGCGGCCCCCGCCGCCGATGGAGCCGAACCGCACGGCGCGGCCCTTGTCGTCGGTGGTCTCCAGCAGCAGTTCGGCCTCGAAGACTGCACCGGTATAGTATTCCAGCCCGCGCACGATGGTCGGGTCGAACCGCACCGCGTCCTCGCCGACCTTCATCGCCTTCAGCGCCTGATCGATGGCCGCCAGCTCATTCAATGCCGCCTCGCCGATGGTGCCCAGGCCGCCCGCGCGCGCGACGGCGTCCAGCGTCTCCGACCGGCTCAGCCCGACGTCCCCGGCCGAGGCCAGAAAGGCCTCGATGGTCGACGCCACGCCCAGGGGCAGTTGCGCCCCCTTGGTATAGTCACCGCTGTCGTCCAGCCGCCCCTCGCCCAGCAGGGCCGCGACACCCTCCCAGCCCAGGCGGTCGAACTTGTCGATGGCCCGAAGCGCCGTCAGCTTCTGGACCGGATCGGTGACCCCGCCCGCCTCGAACAGGCCGTCGAACAGCTTGCGGTTCGAGACGCGGATGACGGCCTGATCCGCGGCCAGCCCCGCGGCGCGCAGACCTTCGCCGGCCATGGCGATGATCTCGGCATCCGCCTCCGGCCGGTCCGAGCCCACGGTGTCGGCATCGCACTGGGTGAACTCGCGGAAACGCCCCGGGCCGGGCTTTTCATTCCTCCACACGGAGCCGAAGGCATAGCGCCGGAACGGTTTGGGCAGGGTCTCCCAGTTCTGGGCCGCGAACCGGGCCAGCGGTGCGGTCAGGTCATAGCGCAGCGCCATCCATTGATCGTCGTCGTCCTGCAGCGCGAATACGCCTTCGTTCGGCCGGTCGGCGTCGGGCAGGAATTTGCCGAGCGCATCGGCGTATTCGAACGCCCCCGTATCCAGCGGCTCGAACCCCCAGCGCTCATAGACCTCCGACACCTGACGCACGATGCGTCGCTCGGCGATCAGGTCGCGGCCGCGCCGGTCGGCAAAGCCACGCGGATTGCGGGCCTCGGGGCGGGCGGGGGCAGTCTCGGTCTGGTCGGTCATGCCGCGCGATTAAGCCATCGCCGGGCCAGCGGCAACGATCACGTGGCGATCAGGCCGCGGCACCTTTTCGCAAGGGCAGCCGCCGTCCCTGGGTCAGGCAGCGCCAGACCCATTCGAACGGCCCCATCCGGAACTGCGACAGCCACAGCGGCGACCAGACGATCAGCACGGCCCACACCCCGACCACCCACATCCACAGCGTCCCGGGCTCGGCGCGGCCAAAGATCATCGGTCCGCCGGGAATGACGGCCAGGGCGACGAAGATCACGCTGGTCATCAGATAGTTGGTGAAGGCCATCCGTCCCACCGGCGCGAAGATCGCCAGCACGGCCTTGACCGGCGTCCTGGCCAGAAGAACCAGCGCGGCGACATAGCCCAGGGTGATGACCACGGCGAAGGCCGAGAACAGGCCCGCCAGCCCGCGCGTCGGGTCCGCCGCGACCGGTGCGGCCAGGTTCTGACCCATCAGGATCGCCAGACCGATCAGATTGGCCGCCCCCAGACCGATCGCCAGGACATAGGTCCACATCGGGGCCCGCCCCGAAAGGAAGCCGGACTTGTAGAGCCCCAGCCCCAGCATCATCAGCGAGACGGTGACCGGGATCAGGATGGCGCTGCTCGTCTGATACTGGATCCAGGCGACCAGATTGTAGAGGAAATAGCCGCCGCTCCGGACCTCTTCGATCTTGGCCAGGGTCCCGGCGGGCGACAGGCTGTCGGCCATGCTGGCGCGGATCTCGGCGGCCATTTCAGCCGGCATCGCGCCCCAGCCCCACAGCGTCAGCCCGCCCAGCAGCGACAGCGACAGGATGATGCCGCCGCCGACCTTGATCAGCCGCCCGGCCGACCACGACCGGAACATCATCATGATGAAGCCGCAATAGGCATAATGCAGCAGGATGTCGCCGGACCACAGCAGCAGCCCGTGCGCCACTCCGAAGACCAGCAGCCACAACAGACGGCGTTGCAGCAGCGGTCCGCGCTCCGTATTCGACCGCTCGCCCCCGACCAGAAAGATCGACACCCCGAACAGCATGGAGAACAGGGTCCGCCACTTGCCCTCGAAGAAGACCCGCTCGACCCACAGCGCCGTCTCATTGGCGCCATCGACCGCAAACGGCATGGCCTCGCGCATGGAGATGATCTCGCCGGGCCAGGCAAACGCCAGACAGTTCACGGCCAGAATGCCCAGCACGGCCAGTCCGCGCAGCATGTCCAGATTGAAGATGCGCTCCGTCGTCGCCGATGGCGCGGCCGTCATGGTGGCGTCGGTCATGTCCTGCTCCCCCCGAGAATGAAGACAAGGACGTTTTACATCAGATCAAATCTGACGAAACTGAATTCCGCGTAATGTCCCGTGTCGGCAGCAAACACCGATCAGCGCGAATGATCTCTCACTCTTGTCATCCCCTAAGCAGCGAAGTGGAGATCGCGTTCTTTGTCATCCCCGACGAACCCCGGCGAAAGCCGGGGGGAGATCGGGGACGGCAAGCACAATGCTTGCCACCCTCCCGGACGACGCGCAGCGGCGAGCCGGGAGACGAGTGGCGGCAGCGCGGGTGGCGGGTTCTTGCAACCACCCTGCCAGACCGCACCAGTCTTCCGGTTCAGCCCTGCGGTCTGACCGGAAGTCTCGATGGAAGAGGCCCGTCCCGTCCCGGCTCTTCGCTGCGCTTCGGCCGGGATGACAAGGGAGCGCGGACCTCTTGGCAGCGTCCATCTGCTGAGAATTCATCGCCAACCGGCGCAAACAATTCCGCCAACCCCCTGATCCCCCGGCACAATCTCGACCGACCAGCGACCGATCCCCGCCATAGGAAGCGCGTGCCCCATAATCCTCCCCGTCCCGTCGCCGGGAAGGGCGCAAGGCCTTGCGGCTTGTCGCGGCGGGAACGAGATGAGCGGGAGGGAGGCGGTCTCGGCGACGCTGACGCCCTTGCAAGAGCAGGGGTGGGTGGTGCGCTTCAGATCGTCGCCCAAGGCGACGACGTCAGTCGTCTCCGACAAAGAGCGTATGGCAGGGAACCTGCGCTGTTCACGGGATCGGGTTCCGCAAGGCTCCGACCGTCCCGCCGGAGGCCATGTCGGCAAGGCGCTAAGAGCGTCGCTGGTCCTGGGTGGGGGATGCCCCTCCATCCCAGGCCGACAGCCA
>CALRXI020000076.1:0-4908 GCA_943372125.1 Brevundimonas vancanneytii
TCAGACTTCTCGTGCGGAGCGACGACGCGATGCCGAAACTCACATCTCCTACGGTCTCCGGGCACCGCGCCCGGCGCTCCGCCGGCCCATCCCACCCTCCACCGGCTGCGGGTTTCCGCAGGCGGGGCTTAGACATGCCCGGTCTTTGACATCCACGATCCGAAAGGATCGTCACATCATCCAGACTTCAGACTTCGCTCCGGTGTCGCCCAGGGCATCGACGACCCAGCCGCAGATTTCACTGGCCGCCGCATCGGCCCCGCCGGGCGGGTTCAGCACGACCATGGCGCAGCCGTTCATCTTCATGGGGTTGGTCAGGGGCCGCAGGCGCGCCTCGGCCACCAGCACGCGCCGCGCGCCGCCCTGATCCAGCCGACGCAGAAAGCCGTCGAAGGTTTCCATGTCCTTGAGCGGGGTCCAGATCGCCACCGTCGACCGCGCATCGGCCCGAACGATGGCGGCTCCCGTATCGGCGGCACGGTGATAGTCGTCGGGCTTTTCGAATGGCGGGTCGATCAGGACCAGAGGGCCGGGCGTGCGCTTCGCCTCCGCCACCGCCTGATCGAAACCGTCGCCACCGCGGGCCTCGACCGCCGCGAAAGGCGCGAGCGCCTCGGTCAGCATGTCCAGAACCGGCGGGTTGAGCTCAAAGCCGACATAGCGGTCCTGCGGCCCCAGATGCCGGGCCATCAGCAGGGGCGAGCCGGGATAGAAGGTCACACCGCCATTCGGGTTCATCGCGGCGACCTCTGCGGCCAAGGCCTCGATCAGCGGCGGTCGGCCCTCGGTCGCCATCAGCCGCGCGATGCCCGCTTCGGCCTCGCGCGAGCGGGCCGCATCGCCGGTCAGGTCATAAAGGCCCGCGCCCGCATGGGTGTCGATGACCGTGACCGGCCCGGACGTCTGCCGCCGCTCCAGCAGCCACAACATCAGGGCGTGCTTGACCAGATCCGCGAAATTCCCGGCGTGAAAGCTGTGGCGATAGTTCATCCGCCCTCGTCCGCCGTGCCGGGCATGGCGTCAAGAGGAACCGGCGAGCCGGAGCGGACGTTGGCCGTATCCGACAGGGACACCATCATGCCTTCCGCCAAAACCGAGCTGACCGAAAAACAGCGCACCCCGCCCGCCGCCGTCGCCAGGGAGGCCGAAAAGGGGCTGAAGCTGCGTGAGGACCATGGTCGCGGCGGGACCGAGGTGGGTCGCAGGCGCGCCAACCAGCTGAAGAACCGCGAGGCCGTCAGTGTCCGCGACATCAAGTCGATGTACAGCTATTTCGCCCGGCACAAGGTCGACAAGCGCGGCAAGAACTGGGCCGACAAGGACAAGCCCTCGGCGGGCTATATCGCCTGGCTGCTGTGGGGCGGCGATGCGGGTCGAAAATGGGTCGACGGCCTGCATGCCCGGCTGGACAAGGCCGACTGATGGCCGACGGTTCGACAGGCTTCGACGCGGCGGTCGAGGTTCCCAAGGGCCTGACCTGGTGCAGCGACGACCATGCGGGCCTGACCCGCGTCCGCTCCGGCAAAGGATTTTCCTACCGCGACAAGGACGGAAAGGTCATCAAGGACAAGGCGGTGCTGGACCGCATCCGCATGCTGGCCATTCCGCCGGCCTGGACCGACGTCTGGATCTGTCCGCGCGCGACCGGCCACATCCAGGCGACGGGTCGCGACGCGAAGGGTCGCAAGCAATACCGCTATCACAACGACTGGAGCAGCCACGCCTCCCAGACCAAGTTCGAGCGCCTGCCCGCCTTCGCCCGCGCCCTGCCGCGCCTGCGCGAGCGGGTCGAGGCCGACCTGAACAGGCGCGGCGCGTCGCGCGACAAGGTCCTGGCCACGGCGGTGCGCCTCTTGGAAATCACCCTGATCCGCGTCGGCAACGCCCAATATGCCAAGGCCAACCGCTCCTATGGCCTGACCACGTTGAACAAGCGCCATCTGGAGGTCGACGGCACGCGGCTGACCTTTGCCTTCAAGGGCAAGAGTGGGGTCGAGCATGCGGTGCGGGTGCAGGATCGGCGGCTGGCGACCGTGGTCCGCTCGCTGCGCGAACTGCCCGGCCAACAGTTGTTCAAGTACCGCGACGCCGACGGCGACCTGTGTCCCATCACCTCGGACGATGTGAACGCCTATATCCGCGAGGCGATGGGCGAGGACTTCTCCGCCAAGGACTTCCGCACCTGGGCCGGGACCGTCTCGGCGGCGCGCGCGCTGCGCGATACGGAGGCCCCGACCTCGCCCACCGACGCCAAGCGCAAGATCACCGTCTGCGTGAAGGCGGTGGCGGGCCTGCTCGGCAATACGCCGACGGTTTGCCGCAGTTCCTACGTCCATCCGCAGGTGTTCGAACTGTTCGAAGCGGGCAAGCTGCTGGACGTCCTGCCCGGCGCGGAGACCAAAGGGTTCGAGCCGGCACTGATGAAGCTGCTGAAGGCCTAGGCCGTGGTCCAGTAGCGGCGGCTGTCCACGCTGGCGGGGCGATCCGCCGCTTCGTCGAGGGCCAGGATCATGGCGCGGAACTCCTCGGCCTCATCGTCGCCGCGCAGCAGGCGCAGCGACTTGATGATCCGCGTGATCCGCAGGTGGTTGTGGTCGTGCGGCACCAGCCAGTGGGTGTTGTGGCTGTAGAAGGCGCTCATTCGGTCCGTCGCGGCGGCCAGGGCGACCTGGCACATGCCGCAGGCCTGCACCTCTTCGACATCCGCCGCGCTCAGCACCGGCGCACGGCGGTTGGCCCCGGACGGCTCGGCCAGCGGGAACAGCCACTGGATGAAGTCGTGGGTCCGTTCGATCGCCCGGTCGTCCATGGCCACTACGTCGAAGACCGTGCGGCCGGCTCCGTCGGTGCCCGCCCCCTTCAGAAAATCGACGATGGCGGCCATACCTGTTGCCGGACGACGGGGCGTCAGGCCCTGGACCAGTCCAGCACCACCTTGCCCGACTGACCGGCCTTCATGACCTCGAACCCTTTTTCGAAGTCCTGGAACGGCATCTGGTGGGTGATCAGCGGCGTCAGGTCCAGTCCGGCCTTCAGCAGGCCCAGCATCTTGCGCCAGGTCGTGAACATCTCGCGGCCGTAGACACCCTTGATGGTCAGGGCCTTCAGGATGATCGCGCCCCAGTCCGTCTCCATCGGCTTGGACGGGATGCCCAGCAGAGCCAGGCCGCCGCCCATGATCAGCGTGTCGACGCATTGTTTGAAGGCGATGGGCGAACCTGACATCTCCAGCGCGACGTCAAAGCCGACCTTCAGGCCCAGCTCGTGCATGACGTCGTGCAGGTCTTCGCGGGTGGTGTTCACCGTCCGCACGCCCGGCGCGACCTTCTGGGCCAGCTCCAGCCGGAAGTCGTTGATGTCGGTCAGGACGACGGTCCGCGCTCCGGCGTGACGCGCGACGGCGGCGGCCATCATGCCGATGGGACCGGCCCCGGTGACCAGCACATCCTCGCCCAGCAGGTCGAACTGCTGGGCCGTATGCACGGCATTCCCGAACGGATCCAGGATCGAGCCGATCTCGTAGGGCACGTCGTCGGGCAGTTCGATCACGTTGAAGGCCGGGGCCACGACGAACTCGGCGAAACAGCCCTGGCGATTGACACCGATGCCGCGCGTGTCGGGATCGAGGTGGAAGTGGCCGGCGCGGGCCGCCTCGGAATTCAGGTCGATGACATGACCCTCTGCCGAGACGCGCTGGCCGATCTTGAGCCGGCGATCCACGTCCTTGCCGATGGCGACGATCTCGCCGGCGAACTCGTGGCCCGTGATCATCGGGACCGGCACATTCTTCTGGGACCACTCGTCCCAGTTCCAGATGTGGATGTCGGTGCCGCAGACGGCGGTCTTGTGGACCTTGATCAGCACGTCCTCGTCACCCGCGACGGGGATCGGAGCCGTGATCAGTTCCAGCCCGACTTCGGGACGGGTCTTGGCCAGGGCCTGCATGGTATCGGTCATCAGATAACTCCCAGTTCTTTTCCGGCCGTCGTGAATGCCGTGACCACTTGATCGATCTGTTCGAAGGTATGCGCCGCCGACATCTGGGTGCGGATACGGGCCTGGCCGCGCGGGACCACCGGGAACGAAAAGCCGATCACATAGACGCCCAGCTCCAGCAGACGGGCCGCCATGTCCTGCGCCAGCTTGGCATCGCCCAGCATGACCGGAATGATCGGATGCTCGCCTGGTTGCAGCGTAAATCCGGCCTCGGTCATCGCGGCGCGATAGCGGTCGGCATTGGCCATCAGCTGCTTACGCAGGGCGTCGCCCTCTTCGCCTGCGGCGATGCGGATGGCCTCCAGCGACGAGCCGCAGACGGCGGGGCTGAGGGCATTGGAAAACAGGTATGGCCGCGCCCGCTGTTTCAGCAGGGCCACGACATTGGCTCTGGCACAGATGAATCCGCCCATGGCCCCGCCCAGCGCCTTGCCGAAGGTGCCGGTGAGAAAGTCGATCTCGACCCCATGATGGGCATAGGAGCCGCGACCTTGCGGCCCCAGGAAGCCCGTGGCGTGGCAGTCGTCGACCATGATCAGGGCGTCGTATTTGTCTGCCAGGGCGCGAATGTCCTTCAGCCTGGCGATATAGCCGTCCATCGAAAACGCCCCGTCGGTGGCGATGACGATGTTGCGCGCACCGTCGGCCCGGGCCTGCTTCAGCTGGGCCTCCAGATCGTTCATGTCGGAAGTGGCGAAGCGATAGCGTTTGGCCTTGCACAGCCGCACACCGTCGATGATCGAGGCATGGTTCAAGGCGTCCGAGACGATGGCGTCCTCGGCCCTGAACAGCGGCTCGAAGATGCCGCCATTGGCGTCGAAAGCGGCAGCAAACAGGATGGTGTCCTCAAAGCCGAGATAGTCGGCGGTGGCTCGCTCCAGCTCCTTGTGGATCTCCAGCGTGCCGCAGATG
>CALRXI020000077.1:0-4892 GCA_943372125.1 Brevundimonas vancanneytii
CCCGTGCCGCCCCTGACCGAGGAGCGCCGCAAGGAGCTGGCCAAGCTGGCCGGCAAATATGCCGAACAGCAGAAGATTTCGGTCCGCAATGTTCGCCGCGACGCCAATGACGACCTGAAAAAGGCCGAGAAGGCCGGCGAGATCAGCCAGGACGAACAGAAGAAGATGGAGGCCGAGGTCCAGAAGGATACCGACGCCGCCATCAAGCGCGTCGATGAGGCCCTGAAGGTCAAGGAACAGGAGATCATGCAGGTCTGACGACCCCCGTCCGACCTGTCTGTGCCCATGGACAGCCCCGCCTATTCCGTCCCGTCCGGCAAACCCGGCCCACACCACGTCGCCCTGATCATGGACGGCAACGGGCGCTGGGCCGAGGCGCGTGGCCTGCCGCGCGCCATGGGGCACCGCGAGGGGGTTCAGGCGCTGAAGCGGACGGTACAAGCCGCGCCCGATCTGGGCATCCGCTGTCTGACCGTGTTCGGTTTCTCGACCGAAAACTGGCGGCGTCCGGCCGAGGAGGTGATCGACCTGATGGGGCTGGTCCGCTCTT
Organism: Brevundimonas vancanneytii; assembly: GCA_943372125.1. Taxonomy (GTDB): domain Bacteria; phylum Pseudomonadota; class Alphaproteobacteria; order Caulobacterales; family Caulobacteraceae; genus Brevundimonas; species Brevundimonas vancanneytii_D. The sequence goes on from CALRXI020000077.1 coordinate 551, forward strand.
ATGTGGCCAGCGATCTGAAGCGGTTGGAAAAGGAAGGCGTGCGGGTGCGGGTTCTCGGCCGTCGCACGGGCCTGCCCGCCGACATCGCCGCCATCGTGGAGCGGGCCGAGGCTACGACCGCGCATAACGACAAATTCCTGTTGCAGGTCGCATTCAACTACGGGGGTCGTGCCGACATCGTCGATGCAGCCCAGAAGCATGTGGAGCGGGTGCTGGCAGGCCAGGCGACCGGCCCGCTGGACGAGGACACGCTGGGGCTCGGCCTGTCGACGGCGGGCGCTCCGCCGGTCGATGTGATCGTCCGAACCTCGGGCGAGCAGCGGCTGTCGAACTTCCTCCTGTGGGAAGCCGCCTATGCCGAGTTGGTCTATCAGAACGTGCTGTGGCCGGATTACGGAGCGGCGGCCCTGGCCGATGTCGTGCAGCAGTATCTGAACCGCGATCGCCGGTTCGGCGGGGTGACGCCGACCACGGCACCGGCGCTCGTCAGCGGCTGATGGCGGCGCGCGCCGGCGACATCGGGCTCAGAGCCGCCTCTGCGATCGTGCTGGCTCCGGCCGCCGTGCTGGCCATCTGGCTGGGTGGTCTGTGGTTCCTAGCCCTGATGCTGCTGGCCTGCGGGCTGCTGGCGGTCGAGTGGTCGACGATGAGTGCTTCTCGGGCCTGGCGGGTCATGGCCGGGGCCGTCGGTTTCGGCCTGATCGCCGGCGTCATCGCCGCCTATGCCAATCAGTTGTCGCTGGCGCTGGTCCTGCTGGTGTTCGGGGCCGCCGCCGCCGGGGTCTATGCCCGCAGTCGTGGCCAGGAGGCGCTGGATGCGGCCTATGGGGTGCTTTATCTCGGCTGGCCCGCCGTTCTGCTGATCTGGCTGAGAGATGGCGACACCGACATCGGCCTGTCTTGGACGGTGTTCGCCTTTGCCGTCGCCTGGTCGTCGGACGTCATGGCCTATCTGGTCGGCAGTCTGGTCAGCGGGCCCAAGCTGTGGCCGCGCTTCTCGCCCAACAAGACCTGGTCGGGTTTCATCGGGGGTCTGGCCGCCGGCACCGCAGCCGGGGCCATTATGGCAGGCCTGTTTCCCGCGTGGTTCGCCTTCTGGCCTGACATGGGCCTTAGCGCCGCATGGGGGGCCATGCTCGGCTTCGCGGCGGCCGTTGCGACCATGGCCGGCGACCTTTGGGAGTCCGCTTTGAAGCGGCGCTTCGGCGTTAAGGATGCGGGCAATCTGATCCCGGGGCATGGCGGTCTGCTGGATCGCGTCGACGGGCTGATGTTCGCGGTCGTCGTGGTAGCCTGCGGGCGTCTGATTGCCATTCACTGGGGCGGCGGCGCATGATCCGGCGTCGTGTCACGGTGCTGGGTTCCACCGGCTCGGTGGGTTGTTCGACGCTGGAGCTTATGGACCAGGCCGAGCGGGCCGGGACGGCCTCTTTCGAGGTCGAGGCCCTGACCGGCGGGGCCAACATCGCGCGGCTTGCGGAGCAGTCACGGCGCTGGAAGCCCCGCGTCGCGGTGACGGCCGACCCGTCGCGGTTGAACGACCTGCGCGACGCGCTCTCAGGTACCGGCATCGAGACCGCTGCAGGCGATCAGGCCGTTGTGGACGCCGCCACCCGGCCCTCAGACTGGATCATGGCCTCCATCGTCGGTGCGGCGGGGCTGCGCTCGGCCTGGGCGGCGGCATCGACCGGAGCGACGCTGGCGCTGGCCAACAAGGAGAGTTTGGTCTGCTGCGGCCCGGCCCTGATCCAGCGCGTGAAGGCCGGCGGCGGGCGGCTGATCCCCGTCGACTCCGAACACTCCGCCATCTTCCAGGTCTTCCCGCATCAGGCACCGGAGCAGGTCGAGCGCCTGATACTGACCGCTTCGGGCGGGCCATTCCGCACCACGCCGCGCGAGGCCCTGACCGGCATTACGCCTGAACAGGCTGTGGCCCACCCCAACTGGAGCATGGGGGCCAAGATTTCTGTCGACAGCGCCACCATGGCCAACAAGGGCCTGGAGATGATCGAGGCGGCCTATCTGTTCGACATGTCCGCCGACCGCATCGACGTGGTCGTACATCCTGAGTCGATCATTCACAGCCTGGTCGAATACGTCGACGGCTCGACCCTGGCCCAGATGGGGCCGCCGGACATGAAAACGCCGATCGCCTGTGCCCTGGCGTGGCCCGACCGCCTGGCCTGGCCCGCGCCCAAGCTTGATCTCGCCGCCTTGGGCAAGATGACGTTCGAGGCACCGGACGAGGACAGGTTTCCGGCCCTGGCTCTGGCCCGTCAGGCGCTGGAGGCGGGAGGTGTCGCGCCCATCGTCTTCAATGCGGCCAATGAGGTCGCGGCCCTGGCCTTTCTCGACCGAAGGCTGACCTTTCTCAATATTGCCGCAGTCGTCGCCGACACCATGGAACAGATGACGGGATCGGTTACGCTTCCGGATCACGGGGATGCCTGCGATTCTGCGCTGGCCATCGACACGATGGCCAGGCAGGCGGCCGAAGCGGTCGTTCTTAGGCTGAGCAAGGCGGCGTGAGCCGAGACGGGGAGATGACGACCGGATGATCGCCTTCATCGGCCAGATACTGATCTCGATCGCGGCCTTTCTGGTCGTGTTGACCACGATCGTCACGATTCACGAGCTCGGTCATTTCTGGGTCGCACGGGCGTTCGGCGTGAAGATCGACCGTTTCTCCATCGGCTTCGGCAAGGGCATCTTCAGCCGTACGGACAAGCACGGAACCGAATGGCGCTTCGCTTGGCTCCCGCTGGGAGGCTACGTCAAGTTTTCAGGTGACCTGGATGCCGCAAGCGTACCGGACGCCGCCGGTCTGGCCGAACTGCGCCAGCGGCTGGTGACCGAACACGGTGCCGGGGCGGAGCGCGACTATTTCCATTTCAAGCCGGTCTGGCAGCGCGCGCTGATCACGGCGGCCGGACCTGCGGCGAACTTTGTGCTGGCCATGGTGCTGCTGACCCTCCTGTTCAGTGTGGTCGGCGAACAGATTGCGGCACCGCGTGTGATGGCGGTTCAGCCCGACAGCCCCGCCGCCACGGCCGGATTCCAAGCTCGCGATCTGATCCTGACCGTTAATGGGCGCGCGGTCCGAGAGGGGGCCGAGGTCACCCAGGCTGTGATTCTTAGTGCCAATGATCCGATGACCTTCACCGTGGATCGCGCCGGGCAGGTGGTGACACTGGTCGCAACTCCGCTCCGGCAGATGGAGAACAACGCCGTGGCCGGGCGTATCCGGGTGGCGCGCATCGGCCTGGGATTGGGGGCTCTACCTCAAGATATTACATCACGTCGCCTCAATCCCGTCGAAGCCGCCGCCAAGGGCGCGGACATGTTCGGCTCGACCCTGAACAGCACCGTCACCTACCTGGGCCGCATCTTCGCGGGCAAGGAATCGGGCGATCTGCTGAACGGCCCGGTCGGCATCGCCAAGGCGGCGGGCGGCATCACTCAGCAGGCGGCTTCGGTTTCGGACGACCTGGGCACGCAAGTCAAATCTGTCGTCCTGACGCTGATTTATTTCGGCGCCATAGTTTCGATCGGAATGGGCTTTCTAAACCTGATGCCGATTCCGGTTCTCGACGGGGGCCATCTGCTGTTCTACGGCTATGAAGCTGTGGCACGCAGGCCAGTCCCCGCGCGCGTTCAGGAGGTCGGCTACCGGGTCGGTCTTGCTTTGCTGGCGGGATTGATGTTGTTCGCCACCTGGAACGACCTGCAGAAGCTGAGCCTGTTCAAATTCCTCGGCGGGCTCGCATGAGCCGACGCCAGCCCCCGATGGTTTCCCGTATGATCCGACACGATGCGTCCGCCCTCCGTTTTGCTCGCCGCCTGAGCCCCAGCCTGATGGTGCTGGCCATGGCGGCTGGTCTCGCCGGCCCGGCCCTGGCCCAGACCGCGCCCGCGACGGGCCCGATCACGGTTGAGAATGCCCCGGCCGTGCAAGCCGCGCCGCAGCCGCAGGATCAGCGCCTCGTTATCAACCGCATTCTGGTGCGCGGTGCACAGCGTATCGATCAGACGACGATCCTGTCCTATCTGCCGATCCAGCCCGGCGACACCGTCGATGCTGCAGTTCTGGACGTGGCCGTCCGGACGCTGACCCGGACCCAGCTGTTCGCCGATGTGCAGCTAGGCATCCAGAACGGCGACCTGATTGTAGAGATCGTCGAAAATCCGATCATCAATCAGGTGACGTTCGAAGGTAACAGCGCGATCGGCACGACCAAGCTGACGGAAGAGGTCACGATCAAGCCGCGCGGCATCTATACACGCGCACGTGTCCAGGAAGACGTCGGCAAGATCGTCGAGCTGTATCGCTTGTCGGGGCGTA
>CALRXI020000078.1:0-4717 GCA_943372125.1 Brevundimonas vancanneytii
CGCCACCCTTCTCGTCGGTCAGGATGACCTGATCGCCGCGCAGGGAGGCGGTCAGCGTGTCGCCCGAGACTGTGGTCAGGACCGCACGACCGCCGCCGGCCTGAATCGCGGCCAGAACGTCAGCCGCAGCCAGACGACCCGGTACGACGTGATAGGTCAGGATCTTGGTCAGGGTCTCACGGTTCTCTGGCAGAACCAGAGTATCGACAGTGCCAGCCGGCAGTTTGGCGAAGGCGGCATTGGTCGGGGCGAAGACCGTGAACGGCCCCGGTCCCGACAGGGTCTCGGCCAGGCCGGCTGCCGTCACAGCGGCGACCAGGGTGGTGTGATCGGCGGAGTTAACGGCGTTTTCGACGATCGTCTTGTTGGGATACATGGGCGCGCCGCCGACCGTAACCGGGTCCTGGATAGCGGACGAGGCGCTGGCGATGTCGCCGGAGGCATGGGCGGCCGTAGCCAGCGATCCTGCGGCGAAGGCGGCGATGAGGGCGATACGGGTGATCTTGAAGGTCATCGAAGTCTCTCCTGAACCAGCCGTCGTTGCGGCTGCGAGTGCAGAGACGCGCAAGCGTACCATCGAGATGCAACAAAGCGTCTGATCGCGACCACTGGCCACAGCATGGAACCCGATCGACGTATCGGTGTTGCCGGCCACCTGCGAAAACGGCGGCGAAGGCCCTTGCCCTCGCCGCCGCTCGAAATCACGCGTCGATCAGATCAACGCGAAGGGGTTCAGCCCTCGGTCTTCAGTTGACCAGCCGATTCCTTGCCCGAACGCTTGTCGCGCTCGATTTCGTAGGAAACCTTCTGGTTTTCATCCAGGCCGCGCAGGCCGGCTTGCTCAACGGCCGAGATGTGCACGAACACGTCCTTGCCGCCGTCGTCGGGCTGGATGAAGCCGTAGCCCTTGGTGGAGTTGAACCATTTCACGGTGCCGGTAGCCATAATAGACCTCCTTTTGGCGTTGGCCGCAGGGAACATCCCTGGAGGCCTGTCGGGTCTGTATGGGAGCGGCTGGACCTCGGTGCGAAAGCAGAGGGTGGCGTTACGCAGTAAGATCGACGGGTTCGATCATGACGGGTCGGGCCCGTGAAATCAAGCCGGGGCTTCGTCCGGCGTCTCGTCCTGCGGTGTCGCGATGTAGTTTTCCTGGCAAAGCTTGCGCAGGGCCGAGGTCAGCGTCGGGCCGTACAGCGAGTCCTGGATGCGCTCGTAGCCTTCGGCGGACAGGGTCTGTTTGATCTCGCTGACAGTGCGGCAACTGCCGCTGCGGGCCAGGGTATAGGCGCGTTCGAGTGTGGTGGGGCGCAGATTGCTCATTCCCCAATATAGGCCCGCCGTCGCAGAAAGCGAGGTCAGAAGGCCGCGGAGATGCCGAACACCAGACCGTCCTTGTACTGCTCGCCTGGCACATCGGCATCCGTGGCATGCCAGCGCAAGTCAGCTTCGAGATTGCGGGTCAAGGCATAGGTGAAGCCCGCATTCCAGCCGGTATAGTCGATGCTGTTGTCCTGTTCCCGGCGACCGATGGCGGTGGAGCCGGACAGTTTGTCGGTGAAATCCCAGCTGAGGCGCGCCTCATACCAGGTCCAGGCCTCGGTCGAACCCGTCCCGTCTGGCGAGTGTTGCAGGCGCAGACGAGCCCCCGCCGGACCGATGGAGCGCGACACATCGGCGGTGAACTCCCAGGCGTCATCGTCCGTGTCCGGATCGGCATCGATCTGCCATTTGTGGGTGGCGTTCAAATCGAGGTCGAAGCCCGCGAATTGCGGACGGATGCCGGCCCCGATCTCGGTCTCCAGATTGGACCCCGTTGAGCTGTCGATCGTCTCGAAGGCCGGGCCCGCATAGAAGAAACCGTCGGCGCTCTCCCAGACAGCCTCGCCCCAGACGAAGGGATTGCCGTCGGACTTGGAAGCGTCCTTGGAACGGTTGTCGGTCGCCGCACCGAAGGCGAAGCTCCAGGGGTCCGAACCATAGTTGGCCAGGACGTCCTGCGGCTCGGCATCCTGGGCCAGGGCAGGGGCGGCGAGGGCTGTCAGGAGGGCAGCGGCGAGAGCGGAACGGATCATGAGGCACCAGACGCGAAAAGAGGCGTCGGGTTCCTAGATGAAAGCGGTCGCCTTGGCGAATTGTGCCGTAGCCTGATGAAATTCCGACGTTAGGCGAGCCACCAGTTCCCCGGCCGGGACCACGTCGTGAACCGAGCCGGAGCCTTGTCCCGCCGACCAGACGGTCTTCCATGCCCGCGCCTCTTCGCCCATGTCCAGCTTGTGCTCGGGCAGGGTCTTGGGGTCGATGCCGTTGTCCAGCAGGGACTTGGTCATGAAGTTGGCGGGGATACCCGAAACCGCGGGCGTATAGGTGATGTCGGTCGCGCCCGAGTCGATCACCATCTGCTTGTATTCGGCCTGGGCGGAGGACTCGGTCGTAGAGATGAAGCGTGTGCCCATATAGGCGAAGTCCGCCCCCAGCATCAGGGCACCCGCCACATCCTGGCCCGTCGACAGACAGCCGGACAGCAGGATGGTGCCGTCGAAGAACGCGCGCACCTCATTGATCAGGGCGAACGGATTGACCACCCCGGCATGCCCGCCCGCGCCATTGGCGACCAGGATCAGGCCATCGACCCCGGCCTCGGCGGCCTTTCGCGCATGCCGCACATTGGCGATGTCGTGGAACACCACCCCGCCATAGCCGTGCACCGCCTCGACCACGTCGCGCACGGCTCCCAGCGAGGTGATGATCAGCGGCACCTTCTCCTCGACCGACACCATCATGTCGGCCATCAGGCGCGGATTGGTCGGATGGACGATGTGGTTGACGCCGTAGGCGGCGGCGTCAGGCTTCAACCGGCTTTTGATGTCCTGCAGCCACTCCCGATAGCCCTCGGTCGTGCGCTGGTTCAGCGAGGGGAAGGTGCCGATCGCTCCGGCATTGCAGGTCTCGACCACCAGGTCAGGTCCGGAGACCAGAAACATGGGTGCCGCGATCACCGGCAGCTTCAGACCCTTTTGCAGCGACGCCGGAATGGCCATGACGTTTCCCCTCGGTTGTCTTTGACTACGGATAGCGGGCTGTCGCGGGGTAAGGCAAGTCAGGTGCGAGGGATGAGGGAAGGGCTCTCCAGCCGTTCTTTCCCCTCATCCCTCGACCCTCGTCTCTCGAACCTCTAAATCCCGGCCATGACCACAGACACCTCTTCCCTGTCCCAGCTCGGCCAGATGATCGCCGCCCCGGCCAGTCCAGAAACCGCCGTGCTGGAGCGGGTGCCCAATCCGCATCCGGATACGCTGTATCTGGCGCGGTTCACGGTGCCGGAGTTCACCAGCCTGTGCCCTGTCACGGCCCAGCCGGACTTTGCCCATATCGTCATCGACTATGCGCCCGGCGACTGGCTGGTCGAGAGCAAGAGCCTGAAGCTGTACCTGACCAGCTTCCGCAACCACGGGGCCTTCCACGAGGACTGCACCGTCGCCATCGGCAAGCGGCTGGCCGACCTGTTGCAACCAACCTGGCTGCGCATCGGCGGCTACTGGTACCCGCGCGGCGGCATCCCCATCGACGTCTTCTGGCAGACGGGGGCTGCACCTGAAGGCCTGTGGCTGCCCGACCAAGGCGTGCCGACCTATCGCGGGCGTGGATAGACCTGCGGCAAACGTTGCGATTGATTTGCACTGACTGACGGCTTAAGCGACTGCGAACCAATCGCATGAAGGCCATCGAATGTCGTTTGCTCTTGCCGCCCTCTCCAGCGCCCTCGGTTCTGGCTCGCCTGAAGCCGTCGTTTCGATGGCCGAGACAGACCAGGACCGCGTGACCCAGCTGGGCGAAGTGGTCGTCACCGGCCAGCGCCAGCCGAGGATCGCGGGTGACCAGGTTTCGCGCGGTGTGACGTTGGGCGCGTTCGGCGACCGTGACCTGTTCGAGACGCCGGTCAGCCTGAAGAGCTTCACCGAGACCTTCATCGCCGACCAGATCGCGCTGAACTCCAATGAGCTGATCAGCCGCGACGCCTCCTTCGTCGTGACCAACTCGGCGAACCTGAACGGCGCCACGGCCGGTCGGCTGCGCGGCTTTCGCATGGAGCCGTTCGAAAGCAGCTACGACGGCTTTTCCTCCATTTCCGGTCGTCGCTATCCGCTGGAGATGCTGGAGCGGGTCGATGTGCTGAAGGGTCCGACGGCGGTCTTCACCAATGTCGTCGGCGGCGTCGGCGGGACCATCAGCTACGTCTCGAAGAAGCCGACCGAAGAGCCCCTGACCCGGCTGACGGCGATCGCCGCGGGCGGTTCGGTCTTCGGCGGCCAGGCCGACGTCAGCCGCCGCTTCGGTGCCGAGGATCAGTTCGGCATCCGCGCCAACTTCGCCCGGCGCGAGGGCGAGACGGTCGTCAACGACATCGACGAGGAGACCTACGTCGGCCATATCGCCTTCAACTGGCGCGGCGAGCGGTTTAGCTGGGACCTGCAGTACGGCGACAGCTACGAGCGGCTGGACGGGGCAGCCAGCGGCTATTTCTACAATCCCGGCGTCCCGATCGGGCCGGCTCCGGAGGCCGACGAGGTCAGCGGCCCGGCCTGGGACTTCCGCGAGTATCAGGACCGCTTCCTCCGCTCGGCGCTGCAGGTCGAGCTGTCGCCGAACTGGTCGGCCTTCCTGGTCGGCGGTGCAGTCGATTCCGACGAACTGTTCCTGGGCCTGACGCCCGCCGTGA
>CALRXI020000079.1:0-4366 GCA_943372125.1 Brevundimonas vancanneytii
CCTCTGCCTCCAGCCGCACGAGGACGGCCTCCAGCCCGGCAGCATTTCGGCTGCCGGAGTTCAGGTTGGACCAGTCTATGGCGCGCTGGACGATGGGCTGGCCGCGCGCTGCGACATGGTCGAGCACGCCCTGATCTGTCGGCAGAATCCGCATGGCGCGGACCCTAGACGCGCGATGTCCAAAGGTGAAGGCTGGCGGCGGTTTCTATTGGCGGCGTCACGGGCTAGGCTGACGGTCAGGGGAGCGTGCCGTATGAATGACTGGATCCGGACTCTTGGCCCGACGGCCGAGCTGAAGACCGAAGCCGAGGCCCTGTCGGCCGCGCGGGCCAGCTCCATAGGCATGTTGCTGGGTGCCGCTCGGGATGCGGTGCTGGCCTGGTACACGGCGACCGCAGGCGCCGAGGCGACGCGGCTGGCCGTCGATCAGATGACCCGGCGTCCCGAAAGCGTCGAACAGATGCAGACGGCCACACAGATCGGCCTGGCGGTCACCGGGCTGCTGGTGGTTCTGCAACTGGTTCTGGCCGTGGTCCACTGGCGCAAACCGACCAGTCTGCTGCCCCTGATCTTCCTGATGCTGGTGGTCTGGGCGCTGGGCACGGCCGCTCTCGCTCTGGTCTATGCAGCGGGCGGGCAGGAGACGAGCGGCCAGCCCCTGGGCCTGATCCTCCTGACGCTGATCGCCATGACAGCGGCGGCGATCTTGCACGCGACGGCGATCCGCGGAGCCGGTCGCCTGGCCGAACTGCGCAAACTGGGGGCAGGCTGAGCCGCAAACGGCGCTTTCACCTGTCATCAAAGCCGGGCTAGGGTCGGGGCCTCATTACCTGGGAGGCAAGAATGAGTCTGATTTCTTCAATGAACCCGACGGCCCCGATCAACACCCGACCGGAAGCCATCGCCGCAGCGCGTGCCAGCGCCATCGCCATCTTCATCGGCGTGGCCTGGGGCATCGTCGGCGTGATTTATCTGGCGACGGCGGGGTCCGCCGTCATGGAGGCCGCTTTGGCCGACGCCGCGGCTCAGAACCCCGACGCAGCGGGCATGTCTGGCATGGCGGGACTGATGACCGGGGCGGCCATCGGCACCGGCATCTTCATCGTCATAATTCAGTTGGTGCTGGGTCTCGTCCAGTGGTTCAAGCCCAACATCGTGATCCCGATCCTGTTCACGGTTCTGGTGGTCTATGGCCTGGGCTCGACCCTGCTGGGTCTGACGATGGTCAATGAGGAGGTCGCCGGCGCGAACCCGATGTGGTTCACGGTTCTGGGCCTCGTCGTTCTGGTCGTGGAACTGGTCCTGCATATCGCAGGCATCCGCGGCGCGAATGCGCTGAACAAGATGAACAAGGCCGAACAGGCCGCTTACTGATCTGACCTATCGACCCTGACGGTTCTGGCGCCGGTCCTCGGGACCGGTGCCGGGCTGCCGGGTCTGGCGGCGCCAGCGGATCGACAGGCTGGCCCCTTCACCGCCGAACTTGGTGCTGACCGTCAGATTGCGGCGCACCTGCCATTCCAGATTCACCGCCGCGCCATTGTCGCCGCCGCCGATCACTTCCAGATACAGATCGTCGGTCAGATAGCGCCCGCCCGCGATGGTCAGGCCCGACGCTTCGCCGCCGAACGACAGCCGGTCCAGACCTGCCAGCTCGCGCAGGTTACCGATCACATCGAAGCCGCCGCCGCCCGCCAGCGACGCCACACCGGCCGCCAGCTGTGCCGCCTCGAACCCTGACAGCTGCGAGGCCGAACGCCCGAACAATACCTGGGACAGGATTTCGTCCTGGGGCAGGGCCGGGTTGGAGGTCAGGCTGATCTCCGGCCGCGCCGCCGTGCCCGTGACGCGGATGGTCGCGGTGATGGCTGGGTCCTCGCGCGTCGCCGACAGGTTGAGCCGGATCTGCTCCGGATTGGTCGACAGGCTGACCGTTCCACGCGGATCGAAGATGAAGCGCTTGCCGGCAAAATCGTAGTCGCCGCGCACGACACGAGCCGTGCCAGACAACTGAGGCTGGGCGATCGTTCCGCGCACGCGGGCGTTGACGTCCATTTCGACATTCAGACCGCGTCCGACCACATTCACATCGCCGCCGGGCGACCGGATGGCGATGTCCAGCCCGATCTGGGGGCCCCGGGGCCGGTCGGCGGTATCGATCTCCTCGGCATTGCCGCCGGGCTTGTTGATCTCGACCACATCCATGCGGACGATGCCGTTCGATCCGGGCGGATTGGCCTCGATGCGGGCTTCGTCGATGTCTATCTGGCCGGTCAGCTGGATGTTGCCATCGGCCCCGCGCACGACCGTCAGCGGTCCGGAGGCGCGGGCCTCGGCGATGTCGTTGTCGATGATGCGGAAGCGGGTCAGGGCCAGTTCGAAGTTGGAGCCCGAGCCTTGACGCAGGCCGATGCGGCCGCTGCCGGACACCGTGCCGCCCGATCCATCGTTGGCCGTGAAGGTCTCGACCAAGGCTGTGGTGTCGTCAAAACGGCTGGCCAGGGTCAGACCGGCCAGACGCAGGCCCGTGCCATTGTCGCGGAACGCGCCCTGCTGCACATCGAGGCGCCCGTTGATGCGCGGCGCATTCAAGGTGCCGGCCAGCGTCGCATTGGCGTTCACCTGACCCGACAGCGAGCGTTCGCCGCCCAGGAACAGGTCCCAGATGGGCTGGACCTGGCCCTGGATCGCAACAGTGCCGCTCATCGGGCGGGTGCGGGCAATGGCGAGACGCAGGGGCGCGGCCGACGCCTCGACCGGCAGGGTCACGTCGGCCGTTGCCGACACTGCGCCGTTGTCACGCGCGTCCGCCTGGATGCGCAGGGTACTGTTGACCAGCATGGCATTGACCGTGCCGTCGACGGCCAGGCCGCGCGGGGCGTCGATGCTGCGGATGTTCTCCAGCGCCACATTGGCCGAGCCGGACAGGTCGTCGCCCGCGCCGCGCAGGGACAGGCGTCCCGTGACGCGACCGCGGAGGTCGGGCGACAGGGAGCCCAGCTCCACGCTGGTCAGATTGGCCTCGATCACGGCGGCGCGGGAATCCCGGCGCATCTCGCCGGTCAGGACACCGCCGCCGACATTCAGATCGACACGTGCCACCTGTCCGTCGCCGGACAGGGCGAAGACGGCGGGATTGCGGGTGGTAAAGTCGATCTCGCGCGCGCTGCCCGAGCCGTTCAGGACAATGGTCTGGGCCGCACCCTGGCGGGAATAGACGCCGGTGCCGTTGAAGGCGGCGGGCGTGCCGCCGCCGACATCGGCCACGACGGTGAAGGGCAGACGCTCCAGCGTGCCGCGTCCGTTCAGGTCGATGCGACGCAGAACCCAGGACTGACCCGCCAGGCGGATGTTGGCCCCGGTGACATCGACGATGGCGGTGTCGTTGCCCGCGCCCTCGGTCAGGCGAACGCGCCCCTCGGCGGTGCCGGACGCGAGGAAGGCTCCGGGCCGGGCGGTGAAGGCCAGGTCCGCGCTGGACGGCAGATTGTTGGACAGGGCGATGGCCCCCTGCGCCGTCACGCCGCCGGCATCCAGATCGACATTGGTCAACCGGATCTGCGGGCCACCCAGGTAGAAGTTGCCGCTGGCGCGCGCGGGGCCATAGTTGGACTGGGCCGTGATGGCGATACTGCCGTCGGACGCATCGGCTCCCTTGCGGAAGGTCAGCGCCAGATTGGCCTGGGTCAGGTCCAGCGGTCCGGCGGCGATGCGGTCGAACCGCGCCTTCAGGTCCGCGCGGGGCTCGGCCAGGGTACCGGTCAGGGCCCCGTCACCGGTCATGGCTCCATCGATGGCGACCGGGCCGACGCCGAACGGACCGCGGGCGTTCCAGTCGAGGGCGAGCCGCAGCTGGCCGTTGCCCTCGATCAGGCCGCGCGCATTGGCACTGGCCTGGGCCCCCGTCAGGGCCGCGCGCTGGATGGAGATGCGACCGCCGTCCAGGCCGCCGGTCAGTTGCAGGCGCGGCGTACGTCCCAGCAGTCGATCCAGTTCCTCCTGGCCGGTGAACAGGCCGCGTCCGCGCCCGTCGAAGGTCAGGCTCCAGGGTGCGCCGGTGCGGCGCATGGAGGCGGTGATCGGCCCGCCGAACGCGCCCCGCGCGCCGGGTTGCACGAGAGAAGCATCGGTGATGGTCGCATTGCCCCGGAAGCTGAGCCCGCCCAGCAGATTGCGTCCGCCCGAACCTGTGACTTTGAGGCCCTGACCGTCCGCCTGAAGGCGTTGTAGCAGGATCGCTCCATCTAGCTGACGCGCCGCCTGAAACTGGACGCGGGGCTGGGTGCCGAGCAGGCCACCGACGATCCCGGCAGTGGACCCGCCCCTGGCGCGGATGTCGCCCTGAAGATCGAAGCGACCCGCCTTG
>CALRXI020000080.1:0-3290 GCA_943372125.1 Brevundimonas vancanneytii
TTCTATCTGGTGTCGATCCTGTTCATCATCTTCGACCTGGAAGTCGCCTTCCTGTTCCCGTGGGCCGTGTCGATGTTCGATCTGGCGCGCGGCGAGATGATCTTCGCCTTCTGGTCGATGCTGGTCTTCCTGGGCGTGCTGACCGTGGGCTTCATCTACGAATGGAAGAAGGGAGCTCTCGAATGGGAGTGATCGCTCCGCCGTCTGGCCCCACCAGCCTGCTGCCGACCAATCTGTACGGCACCGGCGCGCGTTCGTCGGTCGAGGGCTACGACCCCGCCCTCCATGACAAATTCTTTGAGGCGGTGAACACCGAACTGGGCGAGCAAGGCTTTCTGACCACCTCGCTGGACGACGTGATCAACTGGGCCCGCACCGGGTCGCTGATGTGGATGACGTTCGGCCTGGCCTGTTGTGCCGTCGAGATGATGCAGGCGTCGATGCCGCGCTTCGACATGGAGCGGTTCGGCATGGCCCCGCGCGCCAGCCCGCGCCAGTCGGACCTGATGATCGTCGCCGGCACCCTGACCAACAAAATGGCCCCGGCCCTGCGCAAGGTCTACGACCAGATGCCGGACCCGCGCTATGTCCTGTCGATGGGCAGCTGCGCCAACGGCGGCGGATATTATCACTACAGCTACAGCGTCGTTCGCGGCTGCGACCGGGTCGTGCCGGTGGATGTCTATGTGCCGGGGTGCCCGCCGACGGCGGAGGCGCTGCTGTACGGCCTGTTGCAGCTGCAGAAGAAGATCCGGCGCACGGGGACGATCGAGCGATGAGCGCGCTGGCGAAACTGCAGGAGATCGAGACCGCTCTGACGCCCTTGGGCGCGGAGATGGTCGGCGAGCTGGGCGTACAGGCCCAGGTGGCGTTCGGCGAGCTGACGCTGATCGCCGAGCGCGACGCGATCGTGAATGTGCTGACGGTGCTGAAGGACCGGTTCGGCTTTCATCAGCTGCTGGACATCTGCGGCGTGGATTTCCCGGATCGAGAAGAGCGGTTCGAGGTCGTCTATCACCTGTTGTCGATGACGCGGAACGCGCGGGTGCGGGTCAAGGTGACGACCGACGAGGTCCAGCCGGTGCCCAGCGTCATCTCCGTCTTCCCTTGCGCCGACTGGTTTGAGCGCGAGGCGTTCGACATGTACGGCATGCTGTTCTCGGGCCACCCCGATCTGCGCCGTCTGCTGACCGACTATGGCTTTCAGGGGCATCCGCTGCGCAAGGACTTCCCGATGACGGGCTATGTCGAGGTCCGGTACGATGAGGAGCAGAAGCGGGTGGTCTATGAGCCCGTCAAGCTGACCCAGGAGTTCCGCAACTTCGACTTCCTGTCCCCCTGGGAGGGTGCGGAATATCCGACCGACATCCTGCCCGGCGACGAAAAGGCCGCCCAGGCCGCGGCGGTCGCGGGCAATGCGCCGTCAGGAGGCAAGGCATGACCGAGACCGCCCTGACCCCACCGATCGGCGCAACCGACATTTTCGACGAGCCCCACGACGGGCGCACCGACCACGCGCGCGCGCTGGACGACCGTAAATTCACGATCAACTTCGGCCCGCAGCATCCGGCCGCGCACGGCGTGCTGCGTCTGGTGCTGGAGCTGGATGGCGAACTGGTCACGCGCGTCGACCCGCACATCGGACTGCTGCATCGCGGCACCGAAAAGCTGATGGAGGCCCGGACCTACCTTCAGAACATCCCCTACCTGGACCGTCTCGACTATGTGTCGCCGATGAACCAGGAGCACGCCTTCTGCCTGGCCATCGAAAAGCTGATGGGCATCGACGTGCCGTACCGGGCTCAGCTGATTCGGGTGCTGTATTCCGAGATCGGGCGTATCCTGTCGCACCTGCTGAACGTGACGACCCAGGCCATGGACGTGGGGGCCCTGACGCCGCCGCTCTGGGGCTTCGAGGAGCGCGAGAAGCTGATGGTCTTCTACGAGCGGGCCTGTGGGGCGCGCCTGCACGCCAACTATTTCCGGCCCGGCGGCGTCCACCAGGACCTGCCGCCTGCGCTGATCGACGACATTGGCCGGTGGTGCCAGGAATTCCCGGCGGCGCTGAAGGATATCGAGTCGCTGGTCACCGAGAACCGCATCTTCAAGCAGCGCAACGTCGACATCGGCGTGGTGTCCAAGCAGGAGGCTCTGGACTGGGGCTTCACCGGCGTGATGCTGCGCGGCTCGGACATTCCGTGGGACCTGCGCAAGTCGCAACCCTATGAATGCTATGCCGACCTGGAGTTCGACATCGCCGTCGGCAAGAACGGCGACTGCTGGGACCGCTACCTGTGCCGCATCGAAGAGATGAAGCAGTCGGTGCATATCATGGAGCAGTGCATCCATCGCTTGCGCAACTGCCCCGGCGAGCCCGTCATGACCGAGGACAACAAGGTCGTGCCCCCGCGTCGCGGTGAGATGAAGCGGTCGATGGAAGCCCTGATCCATCACTTCAAACTTTACACCGAAGGCTTCAAGACGCCCGAGGGCGAGGTCTATGCCTCGGTCGAAGCGCCCAAGGGCGAGTTCGGCATCTATCTGGTGTCCGACGGCACCAACAAACCCTATCGCGTGAAGATTTCGGCCCCGGGCTTCCGCTCGCTTCAGGCCATGGACTGGATGAACCGTGGCCACATGCTGGCCGACGTCAGCGCCATCCTGGGTTCGCTCGACATCGTTTTCGGAGAAGTGGACCGATGAGCGTTCGTCGTCTCGCCAAAGTTCAGCCTGACAGTTTCGCCTTCTCCAAGGCGACGAAGGCCAAGTGCGACTGGTGGATCGCCAAATATCCGGCGGACCGCCGTCAGTCGGCGGTGATCCCGATCCTGTGGCTGGTCCAGAAGCAGGAGGGCTGGGTGTCCGAGCCCGCAATCCGCGCCATCGGCGAGCTGCTGGGTATGCCCTATATCCGGGTGCTGGAGGTCGCGACCTTCTACACCATGTTCATGCTGGAGCCGGTGGGCACCAGTGCGTTGATCCAGGTCTGCGGCACCACGCCCTGCAGGCTGCGCGGGGCGGGCGAGCTGATGGCCGTCTGCAAGTCCAAGATCGGTCCCAAGGACACGCTGAGCGCCGACGGCCGCTTCACCTGGCAGGAAGTGGAATGCCTGGGGGCCTGCGCCAATGCGCCGATGGCCCAGATCAACGACTACTATTTCGAAGACCTGACCGCCGAAACCATGGCCCAGGTTATCGACGACTTTGCCGCGGGCAAGAAGCCCAAGCCCGGGTCGCGCGTGGGTCGCCACAGCTCGGAGCCCGAGGGTGGAGCCCAGACCCTGCTGGAT